>JBBAQX010000004.1:31330-127412 GCA_040400085.1 Lysinibacter sp. | reverse complement strand
TCAAGAACCAGGAAGGGATCGGTCATAGTGCGCCTCTTCTTACTCGGGCAAAGCGAGGTTCGTACGACTTGATCTCAATCCAGCCTTTCGACAGGACAGAGGGAAAAACAGTGACCTCACCGTCTGGCCCCTGGTAGGCGCAACCGTAGGTCTTGAGGGGTTTTAGCCCCCTGGCGCGCAGGGTCTCGTTGAAGGTCGGGGGGGCCACGACCACGTAGAACCCCTCTCGCTCGAAAAGGCGCATGGGGGCAAAGGTCTCCGCGAAGGAAGCCCCCTTTTCGCAGTAGAAGGCTTTGAACGCCTGCGGGGACAGGTAGGCTACCCAGGGCCTTTGCGGGTCCATGCTGGCAGGGCCTAGCATCAACAGCATGGACAGAGACACCTGGCCGAGAACCGTAGCTTGCCCCTGAACGCTTCCCCGGGCTTTAGCTGACTCGGCATGTGGGATGTGTAGGACGGCTGACCCGCAGTCAGGGCAACGCCCCTTGTGGGTCAGGGCCTCGAAAATGAGGCTGTGGCTTTCGGTGTCTACGGACATGCAGTCTCCCCGTGGGATCGGACTAGCTGACTTCCTTTCCAATACACCCGGAGGAACTCCTGGGCTGGGGTGTACTGGACCCTCCCGTCGATACCTTGGTGGGCGACGATAGGCGGGTCCAGGGTTACCTGGAGAACCCTGTGGAAGTAGCCCTCTTTATCGCACCAGTAGGTATCAGCCCGGACCCGCATTAGCGCCATCTCCAAGGGTCGGATGTAGACATTCAGGAAGGTAGCCAGCGGGTACTCTGTGAGGTTGGATACCTCTTTGCTGGACAGGTTTTCAAGAATGACCCGGAGGCGGGAGTCCAGGCTAGCCGGGGTCTTGAGAGACTTCCGGACTAGCTTGTAGACCCGGAAGGTGGCCTGTTCCCTCAAGTAGGGGTCCCGCCAGTAACCCTGGAAACTCTGGAGGAAGGCTCCCGTAGCCTTGGAGATAGGCTCGCCGTCATACCGGTAATCCCCTGAGGGAAGCTGTACTACTTTACGGGGGAATAGGGTCTGAGGTAGGTTCTCAACCCCGATGTTGACAGCAGCCTCGATATGAGAGGCACAGTAGGTGGCACCCTCATACTGGTAAAGGTGGTCCTGCCTGGTCTCACACCAGCAGCACTCCCCTTCCGTTGTATCCTGCGCCAGGTGCCAGTTTTCGAGAAACTCGCGGAGAGGGACCCGGATATGCTTGTTGCCTCCGATGTCCCCCAGGACAAGGAAGTTTGCCACAAGGTTCTCGGGGAACCAGTAACCTCGTGGCTCTCCCGGAGAGGTGCGCCTGTAGGGTAGGCCCAGGCTGATGTCGTCTGCGTCTATCATTTGATGTACAGGATGGTTTCCAGGTCAAACGGGAAAGCCAACTGCCCAAGGGGTTCAAACCTACGAAGAGTCCAGTCCAACGAGGTGTCCAGGGCGAACTCTACGTAGGCTTTGGCAGCCTTGGCAGCATCGTAAGCTTCCTCCAAGGAGGAAGCATCCCGATGAAACCTCCAGCTTAGAGTGGTCTCCATCTTCTGTCTATGGTTTTGGACCCCCCGGGTAAAGAAACTGCCATGCTTCCGGGTGGTAGACCTCGGGCCAAAGAAGATGGAGACCCTGTAGGTGTAGTCCTTGTGGGATGACTCCCACTCTGTAAGATGCTGGAATTCATGCTTGGTGAAGTTATTCAGGGGAGTAAGAACGACCCCACCCCAATAGACATGGTACAGCGTCACCCCCTTTAAAACACCGAAGCCCCCAGGTTTGGGGGCTTCAAGGGAGAGTCAGCCTGCGATAGACCGTGGCCTTCTGCGGGTCTGGTCAAAGGGCGGGCCGAAGTTACCACCTTGGCTGGTGGTGTCCTGGGGAGCAGGGGTTCCGGTGACCCTGGCAATCTCAGCCTGTAGGGCTCTGTTGCTCAGGGTGGAACTCAGAGGCAGGGTGTTGATGGTGGTGGGCACGAGCTTGTAAAGCTCGGGGTTGTTGAGGCGACCTTCCCCGGTGAGGTTGCCTCCAAGTTGCATCCCAATTCGGATGTAGCCCCCGGCAACAGCGAGGGTGCCTGAACCCTGGAGACTGCCGGACATGAGCAAGTCGTTGTTGAGGGTAGCAGCGGCCATGTCACCGGAACCACCCAAGGTCCCGGAGAAACCCAGGATAGCGTTCACGGTGTTCGAGGCGACGGTCCCGGCCCCGGACAAGGCACCATTGAAAGCGAGGGTCAGAGCCAGAGGCCCTGCGATATCCCCTGCCCCGGTCAAGTTGCCCGCCAGGACTTCGGTAAGGCTCATGGTGCCGGCCATGTCACCGGAACCAAACAAGGCCCCGGAAGCCACCAGGAGCAAAGCGAGGTCCCCTGCTAGGGACCCGCTACCATCCAAGTTTCCATCAAGGAGTACGTCGGGCATGGTGGCTCCTAAAAGCAAACCTCTAAGGTTTCCGTGATGGTCACGGTCCCCGTGGTCAGCTTGGCGGTGTCCCCGTTCAGGACGGCCCGGCTGGTCCCCAGGGAAGCGTAGTAGAGAACGTTCCCACCGCTCAGAGCATCAAAGAGGCCGAAGGCCACGACGGTGCCCCAACCAGCGGTTGCGGTGGCAAACTGAATGTCCCCGGTGTTGGTGCTGACACCGTTGACGGGGGCCCCGAAAAGAAGGGTGGGGTTCGTGACGCTGACCCTGGCGTAAGAGCCTCCCGAGACTTCGGTACCACCCACGCCGCCAGCGCCAGGGCTGACCGTGAAAAGGCCCAGCCACACTTCCGAAGGGGCCACGACAGCCTGGGTACGGGTGAAGTAATTGATGACTTGGTTGTCCAGCGTGTAGCTCTTGGGCATGGTGGTTCCTCTGCCAAGAGACAAGTCATAAAGACTAAAGAGTGGACGCACCTAGCAAGCATCGGACCACAGATCGAAGTTCTGTGTAGCTGATGGGGTTAACCACCTTGAGGCATGGTCTTTTTGAGAGTCGAGATGCTCGGATATCACGGCAACCCTCAAGACCCTCGGGCCATAGAGGAAGGCCCTTGACCAAGGGGAGGTCAACGCCGCTCAAGAGCGTCCACGAGTAGACCCCGAAGTATTCCCTGGATTCCCGGAGGATATCGCAAATCGTGGTATGCCAGATGTCTACCAGGTCAAAGTCTGGGTTGAACCGGGAGAGTACAAAGTCATAGGGATCACGACCGATCCTCTCAACCTGGCGGCAAGCGTTGGCATCCGGGGGCGCCAGGTAGAGACCAAAGGTAATCCGGGCATCGGGGTTGCGCCGGGACTCCTTGTCTATGCGGGAGAGGTAAATCGTCGTCATGGCTGGCGTCTGCGATCAGGTCAGCATCCGAGACATACACCTCTTCGGCCGGGGGTTCTTGGGGGTCCGGGTTGAGGATGAGGTCAAGCTCGGTAAGGACTCCCTTGCTGACCTTGGTAGGTTTCCGAGCGTATGCCTTCCGGGGTCTGCCGGCGCCAGCCTTCTCGGCAAGGCTCAATCCGAAGAGGTTGAGTCTATTGGCGATATTGGTACGCCACCACGACCATTGAGGGTGGACCCCACGGTATTCGTGGACAAGGGTATCCCCCTCCGCCCGGTTAAGGGTGAGCTTGGAGGGGGATACCTGGCCTTCTAGCTCCAGAAGATAGAGGATGTAGGCTGTGACTCGGTCAACAGGGGTTACCGAGGCCCTGTCCTCTAGGCACCTGGGGCGGCGAGGCATAGTCCCTAAGGGTAGCATAGCCCCTTGGGGAGATGGCCCGTGATCCTTTTGCCTTTGGGGCCAATGGCGATAGCCGTGATGCTGTCTGCGAGGTCAGGTTCTCGGAAGACCGCTACCTCAATACCCTTGGACAGGGCCCGTAGATGCAGAAGTTCAAGCATTAACTCGTCCGGGACCCTCAGGAAGGCAAGTGTGTTGCTCTCGCGGTACCACTGTTGGTAGACCTCCCGGTGTTCCTCTTCAAACTTGGAGAGGGCATGGACGATCTGAACCGCTTGCTGACCAGGCTTCAGGTCGTCACGGCAGATGAGGAAAAGCTTGGCCGCCATAACTCAGCCGCCTTTCCCAGGCGCGAGGGTTTCTCAAGGGACAAGGCCCAACCCGTACCCTCCAGCCACTCCGAGAAGTCTTTCTCCGAAGGCATCTCTTCGTTGTAGAGAGCCTGGTCCGCAAGGTTCTTGAAGGTGAAGAACAGCACCCGCGGACTCGGGACCTCTCGGGTGTTGGGCTTCTCCAGGGCGGCATACGGTTTCCCCTTGAGGAAGCCATACAGGAGATGCGTCAGCCTCGCATCGTAAGAGTCGCTACGAAGCTCATGCTTGAGCCTCGCCCTGTCTGGGCCCGTCTCAGGGCAACGTACAGCTTTACGGGCTGACCGCTGGGCTGCAACAGAGGTACCCGAATCTTTCGAGAACTTCGGGCGAGGCGCTTTGAAGGCCAGCTTGCGGATACCGCTACGGGTAGCGCTGATCTGCTGAGCCTTGGAGACAAGGGTGGTCTTTGCTGCTTGGATGAGGTTGCGATACGTGGACATGGTCTGAATCTCCGTCTAGGGTCTAGGTCTCTTAGGAAGGAACAAGAGGCTAGCTCGACGGGAGGTCCACGCGGCGGGTGCAGTAAGAAGAACTTGTTCAGCGGCATGAAGGGTACCCTAAGTCTTTGGGTGGGGTCTTGTCAAGGGAAGGATTTTCTAGACCCTAGAGACCCTTCCCGATCCGGTTATGACGGTCTGGGAGGGCAGGGGTTACGGGGGCTGCTTTCTTGGGAGGGATGGGCCGCACGTATCCCGGGATTTCCTTCTCGGTACGGCGGTACATGATGCCGGGGCGGTAATCCAGGTAGAGGTACCCATCCACGTACAAGGATTGCATGGCCATGGAGACCCTCTCTACCGCAAGGGTCTCTGTGTTGCTGAAGATGTCGTGAGCTACGACAAAGGGAGCCATCCACCTTCTCTGGTAGGTAGCATCAAGCCGTTCCAAGAGGTCCTGATGTCTGATCCGAGTCTCCCTGGTGGAGTAGTCTTCGGAGGGGCCTACCCGGAGACGCTCATGTCTATCCGCATACTGCGGGGGTTCCTCCGGGAGAGGTTCTTCGTTTTCCAGGGCTTCCGTGAGGATGTAAATGCCTTGGGTTCTTCCGATGGCATCAGGCAAACCAGGCTCAACCGAGAGGAGCCCCTTATCGACTAGCTCTTCTATCAGATCCACGGTGCCATCTTCGACCATGCTATCTTCGACCATGCTATCCGCGGTGGGCCTCCAATCAATGAGGCCCGCAAGCTGTTCTGCCGTGAAATAGTCCCGGGGATAGTTCTGGCGGATAACTCTGAGGAGTTCAAAGGCTGAGTCCGAGGCTCGAATGACCCCGAAGGGACCTTCTTCTCTATGGTTACGACGTATCGAAGCCATGGCCTAAAGCCCCATCCCTATCCGACTGTACCTGGCCGCAGTTGGGGCTTCATTTCCCGAAGACTTGGTTCTCTTCTTCGGGAAATCGTGTCTCTTGGTGGTTTGGCGCCTGAGAGGGGGTTTGAACCCCTAGCCAGCGGAATTTAAATCCGATGCTCTGCCAATTGAGCTACTCAGGCATGGTGGGCCAGTGGCCCGGGGAACAGGGTGTCAGTCTTCGGCGGGGAGCCGGGACTCTGAGTGGCGAGCCTTCTTCTTGGCCGTCTTTCCGGTCACCCGGGTCTTGGGCTTCCCGTACTCGTTCTTGGCCAGGTCCTTCTCGACCCGAGCGTCCAGGTTGGCGCCCTCCTCGGTTTGGATGTACTCGTCCGCCATCCGGATGAGGTTGTGGATCACATCCTCGTTGGTCCGGACCTTGCCCTCCACGACCGAGACTTGGATCGGGATGAAGTTGGAGACGCTCCCGTCATCCCGGATCTTCCCGATGGTCACCGACCATCGGGTGTAGCGCCCAGCCTGGGCGGCCTTGACGATGACCGCCAGACCCTCCTCCTCGTAGCGAGCCTTCTCCTCGAAAACCAGGGGGGGCCGGGCGCCACCGTAACGATTCTGCTCCATGTCTTTCATTCTCCTTCGTTGTTCGTTACACCGAAACTTGGGGATCAGTCCCGGTTGTAGTAGCGATCTTCTGCCGCTTGCTCTGCGGAAGCTTCAAGACCCGCGAGGTAGTCTTCGATGATCGCCTTCTCGTGGGTCTTGATCAGGTTGCGCATGGTCTCCGGATCTTTGAAGAGTGCCCCGATAGGGGGGAGGGTCCCGCAGATGAACTCCATGGAGACCACTTCCCACACCAGCGGACCCTGGACCGGGATGACTTGGGTAACCCAGACAGTAGAGGAACCCCCCTCCCCGTCCAGGTCCTCTTCCACAGGGACCTCATCCTTGACCATGATATCCGGCCCGTGATTCCCCTCCAGGAGGCACAGGTAGGTGCAATTGCTGGTGGGGTCTTCGTACTCGTGCTCGGCCTTGTAGGTCATGCCCCCCTTTACGCCGAAGACCCTTGCCTTTTAAAGCAGGAAAGTTCGGATTTGTACCGGGTGCAGCATACAAGGCCCGGTCCAAGGCCAAGAGGCGGTTCTTCTCTTCCAGGGGGGTCAGGAAGTAGTGGGGGATGCCATTGTAGCCGTACCATGTCCCCGCCAGAGCCCCAGCCATGGCAGCAATGGTGTCGGTATCACCCCCGTTACGGATAGCCGCTTCTACCGTGGCGTGGAAGCTCCCGGTCCCTGCCAGGCAGGCAAAAGAAGCAGCCACCGCCTGCACAATGTGCAGATGCCCCACAGATCGAAGAAGGTCTTTCAGTTGCTCGGGCTTTACGAACGTGGGGAAGGTCTCCAAGGTCTCACGCATGGCCCCCACAGGAAGCATCTCAGCGATGGCACGCGGGAGCTTGGAAGGCGTGAGGGTCCGGGTAGCCAGACAAGCAACCCCCAAAGCCACCGCCACGGCGCCATCCTTTGCCTCCGGGCTTTGGTGGGTGAGCCCGGCATCAAGGCTGGCCATGAGCATCACCTTGCCCAGGTCATGCCGGTAGGCCATCCCGATGGGGGCAATCCTCATGGCGGTACCGGTACCCTTGGCCCCGGGTACCGCGTTACCCAGGGGGTTCTTTGTCCTCATGTAGGACAACATCGCCTTTCGGATGGAGCCCCCCATTCCCCGAGCCTTGCCCGACTGAAACCATTCCAGGTAGGCATCCATGGCCCGGTTGTGGTTGTATCCGTGGGGGAAGAGGGATTCCCCAAGGGCCACTGTCATCTGGGTGTCGTCCGAGTATTGCCCCGGTTCTGTCACATGGTGAGATGGACTGGCCAGGTAGGTCCGACCATCCCAGGCGATGAGCCTGGGGTCCAGGCTGGGCATGGTCTCAAAGTAGACTCCAAGAGCATCCCCCACGGCGCAACCCGTGACAGGGGCAGGTAGAAAATCGGTTGGGTGTGACATTACCCCCGATACTACCCCGGGGGGGGCGAGAGGGCCCACTCCCATTTTTGCTTATGGGTCTATCTCTTTGAGAGGAGACCACCCATTATGGCAGACCTGGCCAAAATTCTGGAATCCGTGTTGCCAGGACTCCTTACGGGGGTCACCACCGCGGGAACCGCCATTGTTGGCTTCTTTAATGGAGTCAAGAAGCAGGTGGACGACCTTGAGACCAGGGTGGGGAAGTTTGATCCCAACACTGGCTCCAAGTCGGGTATCTTTCTAGCTCTCTACTCCCTACAAGGGGAAGTAGCCAAGATGAGGAAAGAGATCGAGGGGTGGGCCTCGAATCCCCCTACGTGGCTCATCAACTTGATCTTGCAGCAGGCAAGCAGGCAAAGCCTGGACACCCATGCCCTTGAGGACCGGATCGTCCGGCGAAGCATAGAGGCTATGACCCCCAAGCTCGACGAACTCTTCCGCAGAGTCAACGACTTGGAAGGGTCCCTGTCCACCGTGGTCACCATGGAATCATTCCAGGAGCACTCTGACCGGAGGGCGGAAGAGGTGGCCAAGGTACGGGAGTTGGTAGCCAATATGCAAGGGATCTTGGCAGGTATGCGTGGATATCTTGGCATAGAGAAGAAGGAAGTAACCCGTGACCCTCGGAACCGATAAAGAAGCCCTGGCCCAGCAACAGCTTTGTACGGACCTTGCTGATACCGAGGCGGACCTGGCCCAGGTGAGCCAGGTTTTGCGGGTCCGTAGTGGCCAGTGGGAGGCTCAAGAGCTAAAGAAGGCTCTCGATGCCCGCCGAGAACCAATCCGTCCTATGGGCCCCAGGGGCACTTGACGCCAACAGCATCCTTAGCCCTCTTCTCTGGCAAGGAACCCTGCCCCACAAGCCGCAAACCCTGCGTACTGTGGGGTTTGAGGTACTTGTGTTCTGTGCCGGGGTCAACCCGGTCGCCTACTTCACAGGGTTTGAGACCCTCCATGCCCCCAACGTCGATGATGGGTCACCCCTGACCCTGGAGCGATGGGAGACGGCCCAAGCTGCTGGGAAGTGGGTAGCTGACAGAATCTTGGAGGGGAAGAAGGTTCTTGTCACTTGCCAGGCAGGGCTAAACAGGTCGGGCCTGGTCTCTGCTCTGGCTATCCACTACTTGACAGGGGCCAAGGGGTCGGTCTGCTGCAACCACGTAAGGATCTGCCGACCCTTGGCTTTGAGCAATAGGGCTTTCCAGAAAGCCCTCTACGCTTTGGGTCCTAGAACCGGTAGTTCCGAAGCTGCCCGATTTCTGTCAATGCTGCATCCAGAGATGCCTTGGAAATAGAGCCGTTTCGGTAGAGGGTCTCCACAAGACCCTGCCAGGATACCCAGCGTCCCTGGGCTTGTACGTGGTCTTTGACCGTCTTCAGGGGCACTGGCTTCAGGTGAGGCGCGAAGAAGTCCCAGACCTCATCGTAATGCTTGTGGTGCCCGTAGACCAGAGGTCTCTCTCCCTTCCCTGGGTAATCCAGGACCCTCTCCAGGGACCCCAAGAACAGGTAGGTAGCCCCGTCTATGGTCTCTTCGGAGACCAGGAAGCGGGTCCCTGCCATAAAGGTGGGATAGAGAAGCCAAGCTACCTTGGAGGAAAATCTCCGGTGAACTTGGGGGATGGTGTTCTTGAGGTTGTGGGGCAGGACGTACAGCCCAGGTTTGAGAGGGCACCCCATGGATAAAGCCTTGACGAAAGCGCCCTGGTCTACCTGGTAAGTCCAAGAGGCTGCCTGGGCAGCCTCAATCCCTTTGGCCGTTGCAACCTTACCGAGAAGGTCTCGGAGGGCTTGGGTCTTTGCCTGAAGGTCCTGGTAGGCAGCATCCTTCCTTGAGGTAACATCCATCTCTTGAGCGGTGAACTCTCCAAGGAGGCGAAGGGCCTCGTTCCGTTGCTGGAAAGCTGCCAACAACGCTGTCTTCTCTTCGGAAGAGACTTCCAAAGACTTGGCCGCAGAGGTATCTGCGGGAGGAGCAGGGGGAGAGGCGGGGTTGACGGCCGAGAGGTGCTTCTTTTTCATGGTGGCGTATGAAAGCACAAGGGCTGGGAGAACGCTAATTCTCCCAGCCCTTGTAAGAAGCTAACCTAAGCTAAGGCGTAACGGCCCGGCTGCGATCAGCGTGGGGTCCCCAACCTGAAAGACCACCTTGACAGCCCCCGTACCTCCCACGGAGACGATACCCACCTTCAGGACCGTACGACCCGAAGCCGTGGGTGCCGTGAGGGTCAAGTTTCCGGCGGTCTCGGACATATAGACCGGGAGACCCACATCGGTTACCGCGGGGACGGCATCCCACACGGCATCCGGGATAGCAAGCTCCCCGGCGACGTGGATGGTTGCGGGGGCACCCGAGGTGACCGCTGCCAGGGTAATCCCGACAACGTACCGGATACCGATGCCGTTGGCACCAGCGTGGTAGGCTTTCGGCGTCCCGGTGTCGTCCACGAGGGCCAGCAAAGCTCCGGCATTCAGGGCTTCCCCAGCAGTCTTGGTGAACGTTACGCTGGTGGCGGGGGCCGAAGCGTGAACGTGAAGGGCATCAGCATTCGACCCGTTGGTCAGGGTATCCAGGTTGGCGGACGTAACCGTAGAACCTACGGCGACACCCTCAACTTGGAACTTGGAGGACCCGTTGTTGGGCAGGTTGATGTTACCCGTGCCGCTGGTCCCCAAGACGGCTCCAGGCTGAACCTGGATATTGCAACCAGCGCGGCCCATCCGGATCGCAGACCCGGTGAAGGTGCCCAGGTTGATGGTGCCTTCCGTACCAGACCCGGTAGCCGAACCACCGTCGATGAAGACGCGACCACCAGCACCGTTGCCACCTACGCCACCGGTACCACCGTAGACATAGGCATCACCACCGTTACCAGGGGTACCACCGGTAGTAGGACCACCGGTACCACCGAAAAGGGAGGCAGCACCACCGGCACCAGCGCCACCGCCAGCACCGAAGGCTCCACCGTTACCACCCTTGACGATGCCCTCACCACCAGGGGAGCTAACGGGGCCAGTAGAAGCAGCGGCGTTACCACCCTTCAAGGTAGCCGAAGCTGCGCTAAAGGAACCGACACCGGAAGCGCTGTTACCTGCCGACAGGGTAAGAGCACCACCGATACCACCATCTCCGGTAGCACCTCCGGTAGCACCGTTACCGGCTGCGATAACAAGGGGACCACCCTGGCCACCCGGGGCTGCAAAAGCGATTGCAGACGTACCGTTGGAGGCGGTCAGGTTGAGGTTAGAACCGTTGGACCCGGCGATGGTTGCGGAACCGGACGAGATCGACAGGGAGCTTGCTGCGGGACCCGATGCAACCGAGATAGCCCGGTTACCCGAACCATTGAAGGTGATGTCGGTGTTGACCCGGGCTGCGATGGCCACGTTCTCAGCAGCCGAAGCGCCGATCTGAACAAGGCCGCTACCGAAGGTCAGGGTAGCCGTACCACCACCGCCAAGGGTGATGGCAGAGGTGTTGGAGGTACCGATGTTGACGGTACCTGCGATGCCGCCACCGTCAAGGGCGCCACCGTTGATGTTGACGTTACCGCCAAGACCATCGCTTCCGACACCAGCCGCACCACCCGTGAGGGTGATGTCGCCACCGTTACCACCGACATTGGCGCCACCGGCACCGGCTGCCAGGGTGAGAGCACCACCGGCTGCTTGACCGCTACCAGCGGCAGCGCTGATGGCCAGGTTAGCACCCACCGTGTCAATCGTGGTAGAGTCCCTGACCGTGATCAGGTGGTTGACTTCCTGGAGGAATGCCAGGTTGGGGTAGGTGGCATCACCTACGCTGCCACGGAACCGAGCAATGTCGGTAGTAGCGTCACCGAAAGTAACGAGGTCTTGGAAAGTGGTTGCCCCTACCACGGTCTCAGAGCCGTTAACCGTGAGGTCTCCGGCAACCGTGGTGTTGATCCCCACAGCGCCGAGGGTCAACGCAAAGGCGTTGGTTCCACCGATGGTGAGGAGCGAGCCGCTAGGGGCGTCAACACCTCCGCTGACGATGAGGGTGTTGTTGGTACCGGGAATCTCTTGCCGGATACCGTCCTTGAGTACAAGTGCGCGATAGTTTGCCATATCTGATAACCCCCCTTAAAGCAGTAATTTCCTGAAACCTTGGATCGACCCGCAGTTGCCGAATAACCCTCAGGTCGGTTACTTCGATACCCTCGGTAACCTGGGTAAAGCAGCTTTTACCTGCACCGGGAGTTAGCTCCGTCATGATGCCGTCATGCAAGTGCAGACGGATCTTGACGCAAGGTCCGACCGACCCGTAACCTGACCTACCTACGTAACGAAACCTGGCCATGACTAGGTAAAGCTAGAAGTACAAATTCTCTTGTGACCATGGCAAGAAACGTCGTTGGACTTGTCGCAACTCCAAGAGTCTGTACGATAACCCCTGATCCTGTAGGGGGAATTGTGGACATACTCCCCGAGGAGCTAGAAAGAAAATAAGTTGAGCCAGGTGTCAAACCAACCATGCCCGGAATAGACCCGTAGTGCATGACTTCCGCAGAAGTCGCTGTTGGTTTGGAAATCACGATACCAAGAGCCGGGGATAGCGCAGGGTTTGCAGCGTTGGCCTTGTCCACCGTATCGGATGCGCTCAAGGCCACCACGTCAAAGACGTTGACGGTACCTGGGCAGATGTAAGTCTGTTTGACGCTGGCCCCGGCACTGGCCCCGGGTGTCTGGTAGGCAAGGGTCCCCCCGGAAGCTGTCCCTACAACCGTGAGGACTTTACCAAGATCGGCCCCCCCAACGGTCGGGACAGTGGCGTTCTTGATCTTGTCTACGATATTCGAGGTAGTGGGTCCGCTAACGTCCCCTACGAGGGTTGAACCTACCCCGGCCTTCAAGGCATCAATGGCGCCTTGTACGTTGTCCGTCCCCAGCGCCGGAGCCGCGAGGGTATCATCGTAAAAGATACGGACAGACCCATCCCTCAAGATGGGGTTGACGTGTGGGGCCCATCCGTAAAGGACGCTGGACTCCGTAGACTCGCCTGCTGCGGGTACCCTGGTCCCGAAAGCCGAGAGGACGTAGACGCTGAATCTATCCCGGTAGAAGAGAGGACCTACCTGGATAAGAGACTCGACAACCACGGTACGCCCCAGAGGGGCCGCCGGCATGGCGAAAGAGATCGTGGCGGTTACCGGGGTGACGATACCCGTCCCCGGGTTAGCTCCAACCAGAACCGGATACGTCGTAAGCTCATCGGCGCCTACAACCCGGACAATCCACTGACTTACCCCAACACTGGACGCTAGCTTGAAGTCAATGGCAGCCGAAGCCGGAGCATCGGTGCCATTGGTGGTGGGGCCAAAGCCCCCGCCATTGACCTGAATAAGGCAGGAAGCTGAGGGCATAGATCACTCCCGAGGGCAGAGCTTTTGCCTGGCAGACTCAATCTGCGAACAAGCTGTAATCTTTAGTTCACAGGTCGGATTGAGGTAGACCCCGGACTGATGGGTCTTCTGACAGAAAGCCTCGCAAGAAAGGTTAGGGGTGCCTCGGGGCCCGGGGAGGTCGCTATCGTAAAGCGGCTGCCCCTCTTCGCATTTGAGGTCTCGGAAGTGCTGGCACATCGCCCCACAAAGGTCGGTATCCGGAGGGACCGGTGGCTGTGGAGTGGGGGGCTCTCTGCTGGGGGTACACTCGAAGAGGCACCCGAGGAAAAGAGCCATGGCGAGGGGTCTCATCTGCATTGCAGAACAAGTGCCATCATGAGAGGTTTATCCTTATTGGGGCCAAAGGGAGAGGCCCCATGGCGCAAGACAAGTATGGCTACAAGAGCGACCCCGGAAGCTGGGAGAAGGATGCTAGCTTTGCTACCGACCTTTTCCCGAAGTTGCAAGGTGCTATCCCCTGGCAGCTTGGGCCGGATGAGCCTATCGACCTCCGTAGGTTTTGTACGGAGACCAATCAGGGTAGCCTATCAAGCTGTGCAGGGAATGCTACGGCTGATGCCGTAGAGATTGCGGAAGCCATCGAAGAGGCTCAAAGGGCAGAAGCCGAGAGCCGGACTCCCCGCAAGATGCCCCAGCTATCGAGGCTTTTCGTCTACGCCCTGGCCAGGAATCTTCGGCAAGAGCTAGGCAAAGATGAGGGGTCCTACATCCGGGACAACTTTGAAATCCTGTCCCGGAATGGGATCTGCACAGAAGAAACCTGGCCCTACGATGAGGCCAAGGTATTCGTAGCTCCCTCTTTCATGGCCATGCGAGAAGCCGCCGGGCACCGTATCCACAGCTACTACCGGATCAAGTCCGAAGGGGGGGACCGGATCGATGAGGTCAAGGCCGCTCTTCACGCTTACCATCCCGTTGTTTTCGGGACCAACGTAGAGCAAGCGTTCATTAACGAGGTTCACGACCTGACCCCGGTAGGTCCTCCCCAGGTAAAGACCATCGGGGGTCACGCCATGGTCATCGTGGGCTGGCTACCCGGCCAAGGTTTCCTGGTCAAGAATAGCTGGGGGGCCGGCTGGGGGGAGCGAGGCTTCTGTATCTTGAAGGAGAGCTTCATCGCCTGGGAAGAAACCCGAGACCTCTGGGTTCCAACCCTGGGCGGCAACTTCCTGGTCTAAGTCCACCCGGACAGCGTAATGGGCCATGGTGGTCGGCCCCTCCAAACCAAAGGCTTCCTTGACGATAGCCGTGGCTTCCTCATCCCAAGCCTTACGCACAGCGTCACAGGCAGCCAGACGGCGGGTCAGGCTCTCCGCAGGGCGGTTGGGGATGGCATTCACCTCCGGGGGAAGGTCCCTGGTTTGGACCTGGCCAAACCACTCAGCCTTCTCCGAGGTCACCGTGCTGTGCTGCCCGCAGAGCCGGGAGGGTTCGTACACGTCGATATCTGTGTGCCCGAAGACCCTGGTGACACAGAGCAAGTAACCCTTGAAGAAGTGGCGGCCGGTGGTCAGGGGGAGGTGGCTCATGGTAGCCACCCTCTACGGGGAAGGGCACCAGCTTTTAAGTCGAGGATGTTGTGTAGGGCCAAAACATCCTCGTACTCTTCCTGGGCGGCAGTACGGATGTGATCGAGGGTCTCCATCTCTTCAGCAAGAGAAGAAAGACTCTGGTGGTTAGTCACAGAGGTCATAACCACGGTGTTTTGCTGAAAAGCGTAGGTCGCTTTCAAGGAAGCCGTGGTGACCTCAAGGAACGGGATGAGGCTACCAGCGGGCACTTCTGGGGTGAGTGCCTCTGACTGAATGTTCAACCCACCAGAGCGCAGAAAACTGATGCAGTCTCGCATCCTGTCCGTCAAAGACTTGCGGATATCAGGGTACAAGCCCCGGCCGGTGTCCGTATGTGCCTTGACCTCTTCGTAGGTAGGAGTGCGGAAGTTACCCTTGTTGCATACGTGGTAACCACCACCCACAAAAGCTCCAGGGTAGATGATCAGGCGACGGCCATCATCGTCGTCGTAATAGACGATCTGGCCCTTGAACTGGCCCTTGATCCCCATGAGGTACCCGTAGACTTCGCCAGGAACCCCGATACCGATCCCATCGGGTGCCACGGGGGAGGGGGTGGTAACGTTACTGTCGGAGGAGAGGTGATTCGTTGTGTCCATGCCCCCCTCTACGCCGACCAAGCCCCTCTTTTAGACCCCCGGGTTGATTTCCTTGGCAGTCTCGATACCCAGGCCAACAGTGGCGCCCTTTTGACCCTGGTACTTCCCGGTCAAGGCATAGGAAAGGGGTTCCCCCCGGGTCTCCATGAAGAGGGCTTGCCCAATACGCATACCTCCCTCGATAACCACAGGGTGTAGGCAGAACACCTCCAAGGTATACTGCCCGCAAAAGCCAGGGTCCCCGAAGCCTGCTGTGCTGTGGATGGAGATAAAGACCCGGCCCAGGGATGACTTACCGTTGATCTGAACGGCATACTTGACCCCGGGGTCTCCGATTACTTCGGCGGTGTGCATGAGGTAGCCCACCCCGGGTTGGAGAACCATCTCTTCCCCTTTTGCCAGATGAACCGTGATGACGGGGTTTGACCCACGGACCCTGAGAGGAAAAGACTCGGGGCTGAACACCTTGATCTCTTCCCCCAGCGTCACGTCATAAGAGGCTGGGTTGACATTGTCCGGGTTGAACGGGGTTATCTGAAGTTCCCCACTCGCAACCAGGCTGGCAATCTTTGGTCCCGTGAGAAGCATAATACCCCCCTAAGCAATGTTTCGGTGTCCCGGGCTTTCATGGTCAGATATCTAGCACGGCAGCAATTGAAGGCATACCGTATTTTGCAGGGGCTACCATGACCGAAAGGTTTGGGCGTAGGCTCACAGTTGCCTCATCGTGGGTATGCCCTGCCAGGACCAGAAACTTCACGGTAGAATGGTCCTTGGCCAGTTTCAAAAGCATGGTGCCCATGCCTTTGTTGCAGAACCACCCTGCCGTATGAGGGGGAGAGGGCTTCCCCAGGTAGAGAGATGCCTTTTCAAAGGGGGGTACGTGGGTAGCAACCACCACCTTCTGAGCCCCTTTGAGCAGGATAGCCTCTAGCTTCTCTTTCAGAAGAAACGTCTCGTTGTCCGCCTTGTTCCTGGACCTCTCCAGGATGGTACCGAAGTCTGGGCCCCCTGGGCTGTCGTAGTCCGGGATCTCCCAGAAGTCCCGGAGGCAGGCTTTGGCTGTTGGCATCCCTACTCGGGCATCGTACCAGCCATCTTGCCCCACAAGCCAACAGCCGGGGTACACTTCGATTCCCGGCTGTTGGCTTGTGAGGTAGCAGAGGTGGGGGGTGCTTTCCTTGGTGGCCAGGTTCCTGGCCCTCTGCCAACCAAGGCCATACACGTCATGGTTGCCCAGAACGTAATAGAATGGCTGTGTCACCATCTCCGCAAGGAAGGGCAAGAGATTCCGGTTGTTGCCGTTGGTGATGTCTCCGGTACACAGGATGAAGTCGGTGTCCGTGCCATCTAGCCTCTGGGCTGCCAAGGTCAGACTGTGGGTAAGGTCCCCCACCGTCTCGTTAGCGAAGTCCAGATGTATGTCTGAGCACCAGGTTACGCGCATAACCTTAGGTTAGCCGATACTGCGGATAGCGGTAACTCTGCCCGCCATGGTGTCAACGTTGACCCGGTTTCGATTGATTTCCGATGTGCCCCTCAGGGTCTTGCCATCGACCGAGAGAGTCCTCAGACGGAACCCCTGCTTCTCTGCTTCCGCGGAGGCAACTTCGATCTCTTTACCCAGAAGGGTACTCGCAAATTCTTGGACGGTCATGGTTAGTAGGTTACCTGTTGGTAGAAGGTGTTGGGCATGGTTAGCAGGTTGGAGGAAGCGGCAAAGCATCTCTGCTCGACCACCGCCTGAAAGAAGAACTGGATTGCCGTATCCGGGTCATCCGTGGTTTCCAGGGGAACCTCCGGGCCTTTGACATGGTAGCCGGGGTCCCCCGAAACCCTGGCAAGGACTACACCAGAAGTGTCTCGGAATCCTTCGGTGACCACATCTTCGATGTCGCTATCCCAGGCCAGAGAGGGTAGGTCGTCCAGGCTTACCCGGATGCCGATAGCTGTGGCGTACGCCAGAATCTTATCTTTGAGGGTAATCATGGGGTCCTATCCCCATTCTGCCCAGGCTCCCCCGAGAAGCCAAGAGCTTTCATAACCCTGTCCGGCTGTACGGTATCCGTCCGGGGCAACTGGTCACCCATACCGGTAAGGAAAAAGGCGGCACTAAGAGCGATGGCGTAGGCCACCGTATCCGAAGAGTCCGACCCGGTTCTCCGAGACGCCCCCTCTGGCGGCAGAAGCCATGGCCCTGGGGGGATATCCTCTCCCAAGAGGGAGGGGTGAACCTTCCAGGTGTCATTGAAGATATCGAAGACCCCCTTCTCCAAAGCCCAGGTTTGAAGAAGCCAGTCCCCGTCAGGTCGGCCCTGGACCGCGAAGCAGTACCCCTTTTCGGGGCCGTTGTACCAGGGCCACATACTTGCCCTGAAAGGCTTTGCCCTGGATTCCAGGGAGCCCCACGTCTTCTCGACGAGAAGACGGATAGCCTCCGTTTGAGCCGGCATAGGAAAGGATAGAGACATACCCCGTGGTTACACCACGAGGGCAGCCTCTCCCTTGAGCAAGGGCTCAGAACGCTTCTCCCATTCTTTCTCTTCACCCAAAGCGAGGTGGGCAAGGAGAATGATCGCTTTGTAGAGGGGACGGATGGGGCTCACGGCCCCCTCTACAAAACCCTAGCCTTACTTTTAAGCAGCAGGGGTGGTCGGTGGGGGGTTCGTAGCTGTTGATGGGATCTTCCATCACGGCCCACCGGGGGCTGGTCTCGAAAGACCGGATAACCTCCCGAGCCGAAGTCATCTTGGTCACCGCCTTGACCAGGGTATTCCAGAGACGCTCCGGGTCCTGGCTACCGTCTTTCCGCTCGCAGTAGTAGACCTCCATGGCGCCACCCCCCGGGGTGTAGGTCCCCATGTAGGAGAGGACCACCTGGTAGGTCTCCGCAGAATCCAGGAGGTAGGAGCTAACTACAAGAACTTCCTCGCCCTGGCTCATCAGGGCGACATAGCCCTCCTTGGAGGTGCTGTTGAAGGTGGGGTCGGACCAGGTCAGGGTCGGGGTCTTCATGGTACCGAGTCTCTACGGGGAGGCAAACCGACCTTTAGACCTGGGGGTGCTTTTCTTGGGGGGCGTGACCTTGAGGCTCTCTTCCCTGGCCTTACGGGCATACTCTCTCGAATACCGGCGCTTCGCCGCCGAGAAGAGAACCAGGGACGCCAGGCTCTTTGCGATGAAGTCCGTCTCCACCACCAACCTGTCCAGGGCCATGGGCTCGAACCCCCGCCGAAGCCTGGCCGCTTGTTTCTGCCACAGGGTAGCCAGGTAGTAGACCTTGGGGGTTACCTTGGGTTTCTCCCCCATGGCCACCCCCAGGCAGAAGGACTCCAACTCGTTTCGGTGGTCCTCCCCCATGGATTCAAAGAGAAGCTTACCCGAGACGTTGACGTGGATGTATTGGACGGGGGTATCGGACATGGGGCCTTTGGGCTCAGGGGTGGGTCTTACGGTACCCATGCAAGAGCACCGCGGCTTGTACGGTGAGGTACACCAGGGAAGGTGGCTGCCCCTGCTTGATGAGAGCAACCCGGCAAGCAGAAGCGCTGACCCCCTTGCTCAAGAGGTCTGCGGCCCTGGTAATGAGAAGCTCAAGGTCATCAGTCATGGGTCTTACGTAGGTTTTCCAGGACCCTTTGAACCGAAGGGTCTTGAAGGTTGGAGGATGGGTAAGACTTGACCCACTCCTTGAAGGGAGCGAAGAGGCCGTGGTCCCCTAGCCAGGTATAGATCGGAACCAGGAGGCCGCTATCGGCCGACAAGGCCCCGAGGATGGCGATGTAGTACCCCTCCGTGAACCCCATCTCGTAGAGCCTGTAGAGGTTGGCCATGATCTCGGGGGCGTACTGTTCTCGGGTCATTCTACCCTCTACGTTGCCGCCGGGTGGGTTTTACCGATTCTTCCCTCCCGGACCCCCAGCCAGAGCGACAGCCAGGCAGAGAAGCCCTGCTACGAAGCCCCGGTTTGAAAGGGTAGGGGGGGCTGCCAAAAAGGCAGCCAGAAGAAAAGCTCCGATGAGGTAGGCCATAGGACCCACCAAGGGGCCGGGTAAAGAAGGTTTCCCCCGACACCCTCAGGACCAGTGCTCTTCAAGGAAGGCGACACGCTGCCCCAGGGCGATGAGAGCCTCCAGGGCCGGGGATGGGATATCTTCGGGTGGCTCGGGGGGTAGCCTCTTGTCTTCAACCCTGGCATGGGCCCAGGCGTTGAGGAGGGCTTCTCTACGGGCCTTCAGACTATCGGGGGGAGGGGTCATGGGTCCTCTACACTGAAGGTCTGCTGAGTGGGCCCCAGGACCCGGGGGGGTGGGTTCTTGGTTGTCCTCCAAGCAGGGGCTACGCCCTGGGCCACAAGGCGGGCTTCCTGGGCCCAGCCCCGGCCCAGGGCCAGGGTGACCTCTTCCACGCGATAGACCCCCTCCAGGGAGGTCTCTAGGGTCCTTCCTGATCGCTTCCGTCTCAAGACCAAGGCCGGGAGCCTGATCTTCTCACCTACCCGAAGAGGGGGGAGGTCTGCTTTGAGGCTGGCCCCCTCTTTGAGATCCCCCAGGGTCAATCTAGTCACCATAGAGGTGAGCCTAGCACACCCCCCTCCCCCCTAGAGGCTGACCCGGTCCCGCCTTCCGGCGGGACCCTGGGCCGGCTCCCCCCACACCCCCCTCTTTAAGTCATTGACTTAAAGAGGGGGTCATCTAATTAGATGTCTATCTCCTAGAGCGTTCATCCCGAGGGTAACTGAAACTCACTCTAGGAACCCCTCCAAAAAACCGCTACTCCAAAAGAGAAGCCCACTCAACCCACTCCCCATCCTCAACCTTCAACCTCTACCCCCACCACTCAACCCACTCCCTATCCCCAAACCACCTACCCAGATCAACACACCTCAACCAACCATCCTCTAGACCATCCCTCAACCAACCATCCCCCAGATCAACACACCTCAACCAATCCCTCCCCCCTCCTAGAACCCAATCATCCCCTAGAAGCACATACCACCAACCCCCTACTAGAACCCAACCACCTCCGAGTCGAAGATCCCCCTCTCCCCTGCCAAGATAAAATAAGGCTCATGTTTCAAGGAGTAGGTCCTACAGGGACACCCTCCTTGGGATAACGGGCCGAACCACAGAGTCAGAAAGACCCCTGGGTAGAGAAGGCCAACCTCTTGACCCGATCCGCTGCCCAGGGAAACCAGACCTCCAAGCCCCTATCTCGTAGCGACAAACTCTTTCAGGGCCCTGAAAGAGTTAGACCCCAGCCCCGGAGACCTAGATCCCCTCCCAGGCTGGGTAAAGTAACCATCCCCCTCTTGATCCCTCATCCCCTAGATCCCTCATCCCCTAGACGCTCAATCTCCGGGCCCAAGATCCAAGCACCTCCCCATCTCCAAGTCACCCCTTCCTCGGGTCAAGATAGGCGCCTGCCTTGACCTAGGACCAGGGCACCCCCTCCCCAGCACCCATCTCTAGCTGTAGACCCTGAGACCTCTGCGCTCTCTTAACGAGAGCGCCCCCTTCTTACGGGGTCCCTTTTTAGGAAGGGGTGGTGGATCTCGGGGAATCGTGCGTCCAGGGAACAGCAAAGTGGCAAGGTAGCAAGCCAAGGTAAACCCGACCCTGGGGCATCTGTGGTCGTGGGGGTGTTCGAGAGAAGCGAGGAGGGTTACGGCATCCTTGAGGATAGGGATACGTTGGGAGGGTCGGGCGATGGCTTTGGCGGCGACCCGGAGACCAAGAAGGTGAATGGGTTGAGGCACCCCGTAAAAAGGGAAGGGGTAGTAGGCGGGGAGGGTCCCCTCCATCATGTGTAGGACAATCTCGTACTCGGGGAAGTTGAACTCCCGGCCAAAGCCCATAGTTGGGCCAAGCTTGTACTTGGCGAGGGAGAGTCCGGAGCCCGGGAAGAAGAGGGTGTCAACGGAGACCCCCCAGGAACCTTCCAAGAGATAGAAGGCGAGGGCTTCAGGTCCGATGACCGTGACAGGTTTCAGGGGGCCTAGAACGTCTAGGCGATGGGCAAGGTACTGGTCCAGGAGGGCCCGGAGGGTGTCCATGGAGGGGGTATCTTTTGACACCTCCCGCATGAATTCGAGGCTGGTCTGAGAGACGTTGGGGGGGTCAGAATTAATTAGCATGGGGTGTGGCGTTTCTGCTAGGTGAGGCACTAAACGCCAGCCTCTTACGCCGTAGAGGGCCGACATGACGACTGAGAAGATCCCCACCGGGGCCCCGAAAGACTACTCAGAGCTTTACCGCTTGCATCACAAGCGGGTGGAGGCCCTTCTGAGCCGTTTGGACCGGAAGGGCCATATGCACGATGAGTTGGTGCAGACTGTGTGGCAGCGGCTCATCGAGGCACAGGTTATCGAGAAGTACCGGGCCAAGGAAGCTGCGATCCGGGAGATCAAGAAGGCCGAGAAGATGGTGTTGCCGTCTGTGGTGACGGCGGCGGAAGCAGCGGCGATGTGTGGGGTGACCTTGAAGCAATGGACGACCCTCCAGTGGCGTAAGGCCCGGTGGGTGGAGTACGACAACATCACCCGGGTGCATCTGCCTCCGGAGAAGTGGGGGAAGAAGACGCACACCTCCTACCTGGGGTGGTGCCCTGAGCCTTGCAACGAGAAGGAGCATGGTTCCGTCCAGGCCCGGTTCTGGATTGCGGATATCTTCCGGTACATGGAGTACCGTCCGTTCCGGAGGGTTCACCATGCCCCGGTCATGCCGAAGATGGTGAGCCGGGAAGTGTATGTCCCTGTGGAGACGCCCTCGAAGCTGAATTTCAACAGCTACCTTGCGGTGGCGGTGGCCAACATCTTCCGGAACTACTGTCGGACGACCTGGCGTAGGGCGCGGGAAACCCTCACGGGGTTTGATCCTACCAACATCGAAGAGGGGGAGACCCCCATGGAGTCCTTGTGGGAGGATGGGGAGAGCACGGCGGCCGATGTGACCGCAGAGCTTCGGGAAGCCATGGGCAAGCTCTCCAACCTGCTGAGCAAGCCAGGTTACTTGGAGATGGTGAAGGCACTAAGCGAGGAGCGGGCCCCCAGCCTGGGTTGGAAAGACCAGGCGGCGTGGGCTTCGTTCAAAAGGGAGGCTGGCACGGTGTAATCGGAGGGTATGCCCCCTCCCGCTATCAGCCCTGCCTTCCGCAAGGTGCTTGTCGCCTTGCTGAAAAGTTACTCAGATACGCTGTCCAACAGGTCATGCAACGACTTTGACCTGGCCCGGGAGATACCCGGTCTGACCAAGGGGGAGCGGAAGGAAGTTCTGAAAGCCTACCATGCTTTCCAGGACGGGGATGGGGAGGGGGAAGAAGCCCCCTCCAGGATACTGCTAGACTGGCTTCTGGTGGACCTGTGCGTAAACCTTCTGGAGAAAGCGTGATCACGATGGGCAAATTCCTGGTGTGGCTTGAGGCGAACTACCCTGTTTACTGCTTCTGGGTAACCGTGACGTTGCTGGGGGTGGGAGTGTTCTGGGCCATGGTCATGAGCGTGAGGGCTGATGGCCGACCGGACCATTGCTACATGATCAACTCGGAAGGGTCTGTCACCCTGATGCAGGCGGTACCCTGGAGGGCTGACCGGAAGGTGTTTACCGCGGAGGCAAACTCCAACGGGGTCAATTTTATCATTGACCTTGCTCGGCAAGCGTGTCCTGGTGGCAAGATCGTACCGTTAGTCTCCCTTTAGGGCCTGAGATGGAGACCCCATGCAACGATTTGCCCAGCAAGCTAACAAACTAGCCCGCGACGTGTATGCGTCGTTGCCCCTGGCCATGCGCCTGGCCCGTGCCATGGTGGTTTTGGCCGGGGACTACGATGCCGCCAAAACCTTCGGCCACGGTATCTTCCGGGTGCTGGTAGACCTGGGTATCCAGGGACTCCCCCCCTTGCCCAATGGCACGGCTCCTCAGCCACGAAGGGCTTTGCCTCCGGCCTATGGGGCAGACTTTGGGATCTCAGCGGTCAAGCACGTCTTGAAGTATTTCAAGGGTGACCGGGAGAGGGCTCTTGACTTCCTCATGGACTGGCTCACGGACTTCTTGAGCACGGGCAGGGCGAAGATCGACAAGAGCCAGCCGTTCCAGAAGGTCATGTCGTGGCTGTGGACGTCGTTGACGCGGGCTGCCATTGACGCCCTTCGTAAGTCCAAGTCCTATGGGAAGGACAATGCAGATTCGCTTTCCCAGGAAGAGGAGTCGGGAGGGGGCCAGGTGGACTTGCCGACCTTCCGGGATATGGACGACACAGTAGACGTTCTCATGAAGCTGCCCCCGGGGAGCTTGGAGGCGTTGTTCAAGACCTTCAAGGGGGGGTTGGATAGGATTCATCCGGATGCCTATGCCTACCTGCAACTCCTCTTGGAGGGTGAGCTATCGGACAGTGAGATCCTGGGTTGGCGTGGTGGGAAGCCGGCAGGGCAACCGAAGCTACCTTCTTTGGCTGCCAAGTACCCGAACGGGGTAAACCCTGGGGTATGGACCCCGTGGAAGGCCAAGATTTTCGCTTTCTTGGCGGAAGCTTTGGAGAAGGGGTACCGGGATAACCCCAAGGTCCGGGAGACCTTGGAAGAGGTCATCCCCTGGAAAGAGACGGAAAGCTGGGATCTCCAGCCCCTTAACGCCTGAGGCTACGCCATGCACCCGGATTACCAAACACGTCTTGACTTGATTGAGCACCTGCTTCAGGCAGACTCCAGGGACCTGAGCGGGGACCTGATCTTCGAGAATCGGAAGCAGTCGACTATCTTTGCCCACAAGGCTTTGGAACTCTTGGAGGGGATTGCCCCGATCATTGACACGTTGATGCCCCAGGTCGTTTCCAAGATGAAGCGGCCTTCGTTGCAGATCCGGGCTGTCCAGTATGCCATGCAGCAGATTTGGGTGGCTTGCTCGATGTGGACCAAGAAACCCGACAACGACGGCATCACCGAGAAGGTGGGGGATGACTACCTCTCGGATCTCTGGGGCGGTGTGCGGACCATGGAACGGGTCCTTGGGAAGCAGCCGCAGCTTGTGCGGTTGGTCAACCAGCTACAACGAGCCTGGGATAGCTACGTTGCCGCTTGGCAGACAACCCCGGAAGGGGAAGAGGACCTGGTCGAGTTGTCAGAGGGCTTGCCGTTGCCGAGACCCGCAACCGACAGGGAGCATCAGTACAACGCACTGGCAGAGGACGTGAAAGAGTCCCTGGAAAATAGCCCCGAAGACAGGGAGGACCGGGCTTTCTTCTTGCAGCAGATGAAGAAGATCCTCTTTGCCCCGGACGAAAGCCAGATGGCCCTCTTTGCGTCGTTGCGTGTTGCCAGGGCTTACAAGGCAAAAGAGGCAGTATGAGCCCAACCAATGTAGTGGCCCGGTGGCGGTTGCGTAAGGCGGCGTCCAAGGTGCAGGTGAGTGGATCTGGTCGTCTACCTTACGCCCAAGCTGTGTGGGAGATGTACCTGATCTCCTACAAGAGTATCGGGTACAACCTGGCCAACATGGAAGCGCTGTTGGCGGATCAGGATACCTGGACGGTGTTCCTGGGCGACGGCGGGACCCCTATTGCCTTTGCGGCTTACAAGACGACACCGTATGGTCTCAAGGGGGTTGCTACCGGGACAGACGGTTCCGCGGAGGGCAAGGGTGTCATCAAGAGCTACAAGCGTTCAGCCTACCACCAGCCGGGCTACTACGCCGAGGTGAGTCATGCCATGGAGCACATCACCTCAGGTAGCCCCAAGGTGTGCGCTAAAGACGCACAAAAAGTCTTGAACAAGCCTATCATCCCCAGCGAAGATGGTTACCACTATCACAGGAACATCGCAGGAGTAGGTAACGTGGAAAAAATCATGGTGGGTCGGCCCAAGGGTGTTGCTGTGGACCAGGTTTGCGGAAACGAGAGCCGGGTTGCAGCCGAAACCAACTTGACCAAGGCGGCTTCCGAGGCGAAAGCCAGGCTGGCCGCAGAGGACAAGGAAGGGGCCGCAGAGCTAGAGGAGCACATGGCCAACCAGTTGCCCTTCCTGACCGATCCATGACAAAGGCAGAAGCCAAGCGTTACGTTTGGCAGGTGGTGGCCTCTTCCCTCAAGGCAGAGGTCGATAACGGCTCAGAGTGGCTTTACAGGGACCTTGACGATAAGGATATCGCCCGGGTCCAGGTTGCCCTGAAGGAAGTAGCCGCCTCCATCGAAGCCAAGATTGCTGTGAAAAAGCCCCGTAGAGCTACGTAGAAGGGTTCCCATGTCGAGTTTGGCAACCCTTGAAGCTACCCGGGTTTTCGCTGCGGATACGTTGAAGCACTTGGAAGACCTTGCCAGGGTTTACCAGGAGCTAACGAAGTCCGGGTGGACGGTGTCCTCTTCCCCCGAGATCCGGGCCATACCCTCTCAGCTAGGGGCCTTGTCCTCAGGTGCCAGGGACCCCCTTGACGAAGAGTCTTGTGAGGACTTTGGGTGGGATCGCATGGTCGGGTTGGAGAAGCTTGTACAGAACCTCAAGAGGTTCTCCAGGGTTATCCACGAGTCTAACAAGGGGAGGCTGGCCAAGGATGACCCTCAGACGGTCATCGCCCTGGACGTGGCTATCGCGGGTCTTCTCCGGGCTCAGCAGAAGTACGCGCTCAGCGACTTCTCTGCCTAAAACCCTGTTTTCGATGCGTAGAGTAGAAGTATGTCCGCCAAGATTTCCCCCCAACAGCACCGTGTCCTGGCCGAGATGGTTCGTATCTTTGATCAGGCTGTTGAAAAGGAGCGGTCCCGTTGGGGTGAGGAGTCAGCGAAGGGCTTGGCCTTGAAGGGTCTTCCCCTGGAGACCTACAGGTACCACATCTACGAGGCTACCCAGGTAAAGGCGGACCCCAGGACGTTTCGGGCTTTGAAGGATGCCGGTTACATCAAGATGACGGACCTGACCCACCACACACAGAACGTTCTGACCCATGCCCCGAAGTCGTTTGGTCGTTGGGATGGGGGCTCCAAGACTCTCCATAGCTATGAGCCCATGTATACAGTGACCCCCCAGGGAAGGGCTTACGGGAAGATCGGGTTAGGCCGGGGGCTACCTTCGGTGTACCCCAGGGTATGCGCGAGTCCAAGTACAAGAAGGCCCTGGCCTACTACGGGGTGGATCATCTTGAAATCTCGGTAGACTTGAAGATGAACCCCCGGGATACCCAGGACACAGACGAAGGCCCTGTACCTCGCGGCCCTGTACCTCGCCGCTACACGTTGTCCCTGGTGACCCCGCCCTCTGGTTTGAGGTCTGCTGTGACCCACGCATCGGTCCAAGCAATCACCGTGTCCTGGGGGAGCGCAAGCGTTGAAGAACAGCTTCGGTACGTGGGGGCTCACCTCAACTCGACCCTTCCGGCGCCCGAAGCTGCTTTGGTGCAAGGGGCTTGCAGGTATTCCTGGCAGTACCTTGACGACCGCCCCTATGAAAATGACTTGATCCTCTACAACGCCGTGGGCCTGGAGTGCATGGTCCAGTCCCTTGTCGGGGACTTCTTGGAATTGCTACCGGAGGGTATGTCGTGCATCCTCGTCCACGAGACGGCCCATTCCCCGTTTAGCTCCAAGAACTATGTCCTGGACCCTGGCCGTTCGCACGACCTGAACTTCTCGGCGTGGTACCTGACCTTGTGTGGGGGCAACTTTGCGGAGAAGGCTCGTTCCTCACCTTTCATTGTCCCCAAGGTCCCTACCCGCAAGGCCAGTATCCCGGAACGGGGTCCTTTCAGTGGCACTGTGGAACCGCAGAGGTCGGTCAGGTCCTCGCTCTAGCAACCACCATGTAGGTGAGCTAGACTGGCGGTTTGATGCCAGCCCCCACCTACCGCCTTATCCAGGGAGACAATCGAGAGGTTCTTCCTACCTTGGATGCCGAGTCCATGGATTCCATGGTCACTGATCCTCCCGCTGGAGTGGCTTTCATGGCTTCTCGAAACTCGGGATGGGATGACTTCCGTGGCAAAGGGGACCAGGGGCCCCGGGCTAACTTTATCTCTGCCATGACGGAGACCTTCGCAGAGTGCCTCCGTATCCTGAAGCCAGGGGCTCATGGTCTGGTCTGGGCTCTCCCTCGGACAAGTCATTGGACGGCTACTGCTTTGGAGGATGCAGGCTTTGAGGTGAGAGACGTGGTGACCCATCTGTTTGGGTCTGGCTTCCCCAAGAGCCAGAATATCCGGAAGGCCGTTGCCAAGGTGAGTCCGGAAGAGGCCGAGACATGGCAAGGTTGGGGGACCGCGTTGAAGCCGTCCAACGAGCATTGGATTTTGGTACGGAAGCCTCTTTCCGAGAAGACCATCGCTGCCAACGTCATGGCTCACGGGACAGGGGGCCTGAACATAGATGCCTCTCGGGTGAAGGGGGGCCCAGGGTTCGAGGAAGAGGTAAGAGCCAACATCGAAGCCTTTGGCAAGCTACACAACTCACCCTCTCGGGGTTGGAAAAACTCTTCGGAGTTCAACCCTGACGTGGAAGGGGCTCTCAAGGGGAGATGGCCCCCCAACACGCTGTTCAGCCATACTCAGTTTGTAGTCTATCGCCTGGCAGATGACCTCCCAGAACAAGTCTCCCAAGCGATCCTTGCCTACTACGGCATTGTCGAAACCTTGTCGGCAGTGCGGAGCGTTGATCTGGGGCATACCCTCCACCCTTGCACAGCGAACGTTTTGCAGTACGACGTGTGTGGGAGCTTCCCGCAAAGCCATCCGCAAGAAGGAGTGGGTCCTGATACCTTGCCAGCAGTGCAGCAATACTTTCGAGGTGACTCCTGCTTGGGTACGTTCTGGGCGTCGGAAGTATTGCAGCCATGCTTGCCACGCCAGGGCCAACATTTCAGGCAAGCGCCTGGGTATTCCACATACAGCAGTGTCTCGGGAGAAGATGTCGCGGGGTCACCTTGGGGCTCAGACCATGGAAAAGTCTTCCCAATGGAGGGGCGGGAGGATGACCGATTCAGCGGGCTACATCCACGTAGATCCCAGAACCTACCCCCAATCGGTGCAGATGTTGGTGGCTCCTATGTTGGGGAGGGGGAAAAACAGATATCTGTTGGAGCACCGTTTGGTGCTGGCGGTGTTCTTGGGTCGCCCCCTTCTTCGTTCGGAGATAGTTCACCACCTCAATGGTGTCAAATCCGACAACAGGCCGGAGAATCTGATGGTGGACGACCGCAAATCTCACTCTCAGAAGCATCGTTTGATCGAGATAGAGGTTTGCCGACTACGTGCCGAAAACATAGCCTTGAGGTCCCTCTTGGGGCTATCCCCCACGGATGGCGTCCCTGGTTTGAACCCTCTTCCTTGAGGGGGTGCAAGAGGGTAGGCACCGTGAAAGCCCCTGCCCCTGTGATCAACCGGTTCGAGGATGGCATGAAGCCCTTTGGGGAAGGGGCAGGTCATCCGTATACCCAGGTTCAGACCGGAGATGCCAACGGGGAAGAGGATGTGGCTGTCTACCAATGCGAAGAGGGTTGCCCTGTAGCTGCTGTGGATACCCAGAGTGGAATCTCCAAAAGCACTGTAGACCTGAACTTGAGCACAGAACCAACCACTTCCTCTTGGCTTCCTGGTTTGCCTATGACAAGAGTGTCCAGGGGGGACACCGGAGGTGCCTCCAGGTTCTTCCCCAACTTCCAAGAGCCTTTCCTTTACACGGGGAAAGCCCCTCCGGCTGAGAAGCTTTTGCCAGACGGGTCAAAAACAACCCACCCCACGCCCAAGTCATTGGCGTTGATGGCATGGTTGATCCGGCTAGTAACGCCCCCGGGCGGTGTAGTCCTGGACCCCTTTGCGGGGACGGGATCAACCTTGGTAGCAGCCCTTCAAGAGGGGTTCTCTGCTGTGGGTATCGAACGTGAGGCTAGCTATGCAGAGGAAGCGAGATCGAGATTGGCCCCGGTTGAGCAAGAAACTAGAACGGTATCAACAGCTAAAGAGGGTTACGCGGCTCTCTTTGACGTGGAGTAAACGACCCATGACCGAGCAACCCCTCCCCCCTGTGACCGAGACCCCCAAGGTAGAAGCCAAGACCATCCTGGCAGAGGCTACCCAGAGCGAGTCTCTGCTTCACCTGTTCCTGGCTCTTGAGCCCTACGTGAAAGATGGCTGGGATGTGGTGGTCTCTGACGACCCTATCAAACGGATGGTGGGCTACACGGCTTACCGTGTTGAGGAGGGGGTAGAACTATCCCGTGACTTCAAAGTGCCCATAGACTGCATGGGAGTGGAGGCCAGGAAGTATCTCCGGGAGTTGTTCTTCATGAGGACGGCCAAGGGGCGTCAGTCCGTGCCGGACTACCTGAAGAAGCCAAGATTTGTGGCTTGGGTCAAGCGAAGGATTGCGCTGGACTCACCGGATGATATTCTCTGGCAAGACCTGGTCTTGGGTCTGAGGGAACCATGACCTTCCGAGAGAAGTTCTGGTCGGTGGTTCATAACTGCCTGGCGCACCCCCTCATGGAAGTCCTACCTGATAAGGTAGGGGCCCGGTTCCATGACTGGTCAGCTAGCAAGGCTTACCCGGAGGTCGAGACCGAAGGGACCTTGAGCCTCCAAAGGCTCATCCTGGCCCTCAAGATCCGCCGCGTTTACCTTGAAGCTACTCGCCCGGACCTGGGTAACGAGTTGGCCTTCACGATAGCGTGCTTGGAAGACCTGGCTCTTCTCCGGGCTCCACGGTACCGGTCCCCTCGGGACCTCAACTAGCCCGGCTGAGTTCTTCCTGGGCTTCGCGGACAAAAGCCATGAACCGGATCATGACTTGGGCGGAGTCCGCGGGCTTAGCCCCAAGCCAGGCCAAGAAGACTACCTCGAAGTGCCTGGCTTGGGGGGACAAGGGGGAGCCTTTTGCTTCAAGCTTGGCAGCAAGCTCTTTGGCAAGGTCCAAACATACCGGGTACGTACCACTCCCCCCACTCCCCATGAAGTCTCCCTGAGAGGGGATGCTTCACAGACAGGTTATCCAGGTAGCCCCCCTACCTACTTCAGGGCAGTAGGCCCCAGGAACCCGTGGGCGAGGGCAAGTTTATGGGGGCGGTGCAGCCTCTTGACGGCCCGTTCCCTACGAAGGGCATGGCGAACATCCGTGGTCAGGGCTTCAAGGTAGGCGATGAACCAGGGACCTCTCCCCCGGGTAAACCTGGCCCCTTTCCCGCTATTGTGCTGGTTCATCCTTCTGGGCACGTCAACGGTGATGCCCACGTAAAGGAGCCCCTCGCAGTTAACGACGATGTAGAGGGTCCAAAGCTTATCGGTGGTCGCCATGGGGGAGGCTACCCCGTTACCACGTAAAGTTACCTTCGGCCTTACGCATACGGAGTCGAGCCAGGATCATGGGCCCATGGACCATGGAGGCGTAGACCCCACCGGCCCAGCGCTTCCGGTCATAGTCCGATAGCCCCTGGTACGCCCTCTCCCTCCGGCAAGCGATGTTGTAGGCGGCTTCCCTCAGCATCGCTTCTTGATGCTGTCCCCAGAAGGGGGCGTGGGCCATGCACCATACGCTGTAGTCAATCCAGCCCTCATCGTAGAACGGATCTGTCTGCGGGAAGAGGGCAACGGCACCGTGGGTCATCTCGTGGGTAAGCTTCTCCAGGATACGTCCCGCGTTACCCTCCGTTGATGGGCAGAGCGTGATCTGTCCGGTCCCCAGGTCAAAGGAAGCTGTAGCCCCGCTCATGTGCATCCCGGCAGCCATGGGGTTGATGGTGAAGTAGGGTTCCGTACCGTAGGGGCCCAGGGTTTGCTGTACGAAGCTGTAGATGCGAGGGGCCCACCCTTCGATAAACCTGTCCCACTGGCTACCACCGCCGTACACCTTGGAGATGAAGGTGGGTGAGACGGCAGCCGTCTTGGACCGACAAGCCTCGGACACGTCCTTCAGATACTTCTGGGCTTCTTCGGTGATCGCCATGCAAAAGGGCCTGGTGTAGAAGTGCCCTATGAACCGAGAAGTGGCTGGCAAGAATGATCAGCATGTTACCCTGTGGGGCCGGGACCTTGAGGGGGATACCTACGTGGGCTCTTTCTCAGACCTCTCGACAACCACGACCTGTCGGTGTGGCTCGACCCACAAGGTCTCATCCCATCCCTCGCCGCCGAGTCTCCGGGAGGCAGGGTGGGTGCTGGGGGAAGAGAAGGACCCGGAGCAGGATAAGGAGTGGTTCTGCTCCCTCTCTTGCTACAAGAAGTACCATCCGGAAGGGGTGGCTTACGAAGTCGAGCACCTGACGAAGTTGATCAAAGTCTTGGAGGCAAAGGTGGCGGCCCTGGTGTAGGGGTAGGCCATGCCGATCAGCGTCAAGAACCAGCGCCTCCTGTCGTTTGACTTCACCTCAACCCACCCCCACGCGGTCTTCTCGGTGGACTTTCACCGGACCCTTCGCATCCCCGATGACGGGGAGACTTACGGTCTCCCCCCGTCCAAGGGTGGTTTCCCTGTCCGGGAGATCGATGAGTACAAGACCCGGGTTCCGGTCGAGTGGATTGAGAAGGGCGGGGTCATGGTCCCCATGTACCAGTCCGAAGCCATGTGGATGTCCTTCTCAGCCGCTTCAGACCCTCAGCGGGGACAGATCCCCTTTGCGGTCAAGGTGACCGCTGGCAAGGTCTCTGCGGTCACCGGAGACCCCTACAGCCCGGGTCTCAAAGAGAAGGACTACATGGTGAGCCCGCCCCAGCCTTGGCTTGATGGCTTCTGTGTCGAGAAGGGCAAGATCCGGCAGTTCGTGGCAGTTCAGATGGGCCAGGGTCTCACGGTCGAGAGCCAGATCACGGGCAAGGAAGAAGTGGGGGGTCTCCAGATCGAGGTTTTCCCCATGAAGCGGGACTTCTTCGAGAAGAACTTCCCTGTCCGGCCGCCCCTGCGGGAGAGCCGGTCCCTGGTATCCATGGAAGCCTATACGCAATCCCTGGAAGTGTGTTCCATGGCCTCTGCCGGGGGGGTGACCTTCTCCGCATCGGCTTCCATGGGGATGGGGGCTGGGGGCGAGATGACCCAGGAAATCTACGACGACAAGCATGGCCTGGAGGCTTGGGATATCGAGGCAGGGCAGCGTATCTTCATTCACTTGGCCAATGCCTTCGTCTGGCGGGCGATCACGGGAGAGAACCCCCCGACCACCCCCTTCGGGCCTTCCGACTATACCCCCATGGGTTTCCCGTGGTACGACTATTACAAGGAATCTGAGATCGCTTTGGATGCCACCCCAGCCATGCGCCAGATCCAGAGTGTCCTGGAGCTTGGCTTTCAGAAGGGTCTCACCCCTATCCTGGACAACGCCAGCATCGACACCACCACGACCCGGACGATCAACCTGGGGACCCCTCGCCCCCCTCCCGGTGTAAGGGACGGCAACTGGTTAAACCCAGGGCCCCCTCCACGTAGACAAACTTCAAAGAGTGTGTCAGAGAGTCTGATACGTATAACATCGAAGCCATGACGAAGAGACGGTTCGATTCCGTCCCCTGCAACCGTTTCGCAGACAAGTGTTAGTGGCAGCACATCGGGACAAAAAAGCACCTTGGCGCCTCTATCCCCCCGCAAGGGGAGGTCAATAGTCAGGGATACTTCCTACGGAAACCCGAAGGACGAGGTTCGAGTCCTCGGTCTGCGACCTTTACCTCCCAACCGTTCACAACGGAAAGGCAGTCAATCATGTCCGATCAGAAGATTCCGCAGGGCGCTCACACCAACTTCATGGGGGGTGTTAGCTACAAGCTCCGTAGTGCCGTGACTCAGCTTCAGATCATGGCAGCCTCCAGTTTCTTTGGGGAGCCGGCCTACTACGTCTCGGGGGACGGTAAGCCGAAGAAGGACTCTGGGGTGTCCAGGGTCATTCGCCTTTCGAGTGACCAGCAGACCAAGATCAACAAGACGCTGGGAGGTCTGTTGGTCAAGTCCTCAACGGGTACGGTGGCTGAGCAGATGGAGGCAGCCATCGACCGGGCCCTTGATGAGGACCCAGAAGGGACTCTCCAGCTTGCGGTTCGTCTGCGGCACCAGGACCACATCCGGAAGACCCCCCAGGTCATCATGGTGAGGGCGAGCCGGCATCCCAAGGTCCGGGAGACCCCGGGTCTTCTGGCGAAGTACGCCCCGCACATCATGGCGAGGGCCGATGAGCCTGCTGTCCAGAAGGCATACTTCGATGCTCGCTTCGGGCGGGCCAAGTATCCCAACGCCCTCAAGGGGGCTTGGGCCAAGTACCTGGGGACTCTGACGGAGTACCAGGTGGCCAAGTACCGGAACGCCGAGAAGAAGGCTCCGTTGGTCAGCGTGGTGAATGTGTGTCACCCCAAGGGAAACCCTGTTTTGGGTAAGCTGGTCAAGGGGGAGGTCACCCTTTCCGAGGAAGACACCTGGGAAGCTCTGATCTCCAAGAAGGGCTCCAGCAAGGAGACCTGGGCTCAGGCTGTTCCGTTGATGGGTCACATGGCCCTTCTGCGGAACCTGAGGAACCTTCTCTCGAACGGGGTTGCCCCCGACCTGTTCCTTGAAAAGCTGGTGAAGACCGCCCAGGGGGGTAAGCAGCTACCCTTCCGGTACTACTCAGCCTACCGGGCTTGCCATGGGCAGCCTCACGCTGACAAGGTGGCTGCTGCCTTGGATGAGTGCTTGAAGGAGTCCCTGGGGATGGTCCCCCACTTCAAGGGCAAGAGCATGTCCCTCTGCGATAACTCGGGTTCTGCCTGGGGCGCTGTGACCTCTTCCATGGGGTCCGTCACAGCCGCAGAGATCGCCAACCTCTCGGCTATCATCACGGCCCTTGCCTCGGATGAGGGCCATGTCGGCCTCTTCGGGGACACCCTCAAGGAGTTCCCGGTCAAGAAGGATGGCTCCATCCTGAAGCAGTTGGCAGCAGCCAACAGCCAGCAGCACACCATCGGTGGGGGTACGGAACACGGCGTGGCCTTGTTCTGGACCAAGGCCATCCGGGACAAGGAGCATTGGGATAACGTCTTTGTCTACTCGGACATGCAGGCTGGCCACGGCGGCTTGTACGGTACCGGGCAGGGCTACAAAGACTTCATCTGGTCCGGCGCCCACATGGACGTCGCCAAGATGGTCTCGGTTTACCGGGAGACCGTCAACCCCAAGGTCAACGTGATCCTTTGCCAGGTCGCCGGGTACGGAGACACACTCCTACCCGACACCTTCTACCGTACCGCTATCCTTGGCGGGTGGGGTGAGGGTATCCTCCAGTACGCTGACCAGATGACCTCCCTCTTCGATGGTATCGACGCTAACGAAGCTCAGGGTGGGTAAAACTAGACCCCCTCCCTTTTCTTCCCTTCCTTGAAAGAGCCCGGAGGTTAGTCCGGGCTCTTTCCTTTTTGTGCTATGAAATCCCCATGCCCTTGCCGAAACCCCAGAGTAGAGGGTCAGAAAGTACCCACCCTGATGATGTTGACTATCCGGGTGGTCTGGAGAAGCTAGCCCGCGACTTGAGCCATCTCCGGTATGATGCCTTGACCAGGTTCCTCTACCTCTTGGGCCAGAACATCAAAGAGGACAGTGATCGCGATCAGGGTAGGGGCCGAGTGATCTTGGCTGCCCACCTTTCAACCGCAGGAACGGCTCTTTTGAGGGCTGGAGAAGACCTGGGGAGAGCCTGGCTAGTGTGCAGAGGTAGGACCTGACCTCTCAAAAGATCACAGGGTATGACGATTCTGCGCTCATCCTTTTATGAAAGGTGTATAGTCCAGTCAGGAGAGAGCGGCGGTCCCCGTCACTCTAACCACGAGGGAAGAGAAACGGATCTCGACCCTGCCCCGAGAGAGGGGCGTTGCACTCTGACAATCTACGTTTCTGCGGCGGAAGTACCTGGAGGTACAGGCGGTCTGTAAAACCGCTGGCCACGCCACGGTGGGTTCGATCCCCACTCGCCGCACAGGTCATGGAATCAGGAGATAGACCTGGGGTGATACCCGGGTCAGGCCAGGGATAGCGCGCTTCAATCCCTTGGATAGGGTTCGAGTCCCCCCGTGACTTACAACTTTCTCTGTGTTGAGGGCCAGCACCTCACTGGCCCGGGTATAAAACTACCCGGGCTGTGTTCGGAACACACAGAGGTTTGGGGATATCGTCCAACGGCAGGACGCCTGACCCCAAGCGGAAGCTGAGGGGTGGCTGAAAAAGCTTGAAGAGGCAGGGGCGAAGGCCAAGCTGGTGTAAGAGAGAAGGTCCCGGGTTGATCCTGGGGCCCAGCGTACCGGGATGGAGCAGACTGGTAGCTCGCAAGGTTCATACCCTTGAGGTCGCAGGTTCAAATCCTGCTCCCGGCACAAAGTATGGGGTTATCGTCCAATGGCAGGACACAAGCCTTGCAAGCTTGGTATCCCGGTTCGAGTCCGGGTAACTCCACTGAGGGAGTGACTACGAAGAGTCACTCTCCCATTCCGAGGTAGTCATCTGGCAGGGCAGCGCCGCTGTTACCGGCGTCATTGTAGGTTCGATTCCTACCCTCGGAGCCAGCGCTGCTTTACTAGCAGCTAGTCGGGAGAGAGTCCGACGATCTAAGCCCCCTAGTAAGGGTAACAAATCCTGATCCCAGATGAGATAGGGCCTTATCTTGACGGCCCTCCGAAGTAGGGAGTATGCAGGGAATGCAACAACCTGTATGCTGGCCAACCAGGGAAGATGATCTCAACCGAGGTAGGGCGCTACGCCTGGCCATTGACGTTGGGTGAACAGTCAGGGTGTCCGCCACCCAAGCTAACCTAGTGGAAGCGCCTGCCTGAAGAGCAGGATGGCTCGGAGCGTAACCGAGGGGTGGTACTGCGGGGATGTAGCAACGGATGCTTGTGAGGCTCATACCCTCATGCCGAAAGGCCAGGTGAGGTTCAATTCCCACTCCCGCGATATACGGAGGAGCCAAGGTGGCTAAGCGGTCTCCAAAACCGCTCAAGGGCGAAAGCTAAGGGTTCGATTCCCCCCCTCGCGTGCTAGGCTGGTGTAGTCATAGTGGACGGTTACTTCACTACTAACGAAAAACCACCGTCCGCGTCCCTACCTCACTGGCCTAATCATGAAGACCTGTTCCCTGTGTAAGCTAGAAAAGCTATTGACAGACTTCAACAAGTCTAAACATAGGCTAGGCAGGCGGGCCACTACAAGTTCAAGTATACTCTCGGGTCGTAGCCTAACGGTGAGGCACCTGGCTCTTAACCAGTAAAAAGTGGGTCCGACTCCCACCGGCCCGACAAAGAGGGCGCCGCCCCCCTCTCTAAACCTAGGCGGCAGTAACAGGGTGTAGCCTATTGGGAAGGCGCCAGGCTGGGGGTCTGGAGTCCGTAAGGACACAGCAGGTTCGATTCCTGCCACCCTGACCATGTGTTCTAGGGGTAAGTAGGGAAGAGAGGCCCCAAAGCCCTTAGCTCCTCTCGTGCTTGAACACATGGCCTTGCTCAGGTGGCGGAATGGCAGACGCACTAGCCTCAGAAGCTAGGGGTCCTTAGAGACCGTGGGGGTTCGAGTCCCCCCCTGAGCACAAGGTAGCTTTCATGGCTGAGACCCGGTGGACCGGGCCTGTGCTTCATACGCACAAGGAAGTGTGGTTCGATTCCTACCTCAGCTACCAGAACAGGTGGGTAGATCCTCTGTCAGGCGACACCTTCTCTGCCACCCCGGTTAGAAGGGCTCTCCAACTCGGAACATCGTCCTCTGGTGAGGGCACTTGTTTGACAGACAAGTTTAGGAGGGTTCGATCCCCTCTGTTCCGACTAGCCGTAGGTTCCGCCCGTCAAAGCGGATCTCGATACCTGTTGGGGGACCAGGTTGCGGTGAATCCCCTGAAGTATGCTCAGATAGCCCAACTGGCAGAGGCGACCGTTTCAAAAGCGGTAGGTTGAGGGTTCGACTCCCTCTCTGAGCACTGACTGCGGGTTCCGGTGGCGAGACCGGGATACGATAGCTGGCGGGGGGCCAGACCGCAGGGAACCCCCCAACATGCTGAGATGACGGAATGGCAGACGCGCTAGCTTGAGGTGCTAGTGACCCTAAAGAGGTCGTGGGGGTTCGAGTCCCCCTCTCAGCACGATTGGATAATGAACCCGCAAGGCGCGGGGTCCCGTTGGAAGCGGGCACAGTCCTGAAAGGGATAGGGGTTCAAGTCCTCCGTTATCCGCGATAGAGAATCAGGATGCAGCCCTAGGGTAGGGCGCTTGCCTTGGGCGCAAGAGTTAGCCGGTTCGATCCCGGCCATCCTGACCATGCCCCTGTGGTCTCAATGGATGAGCGCCAGTCTACGAAACTGGTTTATGTAGGTTCGATTCCTACCAGGGGTACTGCTCTATGCTTCTATAGTGAAACGGATTCACGCAACCCTCCGAAGGTTGAATTGTAGGTTCGATTCCTACTAGAAGTGCTACGGGTTACAGACGGGGGCTATAGACCTTGGCTGTGATCAAGCCCCACCACCCCCCGGGAGCTAACACCATACCGGGTAACGGCAGCCTCTTCATTGACTCTGATAGGTCAAGCGGGGAGGTCAGGGTGGGTCATGGAGCATGATGGCCCAAAGGCGGGCCGCTGGCCTTGAAAACCAGAGCACCTGAGAGGGTGAGGGGTTCGATTCCTCCTTGTTCCGCGATGGGAAGCAAAGGCCCAAAGGCGGGCCACCAGCCTCGGAAGAGGTGGTCCCGGCAAAAGTAAACCTTGGCTCCCTCAAGGTCCGGCAGCTTTTACCTGTCGGGTGTAGAGGTGCTTGGAAGATGAGGGCTCGGCGGCGGGCCAATCGGTTGCTACCCGATCTGTCCCTTCGGGGATGAGGTTCGACTCCTCCTTCTTCCGCAGAGTGGAACCCTTTTCCATGCCTTCTTGATTTGAGATGGACTGGATGGGGCTGCTGGTGTAAATGAAGGCAACCCCCGTCGTGGGGGCAGACGCCGCTGCCTCCATGTAAAAGTGGGGGTCACCAGCAACAATACACCCAAAGACACATACCCCCTTATACGCATCTGGTGAGGCGATCCCTCTGTCTAAGGGACGAGGCCGGTTCAATTCCGACTAGGGGGGCCAGGTACACAGTCATTCGGCAGGGGGACTTCTTATGGTGAAAAAGCCCCTGCCACCGGCCATCCTAGATGGTCACTATCTTGTACCTTCTGCCCGGGTAGCTCAACTACGAGAGCACCAGTTAAATGGGGGTTGGTGGTGTAAATCCATCCCCGGGCGCTGTCTGTGTAGTCATACGGCAACGGTTACTTCTATCCATCCAAGACAGAGACTCCCGAAAGGGAACCGTGGCCAACCTACCTCGCAGACTTCGGGTCCTAAGCTCAATGGTTGAGCGGCTGCCTGTTAAGCAGCGAGGATAGGGTTCGATTCCCTAAGGGCCCTCCAGAGTCGCTGTGTTATCAGCCCCTATAAACCGGGGAGTTGTTGATAATCAGTGATAATAAACGCCTAAGTCCCTGATATTCGGTCTATGACTCGGCTGTCAGGGGCTAAAGTGATGCTGACTTCAAACCGAACCCCTCTAATCCGGGGCTGAGGTTCCTGCTGAGCTAAGCAAGGCAGGTTCAATACCTGCGGGGTTAGCTGTTGGGGTATCGTCTAGTGGTAAGACGCCTGACTTTGAATCAGTGAATGGGGGTTCGATTCCCTCTATCCCTACCACTTCTTCCCTGGCCCCTGTCTCAAGACTCGGGCAGGGTTATCATGCCCGCCGAGTCCAGCTAGTGACGGCGACTGCCTTACAAGCAGTATTTGCTCGGAGCATAACCGAGGGTGGGTACTAAGAGAGCAACAAGCATGGGGTTCGATTCCTCTCCCACGCCTAGTAAGCGGGGTACCCTTGGCCCTACAAGGTTCCGGCCTTAGAACCGGATGCGGGTCAGTGGGAGGTATGCTTGGGGGTCGGGGCCTAGCGCTGGGCTGAGACCCTGCTCTCTTTCTGAACCTGAGAAGCCAATTGGCATAGGCATCCGGCTCTGACCCGGACTTAGAGAGTTCGATTCTCTCCTTGGGTACTGACTGACCCTCCCCAGGGTTGGTGCATGGGGGCGACCTAGTTTCGACAGGGACTTGAAGCCCAGCTTGCAGGCAGGCGGACCTTGACCCGCCTTGAACAATCAAGGAAACACAACCGCCAACGACAACGTTGAAGCTCTAAGCCTCGCGGCTTTAGGGATGGACAAGGATAGAGGCCCCAGGTACTCCTTGCCATGTAACCAAACCAGGGGATGCCCTACCAGGGATAGAGGCTGTAACGAACCCTGGGGGAAAGATTAGTTCAGCCATGGCCCGGCGAAATCCGAGGCAGCCCCCTCTGCGGGTAACCAAGCAGAGAAAGCCTGTAGACAAAGAGAGCCGGAGAGAGAGTTTCTGGACTTGAGTGCAATTCTCAACGTCTCCACAAGCCACTTATCGGGCGTCTCCACTACGAATTACATCACGGTGGAGTGCCCTTGCGGTAAGAAGGTTCAAAAGCGCAAGGCAGAGTACGAGCGTTAGACCCTAGACCTGGGGTCTAGCTTGCGATCATCGTCCAATGGTAGGACGGTAGGTTTCCAACCTTCTAATCCGGGTTCGAGTCCCGGTGATCGCTCAGAACGACTGAGTCGGAGGTACCCCTTCTTGGTCGTTTAGCTGGAAACCGAGTTGGTGTCATGGCCAACCCTGTCACTGTTATCACATGGTCTGTGTGGCTCCCCCTACCCGGGGGCCATAGAAGGTTCGATTCCTTCGAGAGAGAGTGGTAGGTGGTGTAACAGGAGCATAGTTTCAGCGACCTGCGAGTGCCTGGTTGGTAGCCAGCGCTTCCTTGCCATGGAAGATGCGTGGGGTTCGATTCCCCTCATTCGCTCTGTACTGGTGCCTTGGAAGATAGGGTGTCGGTACGTAGCAGGGCCGGTAGACGCAACCTCTTGCTGGGGAAGTGGTCACCTACGGGTTGGTGGTACAGCGTTCCTGCAAACGGGTTCTAGACCTGGAAAACCACCCCAATGTGGGGATAGCTCAAATGCAGAGCATAGGGCCTAAAGCCCGAACTACGGTGGTTCGTACCCACCTCCCCGCACCATGCAGGTATGGCCGATTGGTTAGGCACCACGTTCCCAACGTGGCTAGGAGGGTTCGATCCCCTCTACTTGCTCTCTCTCTCCCTCGGAGACTATGGGGTCTGATTGGTAGACCAAGGATGTGTGCTCCCTGTTGCCACCATAAGCCATTCGGTAGGCTGAAAGTGGAGTATACCTACAGGGTCGGGTTTCGGCCGGAACCTCAGATAGCATACACCCTAACCTACCAAGATAGGAGGTTCGATTCCTCCCTGAGGGGCAAAACAAACCCACCTCGCTTCAGTCAGTGCTTACCCGCTGACAGCGCATACAGGGGGGTCTTCTTGCGGGGGTAATTCAATTGAAGAATCCCGGCCTCTGTCTGGGAGATGCTGGTTCGTTACCAGCCCCACGCTCTACCCGGGACAGAGAGTGTCACTCGGGGCCTGTGCCACAGGCTTTGAGCGGGAGGTTCAATACCTCCCCGGGAAACCATGTGGGGGTAGCTCAAGTGTAGAGCGCTTCGGTAGGCCACCGAATATGGATGTTGGCTCGCGGCCAACCCCCTGCCCAAAGTGCCAGCGCCGAAGTACAAGGTGCTGATGCTCAGTTCCGGAAGGCGGCCGTTAGGAGACGGCTCCGGGTTCCTTTACTACTGCTGGTGCAGACCTACCCTGAAGATGGGGAAGGCCCTCGTTCGATTCGATGGTGGGTAAGGGGTGACCCGGTGGTGAAGTGCATCATAGCCGGAGCGATCATGCGCAGGTGTCACGGTTGGCAACGCGGTCTGCAAAATCGCGGTTAAAGGGTTCAACTCCCTTCTTGTGCTCTGGCCCCTAGGGGTCGTCATCAGGGTGTAGCCTATTGGGAAGGCGCTTGCTTCGGGAGCAAGACCCCGAAAGGGGATAGGAGGTTCGATTCCTCTCACCCTGACTGTCTTGGTGTAGCCAAGCATGGGTTCGTGGTGTTAACGGTTAGCACAACCGGCTTTTACCCGGTTAGGTGAGAGTTCGAGTCTCTCCGGACCTACTTAGTTTGCTCCCTTCGTCTATCGGTCAGGACCGCAGATTCTCGATCTGTTAAGGGGGGTTCGATTCCCCCAGGGAGCACCAAGGCCCATTAGTTCAGTGGTTCAGAATCTCTGGTTTTCACCCAGAGGATCGCGGGTTCGATTCCCCGATGGGTCACCATGGTCACGTAGCCCAACTGGCAGAGGCGCTAGACTTAGGATCTAGATAGTGTGGGTTCAACTCCCTCCGTGACTACAAGGCTTCAATGGTGAAGCCTATCCTGAGGTAAGGGGTACTGGCCGTAGGCCGTCCGGTCACCCTGCCTCGGGAACCTTGCCCGCATACGTCAACAGCAGACTCCGGATCTTGTAAGTCCGTGATCCCGGTGCAAATCCGGGTGTGGGCCCTGCATACCGACCACTACTCTTGGACTTAGGCTATAGAGATGGCACTCTCGAAACAAGAGCAAGTCCGGATCTAGAGGTCTCCGGAGAAATATCGGGTTACGGGTTTGGCCGCCCGAAAGAGATACGTAAAACTTCCGATCCGTCGTCCAAAAGTCAGGGCGCCTGTCTGATAAGCAGGAGACGTAGGAGCGTTACCTACCGGATCGACTGTGGCCTGAGGCAGCTAGTGAAGCCGGCCGTCTGTGAAACGGTCTTCGAGGGGAGCATAACCCCTAGGTCACTCCATCGGGTTGTGGGTGAAAAGGGAGAGGGTGGGTTGATCGCCATTCCTCTCCTGAAGAATACCGCCTCCATGTAAGGGGGAGAATCCAGGTGCGAGTCCTGGCGACCCGACCGAATTTCTAAACCTGGTACCTCCGCGGCGTAGAGGGGGGTAAGGAAATCAGGAACATGATCCTTACCCGTACCATCAAGGTTGAACCCAATTATTGCGAATGCGGCTGCAAGAGCAGTAACTACGAGGCTGCTCGCCGGTTCATGGGTTACAGCTACCACCAGCGGTTCGAGGGTCCCCCGGGGGACCCCTACGCCAAGTCCAGCTTTCAGGTTGTCAAAGGCCCTTGCGGCATCGGGGTTCCTCTGGGGGCCCGGGTGGCTACCCGTGAAGAGGCAGATGCCCTGGTGGCGGCAGCCCTCGTCAAAGAGGGTTGGACCGAGGTTGCCGAGGAAAAGCCCCTGGACTTTTCGATCTTAGACTCTGGCGTGGGGTAACCCAACGCTACGCCCCCAACGCCCAACGGAAGGGCAGCCGGCTTCTACCCGGCCTTGTGAAGGTTCGACTCCTTCTGGGGGTACTAAAACTGTTGTGTCTGCTACGTAGGTAACAGCATGTCCAACTCTGTTGATCGTATCGTGGCCAAGTACGCCGCCAAGGCAAAGACCTACGCTCAGATCCATCAGGAGTACAAGGACCTGCTCAAGGACAAGGGTTGGACCCTTTCGGGCCCCTTGAAGATTCCCCACGCCACCTCGCCCAGCGGGAAGACCCGGGTGTGGTTCAAGCCTCAGGCGGTGTACCTCTCTGTGGGGCTCACGGCCAAAGACTTCGGTTCAGCCCGGACTCTTACCTACGATGACCTGAAGACGGTCAGCCCGGAAGAGTTCTACCGGATGGTTGAACGGCAGTCAGACAGCATCTTAGCCCCCGTGGCTCAAAGGATACGGCACCTCTTTCCTAAAGAGGATTTTATGCAGGTTCGAGTCCTGCCGGGGGTACCATGTTTGCTCAGATGAGAAGTAGGCATCGCGGGCCTCCTGACGACCCCGATACAGAGAAGTGGCTAGGGGCCATAGGGACCTCTTTGCTGATCCACTTTCTTGTCCTGGCTCTACTTCTTTGTCAGAAGTAGTCCCGCCCTGGTGACGAAACAGGCAGACGTAGCTGATTCAAAACCAGCCGGATATCATCCGTGGGGGTTCGATTCCCCCCTAGGGCACCTAAAGCCCCCAGGCTATCAAGGCGAGCGGGATGACCCCCTCTCAGATGGGGTCTCAGGGAGAGCAGGACGTGAGGGCCCTCCAAAGTGCTACCTCAGATATCATGGAGGATATCCGCCGTGAATACGGGGGTACCGCTGAGGATGGGGTGGATGAGCAGATCCGAGAAGCTTACCGATCCCAGGGAGCGATGCTGTCCAAAGCCTATGGGTCTTTGGGCTCGACCCGGGCCAAAGTTCTCAAGGGTCTCGGTCTAGCGATTCAGGCATACGGTAATGCCTGGGGCTTGGCAGTTACCTTCGGGATGCGTTTAAAACCGGCGTAACGTTCCAGTTGAACGAGGGGGTCTTATAAGTCCCTAAGGCCAGTGCGACTCTGGCTGCGCCGACAAGTCATGCAGGTAGATCAGTGTAAAGGGCATCCCCCCTCACCGTAGAGACCCACCATGACCCTTCACCAGCGCCCTGACTACCAGACACTAGATGAGTTTCTGGACAGCAAGGATGAGAGCGACATTCGGACGGTCTCCTTCTGGTGGCCCTTGGCCCCTGGAGAATGGTGGGCCCCTAACTTCTCGGCCGGGGGCAGCACCCCGCTCTACAGCGGGAGAGACCCTGACCCAGATCGCCGTGCTTGGGCTCCAGGTGACCTTGTCATGGGGTTTGTATCTCCAAACCGAAGTGTGACCCAACGGGGCCAGGGCGGTAAGAGGCGAACCTCTGTGAAGCTTGAAGCCCCCTTCAAGTACCATGTCTCCTTCTGGGGTGCCGATGACACCTACCTGGAGACACCTTACCCTTCGCCTTGGTCCAAGGCGGAGGTGGTCACTTTCCTTCGCAGCCTCCCCAACCCAATCAGCAAGGAATGGCTCCTTAGCCAGGGGTTTGGGGGGTGAAGACACGGAACGGGGCACAGCTAACCTAATCGTAATCTTCCGATAGCCTCCGCTAGGTATGAACCGGCGTGAAGCGGGAAAGCTCGGGATTGCTAAGGCAAGGCGTACCCTAGATGCTAACTGGGCGAAGTTCAAGGCAGCCTATGAGGACAACCCTTCTCACTGTAAGCTCGAAAGTTGCCGGCAACCTTTGCCCTATGAGAAGCGACGCAATGACTTCTGTAATCACTCCTGTGCAGCGACCGTCACCAACGGTTGCAAGCCGCGCAAGGTTCGGATCTGCCCTTGTGGTAACCCTTCCGGGTTGAACCGACAATGTCCCGGTTGTATTGCAGCCGGCCTAGTTCACACCAAGGTTGCCTTCGCGGACCTACATACAGACCAGGCTCGTCGCCGTCGCCTGCTGAAGATTCGGGACCTGTGCTGTGCTATCTGTATGGTCAGGGAATGGCAGGGCAACCCCGTACCCCTAGTCGTAGACCACGCTGACGGGAACCCTGAAAACAACGACCCAACCAACCTACGGCTCATTTGCCGGAATTGTGACGGCCAGCTTCCAACGTTTGCCGGGAAGAATAGAGGTAGAGGTCGTAAGGCCCGTAGAGACCGTTATGCTAAAGAAAAATTTGCTGCACTAGCTCAAAAGTAGAGCAGTCGCCTCGTAAGCGACCGATGAGGGTGCGAGTCCCTCGTGTAGCTCTAAGCTGCCATAGTCCAACGGTAAGGCACTCCCTTGGTACGGGAGAAATCCGGGTCCGACTCCCGGTGGTAGCTCAAAGAAACGTAGGTTGTCCTGGTGTAGTCTACGGTATGCCAGAACCTATTGGCGACCGTCTCCGGGCCATGTTGGCCACGACCCCCCTAGACCTACGTGTTGCCTCTGCTTTGGCGCATGAAGCTATGGTGTTGGGTGTAGAAGGCCCCTGGTCTTACGAAGAGGACCAGTTGCTAGAGGCTCTTATCGAGAAGATCCTCGATGAGGGTGGCCACAACGAGCTATACTCGTTCGGACCATGACCTACGAAGCATCTCTCCGTACAGAGCTAGCCCGAGACCCTTTCGATGCAGAGGGGGCCTGGCGCCTGCTCTCCTCTCTTCAGAGTTGCTTGAACCTCTCTACCATGGAAGAGTCCCTGGCAGGTACGCTTGCTGCCAAGCTGGAGTGGGTGAACCTCCGGGCTTCCCGTGAAGCGGAGGAAACATGACCTCAGCTTCGGAAAACGAGGTCTATCGGGCTCTTGATGCCTTCATCCAAGAGTGTTGGAGGGACCCCACGCCCCAGACCCATTCCCAGGGGCCTCTCATGGATGCTGGGATCTCCCAGGAGGGGTTCCACGTAGAGACCATCGACGGCCGTGACCTTACGTTTCGAGAACTCTTCAAGTTCCAAGACCCCATGGTTGCGGTCTACTACCTGGGGGAAGCCATCAAGCTTGGCCCTCCCAGGTGGCCAGAGGTGTTCGGCTGGTGGGAGTGTCCCTGGGAATACCAGACCCTTTTGGGGTTGGTTTCCGGGAAGAAGCCTGTGGGTAAGCGTTCCCTGCTCCAGAGGTCCCGGCATCAGAAGTGGTTGGCTCTGACTCGGCAAACGGGTGTTCTGAAAGCGCTACTGGCGGAGAAAGAGGCTGAGCTAGACCACCTCAGGGTATCCTCAACCCTGACCCTTCCTCCCTGTGACCATACCGATGGGGAGGGGCAAACTATTGAAGACTCGGACTATCCTTGCCCTATCTGTGGTGAGAACGGGGAGCTAGAACGACTAGCCCGGTGAAGGGGTGTAAGCCCCCCCATGCTCAGCTATCGACAGGACCCCAGACCAACGACAAGAGCCCCACGTACCACGCTGGCCAGGAAGGCAAGTGCTGTGGTACGTGGGGTTTTCTTGCTTCGTGCCTACCACCGATGGTTTCCGCTGGTGGCCTACGTTGAGAGTGTCGGGGATGGCCTTTTCCTGAGGTACAGGAGAGACAGACAGCTAAAGAGCGACTTCTGGCGCAACTCTCAGGGAGAGTGCCGTGGGTTTCTGGCCGTTCTTCTAACCGGGTTCTCCGTTACAGGGGAGGGCAGACCCGCTGTCTCTAAGTCTTCGCCGTCCAGGTAGTAAGCCAGGGTGTCGATCTGGCTCAGGTAACTGGCCAGGGACTTGACTTTCTCCTGGGCCACCGCGACCGCTGCCTGAATCTTCTTCTGGTTGGTAGCCAGGGTTTCGGCCTTCAAAGTAGCCACCAGGGCGGACAGGTCTTCCACCGCTTCGGTCAGGGCTTCGAGGCGGACGACGGAATCAGATGCCGCCTTGGAAATGTCGGACAACTCTTTGGTCTTGTCCCCCGAGTTACGCCGGGCGATCTCTTTGGCCACATTGGTCATGACCTTGGAGGCGGTGAAGTCTTCGCGGGACAGGGTCATGGTCTCGTACCAGCGACCTCCACTGTACTGGGAGAACAAGACCTCAACGTGAAACTTGCTTTCTTCCTTGGCCGACAGGGAGACCCGGACCTCAACGTGGCCGTACTTGTCCTCCGGCTTGGGGTCAAACCGGAAGATCACGGTCGCGCTACGCTCGGTTCGGGCGTCGGCAGCCCATTCGTACCCGGTCTCCTTGGCCAGGTAGGCGGCAAAGACAGTCTTGCCCCTGCCCATCATCCGGGACAGGTCAACCAGGGCGGGGTTTTTGGCGGCATACTTGGAGGCAACGCGGTCGGCGGCAGACATGGTGTCCTTTACGTAAGGGGGGTCCTTCGTTTAGAATAAGACCCTTAACTTACCCATGGTGCCACATAGCTAGAATGCGGCACGACAGAGGCAAAAATCCCCCCCAAGATCGTGAATCGAAGCGTTCAGTCAAAGAGGACCGTCTATCTGACGCCAAGTCCAGGGTCGATAGTCTGGCCCATGCGCGCCAGCGTAGGAAAGAAGAAAGGGCCCTAGAGACGGCTCTGGACCCTGAACTCATGTACGCTACGTATGGGCCGGACTGGCGTAGGATTGTGGCGGAGGCTTCTCTTGGAGACCACCACCACTACTACGAGGGTCGAGAAGACCCTGAAGCAGCCTTAGAGGCTTAGCGTGGTCTCGACAGACAGCCGGGTCTCGAAAGTGGGAACCCCAATAGCTGTGGCCAGGCCGATCTTAGCGGCTTCTTGGGGTGTAAGGTACCAGTCAGCCCTACCCCTAAGCTGGGCTTCTTGCCAAAGGGCACCCCGCTTACATCCGATGTTTCGCTCGACGATGTTCCACAGCTTCCGGTTGAGACGCATCACCTCCCTGGCGGTAAGGCCCAGGTCTTCGGCTTTCCCGGAAGTGGCGTTACCCACCGCGTCATGGAGCATGAGGGTTGCGTTAGGCCCGATGAACCGGAGCCCTTGATGCCCACAGCTAAAGAGGATGGCCCCGCAGGACATGGCCTTGCCCTCTACGATGGTGGCAATCCTGGCCTTGCTGGCTTTCAAGGTGTCGATCATGGACAGCAGGGCGTACACGTCGCCGCCATAGGAATCGATCACGACCGGGATAAGGGTCTGGTGGGTGGCCAGGGCCGCATTGATCTCTTCCGAGAACTTGTGGGCAGCAACCTCCGTAAAGTTACGAACCCTTACCACTTTGGGGATATTGACATACTCCTCAAAGGCTTTGGTCTTGAATTGCGGGGAGACTCGGGTGCGTTGGATCATGCTAAGCCCTCCAAGATGGTGCGGTCGCCACCGTTACCGGGGTAGGCATCCGCTTGAATCGTGTAGGGCTTCTCGACCTCGTAGTAGCTACGGTAACCGAGGGAGAAGTCCCGCATGGTGCCTTCCCTGGTCAAGCGCCACGACAGCATGAGTCCTCCGATGGCAGGTGCGCCCCCCAGGCTTCGGGAGAAGGCAGAGCCTCCCCCTTGAAAGGTGGGGCAAGCAATGCCGTGAACACCCCGTTCGAGGATGTGGCAGAAGATGTGCCAGTGCCCTGCAAGAAGGATATGGGGCTTCTCCCCCGAGCTATACTTCTCGATGAGCTTTTGGATCTGGTGGCTTCTGGCGTAAGAGGTCCCGCTGCGGGGGTGCCACAGGTGAACGACGGCTCCCCGGATACGGATAAAGGCCCCACGGTTGCCATAGACCCGGAGGTCATGCCGACCCCTCTTGGAGAAGTACCCTTCAAGGTACCCGCCCACGTTGATGCCACTTGCATCAGCAAAGGTACCGTCGTGGTTCCCTGTGATCGCATGGTATGTCAACCCTGGTAGGCGGGGGAGGGTATCGAAGAGGTCTTGGGCTTGGTCGTCAAGCCCCATGTGCGACATCTCGAACTTGGCGTGGCGGTAGTCCCCATCCACGATATCCCCAGGGTGGAGGATCTCCCGGACCCCCTCGGCATAGGCATTGTGGATGAAGTCCTTCAGAGCCCCCCTCATGCAATACTTGCTGCCAAGGTGGGTATCGGAGATCACGGCAACCTTCTGGAGGTCTCCCGTGGGGGCGATGCCGGACTCAACCACATGGCTGATGGGATCTGCTTCTCGAACCCCGATGAGGTTTCCCTCAACCCGGATGTTGATGCCTTGGTTTCGGGCATCCTCTACCAGGGCGCGGGTCTTGTGAGGGGATAGATCAAGCTGGTTGCACAGTTCCTCCAAGGAAATGCCGTTCTTGCCGGCTACCTTGGCTAGGCGCTCTAGCTGGGGGTCACTCTTGACCCCTTTGCTGGGGGTCTCCTTGGGTGTAGCCTCAGAGGCTCCCTTCTTCTTGTCGGCCCATTCCCGGGGGTGCCCCATGCCTGCACGCTGGAATTTACGACGTACTGCGTCTGCACTGACGCCAAACTCGGCCTCGATAACCTGTAGGGCATGGTGGTAGCCCTTCGGGTCTTTCGAGAGGACTTTCTGGATTTTGGTGAGCACTTCGTCATCCCATTGCATGATCAATCCTCTAGCGGGGTTGAGGTAACGGTGTTTTCTTGGGGTATCCTAGGACAAGAACCATGACTGAGCCACTTAAGACCCTCGTTTTGACTTCCGGATACCAGCCTTACCGGGTAATCCCCTGGGAAGAGGCTGTTTGCCTTCTTGTGACGGGCAAGATTTCAGTCACAGAGGAATACGAAGAGCAGATTTCCTCGCCTTCCGTCACCATGGGGGTGCCTGCCGTGGTGGTCTTGAAGAAGCATGTCCCCCTCTCCAAGCGCAGCATCCGGTTCTCCCGGATGAATGTCCTGGTCAGGGACAGCTTCACCTGCCAATACTGCCTGGACCCTAGCCACAGGGTACTTACGGCGGATCTACGCTGGGTTCCCTTGGGGGACCTGAAGGTTGGGGACCCCTTGATCGGTTTCGAGGAGGAGGCTTCCGCTCCCGGTGGACGTCGATACGAGCTTTCCACAGTGGTATCTCACGTTTTCGAGAAAGCCTCCCTTTACCGTGTCACCTTGCAAGACGGCACGACGTTCAAGGCTACCGCTGAACATCAGTGGTTGGCCAAGATGAGGGGTGTTCATGGGTGGTGCCAAACCACAGACCTTCTGGGTAAGGCCATACCCCGTCTGTTGGACCCTTGGAAGACAGAGGATACCCGGGATGCCGGTTGGCTGGCAGGGATCTTTGATGGCGAAGGGTGGCTTACGTCAAAAGGGTTTAACCTCGCGGTTGCTCAAAACCCAGGTCTAGTTTTGGACCACATCAGGGGTTCCCTTGTCGCCCGCGACTATTCCTTCGGAGAGGGTTTGGTCTCCGGTCGCTGTGTCCGGTTGAACCTGACGGGAGGTGTCTCCGAGAAGGCCAGATTTATCGGGGAAATCCGGCCACAAAGACTACTGGCAGACTTTCGGATTGACTCCCTGGGGAGGTTGAAGAGCCTGGAGGACGTGAGGGTTGAAGAGGTCTCCCCTGTAGGGGGAGGCACAATCGTCAAGATGAAGACCTCCTCGGCAACCTTTATTGCCGAGGGCTTCCCCCATCACAACTGCGGAACGAAAAAGCCGGCAAAACTCTTGAACTACGATCACGTCATACCTAGATGTAAGGGTGGCAGGACCGTGTGGGAAAACATCGTCGCGGCCTGCTACCCTTGCAACGGTAAGAAGGGTAGCAGGACTCCCTCGGAAGCCGGTATGACCCTTCGGTCAAGGCCCCACAAGCCGGCTCACCTTCTGAACTACTTTGACTATGGCGGGGAGGTCCACCCTCTCTGGAAACCGTATCTCGCGGGTGCCCCGGGGGTTCTTGTGCTCCGGGATTGACAACCTACCCCATGATGCTAGGTTGGCCCCCGATGGCCTGGTTACTGCGCTTATCCGGAGATGGTCTCCGGGTAGGTTGGGGTAACCAGGATGTTCTCGGATACTTCCCGGGTTGCTTTGTCGCTTGGGGGTCGCCGGGTAACTCAGGGAGTCATCCGATGCTTGAAGCTCAGTTTACTCGCGCTTTCTACCACGAAGGCGAAAAGACAGCCGACATTGTCCTCACGCTGGCAGCCCCTAAGATGGAGGGTACCGTACGCCCCCCACTCTGTATCCTGGCAGCCCTTGACGTGAGTGGCAGCATGGCTGGGGACAAGCTTGCTTACGCCAAGACCAGCATTCTGAAGATGGTGGACCACCTGAGCCCACGGGACCGGATGGGGCTCATGACCTTCAATGACCGTTCTCGCGTTCTGATTGAGCCTTGCCTCATGACGGCGGAGAACAAGACCCGTATGGCTGTGGAGGTGGGGAAGATCCAAGCCTCGGGGGGTACGAACATCTACGACGCACTGGTCCAGGGGTTTGAGACCCTGGACCATGCTGACCTTTCGGACAGCACGATCAGCCGGGTGGTCCTCTACAGCGACGGGGAGGCGAACCAGGGGCTTCTCAAGGATGCTGAGGGACTGGCCAAGACCGTCCAGCAGTACCGCAAGAAGGCAAGTGTCTCTGCTTTCGGGTATGGCCTGGGGGCTGACCAGCTTCTCATGGGGGCTTTGGCAGAAGTGGGTCAGGGGAACTACGCCCACATCACGGCCCCAGACGACAGCCTCACGGTGTTCGCCCGGGAACTTGGGGGTCTGCTTTCGACGTACGCCCAGGATATCAAGGTGTCGGTCAAGGTCTGCAATGAATTTGGCCCCCTGCAAGTCATCACCGACCTTCCGTTTACCACGGAAGAGGGGGGCTCCGAGGTGACCTTGGACCTGGGCTCTTTGCTGGCGGAAGAGTCCCGGCACATTGTGCTGAGGGTGGGGCTCAAGGGGGATGTGGTTCCGCGGGAGACCAAAGCCTTGGAGATCCGGTACTCTTGCCGGACTTTGGATGGGGCAGGGGAGGCCCGGAACGAAGGGGGCCAGACCCCGGCGAAGATTCTCCGAGTGAGGGGGACGGAATCGGGAGAGGTCAACAAGGACCTCTCTCGTATTGTGGCCATGGCAGAGCTACAGCAGGTCCAGAAGAGGGCTGATGCTGCTGTGAGGGCTGGGCAGCACCAAGAGGCTCAGGCCATGTTCGTGAACTACAGCGCCAACCTGTCGGCGGACCACTTTGACCTTCAAGAGGGGGCAAACCGGATGGCGGGTCTCTATACCGAGACGGCCTACAACTCTCAAGAGGGGCGGGCTGCGGTGGCCACCACCAAGGGTGTCACCCGGCGCCGTAGCGCAGTCCTCTTGGCTCATAGCTCCAACATCAACCTGGTTTCCGATGCCCCTATCGGAGCTTCCGTATACAACAGCGCCCAGGAAGCCATGACCAAGGCGTTCTTGACTTCTCTTCACGAGAAGCACATGGCGGCAGTCCCCGTGGTGCCCCCCACCAAGCCCTGAGATGCCGGCCCCAATCCACAGGGACCTCCAAGAGGTTCTCGCTTGGAATGACCAGGACTTCAAGAAGGATATCCTGGAAATGCTCCCTGTGGGTTGGGGCTTTTCCTTTGGGTTGGACCAGGAAGCCCGGGTGTACCGGTACACCTTCAAAGAAGGCGATACCGTCCGGAAGGATGGGGAGGCTTTGGGTGTCAACGCACTGTTGCGAGATGCCTGGGCTTGGCTGTACTTCCGAGGGTACCAGAGTACCCAGGACCCAAGGTGGCGTGTCCCCGCGGGACACATCCACCACCCGGTGACGTTGGAGGCTGTGGCCGACCCTTTGGACTTGAACCCTGACGAGATCCGTAGACAGATAGAGGAGATGTAGACCGATGATTCTTTTCGGAACCGAAGCGCGTAAGAAGCTTTTGAGTGGTGTTGAAGCCCTGGCCAAGGCGGTGGTGGTGACGTTGGGCCCCCGTGGTCGTAACGTTGCCCTGGAGAAGTCCTTCGGGGACCCGACCGTGACCAAGGATGGGGTCTCCGTTGCCAAAGAGGTGGACCTCCAAGACCCGGATGAGAACCTGGGGGCTCAGATGGTCAAGGAAGCCGCCTCCAAGACCAGCAACGATGCCGGTGATGGTACCACTACGGCAACCTGCCTGGCTCACGCCCTGTGCCAGCAGGGTGGTCGTCTGGTTGAAGCAGGAATGCCCCCTGTCTACCTGAAGCGAGGGATGGACGCTGCCTGCAAGAAGGCCCTTGGCCTGATTGAGGGTATGTCCCTTCCTATCCAGAACCAAGAGCAGATCGCGATGGTAGGGACCATCTCCGCGAACGGGGATGCCCGTCTGGGTAACCTCTTGGCGGAAGCCATCGCCAAGGTGGGCAAGGATGGGGTGGTCACGGTGGAGGAAAGCAAGGGGACTACCCTTGAGATTGAGACCACCGATGGGATGCTTCTCGACAAGGGGTTGGCTTCCTCAGCCTTCGTGGACTTCGGCGGCCATGATGGCGTGAACGTCTCCCTTGAGAACCCCCTCGTATTCGTCACGGATCACGAGATCACGGATGTACGTCCCCTGATCAAGGTCATCGAAGGCATCGTAGAGGAAGGCCGGAGCGTGGTGTGGTTCAGCCCCAACTTTGGGGAGCACGCCATTGCTACCTTCGTGGGCAACCTTCGGCAGAAGACTCTGACAAGCGTGGCCATCAAGGCCCCTGCCTTCGGGGACCGGCAGACAGCCATCCTCCAAGATATCGCCACCCTCACCGGGGCCACCTTTGTTAGCAAGGGTGCCAGCATGACCTTTGGAGAGGTCACCCGCGAGATGTTTGGCCAGGCTGAGGTTATCCGGTCGTCCGTCAAAGACTGCCTGATCATCGGGGGGGCTGGTACCCAGGAAGCAATCGATGCTCGGGTTGCCCAGATCCGGGGAGAAATCCAGCGGTCGGGTTCCGAGTTTGACCGTGAGAAGCTTCAAGAGCGTATGAGCAAGCTCCTTGGGGGGATCTGCACCATCAAGGTCGGCAGCCCTTCCGAGCTTGAGTTGAAGGAGCTAAAGGCTCGCCTGGAGGATGCCCTCTATGCTACCAAGGCTTCTTTGGATGGGGGCATTGTGGCTGGTGGGGGTACCACCCTACTCCGGGCAGGCTCTTTGATTGGTCTGCCCCCCGAGAACTTCTCGGATGCCGAGAAGAGTGGTTGGAACCTGGTGGTCGCTGCTTGCCAGGCTCCCTTCCGGCAGATCCTCCGGAATGCAGGGACTTCTCCCTCCATCTGGGTTGAGAGGGTTCTTGCTGCTGGAGCACACCAGGGGGTCAACGTTGCCCTGTCGGACCTGGCCCTCTGCAACATGCTCGACGCGGGTATCATTGACCCTACCAAGGTGGTCACCGCTGCCCTTTCCAATGCTGTGTCCGTCGCGGGCACCATCCTCACCGTGGAGTGCATCGTGAGGAAGCCCAGCAAAGAAGAAGCCGCTTTAGCTTCTTAGCCAGGTCGTCAAAAGGGGTGGGTCAACTAAGACCCACCCCTTTTGTATTTGCGCCTCACCCCTAGTATGGACAGTCAGATGCGTTTGGCAGGGGGTCGCCGGGTACTGCCTTTGAAGGCGATAGACCTACCGGAGGTGGCCAATGCGATCACTGGCTTTTACCTGGGGGGTCTCAACCTCATTGTCACCTACCACGGGGCGGACACCGCAGTTACTTTGTTCCGTCGCCCGAACCCGGTGGTTACCATCTTGAGAGGGGATTGGGCTAAGATAGAGACGATCCTCCAGGATATCTCTCCCTTGAACGTTCCTCTGATCGGAGGTACAGTCTACCCCACAGGGGAAAGGCTCCCCTTTGCAAGGGCTAACCCGGCCTTGTATCACCGGGTACTAGCTCTTCTCCAACCCCTTTTCACGGAATAGCCCATGAGCGACAACGATATTCCCCCGTCCCCTCTCCCCACGCCTCCGGTTGTCCCTGGCGTATCCCTGGTCAAGTCCAAGTGCCGTAAGCCGGACTGCAAGTCTATCGACGCACGGCAGATTCAGTTGCCCGGGGACATGCCAGGCCGCTTTGTCTACCAGTGCGTGACGTGTGGGTTCACCTGGGGAGCCGTCACGGGTGGCTTCATCAACCTCTGAGTTTACGAACGTATGCCCTTCTTGCCGAGGTCCCTTGGGGTCAAGTGGCAGGGAGCCTTACCGCCTAATTTGTGTGGGCTGTGGTAAGAACTTCTTCCTTGTGGTGTACCTGAAAGAGGTACTCTCAGAAGGGCACCATGACCACTACCTACCTGGAGGCTCTGAAGGGCCAAAGTCGGGCGAAGCCTTACCTTGAGGCTTGGTCCTCGGGGGGTCTCACAAGACCCCTTCTTTTCTTTGGGCCTGAGGGTACCGGGAAGCGTTTTGCTGCGCTTCTAGCTTGCAAGACCCTGCTGTGCCAGACACAGCAAGGGTCAAGTTGCAGGTGCTTTGCGTGTCAGACGTTGCAGGGTTGGAGCCATCCTGATGTGACGTACCTGGCCCCACCCGAGGAAGGCAAAGACCTGGGGGTTGATGCTATCCGAGAGGGCCTGTCCAAGGCCAACGAGTACCCTACGGCGGGGCCCTTGAGGGTCATCCTGATAGAGGGTGTGGATACCTTGACGGAGGCAGCGGGGAACGCGCTTCTTAAAGAGGTAGAGGAACCACCGTCCACAACGAGGTACCTCTTGCTGGCCACCTCAAGAACCCGGGTTCTTCCGACGCTGCGGTCCAGGACAACACAGGTACCCTTTGTTCTGCTTGGCCAGAATGAGGTGGAGAGCCTCTTGAGCAAAGTAGAGAGTGACCTCTCCAAGGTGCAGACCTATGCCCGCCTGAGCCAGGGGTCTCCGGGGATGGCTCTAGCGCTATGGCGCAACTCGAAAATAAAGCTCAGAGACCGGCTGTTGGAAGGTCTTGATGCTTGTTTCACGGGGCGTTTTGACCTAGTCTTTGAGGTCCTGGGTTCTTTGGTTTTCCCACAGGATGAAAATTTGTTGGTCTCCCTCTGCCAAGATTTGCTTATGGCTGCACAAGAGACCCAAGGGACTCTGACGCATGAGGATGCCCGTACTAAAATCCAGACACTATGCAGGCGAAAACCTGCTCTGTGGCTCACGCTGGACAAGGCTGTACGGGAGGGTCTTGCCACCCCCCTAGGCAATCGAGACTTCCACCTCAAGTCTGCGGTCTTGCAAGCGTTCGTAACCTAGAAGGTCTGGTTTTATGGGAGCGGATACGGGTACCCCTTTGCCTGTGGTGGTGGCCTATGGGGAGGAGCCATTTTTCTTGGACGAGATCCGGGAGAAGTCTCTTCGCTCTGGCCAGAAGCACCGGTCCATCTACATGGATGGGCTGACGGTAAGCGAAGAAGAGGTCACCGACGCCCTGGGCATTCAGTCTTTGGATGGTCGGTTGCCTGCAATGGTCCTGGACAACGCCCAGAAGATCAAGGGGTCCTTGGGGTTGGGTACCTGGTTTGAAGCTCCGGGCCAGGACTTCTCTTTGGTGGCCATATGCAGGGGCCCGAAGATTTCGACCTTCTGGTCTGGTGTGGCCAAGCGGGGGCGCCTGATTGAGCGACCGAAGTTGAAGCCCTGGGGAGACGAAGTGCTTCTCTGGGCTATCGACTATGCCAAGAAGCAGGGGCTAGTCCTTACCAAGAAGGTAGGCCAAGACCTTCTTGTGTTGGCCGGGACAGAGCTACCCTCTCTGGCCTCGGAGCTACGGAAGATAGCTTTGATCCGGCAAGGGGAAGTCTCTTCTGAACTACTCTTGGCCGTCGTGGCGCCTGTCAACCAGGCAGAGACCTACAGGGTCGTTGAAGCTGTGGCGGACAAGGACCCGAAAAGGGCCTTGAGGCAAGCATCTCTCTTCTTGGAACGCGAGGGGGACCAGGGTTATGTACCCCTGGCCCTGGCCCTTTGCCGAACTTTCGAGAAGTTGTCGGTTGCCCGAAGCATGGCAGATGCCAAGGAAGACCCTGATGCCATAGCCAGTCGGATCGAGATGCACCCCTGGCGCTACAAATCTTGGTTCGCCCCCCTGGTGGCGAAAAGAACCTTGACGGAGTGCAGCAAGGCCATGGCTTTGCTTTGCCGTCTGGACCTGGAAATGAAGACTCAACCCAGAGGCCGCCGCACACGGTTGGCCCTTGCTATCTGGGACTTGTCTACTGGTTAGACCTTTGGAGAAACATGATGGTTACCCCACAGAACATCGTAAAGCGTGATGGCACCCCTCAACCCTTTGACCTCGGAAAGATCCGGGCTTCTCTGGAGAAGGCATGGATGGAGGTCAAGGGCTCCGTGGATGAGCGTAACTTGGCCAAGGTCACCTCTGCGGTAGAGACGGCTCTTGGGGGTGTCGCTGGGGATGTTCCTGTAGAGGTCATCCAAGACCTTATCGAGGTTGAACTCATGCGGTCCCGTCGTTTTGACGTGGCCAAGGCATACATCCTCTACCGGCAGAAGAGGCAAGACCTCCGGGTGCTGCGGACTCCCAAGGTCCCGGACTCCAGAGCTATCGCTGACTACATTCATGCCGGCAAGTACGCCAAGTACCTCCCCGAGCGCAAACGTCGGGAGGTCTACTCGGAAACCGTGGCTCGTGCCGAAGCCATGCACATCCGGAAGTTTCCCTCTTTGGAAGCAGAGATCCGGGACGCCTTTAATGCTGTCAGGGCCAAGAGGGTCCTCCCCTCTATGCGTAGCCTCCAGTTTGGAGGGGCTGCCATGGAAGCGGTCAACAACCGGAACTACAACTGTAGCTTCTCGCTCATTGACCGTATGGAGGCGTTCAGCGAAGCTTTCTATCTTCTTCTTTGCGGTTGCGGCGTTGGCTACTCCATCCAACAGGACCACGTAGACAAGCTGGATACCCTCCGGTACGTGGACCCCAAGGCAGTCAAGCACCACGTCATCGAAGACACCATTGAAGGCTGGGCTGATGCCTTGAAGGCTTTGGTCTACAGCTACGTGGATGGCGTCAACCTGGAGTTTGCCTACCACAAGATCCGTCCTGCTGGGTCCCCTCTGAAGACCAGCGGGGGGAAGGCCCCGGGCCACCTCTCGTTGAAGCTAGCCCTTGAGAGGGTTCGTGGTGTCCTCTCTCAAGCCCAGGGTCGGAAACTCCGCCCTGTCGAGTGCCACCGTATCCTCTGCCATGCGGCAGATGCCGTCTTGTCGGGTGGGGTCCGTCGTAGCTCCATGCTCGCGTTGTTCTCTTTGGAGGATAGCGAGATGATGCACGTCAAGACGGGCAACTGGTATTCCTCGGAACCCTGGTTGGCCAACGCCAACAACTCGGTTGCCCTCAAGAGGGATGAGGTCAAGAAGAAGCAATTCAAGCGTATCTTCAAGATGACCCGGGAGTGGGGGGAGCCGGGCTTCTACTTCCTCAATGACTACAGCTATGGCTGCAACCCTTGCGCCGAGATCGGACTCAATCCGGTCCTGGTCATCGATGAGGTTGCCCGGCAACTATGCGCAAAGAAGGGTATCCAGGTAAGCCTGGGCGAAGTGTTCACCGGGTTTGCCTTCTGCAACCTCTGTGAGATCAACGCTGCCAAGCTCACCTCCCTGGAGGACTTCGAGAAAGCCGCAAAGGCTGCCACTCTGATTGGCACTTTGCAGGCTACCTACACCCACATGCCCTACCTGGGATGGGTAAGCGAGGTGCTGGCAGAACGGGAAGCTCTCCTCGGTATTGGGATGACAGGGATGATGGATGCCCCCTCCATTGCCTTGAACCCTGAGTACCAGCGGACGGTGGCCACCAAGATCAAGGCTTGGAATGCTGAGTACGCAGCTATCCTGGGTATCCGCCCTGCTGCCCGTACCACGACGGTAAAGCCCAGCGGGACCACGTCCTTGGAACTTGAATGCGTTGCCAGTGGTATCCACCCCCACCACGACAAGCGCTATATCCGCAGGGTGACCGCCAACGAGTTGGAACCTGTGTTTCAGAAGTTCCGTGAGATCAACCCTCATATGGTCGTGAGGAAGCCTAACGGGGACTACGTCATCGAATTCATGGTGGCAGCCCCCGAAGGGGCCACCGTGAAACGAGACCTCACGGCGATCCAATTCCTCGATATCGTCAAGAGCACCCAGGAAAATTGGGTTGTCCCCGGTACGGCTTACGACACCTACGCCCCCGGCCTTAACCACAACGTCAGCAACACCGTGGTTGTCAGGGCCCATGAGTGGGAACAGGTGGCAGACTACCTCTGGGAGAACCGGAACTCCTTTACCGGGGTGAGCTTCATCCCGGACACCGGGGACAAGAACTATGCGTTTGCCCCCTTGGAGGGTATCCAGACCGAGGGCGATGAGGCCCGTTGGAACTCCGTGATCGAGGGGTACCGTCCCGTGGACTACGAAAAACTCATTGAGGAAGAGGATACCACCTCCCTCGCGGGAGAGGTCGCTTGTGGGGCTGGTGGTTGTGAGGTGAAGTAAGTACGTGCTACCCTCCCTCCATGACGCAACCAGCCAAAGCGTTGGACTTCGGTTATCTCGTGGAGGGGAGGGTATCCGTTGACCCTGCCACAGGGGCAGTCACCATTGTGGACCTGGACTCCAAGGGGGCCCCCTTTGATCCCCTTGGGGCCCTGAGGGCTTACGACGGCAAAGAAGTCCGGTTCACCCTAGCTACTTTTGAGACTTTGGAGGCTCTCACCAAGATTCTCTCGGTGTAAGAGCCTCACCTATGCCTACCGTCCGGGGTACCGTGGTATCCGTCAACCACCATGACGGAACGTTCTTCATCTTCAATTTCCATGCAGACAAGGAAAGCCTTTCGGCTCTCTACGCTGCCGAAGTAAATCGGCAGTTCACTGTACGGGGCCACCTACCCGGGCTTACACAGATCAAGCAGGAGGTCTCCCTTGAGCTTGAGGGGTCTTGGGAGACCCACGCCAAGTACGGGAAGCAGTTGGTCCTGTCCGGGTGGCGACCCTGGGCCAAGACGGCTGACCAGGTAAAGAGGTTTCTCCAGGAATGTGTCTCCGGCTTTGGGGACTCTTTCTGGACTTCTGCCTTGGTAGAGACCTTTGGCCTGGAGACCTTTGAGGTCTTGACGAAGGAGCCCGAGAAGGTCTTGGCCTTCGAGGCTCCCGATCCCATCATGGCGCCACGGCTGGTAGACCACTCGCCCCTACTCAGGCTTCTTTCGGACCACCTGGACGCCGAAGCCCCTGTACTGCCACCCCCGGAGGCCCTGACACCTCAATCCAAAGCAGAGCGGGCCCTAGATGGCTGGCGTAGGCTGCTTTCGATCACAGACCTTCTGCAACTGCTGCAAGACCAGTCTCTCACGGGGGACCAGCTTACGGCCATCTTCGATAAATACGGGGTAGACGCCAAAGAAGTGGTGGAGAAGAACCCCTACTGCCTGATGACCTTGGAGTCATTCGACTTCCCCAAGGTAGATGCTCTGGGGGGTCGGCTGGGTATAGGCCCCGAGTCGCCTCTTCGGGCGGAGGGGGCTGTGCTGTGGATCTTGAGGGAGGCTACCCGGGAGGGGCACCTCTACCTGCCCCCTCAGAATATCTACCCTGCCTTGCTGAGCAAGGTTCTGGATAACCCCAAGGTGCAGGGGTTTGGGTCTGGGTTGTCTGACCGGGTAGACGCTGCCATCAAGTCGCTGGCTGATGCCGAAGACCTGATCTTGGTCCCCGATGCAAAAGCGTACCTCCCCTCGTACCACTCCTACGAGCAAGATGCCGCCAACCTCTTGGCAGGGTTCCTGGGCCCCCCTGAGTTGGAAGGAATGGACGTCGCCTCTTTTCTGGCAGACTACCAGAGGACCCGGGATATCACCCTAAGCGAAGAGCAGAGGAGTGCTGTAACGGGGCTGCTGCACAACAAGGTCTTGGTCCTGACCGGTTTGCCGGGTACAGGTAAAACCATGACCTTGCGGGCCATCACGGACTTCCTCCGCCAGGCCGGTAAGTCCTGTCTCTTGGTAGCCCCTACCGGTATCGCCGCCAAACGGATGGCCACCGTGACAGCGCATACTGCCTCAACCATTCACCGGGCCTTGGGGTACGATGGCTCTGGGGGTTGGCACCGTAACCATGTCAACCGGTTGGAAGTCGATGCCGTTATCGTGGACGAAGCTTCGATGATAGACCAGGAGCTATTCTATCGTCTGCTCTCGGCGTTGAACTCAAAGACCATCCTGGTGGTGGTCGGGGATGATGCCCAGCTACCTTCGGTAGGCCCCGGGTCGGTTCTCAGGGAGCTTCTGAATTGTGCGGTGATTGGCAGGGTCCGGCTTACCCAGGTTTTCCGGCAGGCTGAGTTGAGCCCCATCGTCAAGTACAGCCACCAGATCCACAATGGTCGCCGTATCCCGGCATCCGAGCTTACCACGGGAAACGAATTCCGGTTCTTCCCCGTGGTCTCGCAAGACGTGGGGGCTGGCCTGATTCAGGCCATGGTGGAGAAGCTCAAGGCCAGGGACGCTGACTTCCAAGTTCTTTCTCCCATGTACCGGGGAAGCTTGGGTGTTGATGCTCTCAACCAGCGCCTACAGGCTGTCCTCAACCCGCCCGCAGATGGGAAACGAGAGACGATCCTTCGGGGTACCCTGTTCCGGGAGGGGGACCGGGTCATGGTCACGTCCAACGATTACGACCTGAGCATCTACAACGGGGACGTGGGCAAGATCCAAAGTATCGGTGCCTTGATCGGTGTTCGCATCCATGACGTGAGTGGCCGGGACATTCTGATTCAGTTGAAGCCCAACAGGGCGGCTGAGCTACTGCGCTTGGCCTACTCCGTCACGGTTCACAAGTGCCAGGGCCAGGAATTCGAGACCGTGATCTTGGCCTTGTCCAAGAGCCATGGCCGACTGCTTCAACGCAACCTGCTCTATACCGCCGTCACCCGGGCCAAGAAGTCTGTGTGGATCGTGGGGGATGAGAGCGCTCTACACCGGGCTATCGACAACGACAAGGTGCTCCAGAGGCACACCACCTTCGGGGACGCAATTACGCAAGCACGTCTCCAAGAGGCTCTGAAACTCTCCTCAGCGGTGTAGTAGGTTGCCCATGGCAGACCCCCCCAAGGATGGCCTTGCGAAGGAAGTCCAGGCTCGCCTGGCCAAGCTAGAGACCTCGTTGGTCTATGACAAGATCACGGTCTCATTCAGTCTGGAGGAAAGGCTCGCAACAGGTCGTCGCATGTCGTGCTTCGTCAGCATGACGGCAAACAAGGGCTCACAGGACCCCTTGGATCTCCAGGCCGGGTTTTCGCCTTCGGAGATAGACGTGGTGCGGTGTATCCTCTCGAAAAAGGTAGTGGCTGCTACCTATGCTGACGCTATCCTCCGGGGTTTGATTAGCCTGGATAGGGGTTTGGCAGAAGAGACCCTGATTCAGGCCAAGTACAATGCCCTTATCGCGAAGAAGGCTTCCCAGCTATGAATCCCAACCGTGTTGCGGAGATTTTCAAACAGATTGAAGGTTACCGCATTGACCTTCCCCGAGATGCTGCACACCTGGGTCCATCGTTCCTGATGGACCTCACCGGGACGTGCCGCAATTACACCAATGCAGTAACCCAGCTTTTGAACGAGATCCAAGCTGAGCGAACCAGTGTTCAGCGGGCCCTCTCGGCAGCCAACACCGATTTCGAGATTCGCCAGGATGAGCTACTTGCGGCCGATGAGGCTGTGAAGAGGCTACCCAACATAGCTGACCGTCAAGCGACGGTCAGGGTGGCCCTCCGAGAGCAACGGAACCGGGTAACGGCCCTGGAGGCGGCTCTCCAAGACCTTGTGAACATTGAGAAGGCTGTTCGCCTGGTTTACAATGAGCTAAAGGCCACAGCCGGAGAGATCCGCCAGCAACGGCAACTGCTTCACGATGACCTCAGCCTTCAGGGTTACAAGGGGTCAGAAGGGGGTACACCTGCCCGTCCCTTGCCCTCTGTTCGCAATGGCCCATGGCCTGCCCAGGCTTTCCAGGAGACGGCTGTATCCGAATCGGAGACCCTGGCGTCTATCGACAAGCTGCTGGCCGAAGGTACCGAAGAAGGTACCGAAGAGGGGGACGATGCCCCTTCTACGCTGGAAAACCCCTCGGACAAAAAAACGTCCTGAGAACTTGAAGTTCTTCCTGTCCCGGATCATAGTTACCTGGACCTGGCGAGGGGCTCTAGCCTCCGGGACCTACCCTCTCGCTGTTCCCTCTCTCTAACTGAAAGACCAACAACCAATGTCATCCCTTCTCGACGATCTCGCCACAGACCTCTCCCTTGACGATGAAGACAAGAGCCGTCTCCGGTCCAACAAGGTGGACCCCTTCAAGATCGCCTCCAAGGGCGAAGTGGTCCGCGGCGCTGTGGTGAGCTTCAAGACTGCCATCAGCGCTTACCTCAGCCGTGAGTTCAAGAAGAACCCCAACCTCACAGAGGCGGAGGCTTCTGCCTTGGCTGACAAGGTTCGGGGCGCTCTGGCGAAGAAGCTCAACAAGCCTGCTTCGGCTTTGACCGAGGTGGACCTTCTCGACCCCGACACCCTGAACTTCAAGCTGTACGACCGGCACTACCACGAAGGCATCGGGTACTTCCGGAGCCGTCTCGGCATGGATGGTCCGGATGGCGACGCTGTCTGGGGTTCGATTGCTGCCCCCAAGCAGACCGTCATGTGCCTGATCCTGGTGTACCCCACCAACAAGCAGGGGGATATCGACCGTGCCCGGATGAAGACCGGGTGGGAGATCAAGCCCTGGAGCTTCAGCCGCCAGAAGTATCTGGACCTCCTCAAGTCGGCCAAGAGCCTTTCGGCCAACGGGATCAGCCTGGCGGGTCAGGATATCCTGATCGAGTGCGTTGAGCCCGAGTACCAGCAGTACAAGTTCGAGGCTGGTGGTCCGGCGGAGTGGCGTAAGGACCCCGACATGAAGTCGGCTGTCCTGCACCGTGCGGTCAAGATGCTGTCTCACCTGGAACTCCGTGAAATCTCGACGGATGAACTCCGGACCAAGCTGGGCTTGCCCCCGCCGAAGGCATCTGCTGGTTCTCCCATCGGTGGACTCGATGTGGATAACTACGACCAGCACATCGAAGGGCTGTGATCACTCTCGGACTCGACCCCAGCCTTTCCGGCTTTGGGTGGTGCGTACACAACACCTTGGCAACTGGCCCTGACCGGGTTATTGCCAGGGGTAAGTTCGTCACCTCTCCAAAGACTGCCTTTGTCCGGAGGTACATGGACTTGCGGGGAAGCGTTGCGGATCTTCTCACCAAGTACCAACCGGAAGCGGTTGGGGTCGAGTCTCCCCCGTTCGGAGAACTATGGAGCGAGGGTCTCTATGGCCTTTTCCTCTACGTCAATGAAGCCCTCTATACAGGGCGGAAAGACGTAGTGTTCTTCGATCCGGGGACCTTGAAGATGCTGGTCAAGGTAGACCACAAGGCCCGGCCAGGGAAAATGTTCAAGGCCGATATGGTGGAGGCCGCCAAGATGGACACGGCAACCACCAAGGTCAAGTGGGATCACAACGAAGCAGACGCTTACCACCTAGCTCGGTTTGCCGGGAGGTTCTGGCACCTCTACCGCGAGGATATCGTGACAGAGGACCTGACCCCCTCGGAATACCAGGCTTTCGCCCAGGTCTACACCTTCAAGCGAGGGGCGAAAGCGGGTCTGCAAGACTTCAAGGGAGCCCTCTACAAGGAGGGTTCCCGGTTCCATCGCTATTCCCAAATCGAACCCTTACCCAAACCCAGAGACAATCTATGGCTGCCAAAAAGAAGCCTGCCCCTAGCGGCGGGACTGCTGCAATCTCGGCTCTTGTCCGTGGCGTTGTAGCGAAGTCATGCAACGGGGTGAAGCCCCTGTCCGCGAAGACGGATGCCATGCCAGTGGTGGACTCCGGCAGTTTCGTGATCAATCACCTCATCGGGGGGCTTCCTGACCCCAAGGGCCAACCTGTGTGCCCGGGGTGGCCTCGCCGTCGTATCTCCGAAGTCTACTCGGCGGAGTCCGGCGGGAAAACGACAACCCTCTTGGGTTCTGTCGTCACTTGTCAGAAGTCAGGGGGTATCGCCATGTACCTGGACTTTGAGCACAGCCTCCACCACGGCTATGCCAAGGCGGTGGGCGTGTCCTTCGATGAGGACAAGCTCTTGCTCTACCAGCCCACCACGATGGAGGAAGGGCTCCTCATGGCCTATATCGGTATCCAGGCCGGTGTAGACCTGATCGTGATCGATAGCGCTTCTGCCATGGTCCCCAAGGGGGAGCTTGAGAAGAAGCCTGACGATCCGGCCAAGATCGGTGCTCTGGCGGCAGCCATGTCCAACTGGCTACCCAAGGTCGCTATCTGGTTGAGCACCACCAAGCCGGAGCTTCCCGGTACGGCCATGGTGTTCATCAACCAGACCCGTGCTTCGATCTCTACGGGAGGTGGCAGAGCCCCCGCAGAGGACGGAACCAGCGGTGGCAAGGCCCTGAAGTTCTACGCCAGCATCCGGGTCAAGCTCACCCGTATCCGGTCTGACTCGGTGGACCGGCGTGACAAGCTCACCGGGAAGTCCCGCAAGTACCAGATCGGTAACCACGTCCAGGCGAAAATCATCAAGAACAAGATCAGCGGGACCCAAGGGCACTCGGCTGACTTCTTCATCCGGTACGGCTTCGGTATCGACGAAGAGTTTACGATGATCGAGTCCGGCGTTGCCATGAAGCTGGTCAAGAAGGAGGGGGCCTACCTCACCTTTGCTGGTGAGCGCCTCGCTTCCAAAGAGAAGATGCGCCAATGGCTCAAGACGCATCCGGATCAGGCCAAGCAATTGCGCGAGGCTATCCAGAAGTCCCTTCTCGACATGACCCCCCAGGCTATCGACCCCGAAGACCTGGACGACGAAGAGGATCTGGAGAACAGCATCCTCAGCACCTTCGGCACTGGGGATGAAGAAGACCCCGAGGTGGCTGCTGTGGATAACGTCATGAAGGATGAGGAAGAGTCCACCGCTTCGGACGCTGAGGAGTTAGCCCGTGGCTTGGGAGATAGAGATCAAGAACTTTCAGGCTATTGACCACCTTCGGATTCTGCTGGAGGGGTTTGTAGTCCTAGAGGGTCCTTCCAATATCGGGAAGAGCGCTATCTTCCGAGCCATCAAGGGTCTTCTCACGAACAAGAGTGGCACCGCCTTTGTCCGCCATAGCGTCTCTTGCATTCGCCAAGAAGGCAAGAAGTGCGGCTGCTTCTCCCAGGTCCGTCTGACGAATACGGCCCTCAACGTTGACGTGACCTGGGAGAAGGGCGACAAGACTAACCGGTACCACGTCAACGGCACGCTCTACGATAAGGTTGAGCGTGGGGCCCCCCCTTTCTTGGAGCCCTTGGGGCTGCACCCTTTTATTATCGGGGATGATGAGGTCTGCCTCCACGTCTCCGATCAGTTTCAACCTGTGTTCCTTTTGGATCGTAGGTCTACCGAAGTCGCGGAAGCCGTGGCGGACGTGGGCCATCTTGACCGTATCCACGAAGCTCTTCGTAACTGTGAGTCTGATCGTCGTGAAGCTGGTATGACCCGGAAGGTCCGGGACCAGGATGTTGCCAGCGTCACTACACGTCTGGGGGCCTATCAAGACCTGGACGCTACCCTCGCTTCCCTTATCCCCTTGGACTCAGACCTGGGGGCTATTGAGATTCTGGGGGGGTCTGTAGATACCCTGGCCAAGTGGGAAGAGCAGATCCGGGAGACCTCCGAGGCTTTGGAGTCCTTGGAGGTCGGGGTCTCTGCCAGCCTACTCGACACCACTCCCCCGAGCCCTCTTGGCTACAAGCAGGTGTCTGCCTGGTTGGACACCACCACCAAGCTGGATAGTGAGGTATCCAGGCTGGCGACGGCGCTTCAAGATGACCTCGCCCCGGTACCCAAGCTGGATACCAGCATCTTGCCGGTGATGCGTAAGGCATTGGCCCTGGAGTCGTTGTTGGATGGGCTACCCCAGCTACCGGAGATCCCCCCTCCGCCATCCATGGTAGAAGCTCAGAAGTTCTTGGACATTGTGGGGCAAGCTCAGAAACTTGCTCACATCGTCAAGGGTGCTGCCCGGGACATTGCAGCCCTGGACCTCGAAATAGCGGAACTGGAGAAAGAGATGGAGGCCCTAGGCCCCCTCTGCCCAACATGCAGCAGACCTAGGGGAAAACATGCCCATTAGCCTTATTTTCAGGACAGACGTACACGCTGCGGACAAGGGCCCTGTGTCTTGGAAGGGGGATTACCCCGCCGAGATCCGGTCTAGCCTTTTGCAGGTGGCTACCTATGCCCGGGAGCACAAGGCTTCCGCTGTCCTGGACGGTGGGGACTTTTTCCATGTCAAGGCCCCTACCCGCAATAGCCATGAGCTTGTAAAGGGCATGATAGACCTACACGTCCAGAACTACGTCCGTGAAGACGGTTCTCGGATTCCCGTGTTCTCTATCGAGGGGAACCACGACCTTGCTTACAACGAGATAGGGTCGGTAGCCCGCCAGCCTCTTGGGGTGATGTTCGCATCAGGGGCTTTCCAGCCTCTACGCGAGGAGGTATTCACAGAGGGAAGCCTTCGCGTCAGGGTGGTGGGTATCCCGTTCCATCCGGGGTTGACCTTGGAGGAAATCCAGAAGGTCCGGAAGCAGCCGGGGGATAGCTACCTGGTTCTTCTGCTTCACGCCCTGGCAGGTATGGACCCCCCCTCGAATGTTGAGGACTTCTTCGGGGAGCCTGTGTTCAGGTACGATCAGATAGCGGCAACCGATGACGGTGCAGATATCGTATGCCTTGGGCACTGGCACCGGGACCAGGGCATAGAGGTCTTGATGACCCCCACCGGCCCGAGATGGTTTGTGAACCAGGGGGCCTTGTCGAGAGGGGCTTTGGTCCGGGAGAATCTGACCCGGATACCCAAGGCCGCCCTTCTGACTTTCACCCCCGAAGGGTGCCGTGCCGAAGCTTTGCCCATGAAAGTAGCCCCCGCCGAGGAGGTCTTTGACTTGGAACGTAAAGTACGTGCCGAGGAGGAGAAGACCACCTTGGAAGGGTTTGTTCGGCGCCTGGCAGAAGATGCTCAGGTAGCGGAAGCAAAGGACCTTCGGCAGGCAATCCTTGCCATGGAAAAGGTATGCCCCCAAGAGGTCTTGGCTGAGGCTATCCGGTACCTCGAACTAGCGGAGAGTTGATCGTGGCTTACATCTCATACTCAGGCTTTAGCCTGCTACTCAGTTGCCCCCGGGCTTACATGAACAGGTACGTTGCACCTGTGTCCGTGGGTAAAGAGAACAAGGTCAACGCCCTTTTCGGAACAGTGCTGGGAAACCTGCTGGAGGAATTCTTCAAAGAGCGCCTGGGCGTTCTTCTTCCCCGTAAGAATGCTCTGGCTACCTTGATATCCAGGATAGACTCGGCTACGGAGAAGGCTATTGCGGATTACGTCCGTAGAGGGGAGACCATCCTTTTCAACTCCTCGGCAATGTACCGGTCCATGGAGGCTCTCAAGACAGACTTGGAAGCCACCCTCGCTCCCTCTCTGCACACGCTGTATACCCTTGGCTTCTTGGAGGCCGATACCGAGGTCAAGCTAGACTCTCGGTTTACAACCGAGACCTCCAACCTCGGGGTTGTCGTGCATACCCTGGGGGGTAGAGCCGATTTTATCCTCACTGACAGCAAGGGCCAGGTGTATATCCTGGACGGCAAGGGGACCCGGAGGGTCAGTACAGCCGATCCGCTTCAATTGAAGTGGTACGCCATGCTCTACTGCCGCCAGAACCCTGGCAAGCCCATCCCCAAGACAGGGTTTCTGTTCTGGCGCCTACCTTTTGAGGACCAGCCTTTCAGGCAGTACGCCGTGACCGAGAGTGTCATCAAGGGCTTGGAGGCTGCCCTGGTCAAGACCTTGCCGGCCCTTGAAGACCGGATCTCCGAGGTTCAGGCTACCCCCTCCGAGAGGAAGCGAGAGGTAGCTCTCCCACTCTTCCCCGCCACCCCTTCCGACAAGTGCAAGCTATGCTCTTACCGGTCAGTCTGTGCCGAGGGCATCTCTTTCCTGGTTCAGGAAACCAAAGACAAAGCCGCCCGTGTAGCGGAGTGGGATGAATTGGTTGCCTCGGGCAAGGACCCTGAGCTATTAAGGATACCATGAACATAGATGTAAAGTACCAGGAAATCCAGGCCCGCTACGCCAAAGTGGTGGAGGCCAGGGCCAAGCTACAAGGTCTCTTGGAGGCCAAACGCCAAGAGCTATTCGCACTCTTTGACGAGATCAAGAAGGCCGGGTATGACCCGGCCACTCTCAAAGACAAGAAACAGCAGTTGGAGGCTGACCTGAGCAAGCAGATCCTCGATTACGAGGCTAAGCTGGCCGAAGCCGAAGCTGCCATCAAAACCTTTGAGTCCCTCGAAACCATCAACATCACCGGGCCCCGCAAGAAATGAAACTCCAGGTCGATACCGCCAGCCTCCGCGAAGCTCTTGCCCATGTCTCTGTGGTCAAGCCCAAGGCACCTCTACCCAACACCCCAGCGGCTTACCGCGTAGAGGTCAGGGGTGGGTCCTGTTTCCTCTATGCCCGGGACGGCTCCCACGTCTCCAGGGCAAAGTTCTCCTATCTTGAATTTGAAGGAGAAGAGGGGGACGCTTTCCTTCTTCCCGCTTCCAACGTTGAGGCTTTGGCCTACGGGGGTACCCACCTCACGTTCAGCACCTCCGAGACAGAAGCGGGTACCAAGGTCCTCCTTATCCAGGGAGAGAGGGGGACGGTGTCGGAAGCACCCTTGCTGGATAGCAACCTCGTTCTGTCCTTCGATGCAGAGCTTACGGGTGCCCAAGGGGGGGCTGTCTTCAAGGCGGCCGTCTTGAATGACGCCTTGACCCAAGCCCGGGGCTTTCTCCCCAAGGACAACAACCCTCGTACCGAAGAGCACTTCAAGAGTGTTGTCATTGCTGATGGGAGCAACCCCAAGTTGGACCTCCCCAACGGGACGCTCTACGCCGCAGACGGTATCCGGGCGTTCTACTACTTCAGCGATGACTTCGTGGGTCAGGCTTTCTCAATCCACGCCAACCACCTCCCCTTGCTGGTGTCGTTCCTGGCCAAGGCCAAGGGGTTGGTCTCCATCCTCAAGGGCGCCAACTTGACGTTTGCCTCTTCGGAGAATGGTACTGTCCTGGGGTGGTCGCACCATCACAAGCAGTATGAGCAAGCCCGCCGGTACAAGGAAGACCACAGCATCTTCCTGACCCCCAAAGAGACGATCTTGGAGGCTCTGAGGTACCTTCGTGGGGCTATCGACGAGAAGCGCAACAAGATCAAGGTGGCCTACAAGCACAGCGAAAGCACGCTGACCTTCTCTTCTGTGGACGGCCACTCGAAAGCTACCAGCTTCCCTGTCGTGCTCATCCCGAAGCAGGTGGAGGGCAAGACTTTGGCTGTGAAGGCCGAAGATTCCGAGTTCTCCATGAACCTGGACCACTTCTTGACCCTGGTGTCTTCTTGTCGGGGTAATGAGGTCGAGCTTCGCCTCAACTTCCGTAACGACAAGGGCCTGGTTCTGGTCCGTACCGTGGAGACCTTCACCCTGAACGACGAAGGGAAGATCGCTCCCGGAGGGTCTTCATGCGAGATCACACGCTACGTCGCTTCGATGGTCTGACCTCCAAGCTCAATCACCTGAAGCAACGGGGAGCCGTTCTGGCTTCCCGCCGAGACTCCCTGATCCGAGAGAAAGACCATCTGGAGGCAGAGGTAGTCCGTCTTAGCAGTCGGGCTCTTTTGCTGGGCCAGGTGGGGGAGCTTTATCGACTTCTGCTGGACCGCATGGTTTTGAGCCAGGCATCCAACATGGCTTCCATGGTCACGGAAGCCCTTCAGGCGGTATTCCCTGGTCTAGACCTGACCCTCAAAGCTCAGATGGGAGCCAGGGCAGGTAAGGTAACCTTGGACTTCATCCTCAGCCGGGTAGACCATGAAGGTGACCCCTTGGATACTTTCGGAGGGGGACCCACCTCGTTGGTTTCCCTCCTACTCCGGGTACTTCTGCTCTTGAAGACCGGGAGGGCAAAGCTTCTCTTCTTGGATGAGTCTTTGGCGGCTGTGGCTGATATTTACGTAGAGGGGACCTCTCGTTTCTTGGCAGCCTTGGCGGAAAGTACCGGCACTACCCTGGTATTGATTACCCACAAGAAAGCCTTTGGGGAGGAAGCCGATATGCGGTACCAGGCAACGGAGGTTGCCAATCCTCGCCCGCACCTTCATATCAAGGGCCTATGAAGTCACCCGACGCTATCCGGGACCGTGTGCGGTTCCTTCTGACAGAGGAGCTTGATCGGCGCCAAGCTGAGGCTCAGCGTCGGCTGCCGCACCTCTGCTCCCACAACCGCCGACACTCCCTGGACCACAGGAAGACTGTAGGGGGGGACCCTAACCCTTCTTGGAACCACATATCCAGGTATGATGGGGACCAGAAGGTTCACCTCCCCGTACAGCAGACCATGGGTCTTTGCTTCTACGGGGCAGATAGCCCCGAGGACTGGCAGGGTACCATCTGTGAGGACCCCATAGATGCCCAGAGGTGTCCCCTGTTTGATGCCCTGACCTCCAAGGAAGAGGTGCTGTACCTCTTCACGAGGGACACTTCCGACCTTCACTGGCTCAGAGAGCATATGCCGGAGGTCTACAGCTTGCTGTGGGTTCTGGACGAACCAGAGGTGATAACGGTTCCGTGGTGGCGTAGGGTCCTCTACCGTCTTCTGCGGTGGAACCCAGAACCTCTTCGTACCGTAGACCCTCTGGCGCTACCCCCTGAGGTGTAAGCAGGACCATGGAAGTTATCAGGCCAGGAAACCCCGGGGGTTGGTCCATTGAACAGACATGTACCGGGGCGGGTAACGGAGGCGGTGGTTGCCAGGCTGTGTTGCGGGTTAGCGCCTCGGACCTCTACATCACGTCAAGCAACAGCTACGACGGGTCTAGCGATAGCTATACCACCTTCATGTGCCCGCTGTGTGGGATGGAGACAGATGTGAGGGCTGCTATCCCCTCAGCCATAAGCAGAAGCCTTTCGGAACCCTCCCGCGCCACAGTCCGGGAGTGGCAGGTGCGAATTCTGGGGGGTAGGGGAGCCCCCGCCATCAGAATCCGTCCAAGGGGGGACACCCCCGAGCCAGAACCCGCCCCGTCTCCCCAACGCAACCCTCGCCGGAGACTCTGACCTGTGGAGGTCCTACTCAAAGGTGGTCCCTGGACCATCGATGTGCGCTGTTGCGGAGATGGGTGCCAAAGCGAGTGCTGCTATTCCTCTCTCAGGCTACGAGCAACAGACTTCTACCTGTTCTACAGGTGTTCTGAGCACAAGGTTTACTACCTGTGTTGTGTCTGTGGGGCTCAGAACGCCATCCCCAGAGACTTGATCCCCCGGCGTCTTCAGTATAACTGGCCCATCTTCTCCGATGTTGAACTCAGGCGAGCCCAGGAAGCTAACTGGGCCAGGATTCGTGAAGAGCAGAGCACCAGCGTAACCCGCGGCGTGTACGAAAACCTCTAATGGCCATCCTCGAAGCTGTCTTGCAACGACTCCCGCTCAAACCGACCAAGGCGGCCCCCGTCATGATGGAGGTTGATGCCATGACGGACAGGACCCATCTTGTGTCCAACACCAAGGGAGGGTGGGTATCTGTAGACCCTGCCCCCTCAAAGTCTTTGAGGGTTGCCTTTACGGTTGCTGATGACTTGGCCCTTCTTGAAGGGTTGGCTGACGCTTACCGGAAGCACCCCACTTTGGGTTTGAGGGTCAAGACTTTGATGGCTTTTGCTACCCGCCCCCCTGCCAGGTGGGAAGGTCGGGAGCCCCATACGTACCTGGTACCTTTGGCTTGGGCCTCGCAGCTAGGGGAGGTCTCCCTTGTAAGTGAGGGGGTGTATGCCGGGTCCCTTGGGGGTTCAAGGATTATCGCCGTGGACCGTCCGGGCTGGCAGCATGGTTGGGTAGTCCGGGACCCTCGTATGGTCGGGTCGTTTTGCGTGACAGGATCGACCAGGGCTGCAATGATCTGGGGTTTCGATGACCTCGTCTACGTGGGCTGATGCTTTTCTTCAGTGGTCACAGGGCCACCTAGGGGATGAGGGTCGGGAGTACCTGTGGGGGCGGGGGGTATCGACAGAGCAGATGGCTTTGTTCCGCCTGGGCTTTATCCCTGAAAGCCCTGTGTACCCCGCAGAAGTCCCCAAGGCTTTTACAGATTGGGCTTCCCGTAGCCTGCCGTTGCCGGCAGTCGTTCTACCTCTGACCTCGTTTTCGGGGGCCCTTCGTGGGTTCCAATTTCGCAGTCTACGCGAGAAGAGGTACCTGGACTACAAGGTGGTACCTCATGGGCCTGACTTCTTTGGGGCGAGGGAAGCTGCGGCATCTGCATTCGAGAGCCAGGTCCTTTGGGCGGTGGAGGGGGTGTTTGACCTTTTCCCCCTCCAAAGACTCTACCCAAATGTGGTGGCGACCCTCACAGCGAGGGTATCCGTAGCCCAGGCTCGAACCCTTCGTCGGTTCGTAAAGGTGTTGGCTGTGGCATTTGATGCCGATGACTCTGGCCAACGAGGTTTGGCGGAGGCTACGGCTGCCCTGGAGCCAGACCTCCGCGTGGTGGGTATAAAAGTACCCATGGTCTATTTGGCGGGCGCTAAGAAGGCCAAAGACCTTGGGGAGGTCTGGGAAGCATGGGGAGATCAGCGCTTCCAAGAGGCCATTAAAAGGATAGCCGGTATGGCGAGCCTGGTGTAAGAAGAGGGCGATGCCCATTCTCTATTCCGACGCCGAGAGCGTAAAAGAGTACGCCGACAACATGGTGGCTAACTACCACCCTCACCTGGCGACCGCCCGCATGAAGTACATCTTCCGGGAGAAGGCTGCCATGAGTGGGGGGCTTCCCAAGCCCGGGACGGTTCGCCGTATCACGGGGGCCTTGGAACACCTTCTGGAATTGGACTTCCTGGTGGAGGTTGGCCTTGACCTCTGGAATACCCTCAGTGAGCAAGCTCGCCGGGGCCTGGTGGACCACCTCTTGACCCATTGCCAGGGTGTTGAGGACGAACAGACCGGAAAGATGGTGTGGAAGCTCCGTCAGCCGGATGTAAAGGAGTTCTCCGAAGTTCTCCAGCGCAACGGGTCCTGGCATGAGGGCCTGTCCAACTTCGTATCCGTGGCTCAGGGGTTGACCGCGGACCAGATCCTCTCCCCGCCGCTGGTCAGGCAGGCTGAGGGGGATGCAACCGAGGATGTAGACGGCGCCGGGACCTTAGCTATGGGGTGGGATACCAAGTACCGGCCCAAGACGTTCAAGGACGTTCTCGGGCAGGAAGCCACTATCAAGATTTTGAAAGCACGTCTATCCAGGGGGACGGCTTTCGATACGAGCTACCTCTTTGGGGGTGGTAGTGGCATGGGTAAAACCACCCTCGGCCGCATATACGCCAGGGCCATGCTCTGCGAACACCTCAACAAGGAGGACCCGGAACCCTGCAATGCCTGTGACAACTGCATTGCCTCCCTGACGGACCAGCCTGGGCCCCTTATCGAGATAGACGCCGGGTCTGGGGGGACCATCGACGCGGTGCGCTCCATTGTCGAGAGTGTCTCCTACCCCCCGATGACAGCACCTCTGTGGGTGTACGTCATCGACGAGACTCATCGGATGAGCCGGGCGGGACAGGACGCCCTGTTGAAGCCCATCGAAGAGAAGAGGCTGATTGCTCTCTTCTGCACCACGGAGCCCGAGGAAATCCGCCCAGCCATACGCGGTCGATGTGAGAGCCATCTCATTCGGAGGGTCCCCCCTGACCTCATCGTAGAGCGCATGACCTGGGTTCTGGGGCAAGAGGGTGTCTCTTACGAGCCCGAGGCTGTGAAGCTGGTGGTACAGGCACACCAGGGACACGTTCGGGATATCCTGAACACCTTGGAGACACTCTCCCAGGTCGGGGGGGTTACTCTGGCATTGGCAGAGGAATACCTGGACGAAGGGTTGCGCCGCAAGCTCTACAGCCTTCTACCTACCCTCGCCAACATCGGAGTAACCCTTCCGGCCATTGAGGCTATCCTGGTCACCCATAGTCCCGAAGAGGTCTTGGAGGGCTTGGCTGATGCCTCCATGGCGGTCTACCAGTGGACCTTGGGGCTCTCATTCGGTTTGGCTGATGCTGAGAAAAAGCAGGTGCAGGACCTAGCTGGGTTGATGCCTGCTGAGGTCTGGTTGGGTTTGGCAAGGCACTTTTCCAAGGGGACTGCCAGCACCAGGGCGGCCCTCTATGCTGAGATTCTTTCAGCATTTTTTGTCCCTGTAAGCGCACCTGCACAGGGAATGGCCCCACCGCCCATGCTTGCCAACCCCGTAGCGCAAGCGGTAATCACCCCGCCGCTGGGGGCTGGTAATGGGCTCTACGATATCGCCCCTCCAGTCAAGACCAAGAAACCCGAGGAGTCCTGGCGCCTTGCGGGTGCTTCTTCCCCTGCTAAGAGTATAGCGGATAGCAATGGGGCAAAGAAGGCCATCAACATCGAAGACAGGGAAAGGGGCGAAATCCTCACCCCTAGCCAATGGCGGGCTAACTTCCTCGTCTACCTCAGCCGTAAACACCCCCCGGTGGGTGGTATTGGAACTAACCCCGAAGGGTCAGGATGAGGAGCCCGAAGAACTAAAGAGAGTTCTTCGGGCTGCTTTGCGTCACCCACAGGCTGAGATTTTCATACCGGCCCATACAACGGAAAGCAACGACGGGAAGGTCACCCACTACCTCTTGGAGGGGTATGCTTTCGTTCGGAAGGACTTGAAAGATGCCGCCTATCTTCGGTTGGGGGGGTCTCAGTACGTAGAGTACCCTCTGACCAGGAAAAGCCCTGAGGGGTACAACCTTCTCTCTACCATAGACCAGACAGAGATTACCCGGATGGCTACCCGGGTTCGCCTGGAGGCTGAACCGGCCATCTATGAGGGGGACCTGGTTTTCGTGAAGTCCGGGACTTACCGGGGGATCACGGCGGAAGTGATCCAAGACCTACCCGAAGAGGGGCTGGTTCAGATTCACGTCAAGCTACGGTCCATGGAGAAGATCGAGTCCCTGCCCCGGAGTTTCCTCCAACTGGAGAGCCGTGGCGTGAGGTCCCCTGATGGGGGCTGGGCTATTTTCGGTCGTATCCAGGATAAAACCCGGTGGTTGGATGCGTACTTGGCAGTAGTACGCAAGACCAACATCCCCCCACCCCGCCCACTGTCTACCAAACATCGGGAAGTAGCAAGCCTTGCTGCCCGTCTGGAGACAGCGGAAGCCGAGTCCCTCTACGCTGGTAAGATCTTGGACCTACCAACTCCCCCAGGCATGGGGCCTTATCCTTGGATGGCCTCTACCTTGGGAAAGGCTTCAAAGATTTGGTCTTTCCTGTCTGTCTGGAATCTCAGCCCCCCTCCCCCGTTGGGCCCGTACCAGGAAGACTCAAGAATTGATTCCTGGTGTAGCCGGCTGACCACCCTCTCAACCGAGATACTCGACTTGCAACTTCAACTGGCAACCTTGGATGATTCCCCGCAACCCCCCATGACCGTCCTTCTGGACGGCCACTACTTTGCCCACCGGGCTGCCCACTCGGGGAAGATGGCAGAGCTTACGGATGGAGAGGGCCGCCCTACCGGAATCATCTACGGGTTCCTTCGGGCCTTGGGGGTGTGGGTCAAAAAGTACCCCCTGGCTCGCTTCAGGGTGGTCTTCGATGGTGCCCCTTTGAGGCGCCTTGCCCTCTGTCCTACCTACAAGGAAGGGCGCCACGGGTTGCAGTCTGGAGGGGGTCGGGTTGGTTGGTCTCAGATCGAGGTTCTGAAGGGATTGCTACCCAAGCTTGGGATCGATGTTGTGTGGCACCCGGAAGAAGAGGCTGACGATGTGCTGGCTACCCTGGCCAAAGAGGCAGCGGGCCAGGTTTTGATCCTGACCTCAGACCAGGACCTTCTTCAGACCGTCACTTCGGATGTATCTGTTTACCTGGTCAACAGGGAGAAAGCCTACACCCCCGCCGATGTACTGTCGGAATACGGGGTCCCCCCGGAGAAGCTACCGCAACTCCGGGCTCTCTTGGGAGACACCTCGGACAACCTCCCTGGGGTCGAGAGGGTGCCTTCCAAGGTTCTGGTTGCTCTGCTTACCACCCACGGAACCGTAGACGGCATCTATGCTTCGGGCTTCCCCGGTGTGACGAAGAAGCAGTATGCCTATCTTCGGGAGGCAACGGAGCGGGTAAAGACCAACCTGGCGATGATGCCTCTCCTTGAGGTGCCCTACTTCGATACTCGGGGGGCCTTGAACCTTGAAGAGGCTACCGCTAGTCTCAAGGCCATGGATATCGAGCCGTCTTCGTTCATGAGGGTCTATGCGGGGCGCTTACGTCTATCCCGTAGACCCTGTCGAGCTAAGCCGTCGTCTGGTGGTAGCCCCGGACTTCGAGTTCATGGGTGAGGAAGTTGAGGAAGAGAACACCTCAGCGCCTCGGACCTACGACATGCTCAAACCCTTCATCGACCAGCTACCCGATAAAGAGGCGGACATTGTCCATCTCTACTTCGTTTGCCGGAAGAGACAGGCCGATATCGCAACCATGTTTGGGATTACCCAGGCAGCGGTATCCTATCGCCTGGACAGGGCGATAGAACGGCTCAAGTACCTTGTGACGGTTCCTCAGATAGGGGAGGACGTACTCAGAGAGGCACTGGCCAGGGTTTTTCAGCCTTTGGATGTGGATATCTTGGTGGGTATGTGGGTGACTACCTGCCAGAGTGAGGTGGCCAAGCAGCTATCGCTGACGCAGGGCCTTGTACGCCACAGGTTCTTCAGGGCAGTCAAGAACCTGGAAAAAGCTGCTGAGAAGGACCCTGAGCTAGCCGATATTGCCAGGGTCTACACCACCATGGCAAATAAGGGATTCAATTTGGGAAGGGAAGTGAAGCTTCCCCAATGGGAAAACCGCGGACAAAATAGCTGTAAGTAGAGGTTGGGGGCTTTGGTTTGCGGCCCAGGGCCCAGGTCTAAGGGGGTAGACCTGGGCTTCTTCTTATCACCGGGCACCTGTCGTAACCGTGCCACGCCTAGACCAGCAAGAATATGGCTTTCAGTTCCCCACATCTCGTGGGTATTGGCGCTGGAAAGTCCGCATGACCGTATCGGGGATGAACGTGACTTTCCAGGTCACGGACATCCTGAGCCCTTACGGAATCCTTCGGGATAGCATCCCTATCCCGGGGGAGGTGATACAGGCGATGGCTGCCGAGATCACAACGCTGGCGGGGTCTTTTGCCCCGTCCATTGTGATCGGGGCTCCGGGGGCTTTGAGCTTCACGGTGGACGAAGGCTTTGGGATCAGCGACTCTCTGCCTTTGGTTGTGACCAACGGGGGGGTCTTTGGGTCGTTGCTTTCGGCGGCGCTCACCCCCTCAGCGGCATACACTCTGGTGTCCCCGCAGGCTTTGGGTGGGTTGCAGCAGAATGAGTCCGGAACCGCCCAGGTACGGGTAGACTCCACGAACCTGCTTGCCGTAGGTAGCCCCTATGCCGCTTCGGTCTCGGTCTCCGCTGTAGGAGCTACCAACAGTCCCCAGGTGGTGCCTGTGACTATCGTGGTCCGGCCCAAGGCCACCGTGGCGGTGCTGCCCATCTCCCTGTCATTCTCTGTGGTAGCCCCGGTCTCGGGACCTTTCCCGGCGATACCTACCCAGGGGTTTGCTTTGCAGAATACGGGCCCGGTAGGCTCTCTCTTGACGTTCCGGATTGAGAAGCTGGGAGCCTGTTCAGACTGGCTCATAAGCTTCCTCCCCTCTTCGGGTTCTGTGGCAGGGGGGTCTTCCCAGACCATCACCGTGACCGTGGCACCCCCCGAGGGAATGCTCCAGGGGACCTATACCGAAACGTTGAGGGTCAGTGGCTACTCGACAAACGGGTTCGTCGATATCCCTATAACCTTGGTGATTACATGAACGACGGGCTACCTGATATTGATTACGCGGCATTGGGCGTCAATGTTGGCGGGGAGGGGGACTATGACCTCTCCGCCATTGCCTCCGATGGCGTGGGTATGGATGCTGCTTTCGTCAACCGTGGTTTGCCCAGGACGGCAAATCGCGTCAAGGTTGCATCGTTGCAGGACTTGAAGCCTTTCGTACGGATAGGGGCTGACACCTTGATTCACACGTCTACCCAGGACCTATGGGCTATTGCCCAGGAAGGTAGCGAGGTCGTTATTGAGCGTCTGTTCGTAGACGACGGTAACCCCCTCAAAGGCTTAGCCATGAGAACCCGCACCGCCTCTGCAACTGAACAGCTACCCCCGTCCCCGGATGGCTTCACCCAACCCAAGGGAGAGACCCCCGGCCTTAAGCGGTCTATCCCCAAAGACTTCACCTTCGATGCAAAGGCATTGAAGCCTTTGGCCAGGGCTGTCTGGGCATCGTCTGTGGCTTTGGGTCATGCTTTGGCGGCCTACCGGGCATTCAATCGCGTCAAGTCCGCCTCGGTTTCCCCGGATGGTATGATGGGGGGTCGGGGCTACATCATGAAGGTTCCGGACATCCGGCAGCGCCTCTTTGAGGCTTGCGAGAGTCTGTCCTCTATCATCGACACCTTGCATGATGAGGTGAACGCCCCTCATTGGAAGCCCAGGCTAGCAGACCTGGGGGCCAACGATGCTGAGGATGTTCTCCGGTTGTTGGATGAAGCAGACGAGTCCATGAAAGACCCGGAAGCTGAAGCCAACGATGAGATTGAAGAGCTAGAGGAAGAGAACGACGGCCCCGGGGGGACCACCAACGAGAAGAGGTGGGGGGATAGCCCGGAACCGAAGAACAAGGAGGATGCCTCCCAGGTTCCCGGGGTTGGGAATGTCCCGGATGCCGATGCCCCCAAGAGGTCATGGGGTAAGAAAGAGGCTAACTCCGCTTTCCCCGTGAACAGCCTACCCGGGGGCCCTCGCGTCAATCACCTTGACCGTGGCTTCCAAGAGGGCCCAGGGGGATCGTACAATGAGGACGAAAGACCCTCTCAGCAGGACTGGCAAGCCACTCGTCTTCAGAAGACGGATGAGAACAAGGCCCCCAAAGTCTACCAGGCTAACGACCTAGCCTGGAAAGTGGCGGACTCGGCTGTCCCCAATTACCTCCAAGATGCCACTCCTACCCAGACCGACGACTATGGTTTGGGCTATGGCGCCGAGGGGCAGGCATTCGAGAAGACCAAGGATAACTCTCCGCCCAACGGGAAAGGTGTTCTCGGTCCCGCTTCGGAGGTTCCTTCGGGTACAAGGACGCCCAATCCAAAGGATTGGAAGTCGGATACTACCTTGACTGTGGAAACAGCAGTAGGTAGCCCGATGCCCAGGGGGGCCAACTCCAAGGTACCCAACGACAACCAACCTCCCGTGGCGAGGTCTGACTACTACCGGGGGACAGGCCCCTCTCCCTTGATTGCGGAGAGCGAAGTGCCGACCCCGGAGTCAAACATGCCAAACATAGACAAGGATACCCCGGGGCTGGGTTACAAGGCCCCTCAGATGGATACCCCCTATGCGCGGTATGAGTCCACCTATCACGACCGTAAGAAAGACCCGAACACCACACGGGAACGGACCTAATGGCTGACCTTGGCGATATCTCTGGTTTCATTACCGAAGCGGCGGTCCCTGACTTGGCGTGGTTGGAGGTCAAGCCGGAAGAATACCGTGCCCAAGACCGGCTACCTCAGCAGAACCTCGATACCATCCCGGACTTGGAGGCTGCCTGGTCTCATGAGGGGAAAGACCCTTCGGCTTACTACGTCCAAAACTCCGGGGTCCTGGAGAACCTGGCGGCCCTGTCGGAAAGTCACCGGACAGCATCGGCAAGCCCAGACTTTACCCGGGTAGCTCGGGTGGTCTTCTTGGCCAGTCAGGGGGACGCTCAGCGCTTCCTCTCGACCATGGCACAGAAGTTCGATGTGGATACCCTGAGGGCTAACCGACAGGTCATGGCAAACCTACTGTCGGAAAAGGGCCTCTTTGGGTCCTACTACATCGAGGCTCAAGACTTCCCATCCTGCCAGGCCAACGGCAAGGCTCCCCTGTCTTTCGTACAGAAGCACGCGGCAACCTCCAGGTTCCTGGTGGCCAAGACCTCTTGTCAGGATTGCGTCCACCGGCAGGAAGCCCCTGGTGTGGCTCCGAGGTGTGCAGTATTCCAGAGGCAACTGGTTTGGGAGGTACCCTACCAGGATGCCATCGCAGCAGGGATTGAAGCCCAGCAACAAGCCAAAGGGCATGTGGCTACTGCGGGGGCGGACCCCCGGGAGCGCATCAAGAATGCGTACCTAGCCCCCCTGAAGAAGGATGCCTCCCTGGCCCCTACCTTCAAGGAAAATACTGCCAGGAACCTGGCGCCGGTAGTGCCGGTTCCTGAAGTGAAGCTTCCCCCGGACCTTCTCTGGGCAAGGAAGAAGGCTGAGGACTATATCGCCTGGGCTCACCAGGTAGGTAAGATCACGGCCCAGGAAGTCTCCGATGCTGGCGCCGTGGTTCGCATGGCTTCTTCCCGGGAAGACATCGCTGGGGTCCTTCGGCAGGTAGAAGCTCTTGAGGCCCCCGCCGCCAGGGTCTATGACGCCCCCCTTCCCCCACCTCCGCCCCCACCGGTAACCCCCGAAGATATCTCCCGGGGCCTTATCGCTGCCCAGGCTCTCACCAAGAAGAAGGCTGAGAAGGTCGCTTCCGAGATTAGCCAGCGTGAGGCGGCCCCTGTGATAGCTCTGCTTCAACGGGAGATGATCAAGGGCCGTAAGCCCCACGAGCTAGCCCAGGCTATGCGCCTTGCCTTTGGTCAGGACTTGCTGACCAAGACCCGGGAAGCCTGGGAGCCTTTGGCTCGGGAAGCTGGCGTCTTTGGTATCGTATACCTACCCCAGACCACCTTTACAGACTGCCGCCAGGGCTCGGAATTTGTGAGCAAACACAACCCCTCCCTGAAGATGGTGGTTGCAGGCTCCAAGTGCCAGGGTTGCGTGTTCAACCGTGGGGGCTCTTGCGCCGAGTACAACAAGCCCTTGGTGGCTTCGTCTACGGCGGCCTACCGCGAAGACGTGGTCAAGGTGGCTTTCCAGGAGAAGGTATCCCTGGGGCATATGCGTCCTCAGCAATGGCAACGCTATGCCAGCATGGGCCCCAAAGAAGCCCTACAAGCTCTCCATCGGGAGGCAGCCCCCACCAATGCTATCCCCGTACCCCGTAGCGGAGACATCTACACTGTTTTCGCGGGACACGGCAAAGAGCACAGCACCTCGGACTTGACCCGTAGGTCGATTGTGCGCCTGGCTTCTCAGCAGCTTAACCAGGGTCTTTATGGGGAAGATTTGCTCCAAGCCCTTCGTCTGGCTTTTGACGAGAGGGACCTCAAGGCGACGCTGCCTGAGCTTCGCAACGTCTTGGCAGAACAGGGGCTTCAAGGGGTCTACTACGTGGACCCTGCTGTCTATGAAGACTACGGGCAAGGGTGTGAGGAAGCATCTCGCTTGCACCTGGCCCGTGGTATCAAGTACGCCAAGGTAGGGCCCAAGTGCGCAACCTGCATCCATCAGCAGGTGAAAGGCCAGTGCTCCAAGCTCAAGAAGGCTTTGGTGGTTGAGCCCCCCTATCACGACAAGGCTGCCCAGCAGAAAGCTATCTTGTCTTCCGGGGCTGCTACCGAGGTTGACTACGCTTCACTGGTCAACAATGGCGCCAAGATGCTCTCGGACTACGAGCTTGTTGAGGGGGGCTTGGACGTAGACCTTGACCCTGAGACGGCCCCCGAGGAGTACAAGGTCGAGTGGGGAGGGGGTATTCTATGACCCCCCAGGAGAGGGTTGCCTCCAGGTATTCCCTCATCCTTGCGGAGAGGGCCAAGGATGATCGGGCTTGGGCTACGAAGCTAACCAAACCCATCAACCCCCCCAAGGGGATTGCCCGGGATATCGTTCGAGAGAACGGTAAAACGGATACGTCCCGCGAAGATGCAACAGACCTCAGCCGCAGGGACATTCGACCGGAAGACGTGTTCAACACAACACCCAACAATGTCTCGGTTCTCAACCTTGCTCAGACGGGCAGGGACTTGACCAAAGCCCTGGATAAACAGGTGCCCAAGGACAAGGGGCATGATGCCGTGAGCAACCTGTCTCAATACCTCATTGAAACAGGTGGCGGTGGGGGGGCCAAACCGGCAGGAACCAAGAAGTTACGAGGGGTAACCCTATGTCAGATGTAGAAAAAACTGTACCATTTCCCAGGCTAACTGTTGCCACAACAGCGAATCCACGTCCCGCAACCCCCCTTGAGAGGAACCGTCTGGCAGAGATAACAGCCCATGCCGAGACGTTGCGGGAGAAGCTATCTCACGTTGACCAGGATGACCTGGTCCAGGCCATCAAGGGTCACAAGGACCCCACGGCGGTTCTACACATCATCCTGGAGGGTATGGCCCGGGAGGCTGCGGCCCTATCCTTTGCCAGGGATGAGGCGGACAAGAGAGGCAAAGATACCTCTCAACTGAGCCTTCGCCGTATAGATGCCCTGAAGAAGGTAGCTGACCTCCGGATGGAGCTACAGAAGCAAGGGACCGACATTCTGGATATCCGGAGTGAGAAGGTTCAGAAGCTCATGGGTCTTTGGCTAGAGTCTTTCCGAGAAGTAGCCACTGAGGTATTGAGCCGGGAGCAGATCGACTTGCTATTCAGCAAGCTTTCCGCGGCTCTTCAGGGGTGGGAGACCAAAGCGGACGCCCACCTCAAGGGGTCCTTATGGCTACACCTGTCAAGAAGGAAGGCTCTAGCCTAGCCACCTTGTTGGCTGCGGCGGGTAGAAAAGCCCTCGCGGACAAGGATGCCTCGGAGATCCCCGTAGCTGACCCCGGGAATAGACCTAAGGCAGCAAAGATATTCAATATCGTCGATTACATTGAGGCCCCCTGGGGCCTCAATATGAAGCTCTACCCGGTTCAGCGCTTCATCGTCAAGCTGTACTACAACGTCCCCCTGGACGACGTTCTACCGGAAGACCATCGCTACCGTATCCAGCTAACGGATATGTTCAAGTCGAAGGTACACCACACCTTCACTGAAGCGGAATACCTGGAGCACCTCTACAACGAGGGGCGTTGCAACATCTCGGAGCAGGACCCCGACCATACACGCCGTCAGCTTATCCTGGCGTGCGGCCGTCGTAGTGGGAAAAGTACACTGGCCGGGGTTTTTGCGTCCTACGAGATTTATCGTCTACTCTCCCTGGGTAACCCTCAGAAGTATTACGGGCTTCCCCAGGGTAACCGTATCCAGATCATCTCTGTAGCTACGGACAAGGAACAGGCCGGCATTCTCTTCAACGAGGTTACGGGGCACGTCGCCAAGTGCGAATACTTCAAGACCTACGTAGGTAGCAACACCCAAAGCTACGTTACCTTCCGTACCCCCTATGACATTGACAAGTTTGGGGCGACCTCTCGGCATGAAAACGGGAAGTTTGTTAGCTTCAACGGCAAGGCGAGTCTCCGCCTGGCGTTCAAGTCCTGTATCGCGAAGGGCCTTCGTGGTATGGGTAACATCGTCATCATCCTGGACGAGTTCGCCCACTTTCAGGTGAAGGGTCAGTCAAGCGCCAAGGAGATTTACGACGCCGTCACTCCCTCGGCCGCCATGTTCTCTCCGAAGAACCCGGACAACCCCATGGAGCCCGTGGGGGACGTAGACTCCAGAATCATCCTGATCTCATCCCCCTTGAACCGGGAAGGCAAGTTCTACGAGCAGTTCCAACTTGCCATGTCCCGGGGCCCGGGTTCCGAGAACTTGCTGGCTATCCAGGCCCCTACTTGGGAGATCAACCCTACCGTAGACCCTGGGTACTACAAGGAAAAGTACCACGCTGACCCCGCGGTATTCATGGTAGAGCACGGGGCTCTCTTCTCGGAACGTCTCCGCGGGTGGTTTGAGCGAGAAGAAGACCTGCTGGCCTGTATTGACCCCCTGAGTGCCCCCATCGAAAAGGGTATCCATCGAGTCCCCTACTTCATGGGGATTGACGTTGGTTTGGTGGGTGACGGTACAGCTATTGCCATCTGTCACCTGGAGGGTGACACCATCGTTCTCGATTACCACGAGATATGGTATGCCGGGGTCAAGTGGGAAGAGTCCAACCCCCACCTCTTGTCCCCAGGGACCATCTACGCCAACAGTCTGGAGAAGGTGACTCGCCTTGACTTCGAGGAAATCACCAACTGGATATCGAACCTGGCTTCCAAGTTCTATATCGTGGGGGGTCTCTTTGACCGTTGGAACGGTATCCCCTTGGAGCAAGCCCTGCACAAGAAGGGGCTGAGCCAGTTTTCCAGCGACCACTTCACGAAAGACCAGAAGAGCAGGATGTACCAGACGGTCAAGCTCATGGCCCTTGACCGTAAGCTCTCCCTCTACGATCAGCCCCGCCCTCCGGACTCGTCAAGGTTGGGGCGTAGCCCTCTTCTGAGAGAGATGCTCAACCTCCAGGCAACCCAGAGTTCTGCCAACATTATCACGGTGGCTGCCCCCAAGCTCCCTGGGGCCCACGACGATATGTCGGATGCTGTGGTTCGTGCTTTCTGGCTAGCCTCCGAAGAGCTACGGGACCGTAAGTTTGTTGCAGGGGCCCGAGGCCAAAGCCATGCGATTGCTGCGGGACCCTCTCTGAATGGGTTCAACCTGTCCCGCGCCAGGTCTCACGGGGTTCTCCGAGACCGGATATCTCCCAAGTCTAGCCTGGGCCGTCGTATCCTTCGGCGTGGGTAGTCTACCCTTACAGGTACACCAAGAACCATGTCTACCGAGGAAACCCCGCTTGTCTTTGCCAACAGGTTGATCAAGCAACTGGTTTCCAACCTGTTCATAGAGAACCTAGAGATCCTGCCTCAAGACTACGTGGTCATCCGGGTAGCTTTTCGAGGGGCGGGGGGCTCGTGGGAGAAGCTTTGGTACGGGGACCCGGCGGAGGTAGACCGCCTGAAGAGCATTATCCAGGTCTGGGCCAAACAACCCGACCGGGTAGACCTGAGCAAGAGGGTGGTATGACATGCCCGAAATTGTAAGGAATCGGGATTGTATCGCCCTCTACAAGGGAGACACCTTCCCGGTCATCACCAGCGATACCCTGGTCAATCAGGGTTGGCAGGGCGGTCAGGGGGTCATGTGGACCCCAGGCCCGGGACCTGATCCCATGGTGGGGATAGCTGATGGCTACTACGCTGGCTTTGTTCTGTTTGGCAGCAATGAAGTTGCCGACCAGTACACCGCCTATACCGGCCAGTACACCGCCTACAGGTACCTCGTTGTTTGTGCAGGGGGTTGGATCATCACCACCCGGACCTTTGAGACGTACACCTACGCCTCAAGGCAGGTGGGTCCCCTGGTACCCCTCACCTACAGCTACAACGACAAGCTGTATTTTTCGCTCAGGGGTTACTGGACGAAAGAGGACGAGTGGACCCTATCGGGTGACCCTCGGGCTCCCAACACGTTCAACGTGGGGGCCGTTATCAAGGCTCCCTCCCCAGAGACCAACGGTTACTTGACGGTTGAGGTTTCGATATGACTCTTTTCCCGCCAAGAACCCGAGATTGCGTCGTAGCCCAGAAAGGGGATGGCATCCCGGTAGGCATACCTCCCCTGATGCAGGCTACCGGTTGGCAAGGTGGCGTGGGTCTCTGCTGGGGGCCTTCCGTTTTGGATGAGTTTGCGGTGACCTTGTCCGATGGTCTCTACGGGGGGTTTGCCTTGTGGGGGAGTCTGGAGCCTGCGGACCAGCTTACCGGGATGACAGGGAGCCAGGCCACCTATGGTTTTTTGACCATGGGGGTTGGAACTTGGCTCATCTCGACCCGTACCTTTGAGACGCATACCTGGCTATCCCGTCAAGGTGGTCCCCTGGTTCCGCTGGTATACCGCCCTGGGGATAAGCTCAGGTACAGCCTCAGGGGTTACTGGACGAAAGAGGACGAGTGGACCCTTTCAGGAGACCTCAGGGCCCCCAACACCTACTTTGTCGGGACCGTTATGCAATCGCCTTCCTTGTTGACGGAAGGCTATCTCTCTATCCAGACTTCGATCTTAGCTATGCCCGAGACCCTACGAAGCCGTGACTGTGTGTTGTTCTTCCCGGGAGACATCATCCCGGTGGAGGTGGCGCCTTCCCTGCTAGCCTCGGGGTGGCCTGGGGGTGTAGGGGTAATGTGGGCCGATAGCCCTGGCCAGGATAGGCGGATAGTCCAGGCCAGCGACAGCCGCTATGGTGGGTTTTTGCTTTGGGGCAGCAACGAGACAGCCGACCAGTATACGGCCATGACGGGCCAATTTCTGAAGTATGGCTTTGCCGTCATGGCTTTTGGAGGTAACCTGATGGCTACCTCTACCTACGAGAGGTACACCTATGCTTCTCGCCTAGCCCCCCCTCTTGTCCCCCTGGTCTACGGGTACAACGACCCCCTTTACTTCTCCCTTCGAGGTTATTGGACCAAAGAGGATGAGGCTACCCTGTCGGGAAGTCCTCTGGCACCGGCAAGTGCCTTTGGGTTTGTGGCCCAGCCTCCTCGGCCAAGCAACCGTGAATGGTTGGGAATCTTCACAACTCTATGAAATTTAGACACCACCTAGAAGGATTGACCCCCGGGCAGCTTCAAGGCGAAGCCGCAGGGGCTATCAAGGCGGTCTTGGAGGCTCTGAGTTACCTGGACCAGGTTGCCGAGGTACAGGTAACCCGGGCCCGCGTGGCTCAGAGAGCCCATATGCCCTTGGAGCCCAAGCTCATTCGTATGGCTGTGGGTTGGGGTCGCTTTGCACAGGTAACCGGGAGGGTAGCCGAGAACCTTCTCAGGGATACAGAGCGTGTCGCCCTTCTGACCAAGCCTCTTCAGCGCTCAACGTCCCCGGAGGACACAGCCACCCAAGAGGCCCCGCCCAAGGTAAAGCCCCCGGAAACTCTTGTGGACCCCCTGGCGGCTCTCTATGGCCCCGAGGTAACCAATGCCAAGTTATACCAATCTTTCTTCTTCCTCCCCTTGGCCGACAACCACCACGAGAAGGTTTCCCCCCTACGTTGCCAAGGTAGGGTCCAACAGTCGGCTCCTTACGGAGAAGGAAAAGCTCGCCCGTAGAACCAACCACAATATCCGGACAAGCATGGACATGGGGGCCATGGATACCGGAGGTTACGGGGGCTACGGTGGTTCCTTTGGCGTCAATACTGCGCTCTCGAACCAGGGCTCTTTCTTTAGCCCTCAGCTATCGACAGACTTTCTGGAGCTTCCGCAGTCGGCAAGGGAGCGGCGAGAGGTCTACCTTCACTACTACCGCTCTGACCCCCTGGTAGGTCAAGCGATTGACCTCCACACAGAGCTACCCCTCTCCAAGCTCCGGCTGGCCAAACCAAAGCCTACGACGTACCCCAAAGGGTATGATAGCCCCGAAGATTATGCGGACTACATCCTCTTCTACTTCAACAAGCTTTGTGATCGGATCAAGCTATTCCAGCGCCTTCTGATGCTGGCGCACCATATCCACCTGGACGGGTCTATCTTCCCGTTCGTGGAGGACTCTGTCGTGGAGGTGCCCCCCGAGGTGACTCACAAGAAAGCCACCCGGAAGATGGCCTACCTTGACGAGAATGGGGAAGCTACTCATCGGGAAGTGGAAACCGAAGAAGTCCTGCCTGATGCCAAGGCCAGGGCTGCCGAGTATATCCGGAAGCACTACGAGGGCTGGTCTCGGATGATCGTTTTGACCTTTGACCAGGTCAAAGTTACGACGTTCTCGTTTACCGACAAGATCCGGGTAGAGCTAATCCCCAGCGAAAGGGACAGGCAGCTTGTCGAGCTTGCCAAGCAGGGGGACCCTGTAGCAGAAGAGATGGTCCAGGAAATTCCCGAAGAGGTCCGGGAGCACATCGGGCAGGGCAACCTAATCCCGTTGGGAACAGATCCCTACCAGGGGTCTTTTGTGTACCACCTCTCCAACAGAAAGAATGCTGGGGAGGACTTCGGGCATAGCCTCTTGGATCGTTGTCTCCGGGACTTGACGCTGAGGGAGAAACTCCGTCAAGCCCAGACGCAAATAGCTTCCCGGGCCATGACCCCCAAGCGTTTGGTTTGGGCCGAGGGTCTCTCGGAGACGGACGTGGAAGACCTACGGGAGCAGGTAGACCTTGCTCTCGTAGACCCGGACTACACCATCGTCACCAACTATGAGGTGCATTGGGAAGAGATGGGGGCTCGGGACCGCCTCCTAGACCTGGCTTCCGAGTACGAGTCTAGCGACCGCCGCCTCATGACAGGTCTGGGGGTGACCGAGTCCCTCATGAGCGGTGAAAGCCTCTACAGCGGAGACCGTATCAAGCTAGAGGTCATCAACAATCGCTACCTTCTCTTCCGGGAGCTTCTCCAGGAATACGTAGAAAAGTACCTTTTTGAGCCTGTGGCTATCAAGAAGGGGTTCGTGGAGAAGAACAAGTGGGGTGAGGAAGTAGCTCTCTACCCCAGACTATCCTTCACGCGGCTGGCCCTGAAGGACAACCAGGACCTTTTCGATGCCCTCTTCAACCTGTACCAGAAGGGTAGCATCGACGTTGGGGTCATCCTGGAAATGTTCAATATCGACCCCTCGGACACCCGGGCCAAGATTGAGAAGGATATGTTCACCGTCAACGACAGCACCTTCAACGAGGCACTTCGGGGCCTTTACGGGGAGCTTGGGCGGGCTCTTGTGGAAAAGACCGATGTGACGGAGCGGGTTGCCAAGTACCTCAAGCTGAAAATGGCTGAGCCTAAAGAGGATGGCGGAGAGCCTCGCTTCTAAGTTCTCCCTTTAGCCAGGCTCTAGGGGAGATCCATGGCTGAGGTCCTAGCTACGAAAAGCGATACCGAGCGGGAAGATGAAGAGGCGGAACGTCTGGTCCGCCCCTCTCCCAAGGTTAAGCCCCCCCGGGATGACCGGAAACGGGAGCAGACAAACCCTAACAGGGACCCGGATACGTCAACTTCGGACCCGGACCTCTCGTTGAATCACAAGGGCCCCACAGCAGCTTCCGTGATTTCTCGTTGGCTCCTCGCCAATGAGAATGAGAGGGTCACGGTACGTAACAAGGAAACCGGGGAAACTACCCAGGTCAAACCGGACACCCTCACGGAGCAACCCGACAAGTACGAGGAGGTCAAGCCCGAGGAAGGCTCAGGGCCGGACTCTGACCTTGTGCAAGCTCTCCGGGAGCGGATCAAAGAAGACCCTGGCTTTGCGGCTCAGGCGAAAGCCCTCACGGACCCTGCCAAGCTAGGGAAGATCGATGACAGCTTCCCGCTGTCCAACATAAAGGCTCTTCAGGCCGCTTTCCCAGGTCTGAAGACTGTTGGTGAGGCCCGTAAAGCTGTTGGTGAGGCTACCAAGGCACCGCCCCAAGCTAAAAACCCCCCCAAGCAGAAGCTACTCAATCCGCCCAGGCCCCACGAGATACACCCTCCCCGGCCACCCAAGCCCCAGAAGCCAGCCAAGCCTGGTCAGCCTGATGTGCCTGGTAAGGAACGTAAGGACCCGGATGCCCCCCGGGATGAGTACGACGGAAAGCCCAAGGAGAAAACACCTGCCCCTAGCAAGCGGTGGGTGAACTACAACGAAGACCTCAAACCCGAGGATGCTCCTACCCCGGGCCCTAAGCCTGAACCAGGGTCAAAGGATACCCCTAAAAAGGAGGACCCCGAGGGCTCTCCGGATACTCGGGAATATATACCCTTGAAGAAGGTTCGGGATCTTGAGAGAGACCCGGAGTTCCAAGACTTTGTTAAACGGTACTACAAGGGTGCTCCATCCGAGGATGGCTCTATCTCCCTCACTACCGAAAGGGATGGGGGGGCCACGGGTACCCTTGAGTCTCTTTCCTATGACCAGCAAACGGAGATCCTTCAGGGGTTTTATCGCTGGAGTCAAGCTCAACACAAGATCCGAGAGAAGTACAAGGACCAAGATCCGGATCAGGCCACCCCAGATTCCGGGGAAGATGAGCTAAAGAAACTCAAGGAGAAATACCAGCCTTCGGATCAGAAAAAGCCCTCAGAACCGGAACCACAGAGAGCCCCCCCTGCGGAGGAAGAGCAAGCCCCTTCTGACGAAGAGGACACCCCTGCTCCAGGGGGCGCCACCCCAGAGGCTTTGGCCAAGGATGAGGCTTTCCTTGCCTATGCCTTGGAGAGCCTAGGTGCCAAGGCGGGGTCCAAGGGTACCCCCTTCTTCCCAACCAAGAAGGATGGGAAGACCCGGTATGTCCAGTTTGGGAGCCTTCCGCCCAAAGACCAGCAGAAGCTTGCTGACAAATACACCAAAGACAGGGACTCCAAGGCACAGGCCAAGGAGAAGGCCGACAAGGACGAAGCCGAGAACAAAGCAATCGAAGAGCGCAAGGCCAGCGTCTTTGAGGCTGCTTCCAAGAAGCCAGAGGTGAAGAAGGCTCTCGCCTCTCTACTCAAAGAGGGTTCCGCAGCGAAGGGGACCCTGGCGGAAGCGTTCCCGGATACCAAGTTTCCCAAGGCTATCCAGGGACTCACCGTTGAAGAGGCCAGGTCCGTGGCACAGGACCTCTTCAAGACACCCCCTCCCGTGAAGTGGTCGGATCTTGGGGAGGCTACCTACCGAGAGATTTCGGATTCCTATAGCCTGATAGACCGGACTTTCCCGAAGGCCATGCGGAAGTCCCTCTACAGCCTACACCCCAAGCAGGTTGCGGTCCTGGCCCAAGCCTACAAGGATATGGAAAAGGCTGGACCGGATCTGGCTTCATCCTTCCTGGACAATGGGGACTACACCTTGGACCCCAGCAAGGTTCTCCCTCCCCTGGAGGTACCAGGCCCGGAGGGGAAGAAGGTATCCTTTCAGTCTCTCGACCCGAAGGCACAGCAAGAAGCCATGGAGTCGCACCGCCTCCATGTTGTAGCTGCTTCCTTGAGGGCTCAGCAGAGCGTGGCGGAGGACTACACCAAAGACGGCTTCCCTGGTTCTGTGGCCAGGGCGTTGGCGAGCTTTCAGCTAAAGCCCCATAAGTCTGAAGAAGACCGGGAAGTCCTTTCCAAGAAGATGGCTCGGAAAGTCTTTAGCCATGCCCTGTCTACCCCGGCCCCTTCTGTTTCGGTAGACCGGAAGAAGGCTCTGAAGTCTGCGGCTGACCCTGACTCTCAAAGAATCGCCTTGGAGTGGCTCAAGGGGTCAGACCTTCGCCGGCTCCAAGAAAAGTACATGGGGCCCAAAGCCGAGAGTCCGTTTTCCGAGCATGACTCCCCCGCCGGTTTCTTGAGACGCCTCAGATCCGTTGCGGAGGATATCGACGCTCTGGCCAAGGAGTACCCGTCCGACTATGCCCCCGAGGTACAGGACCTCAAACCGGTATTCCGGGCTTACTTGCTGGATAAGCTAGGTAGGCTCAACCCGAGTTTCCGCAATCGGATTGAGAAGTTGGCCGACGATGCCCCCGAAAGGTCGTGGCTTCGGAAGATGTTCCCTAAGCCAAAGACCCAAGGGTCTACGAAGGAATGGCTCCGGTCATTCCAGGCTTCCTTTTATCCCCCGACACTCCCTGCTATTGCCATGAAGACCGCCCTTTACCACGGGATAGAACCCTATAGCGGGAAGAATGCTCCCCAAGCCTACCCGGGGTGGCAGCCCTTGCACGCAAGGGATTGGAGTCCCTCGGACGAAGACCTCATTCTTAAAGAGGCTCGTAAGGTCTTGAACCTTGGTGTTCCGGGTAGGGTCCCGGATGCTGCCTATCGAGAGGCATTGGACCTTGCTCTCCGGACAACAGGGGATGGCAAGTATTCCGTTGGACTTCACCCGGCGCTCTACAACGAGCTTTTGGCCAAGCTTGAGGGCGTCAGCCCCAAGGAAACTCTTTTGACCCTTCGTAAGGCAGGAACCATGTCGCAAGCTTCTGTAGAAATTCGTCGTATCGCCTCTAGCCTCATCAAGGCTTGCCCCGAGGCTGCTTTTGACCTCACGGTGCTAGCCGACAAGCTGGCCCAGGATGAGGGCAAGCCCTGGGAAAAGGACCAGGGCCAACAAGATCAGGGCCAGAAGCAAGCCCAACAGGATCAGGCTCAGCAGAGCCAGGACCAGGGCCAGAAGCAGGCTCAGCAAGACCAGGGGGGGAAGCCTTGGGAGAAAAAGGATGAGGGTCAGGCCAAGGAAGCCGCTGCTTTCCGGTCCCTGAAGTCCCTGGTCCTCAAGACGGCTCACGGGGCCTCTGACCGCACCCCCTACCTTCCCATCGTCAAGGCGATCAAAGACCTCGGGGTCTTATTCACCTTTTCCCTTATCCCACTGGAGAGACTATGACCACCCTGAAGTTCGCACACGACAAGGCAGAGAGCCTTCTCAGCAGCATCGACAAGGCTGCTTCTTTCCTTCAAGAGAACTTCCCTAAGCTGGGGATGACGTTCGAGGAAGCCAAGCCCCTTGTCAACGCGCTCGACACCTTGGCCGACCAGATCGAGGTTCAGTCCTTTGGCGCAACCTCTTTCGAGGCTCGCAAGGCTGAGGTTCTCCAGAAGGACTCGGACGAGTCCTACATGGGGACTTTCGCCAACCCGATGCAGCCGCACCAGGTCGAGTCGGATGAGCCCTACATGGGGGCTTACCGGGATGACCAGAGTTCGGCTGTTCGGGACGGCAAGTCGTCTACCGGTCGCCCCCTCGCCCCCTTAGAAGGGTTTGCCATGATTGACTACCAACAGCTAGCCGCTGGCTTTGAAGCGGGGGATGTTGTTCACAAGATCGACATCCAAAGCGGGGATGTGTCCCCCTATGCAGGGATGGTCCACGCCAGCCATCCTGGGTTGGGGGTCTTGGACATTCAGTGGCCTTTTGGCTACGAGCGTCTCCATGCTGACGAGGTAGTCAAGGCGAATCCCAAGCTCTTGCGCTTCCTCCCACCCTCTCTGGTGCAGGTCCCTGCGACCTACGATATCCAGAAGGCGAACAGGCAAGCTAGCGAAGCTTTGGCTTTGCCCTGGCAGACGATGGCGTTTACCCCCGAGGTATACCGTCGTATGGCGTCGCTCTGGCACCAGAAGTATTCTGAGGTCAGGACCTACGATACCCTGTATCGGGAAGTAGCGGCGGTAGACGATGAGGCTCTACGGCAAGAGGTAGGCAGGTTTTACCTGGTGGCTTCCAATTTGGGAGCCATGCGCCTGACCAAGCAAGCGGCCTATTGGGTAGCTCAGAACAGGCAGCACCGGGTATCTCAGGAAGAGATCAACTCCAAGAGGCCCCTCTGTCCCCGCTGCGCTACCCGGATGCGCAAGACCACCTACAAGATGGATAAGGGGGCAAGGGTTCGTCTGTGGGCGTGTCCTAAAGACCTTTTCCTTATCAAACAAGACCAATTGCTAGGCCCTGATGGCCAAGCCGTAGACTGGTGAGGATACAGGGTGGCCTTCAAGAAGCACGCTAAAGCGAGTCTGGTACGGTCCAACGTTCTCTTGTCGGAATGGGAGGACTTGTCCTTGGCAAGCCCCCAGAGCAGGACAGCGTCAGACCGTGGCCGGGAAGCTTCCCGAGTGGCCATTGCCAAGTATGATCCGGACCAGTACCTCTTTAGCCACTGTACCATCGTAGCGAGTGTAGACACCTACAAGGCAGGGCAACCTACTGGCAAGGTGATGGTGGATGGCTTTGAGGTCAACCGTCGCTTCCCCGATTTCAGGATCACGGCGGATACCCAGAAGTTCATCAACAACAATGAGGATGCCTTTCAGAGGGACCTCTTGTTGTCGAGCTACCGGACTTTCATTGGCGCCGAGTCGTACCTTGAGCACCTCCAAATTCCGGAGTTCAGCAAGGGTAAGATTGTAGACGCTGTCCCTCGGGACATTGGGTCTTCGGTCTACATCGACATTCTGGTTGCCAATGACCGGAAGCACAAGCCTCTGATCGAGGCCATCCTCTCTGGCAAGCTCAAGACTTTGAGCATGGGTGCCAGTGTTCTCCACACCACCTGCACCAAGTGTGGAAACGTCGCTGAGGATGAGACTCAACTCTGCCCGTGCATCCAATACTTCAAGGGGAATACCTTCCTCGATGAAGAAGGACAGAAGCACCGGATCTCCGAGCTATGTGGACACGTCTCTGAGCCTGACTCGGTCAAGTTCATCGAAGCGTCCTGGGTAGCTAACCCCGCCTTCGTAGGTGCTGTCCTCCGGAAGATTCTCAATCCGGAAGGCCCCTGGGCCAAGGAAGCAAAAGAAGCATTGGCTTTGAAGCTTCACGTTGCCTACACCTCTTCTAACACGGCGCCCATCAACAAGGCAGCCACCCGCATTGCTCGTGACTTGCACCTGGGCCAGGGTCAGGAAGACCCCTTCGCTGATGGAGGCCAAGGTGGACAAGCTCCCCAGGACAAGCCGGAAGCTGACCCTCTGGAAGAGGCTACCAATGCCCTCTACGAGACCCTGAAGGAGCGGCTCACGGATAAGGCCCGCAAGGATATCGACAAGGCCACAGGGAAAGACTTGGAGGATGCTGCTACCAGCGCCAAGGATTCCAATGGCAACGATACCCTGATCAAGTCGGCCATGGCTTCTCCGCAATGGACCAAAGTAGCTCGGGCGTTGAAGCCTTTCGTAGCTGGTCTAAGTCTCGGTACTCGCCGCAACTTGTTTGCAGCACTCGTCAAAGCACATGCCTTCGGGTGGCAATCCCTCAAGGGGATGCCTCTCTCTGAGAGGGTATCTGCTGTGTACCTGGCCGACCGTGTCCAGGGCCTCCCTCGGTTTGCGGGGGAGAAGAAAGCGTACGAGGTCCTGGCAAGGATGCCTTCGGACCTCACCCCCCAAGCCTATATGGAGGCTTGCCGCGTGGGTATGGGAAGGGCTCTAACCCCTCTTGAGGCCAAGTGGTTTCAAGAAAAAGGGGTCAGGCTTTTCTTTTTTCCTGAAAACCTTTGATAAGACATTTGCTAGAGAGGAATCGCAATGCGTGAGCGTACTACATGGAGCCGGAGCGCTGCACAGTCCAAGACTGCTGACCCGTACCTGATGAATCAGGACCACGTTTCGCAGCAGCCCAAAGCTGACCAATATGTCAACGGCGATCCCTCCAAGTGGAAGGAAGACCCCTCGACGGATAACCGTTGGGAGGCCGAATACTCCAATGGCCAGGTCAAGAGGGACGAGATTGGTATGGGCGAGATGCGCTCTGATACCTTCAACCACCCCGAGAAGACTGCTTCTGCGGAGTACCTGACCAAGAAGGCCACCCTGTGCCTCAGGGTCGCTGCCAAGATGCTGGGCAAGAAAGCTAGCTCCATGGCCATTGAAGAGCAGTCCGTTGCTCTTATGGACCTTGGAGACGCTGACCTGATCGATACCTTCAACCGGCTGGCCGGTGAAGATGATTCCTCCCAACAGGACCAGGGCCAGAAGCAAGCTCAGCAAGACCAGGCCCAGCAAGGCCAGGAAGAGCAGAAGCAAGCTCAGGCTCAGCAGCAAGCTCCCATGGCTCAGCAGCAACAGCAAGCTCAGCAACAGGTTGAGCTTGCCATGCAGCAAGCCATGCAGGCTATGCAGCAGGGTAACCAGCAAGCTGCCGACCAGGCTATGCAGCAAGCTGTAGAGGCTGAGGCCAAGTGCCACGCTGGCGATGCCCAGCAGCAGTTGGTTCAGGCTTCCAAGGCTGTCAGCTTCAAGTTTGCGGCCTTCATGCTTCGCAAGGCCAACGGGATGCAGCAACAGCAGGCGCCTATGGCTCAGCAGCAACAGCAAGCTCCCATGGCCCAGCAACAGCAGGCGCCTATGGCTCAGCAGCAACAGCAAGCCCCCATGGCCCAGCAACAGCAAGCCCCCATGGCCCAGCAACAGCAGGCGCCTATGGCTCAGCAGCAACAGCAAGCCCCCA
>JBBAQX010000004.1:0-31230 GCA_040400085.1 Lysinibacter sp. | reverse complement strand
TGGCTCAGGGTCAGGAGCAACAGGCCCCCATGGCTGACGACGCTCTGATGAACGAAATCCTCTTGGAGGGTGACCCCTCCATGGCGGATACAGATATCGAGCTTGATCAGGCCGAAATGGGCTTGGACATGACGGATATGCCGATGGACCAGGGCGACGACATGCTGAACATGATCTTCGCCTCGAACCCTGAGGTTATCGAAGCCAAGAAGGCCAACGGGGAAGACCCTTCCCAACAGCAGCAGGACCAAGGCCAGAAGCAGGGTAGCGTCAAGACCGCTTCCCGGATTCAGAAGCCGGTTCAGAAGCTTGGCGGGGCGCCGGTAGGGGGAGGCTCTTCGGATAACCTCTCGAACCTGTGGGCTTCGGCTCCCGACGTGAGCAAGATTTTCGGCTTAGAGAAGCCTCGGACCCGCCCTCTCCGATAAACGAGGGTGCCTAAATGTATATGCAGCTATCCACCCTTTGATTCCAGAGGAACACAAGCATGTCTTTCTTCGGCCAATCCTCGGGTGATTTCAAGGAGACCTCTGGGCGTATCCAGCTTCTCCATGTTGTCACTCGTAATGCAGTCGGGGCCCTTACCCCCGACGCCTTCACTCAGGCAAACCCCACCATCGTCGTTGCCCCCGGCAACGTATCTGGTCAACTTGCGGCTGCGGCTGGCAAGAGGGGTGTCCTGGGTAGCAGCATCGCGTTTACCCGCCCCGATTTCGGTAACAACTACATCGGTGGCCCGGTGCAGGTTGGTGGCGTCTATTCCGCTACCATCGTCCCCCTCGGCTTTTTCATCAACGATGCCCTGGGCAACGCCTACGAGAACACCCCTGGTGTGGCTTCGCAGCGTGGTCCCTACGTCTGTGGCTCTGGTTCTTGCGTAGCTGTGAAGCTGTACGAGACCAAGCAACAGATTGGTGGTGCAGCAGCGTTGACCTACAGCGCGGGTCAAAGGGTTTACGCAAGCGTCAACGGTCTGGTGACTAACCGGATTCAGGACGCTTACGAGTACAACGTGGCGGGTCAGAACGATCCTGACTTCGTGACCGTCCTCGGCGTGATCAAGCGGGTTGGCGACTCGGCCAATGACCTCATGATCATCGACGTGCGGGTCTTATCGGGACCAGGAAAAGGACGGAGGAGAACTAAAATGAGCGCCCAAGTCTCGAATGCCTACAAGCAAAAGGTTATCGGAGAGCTTATCAAGACGGCCGCTGGCCGTGCGAAGCTCGCCGCTAGCATGATTCAGCCCCTTCGGCTGCGTCGTGACTATACCGCCGTGGGTCGTAAGACCTTCCTGGTGGAACAACTTCCGGATGGGGCTCTGCCCATCTACGACAAAGACCCCGACGTAACTGCTTACGTCGTGGGCGAGGAAGGCCAGAACATCCTGGCAATCCAAAAGCCGCGGAGGGTAATCTTCCCCCTCTTCGAGCTTGCATCCAACCCTGAGATTCCCTTGACTCAGATCAAGGAACGCCGCTTCGATCTCATCGAGCGGTCTCAGGACTTGGCCAAGGCCCAGATCCAGGCAGCCGAAGATGAGCGTGTCTTCGCCGTTCTCGATAGCATCGCTATCGCCGGCTTTGACACCCTGGCTGGCCAGACCAACCCCGACGTGAACGTCGTTGCTCCTATCAGCCCCAGCGTGCTTGCAGACGCCTTTGCTGAGATTGAGCGTCACGACCTCCGGGTTGCTCGGATTTATATGAACGCCACCGATTACGCCGATGTGCGTAAGTTCGGTCGGGATATCTTGGATATCGAGTCTCAGGCTACCCTCCTGAAGACCGGTCTCCAGGCTACCCTGTGGGGCGCTCAGATCATCACGAGCCGTCTGGTTCCTGCTGGGTTCGTTTACCTCTGCGGTGAACCGGAGCACTTTGGTAGGTTCCCTGTCCGTACGGAACTCACGGTTCTGTCGGCAGACGACCCCAAGGCCCGGACCATCGGGTTCTCCATCTTCGAGAACGTGGGTATCGGGGCATTCAACCCCCGCGCCTTGACCCGCATGGTCGTAACCCGCGCCTTAGCCTAACAGGCTCCCCGGCCAAGTCCGGGGCTGGTGCCGTGAGAAGGGTATCCCCTACGGGGGGTGCCCTTTTTGCTTTCCATGTTAGGCTTCGCTTCATGTCTACGGAAGAAGCCGTTCCCCCCACGTATCCCTCGGCTGTGCAAGCCCTTCTTGGGGACTTGGCTGCTTGCTACCCCGAGGTTTCTGTGGACCTTGACCCTGGCCCGGCCTGGTGGGTTGACCTTACCTACAAGGGCAAGCGTGTGGCTATCGAGGTAGGCGCCAAGGATTACCCCCTCTATGGGTTTGGGGCTATCGACAATGATACCCTACCCTTCACGGGCCACCCCTACTCAACGGATAGCCGGGAAGTCCTCCTAGGTCTTCTGGGCGACCTCCTGGGCCATGAGAAGGGTGCTGCTTTCTTGAAGCTCTCGAACCACTTGGCTTTGGCCCAAGCCTCCTACGAAGCTTACGGGTCTTTCGTAGACTGGAAAAACTACATGGGGACACCTATGCCTACATGGGACATGGTGCCTACCAAGATCAAGTATGCCTGGGCAGCTAGTCTCCAACCCTTGCGGAATGCTTGGAGGGGTCTCTGACCCTGGTGTAACTTCGGGGTATGTCGGAACCCCAAGTCAACGAAGCTCTCGTTGAACAGGTCACACACCTTGTCTGCAACTCTCTCATGGACCCCTCTCTGGCAGATGCCATGGACAGCGTGGGGGACGAAGAGCAGAACGCTACGGTCTTGGCAGGTTTGACCTCTGCCATTGCCCTGTCTTCCGTAGCCTTCGGGTACACCTTGGAGGAGGCTGTCAGAGCCCTTCAGGAAAGGTGGGAGAACCCGATCCGACCCACAACTTAGTGCAGGGTCTTCTTGCTGTCTGGTAGGGGGGCAGAGAGCCTTTCGTCACCCTTCTCGATGGCTTCAATCAAGCCTTCCTTGGAGACGCCCATCTGCTTTGCCATGGCGATCAAGGCCAAGGTCATCCCTGAGAGGATGTGGACTTTGGCTTCGGACCCGGACATGCCCTCGGTAGCCTTTTTGATGGCAGGGGAAGTTAGGGTTTGCAGGAGGGTCGTGGCGATGCTTCGTATCTTGGCGGTATCTACGTCCATGGTAGCCTCAGCTTAGCTGGTGTAGAGAAGGAAGGGTAATGCTGGCACCATTTGAAGTAGACGACCCCCGACTCTTGAGACCGCTTTGCGTGGCGATCAATGCGGGTAGCCTTTCGGCCAAAGAACCTACCATCACAGCGGGACCCTTTCGGAGGGGGGACTCCCTCCCTGTAGAGATAGACCCCCTGGTCTACGGAAAAGGTCTGTTCTTGGATGGTCTATACCCCGTAGAAGCCCTTACCGGGGTTACCCAGACCTTCCCTCTCCCCATGATCACGGGGCATTACATTGAAGATGCCTGTATCGTGATCAAGAACGGGGTCTACCTGGGGTTCGAGTTGAACATCTCGCGCTACGGAGACCAGCAGATTAGGAGGTACCACCGGGTATGGTACCTGAACTTCAAGAACCACTACGAGCTTGGTACCTCGTTTACCCATGACCTCCGTTGGTCTGAGGAGGTCTACAAAGCTTGGCTAGCCGACCCGAATACGGTCCTCGCTAGGACACTTTCCACCAAAGAGGGTCGCGAGAAGCTAGCTCAGGCCATGGTCCAGCCTATTCGGCATAGCATCTACCGCCGGGTGACCCCCGGGCTTATTGACCTTCCCGGAAACCCCACGATTCAACCGGTGACCCCGACCTCTGGGCTATTTCTGATGGAACAGGTTACACGCCAACCTCTGCCCCTCCCGCCTCCCTCAAGGATAGCTCTTCAGGAAGAGGAAGACCGTCTTGTCTTTGAGGCCCTTGAGGCCCTAGCTCGGGATGGGCTAGACGCATGATGATTGTCCCTGAGTATGACCTGAGATACACCCTTGAGATGGGTACGGTCTCTGGCCGGGAAGTCTTCTTCGTCCCTAAGTTTGCGTTGTGGGGCGGGGCGAAGAAGATAGGGGACCAGATCCCAGGGGTTCATGGGCTGTACCGTGGGATTATCTATAGTGCCGACCCCTCCGAGACTCTTCCTCAGGTTATCCGTGACCCTGCCATCCTGGTAGCTCGCTTCGGGCACCTTCTGGAGGTGTCGGACAAGGACCTGGTAGCCTTGAAGCTCCGGTGGGAGTTTCCCCTGAGCCTCCCGGAGCAAGTAACCCAGGATATCGACCGGGCTATCATCATGGATATGTTTGCAGACTTTTGAGGGTACCCTAGACCATGAGCCGACCACTCTTCCCCGATCCTTTTGAGGACCACGTAACCCACAAGACCCGGACCCCTCCCTCACACGGGTATCTTGAGACCCCCTCGGAGATGGCTTTGGGTAAGACCCGCTGGTACATGCAAGTCCCCCCGGAGAGGGCTGGGGAGACCTTCAAGATGGGAGGTCCTGCTCCTTGGGGGTTCGATGGGGTAGTCTGGGTTTTTCCTTTGGGGAAGGATGGCCTGAACCCAGATGGCTCTTTCGGTTGCCCTGTCCTGGTGAAGAATGGGGTATTCCTGGTGTGGAATGTGTTCCTCCACGATGTAAGGGCAAAGTACGAAATAGCCCCCAGGGACCTGAACACAGGAAACCCCGTGACGATGACTTCGTGGTCTCACGCTAACGGGGACAGCGTCATCACAACCCACATGACCCCCCCAGAGAACCTTATCACCTTGTCCACGGTTGTGGTGTCTACAAACATCAGTGCCGTGACTGACCTCTTCCGTATGTCCTTGGTGTTCAATGTCCACAAGTAAGACCTTCACCATCGAAGAAGCCAAGTACGAGGGGTCTGTCCACCCCGAGTTTCTAGGCGTCACCTTCATTTATGACCCCCCTCTACGTGTTCAGTTCTCCAAAGAGCATGGAGAGAACACCTGGGTAGCGCACGACCCCCTCCTAGGTATGCTCTTGGTGGAGGAGGTAGCCCAGGTGACCCCTGCTCTGGCTCAGGCTGAAGTCGCCGCCACCACGGCTTTTACCTGGAAACACTACGTCCAGGCAGAGTCCTCAGGGCTATCCCAGGGGGCCCGATCCTTGGCTGACGTTTTGAAAAAGAGGGTCACTCTTAAAAGGGCGGACCCCTCCACGTAGAGAGGGACATGGCCCGCTACACCACGAACCGCGAAAACAACACCCGCCCCCTCGTCCCCGGCACCATGGGGAACACGATCAAGATCCACACCGTCAACGAGCAGATCATGTCGGATGTGTGGGAGGATGTCACCTACGCCTTCGGGTATGATCCTACCCTGGGCACCTTCCGTAACGCCCCCCTGGGTCGTGGCGAGTATGCCGAGGAAGATGCCTCGGATGAGGTCCTGGCTCTTCACGAAGAGTGGCTGACCCGCCAGAAGGCTGCCAAGGAAGCCCTCCAGGCTTACCAGGCGGCTGACCATCGGGCCCGTGAAGCTGCGGTTGTTCGTCATGGTCGCACCGTGGAGGTCTTCAAGGGCCGCAAGGTGGCCAAGGGTACCCAGGGTGTTGTCTGCTGGGTGGGTGAGACCCGCTGGGGTTGGAGCGTGGGGATCAAGGTGGACGGTTCGGACAAGCTCACCTTCACCGACAAGGCCAACGTCCGGGTCGTGGGTACCGAGATCCTTGACCTCGCGGCAGAGGTGGCCAGGGAAGCCCACATCAAGGCTACCAAGCACGCCCAGGCCCCCCTCTCTACCGTCGCGGCGGCGGCCTTATACCAGCAAGGTATCGGGGGGCAAGGATTTTCGTATAAAAGAATCCTCCTATACTTTCCCTTCCTTAGAAGGGAAAGATGCAAATGGAATTCAGGGCAGGTGCTTTTCAAAGCCTAACGGCTACAGCTAGCTTTGGTATGCAGTTGGCGCCGGGTACGGATGTGATGATCACACCGGGGACGGAGCTACCTTACGACGGTACTTACGTTCAGTACAACGGGCAATCCTACCTGAGCCCGAAACTTCGTGGGGCGATCAAGGCGGGGTGGTTGGTACCTACGAACGAGTACCAGGGATCTGCTGGTCGGCCCACCTCTGCGGGCATTTCCTTCCGCCCTGCTGTTCAGACGGGGAATGGAGTAACTCCACCGTCCAGGGCCATGGCGGTCATTGCTTCCCATGATGAGCGTGTGGTTACCACAGCGGGTGAACATGCTTCTGGGGTCAAAGCAAACAACGCTGCTGTTCGCCGTAACCCGGTGAATCGCCAGGTTGTGATGGACCAGAACGGCATGGAGGGGGTCCAGGTTCGCACCCTCCAGACCCCTGCCAAGCAGCGTACCGAGGTGACCCCTAACTCGGTAGGGGCCGCCGTGAGTCAGGCAGACTCGGTCAAGATCAGCCCTGGTGTGGGGATGTCAGAGCAGGAAATGCTCGAAGGAATGTCCCCTGAGGCACGGGAAGCCTACATCTCCAAGAAAGCGGCTTTGCGTGCGCAGTACGTCCAGGATGCGCCCCCGGCAAACCGCCACACGGCAATTCGTTCTGCGGCTGACCTGGCCCCCTCCACTCAATCGGTAACTGTAGAGGCTGAGGGTATCCGGTTTGCTACCAACGCCCCTCCCATCGCTGAGGAAGCCAAGCCTACCTCGGACCCCAGGGTGAAGATTGCCAGGGCAGTATGCCCTGATTTCCCGGCAAGCTACTCTTTCGATGCCCCCCCGAAGAAGAGGATTGCCCGGCTGATGGCAGACTTCGATGACCGCCAGGATATTATCCGGGCAGCCTTTGCCGCTGAGACCGATGAGGGTAAAGCCCTTCTCCAGCGGGAATTTCCCGAAGCTTTCGCCTTACCCCCGAGCCACCTTAAAGGTGGGATAGGAGACCCGGAGCCAGATGCTTCGGGTCTTTTCCTTTTAGTCTGTGCCTAAGGTATGACCACCCCCGCCCAGGTAGGCCGCCTCACCATTTACCTCCTAGAGGAGCTAGGTGATGCCCGTCTACGGTGCGATGAAGTCAAGCGCTACGTGGACAAGGCCACCACCCTGGTAAACAACTCCAAGGCGAAAGACCACTTGTTCGAGGTGGCTGGTGACTTGATTCACGCCCTACCCACGACTCTTCTGAAGCTTGAAAAGGCTTTGGCAGCAGCGGCTATGGCAGGGGCCCGTTTGGATTACGAGTCCATGAAGGGGGAGCTACGCCCTGAGAAGGCTGATGAGCTTGATCAGGTCATGGAAGCCATAAGAATGCGGGATATTACCCGCCGATCTTCGGAGAAGTCTGCGATGGAACTAGCCTACACCCGTGATATCCTTGCCCATGCTTCTAGCGTGGTCGCCCGTGTCGATTGTGTGGCCCCTGTGGGCCGTGTCCTGGTTGCTCTGATCTCTTCTTTGGAGAAGGGGCAGACCAAGAAAGCTTCCGCAGAGGAAGCCCCCTCAGGGATGCCTGAGATTCAATCTCCGGCGGTGGTTGCTGACATTCTCGGCAAGGTAGCTGCCCGGATGGGTTCGGCTAACCCCCCTTCTCCCCGGGAGGTAGCTGCCATTTGCCGCAAGGTCTTGGCGGAGACCTACGTGGTGGCCGAAGAGAAGCAGATGGCCCAGGTGCTTCAACAGGCTGGCTCCAGGGAAGAGGTCATGGATGGGTTCAAGCAATCCAACCCTGACCTGACCGATAGCCAACTGAAGGAAATTGCGGACCAGTGGGAGAAGAACAAAGACGTGGTGAAGGATATCCACGCCAAGAGTGCTTCCGGTGAAGCTGACCCGATCTGGGATGTGGCAAGCGCCTTGAGGCAGCTATTCTCGCAGCATGGCCGTAGCGCTTCCGCTATCAACAAGCTTCCCAAGAAAGCCCTGGACACCTACAAGAAGGCCCTGGACAAGTGCAAGGAAGCCGAAAGCCTCTTTGAGGCCGCTGCCAAGGAAGCTGCCAACCGGGAAGCTCGTTTCGAGTCAGGCAAGCCCGCCGACCCTACCCAGCACATGAGCCCTGAAGATGCTGCTACGTGGAAGGATATGAACGAGAAGTATCGTGATGTGGTGAAAGACCAGCACAGCTTAGGGGTCAGTCCGATGTACTCATACAATCGTCAAGCTTCTAAAAGTCAGACTTCGTATACGTACAGGAGGGCCATGGACACCACGACCCCCGCTGAGACGACCCCCGGAACCCCCAAGTCTGCTGGCACCACCCGCGTTGCCCGTGGCAAGTGGCTCCCCGACCACTACAGCATGGAGACGGCTTACCTGGTGGACGACTACCCCTACGGTCGTCAGCTTCGCTGCCGCATCCGCTACTGGATCGAGTTCGACGCCAAGAAGGGTTACCGGTTCTGCGCCCAGACGGAGGACCCCAAGACCTTGCGGTGGAACAACCCCAAGAAGAGCACCTACTCTCACCTCGCCATGGAGATGTACCTGGATAGCAGGGACTATGTCCAGTACGCCAGCCTGGACGAATACTCCAAGCCTGCTCAGGTGGAGGCGTTCCTCTGGGACTTCCCCCGGTCCCGCTGCCAACCTCGAATCCACCTCTGGGCCAAGGGCAAAGTCCGCCTCTACACGGGGTTCATCGAGGGCACTGTCTCCATGACCGTCAACGGGGTCAAGAAGCCCTGGACGGAACAAGAGCAGGGCGAACACCGGGAGGACCTTGAGGCTTGGACCGAGGTGCTCCTGGCTTCCAAGTGATTCATGGCGGGTTCACCTCTTGTCTCAAGACCCCCTTACGGGGAGAAGCCAGGGAATCCGGCGCTACCCCATAGCGCCGAGTCTCGCCTTCCCGAAGGGGGTCCCTCAAACAGGGGCTTGCCCTTGGATTCAGGTATCCCTGGTTCCAAGACGTTTGCTCAGCCCCCGGACAATCACAGGGAGCCCAACGTCAAGGATGAAAGCCCTTGGCGTGTTGAGGATGCCGATTCCCTTCTTAAAGATCGGGGTCGGGTTGACGTGAACGAGGACAACGCTGACAAGCACAACGAGCCCGGGTCGTATGGGCTTGGTCCTTCGGATTCTGCCAACCCCAAGACCAAGTACCCCTATCGAGACAACAAGCCTAACGAGAAGAACGCCGCCCAAAGGGTTGTCTCCAGGTACCTACGTAGGCTAGGCTGAGAGCCTATGCCGAGTTACGCCGTAGCGTGTTCTTGTGGTTACCAGACAACCATCCGGCTGTCTTTCGCTGCCTACGATGCTCACAAGGGGGGTCAGGAGATACCTACCCCCTGCGGTAATTGTGGCGAGAGAAGTCTACGGGTAGGTTTTGACCCTGCCACGGCGCTGGTGGGCTTCACCCTTCGGGAGGGTGAGTCTGGGGGGTGGACCAGCAAGAGTATCCGTGAGAACGCCTACCGCCAAGGTCGTTCTCAGGTCATGGCCCAGCGAGAAAAAGACCATGTCCGGGTCAACCAGTTGGTCCCCAACTATCAAGGCGAGGAGGGCCATTCTTGGAAGGATATCCAGGATCACGTTCGGAGTACCAAGGGGGAAGCGGCGGCGGCCACCTACGATCCCCTTGTTAGCAAGGAGTAAGAGAGAATCATGGCACGAGAAATAACGGTATATCGGCGGAGGACCCGCCTTGTAGACATGCTGTTCAACCCTCTGCCGTATCCGCAAGTGGGGGCGGACACCTACCGTGTCCAAGCTGCTAGCAACTTTGACAGTGCCTACACCACGTTGGTAGAGGTCACCCGGTCAGGGTACGTAGACCCCGGGTTGACTCCAACCGCCAGAGCAAGCCTGGTCACTCTCAACAACCCCAACCAGATCAGGGTCACTTTTGACCCTGTCACCTACTCTCTGGCCGATGCCTCTCCTATTTGGTTCCGGCTAGTCCCGGTGATTGGTGGGGTAGCAGGGACTCCGGGGCCGGGGCACTTGTCGATGCCCTATGAGGCAGGTTACCGCCAAGAGCTAGTCGTCCTGGGGGATGTCCCTGCGGGGGCGGCGCTGGCTAACTCCCTGGAGCTACACCTCCCGTATACCGGGACGGGGATGGTGGTCAAAAACACAGGGGCTAACCCTCTTGCCCTAGCTTTTTCTGCCTCGGGCCCGGAAGTGACCCTGGCAGTAAATGAGGTTCGGTCCTTTGGTTTCGGTACCACAGGGCTTGTTTTCGTTCGTGGTGCTGGTGGGGCTTCTCGTTTGGAGATGGCCATACACCCTCCCTACGGGCTCTGATTTACCGCTAACCTTTTGCTTATTCCTTACCTCTTACAGGTAAACCAGGAGAGACCATGATAAGGGTTATCCACACTCAAAGTGTTTCGGGCGCTATCCTCATCGACGATATCGATGACGGCTTGCCCAACAAGACCGCCCGTCGCCTTGGTGGCGTGGGGGACCCCAAGGCTTACGAGCGGGACGGCTATGCCAACGCTCCCAAGCAGCCTTGCTACGTCAAGAGGGTCAATCCCCTTGACCCTACGACAGCAGGGTACATCGATCTAGAAGAGACCTCCCGGGTTCTTTTGTCTGCAAACAAGGGCAAGATCAAAGGGCTGATGGCCGCTGGCCTTGTCAGCACTTTGAGTTTCGTACCGGCTGACCTCGCAGCCCCTACGCTGGCTTCGGCCACCCTGGGAGCAAGCCTGGTCCTTGTAGGGACCGGCTTTCTGAGCGTCGCTCCGAATGTCACCTCTGCGATCATCACAGGCACCGGGGCAACCACGCTGACGGCTTCCCAGATCATCTTGGGGGGTGGCACCGTGACGAACACGTCCATTGACATTCCCCTGGCCTTGGTCCCTGGTGTGGTTGCAGCTACGTCGTTTGCCCAAGTCCGGGCTGACCTTCAGACAACCACCCCTGCCCTCGCCGTCGTCTTATGACCTTGGAGGCTGGGGTCCTGGCGTTGCTAGAGGACGGAGACTTCCGACCTACCAGCCATGTTTGGACCCCGGCTTCTTTGCTTCCTTTGCAAGAGGTCTATCGTCAGGTTGAGGCGATGCTTGCAAGGAAAAGCAGGGTTCAAGCAGCGATGCCCTCCCTGCGCTTGCTGCCACAAGGCACCAAGTACCATACCCTCTACACCTATCTTGTTTTGTCCTCTCGGAAGGCTGAGTTGTCCCGGCATTCCAACCAAGGAGAGTTCTTGGTTGCGCTGGGTCGCTTCTACGATGCCTATGGCCATATCCTACGGCTTCTGCATCGCGAATTCGTTAGCCTCCCTATACCTGAACCCAAGTTACGGAGACTACCAATGCGTCTAGGCGTAATTCGTGCAGACCTGCCCCAGGCGATCTTTATCGCGGACCTGGAGCCTACATCTCAGATTGATCCCGCAACCGATCCCAAGGGGCAGACGCGGTATCTCTCCCGGCCTTCGGCTCCTACCATTCAGACATACTTGAATGCCCAGGGCCTTGCAGCATCGGCTACCACGCTGATTGCGGCTACGGTTCCGGTGGGGGGCCCTGTCAACGTTTCTGCGGCTACCATTACCGGGGTAGCTGGTTTGGGTGGAGCCACTGGCACCCAAATTGTCGCCCTTCAAGACTTCCTTGCCCCCCGGCTGGTTGAGACCCGGGTGGTGCGGGAGAGCTTCCTTGTGGGCAACATCTCGAAGTTCCGGGACCCTGCCTTCAACCCCGACCCTCGGAGGGTACCCGCTTTCACCCCCGGGGCTGCAATTGGCGTTGTCCCGGATGCAGGGACCGGCTTGTTCACGTACGTTCTCCCCACCATCGTTTCCGCAACCCTGGGAGCCCCGGCTCCTGGCGCCGTAACGATTGTCGGGGGTGGTCTCTGGTACGTCAACACCCCCATCATCATCAAGTTTGGGGGTTCGATTACCAAGAGGCTGTACCGCCGGAACATCGAGCTTGCTGGCGGAACCCTCTCGGAGACCTCCATCGTGATCCCGGCTTCCCTGATCCCGGGAGCCGCCGTGACCTCTACCACGGTTTTCGTACAGGTCGGTTCCTTGGTCAGTGCCACGGTGGCCCTGGTCTTATCCCACCCCAAGATGTAAATAAAATGGACTCCTACAAGACACCAGACCTCTACTTTGCGGCCTACCTCAAAGTAGCGGGGGCTCCCTACAAGGGTTCGGAGAGAGTAGGCAAGCGCCTATTCTTCGTTTTCGATGTCGGCGTGGTCGATATCGAAGGACTCAAGAAGTCTTGGTTCAGCGGGGAGGGTAAAGTGCCTGGTCTACCCTTCACCAACGAGATCAAGAACTTCAAGACGATCTGCCACATGGAGTGAAAGGTGCCGTACTACCTTTCCGCTCGTAGTGTGATGGCAGGGGCCCTGGTCAAGGATCAGGTAGACCTCTTCCTTCCGGATGGCTTTAGCCGTCCCTTGGGTATCGGTCCTGCTGGCGTAGCCCTCAGCCTCTACGTCAACAACACCCTGGTTCCCTGGCCAGTCATCTCGGGGTCCGGGGTTACGGACCCCCTGGTTTCCGCAGGGTCCGTTTACTGGCAGGAACTAGACCCCGGCTTCTACGGGGTCCGGTTCTTCCCCAACCTCCCTGGGGCTTGGCGCCTGATCTGGACCTACGCCACTTCTGGGCAAACCACCATCCTCGCTTACGATGTGGTTGCCCAGGGGGCCTCAGGGGGCGCTTCTGCACTTGGCCTGAAGGCGTCGTTTACTCCCTTAGCTGTAGACATAGGGGCCATGAGTTGTTCCTGCTCTTGCTCTAACCCCTACCCTGGTGGCCATCCCCCGGTCTACTCCCCCGGGGTTTTTGTCTGCTGCCACACCTTCTCCCGGGGGGACTTGCCCATCTACTTCAAGGATGGACAAGGCAACCCCACAAGCCCCTTCAAGGTCACCTATACCCTGTACCAGAACACCGCTTCAGGGTGTGGTCCTACCATGGTGGGGTGCCCGGGTAGAGTCCCTGTCAACGCTGCCCCTGGCGAGTATTACGCTACAGGGTCGGCTTGTCAGGGGGGTTGCCCTGGGGATTGGTTCGTGGAATGGTCCTACCAGGAGACAGCGGACTCTCCCCCCTCCAAGGTCATCTTCCCCTTTAAGACCTTCAACGCGGCGGCCTATTGCCCCGCGTGCTGTGGGTCCCCCTGTGGTTGCCCAAAGGGCTGGTGACTCTCAGGCGGCCAACTCTTCGGAGGACCGGAAGCAGCCGCCCATGGGGTAGAGGGGGGAGATCCACGCGGCGTTGTGGCCAGGGATGCAGTCCTTGGCGCTCATAGCGCAGGAGACCTTCACCCGACCACAGCCCACAAACCAGCCGCTCCCGGTGCAGGTGCGGTCGGCATCTTGCACCTCACCCCAGGAGCCAGGGCGGAGGCCACCCATGCGACGGGTGTTGAGGGTAGAGCAGGTGGGAACCAGGGAGGCGAGGGAGGTGGACATGGCTATCTCTACGTGGTGGCGGTTTCGGGTTTAGACTAATTCTGCCGACCGGAGGGCGAGGCACTCGGAATAGGTCAGGGCGTGGGTCTTGGCCAAGGTCATGGCCTCCTCCATGGTGGTCACCTTACCGAAGAGGGTAGAGGCCCCATCCCTTCGGCACTGGCCCTGAGACACGTAGAAGAGACCCTCCTTCTCGACGTGGTCGATCATGACCCCGTGGAGAAAGCTGTAACGGGTTCCACCGTAGGCCATACGGTCGGTGACTTCGGGGGTGCCCAGGTCCAGGGGTTCGCGGTTCATGATGCCCTGTACCTACGGGGTAGACACCTGACCTTTAGGGGTTTCTTGTGCGGCATCTAGGGGGAGGGTACACCGGATTAGAAGCTTTTCCCTGTCCTCTCCCCGTGGTAGACCTTACCCAGGTCGCATGGAACCCTCACCCCTCGAACAGCACAAAACCAACATCCTCAGGCACCTCGGGGCCCTACCACCAGACACGCCCCCTCTCCCGGCAAGCTTCTTTGACGTGGTAGTATTGGACCCCCCCTGGTTTTACGAGGGAGTAGGGGATAAGCCCCAGGCAGCGGGCAAGCACTATGACCTCCTGCATTGGAAGCAGATCGCCAACCTGGGGGTCCCCAACATCCTGGCAGACAGGGCCGTAGTCTTCCTGTGGGTAACTAGCCCGAAGCTTGAACACGGCTTCAATGTCTTGAAGGCTTGGGGTCTCCGGTATGTCGGGATTGCTTTCAATTGGGTCAAGACCACCCAAGGGGGCAAGGTCATACAGGGTCAGGGTGTCCGGCCCACCATCACCAAAGGAACGACGGAGCTTGTCCTTGCAGCTACCAACGTCCCGAGTGGTCGGCCTTTGCCTGTATCTGATGAGTCTGTCGGGCAGGTTATCTTGGATGACCTGGACGAGGTTGTCTTGGCCCCTCGGCCAGGAAACCGGCATAGCGCCAAGCCCGAAGAGGTCCTGTCTCGCATAGACACCCTCTACCCCACAGCACGTAAGCTTGAGATGTTCAGGCGAGGTCCGCCACGTCCAGGCTGGGAAGCTTGGGGAAACCAGGCTCAATCTTCCAAGACCTTACCGTTAAGTTCCAAAAGCCCCACGGTGATAGCTGCTTGCGACAAGCAGACCCGGGAAGCAATGGGGGCAGGGTAGAAGCCTCCCTGTGTCTGAACGCTTACCGCGATGGTACGATCTGCGTCCAGAACCACCGTGGCTTGGACAACGGTGGAGTGACTCTCGAATTTTAGCTTGAAGTCCAGAGTCGCCGCTTTTGAGGTGCAGAAAGACTCTGCAACCTCTTCGGCTGAGGGGACGTGCTGGGTCCCCAGGAGACTTTTCAGGATGCTGATCAGGTTGGCTTTGGTCATCCCCCGGCTTACACTGATCAGTAGCTAAACCCAAGGGCTTCTTCTTCCGAGACCATCCGACCCAACTCCTTGGCAAGAGCCTTGAGCTTGTTGTGGAGGACGGTGGCACGGGCCCTTACCGCAGAGGGGGCCAGTTCCCCATCACAAGAGAGGTTCTCCGGGCTGAGGTCACAGTAGACCCTGCGGAAGTCCTCCAAGATTTCGTCGTCCGACCGCTTGGGGGTGGCCACCTTGGGAGCCTCTGGGGGGCTGGTCATCTGCCCCGTAGGTTTCACGAAGACCGGGGACACGGTCCAGACCAGGCCCGACGCCCGACCCCCCCGGGCTTCCGTCTGCTGAACCTTGAGGCTCTTCGGGTTCACCTTGACCACGCGACCCAAGGTTTTCTCACCGTTGGGGCGACCAAAGACCACTTCCTGACCGACGCGAAAGTTGCTGGGGGTGTTCATGGTAGCTCTCTACGGCGCAACCTCTGGAGGTTTAGGTTACACCGGCTTTACTTTTCAAACGCACTGTAGGGGAGAGGCACACACCATGGCAGGGGTTCTTTATTACCGGGGGCAGCAACTAGGTCGCAATGACCTGAACCTGTACCTGACCAATGACTCTGGGCATCCCACCAATGCTGCGGAAATATGGTATGCCGTTTACGATTTCACCACAGGCTATGAGGTTCTTGTCGGGTCCGATCACAGGACACCGACGAACCCTAGCTTTGGGGAATACTTCGCATCCCTTGTTATCCCCACGGATGCCAGGATTGGGGCTTACCGGGTACGGTGGTTCTTCCGGGAGCTTGTAGGGTCTGCCCTTCAAAGCGTGGTCCAAGAGTTTCAGGTCATTGACCGGAACCAGACGGCCCCCTCCATCTTTAGCGCCGGCATGACAGACCTGATCCGGAGACTTCGCATCCTTCTCCGGGACAATGACCCCGACCGGAACTACCGCCTACGCCCCCCCTCCCGGGAAGGGACCATCTCCCAATTCAACCGGGTCTTCGGGTTCATTTGGGAAGACTACGAGCTAGACGAGTATATCCAGCGGTCCCTGGATATGATCTCAGCCTCCCCGCCCCGTACCCCCTTTGCCAGCGTAGAACAACTTCTTCAGTTTCGCCGGGAGTGGACGACCCTGCTTCTTACAGGGGCCGCTACCTTTGCCTTGCGGGCCTTGATGCTCAATTGGATTGCGGACGAGATGGACTACAGCATCGGCGGAATCAGCCTCAGCCTGGAGAAGTCCTCCAAGTACGAGTCCGCCAAAGGCAACTTTGAGGAAGAGTTCAACCGGCAGCTAGAACAGGCCAAGCTCACGGTCAAGGTCATCCGGGGTCTCCAGCAACCCAGGTTCGGCACCGGTATCCGGTCTAGCTTCGGGCCTTACTCGGGGGCCGGGGTCCTGAGCCCACGTAAGTTTGTGGGCTTCTTAGGAAGCTCTCTCCGTAGAGACAACCACAGGGCATTCTTTGCCGTGGTACAAAGCAGCCCTGGTTTGCTGCCTCATTCTACGGTGAGCCGGGTTCTTCAGGTAACGCTTTCGCCGGGGAGGGGCCCCCCGACAGTGGCCGCAGCCGCAAGAGATGTAGGTAGCCAGCACTCACCACATGGAGTCGTCGTCGCCCTTGTGGGCTACAGGCTTGCTCTTGGGCTTTGCTTTGGCAACCAGGGCCTTCCACCACTTCTCCGTAGCCCCCGCCTTGAAGTAGTCAGGGTCATCGTAGAAGTCCCGGATATCCAGGATGACCTTCTCCAAACCGCCGAAGTCACCCCGGGAGCGATGGGCAATGATGATCCTCTGGTGGTTGGCTTTGAGAGCCACCACAACCGCAGAGAAGAGGTCGGGGTAACGGGGTTTCCGGATCAGACTGGAAAGGTTATTCATGTCCGCTTCGGACTCTACCGGCCAGTACCACTTACCCTCAGGGGGAGGGTTGGTGCCAAGGACGTTCGCCCCGATCCCTGTGGGCATGAGGTAGCCCTCGAACCGGTCGATCCACTCCTTCGGGACCGGGCAGAGTAGGAAACTCTTGGTCCCCTTGCTCAGGTGGTCTACCACCTGAGCAAGGCATCGTCGGTCCCTAGCCGGTCAGTACCCGAAGCGTTGACCTCCCCCCATAGCTCAACGCCGGTAAGGGCAGCCTTGGGCTTCCAGACCGTAGCGGCTTTTTTACTCAGGTACAGCTTGACGATTTTTTCAGCGGACATGGCTTCTCTCTACGTGGGGGTTAGGGCCTCTTTAAGAGGCGAATCCGATTCCAGGCGCCCCGGGTATCCGGGTCAAAGGTCCAGTGAGAAGGGGTCGCCTCCCATTGAATTTCGAGGGGGACCGTGAAAGTGAGCCCCTGATGGGTAGCCTTACCAAAGAGGGCTCCCTTGAGGTTCAGGTGCCACCGGAGATAGACCCCGGGGTATTCCGGGAGGTCTATCTCCCCTTCTTGGCTGTAGGCTTCTGTGCTCTGCTGCACCCCGGCATCAAGCTCCTCACTGACCCTATCCTTTACCCCCTCAGGAATATCCCAATTGTCGGAAGGGACAACCCCCAGGTCTTTCAAAACCTGAGGCACCAGGGTATCCAGACTAGCTTTGCTCAGGGCGGCTTCCACAGCGGGGATATCTTCCCCTACCCTTTGAGCCACCAGGGCTGGCAACTCTGACAGGTCCAGGGTGCAAGACCCCTGAAGCTTTACTTGCCGGGGGAAACGAAGTGTGAAGGTGTACCCCAGGGCCCTTTCGGTGGCATGTAGCCCATCCGAGTAACTCCCCATGCTCCCTCCCACGGTAACCTTGAGACCCCTCAAGATGCTTCCGGGGGTACCAAGCTTTTTGTTGACCACCCCATCAAGGATCTCAGCAAGCACTCTCTCGACCTTGAGATCAAGCTCACGGGTATCTTGGGGTGGTGGGGTAGGGGTTTGGGTCAGGGTAGCTTTGGGCTTGAACAGGTTGTCCAGCAGGCTATCGCCCAGGTCCGTTGTTTCCCAGGAGTATTCAACAAATACCCGGGACCTACCCCTCTCTTCTACCGTGTCCGTGCGAGGGAGACGCATAACGTCTATGTACCCCTTGAGGATGAACTTCTGGATAATGGGGATCTCTTTACCCCCATAGAGTCTATCCCCTTTTTTCTCGACCGTGAGGCTGTACTGCCCCTTCCCGTCGTAGAACTTCCGTAGCACAGCGTGCTCTGCATCGGAGAGAGCCCCCGAAACATACCTGGCCACCACGTTTAGAGCCTGGGGGGGAGTTGCTATAGACTCTGCCTTGCGGTTACCAAAGGTAAGGGTGTGGCGTGAAGAGGGCATAGGCTTCACCCTACGCAGCCCTTACTAGGCTTTTAGTCGAGTGTCCCCGTCGTCTACCAGTCTTGGTAGTCAGACAGGTCGATTTTCTCGCCGCAGGCACAGGTGACCGTCGCGATCATCCCTATAGAGGTCGGGGTAAAGCTCCAGGTGTATCGGCCCCCGATAGCCCCATCGTGCCGGGGTTTGGGGTGTTTCTCTTTGGTGTGCTTGTCAACCCAGGCAACTGCTTCTTCTGTCTGGCTTTCGGAGAGATCGAAGGTCATGGCGAGCCTCCCTGGAGGATAGTAATGGCTACCTGGACAGCTACTCTGAGAGGTAGGTCCCTGTGCTCTTTTTTCCCAAACCCATGCTCGGAAACGGTGAAGGTCCCGGGAGACCCACCGGAGGCTTCCTTATAGTCAATCAAGACCCCCTTACCCTGGGTTGAAGCACTGAGCCACCAACGGGCCCCAGGGTTCATGGGCTGGTAGGGTTCGGAGATACCCAGGTTCGGAAAAGCCTCCCTGAGTTTGGTTTCAAAGGCGAGAAGGGGGGTATCCAGGGTAACTTCTTGAACATACACTTCGTCATAGGGGACCAGAAGTTGCCAGAGATGCTCTAGATCCGGGTAGGGGGCGGTAGCAATGGCTGCCTGTAGCTCCCTGTAATGGTCTTCCGGGAGGCAGTCTTCGTTGCCAAAGGTCCCGGTGTTGTAGGTCTTGAGCATCGCAGCCATCAAGTCCCGGGCCTTGGTTTCAGCCCAAGCCCTTGTGGCACAGGGGGTGACCTTCTTCGCCTGAACAAGGTGGTAGACCAACCAGGCCATTCTTCAAGGAACCTCAGCCTGAGCATCCTGGGAAGCCAGTAGGCGAAGTTTTGCTGCTGTCTCGATACGAGCGGTGACCTTGTAAATCTCCAGGTACGTCTCTGGGGCCAAGGTAACGACTCGAAAGCCTCGGGTGACGCCTTGTTGGGTTCCCAGCAGATAGACCTTACCCGGGGTAAAGGGTGACACCAGGACGAAGGCACGTCCGTTGTTCTCTTCGGCCCACTCTACCATGGCCATGAAGTAGCCATTTGATGCGTTATCCACTTCAACAGCAAGATTGGGGTGCAAAGCGGTTGCGTTCATAGTGTCTCCCAGGGTACCCTAGCTACCCTAACATGGACACCGCAGATAAGAAACAACCGGCTTTGTCGGTTACCGACCCTGTCTCTCAGGATCAACTGAAGCGTCTACAGGACCTAGCTACTGGACGGGCCAGGGTGGCTGACCGCCTTCTCTCCTTGGAACAAGAGAAGGTACGCCTTCTGGTTCTCGCTCAGGAGACAGACAAGGCCCAGGCCCTTGTGTTTGAGAGCGTTCTGGCGGAGAGGGGCCTCCCCCTTGACACCAAGGTCGAAATCCAGGAGAACGGTGAGATCCGGGTACACCCGGACCCCCTGGAAGTGGTCAACGTCCCTAGAGGCTAAAGGTGTTGCTCTCTTATAGCGTCGCCTTAATGTGGCGTACGCAAGAGATCGAAACCCGATACCTACCTTGGAGTACAGGGCAACCCCCTGGCCGCTACCCCCTCTAGGTCTTTTTTTGGAGGGTTGGGGTGACCGGGGGGTCATGACCCTACGGTGGGATGATCCCGCTATCTTGAGCGGGAATGCCCCATTCTGTGTGGTGGGTGTAAACCTCTACCGCAGCTTCGATTCAGAGTACGGCCCCTACCACCGGGTTACGGACCTGCCTCTCGGAGCCCTTCAGTGGGTTGACCGCACAGACAATGAACTGGTCCTCGAAGAGGATGTGACAGAACAGTTTACCTTGGCGGGCTACAACACAGCTTCCGGGGTCAACGCCCCTCGCTACGTCTTCAAAGTACGTCTGGGGCCTATCGTCAAAGAGGGGAGCCAGGCTATTCCGGCCAACGCCCCCGAAGATGTTCGGGTCTACGTGGATGGCGTAGAGGTCCCGGCCTTGGTGGTACGGGGGGAGTCTGGGGAGGTCGAGATCGACTCCTACAACTATCCCAATGTCACGACGCAAAGCCTGGATAAGCCTGTACTCCCCAAGCCTGGCTCCCGGGTCACCTGCACCTATCGTCGGAACAGGGTGCTTATCCGCACTGACCTGGACAAGCGGGTATTCTACAGGGTAACCACGGTGGCCCTGCCTCCTGGATGCAATGCCTCTACGGCAACAGGGGGTGACCTTCTGGAGACCCCTCTGGAAAGAGCCCCCATGGCTCTTCGTCATGAGACAGAGAAGCTTGATTACATCTGGCGGGAAGCTATCGAGCGTAACCGTTGGATCTTGGAGCAGGGCGGCGAGAGGGTAAAGGCTTTCATCCGAAAGACTTCGGGGGTCCCGTGCTTCTGTTTCCAGGATGCCCACCACAAGCAGCCCATCTCTGACTGCCTTCAATGCTACGGGACGGGTATCCTGGGGGGCTACGAAGGCCCTTTCGATATGATCATTTCCCCGGACGATGCCGAGAGGCGGGTTTCTCAGAAGGATATCGGCAGGACCGTCGAGCATAGCCAGGAAGTCTGGACAGGTCCGTCCCCCCTTCTTTCCCAGAGAGACTTTCTGGTCAAGCTGAACGGGGACCGGTTCTCAGTGGGCCCCGTGAGAACCCCCACAAATAGGGGTATGGTGTTGCAGCAGCACTTTACGGCGGGTCGCTTCGATGAGGCTGATATCAGGTACCGGGTCCCTATCGGAAACCCCGTCAAGTACGCCGCCATACAGTTTGTCCCCGAAGGTGCCACCCTCTCTCCACAGATAACCAACAACCCAGCTATCCCCGCAGAAGTCCAGCTTCGGGGTCAGACAAAAGCTTGGGAAAACATAACGTGGTGAGTCATGGCAAGCTGGTTTCAACGAAACGAGGCTGCCCGAGCTTTGCTCGCCAGCCGTAAAGAGGTCTACAGGCATATCCGTAAAGCTCTCAGGGATACTGCATTTTCCCCACGGGCCCAGGTAGCTCTATCTCGGATGCTTCGCATCAAGATCACTACCGACACTTTGCGTTTGGAGGCGACCGACCCACGGTTCTTCTACCTGACCTCAGAACGGAAACGCCAGCGAATGACGTGGCTCCTCAAGGCAAAGGGGCCTATCCCTATCGTCACGGATACAGGGAAGGTTATCTTCCGCAGAGCTACCGCGAAGTCACTTGCCAACGGGAAGTGGGTTTACCCTGGCCAGAAGGCCACAGACTATCTCACTACCGCCATGAATAGTGCTACCAAGACCATCAAAGACAAGGTCCGGGAAGACTTGCGGGCTCAAATCTTGGCGGTCTTCAAGAAAGCTACTCGCTCATGATCGTTTCGATACTCTGTATAGACTCCTCCCCGGTGTTCCTTCCGGACATTGGAGAGTATGTAGCCCCTGGGGATATCGTTCAGATACCCACGGAGAAGGCTTACCGTTCCATTGACCTCTGGCAGGCAATAGCTCAAAGGAAGCTCTACCAGATGAAGTCCCCGGCGACTTCCCCTGAGGTAGTACCCCCACCCCCGGCGCCACCCCCGGCAGCACCCCCACCCGCGGTGGCAGTTGTTTCTGAGCCCGTGGTCAACCTCTCCCTCCTTGAGGCCAAGATTGATCGGGTCCTGGCTTACCTGGAGGGGGGTCATATCCTACCCACCCTGGGGCCAGCGTTGCCTATGCTGCCCAGGGTACCCACAGACCCGGAGGTGCCTCTTTTCATCCCTTCGGCCAAGGTGGAAGGTCTGAAGATCGAAGGTACCGTGGCCCAGGAAACAGCGGGTACTTCGGTGACTACTGCCAGAGACTTGCTACGGTCCCTCAAGCAAAACAAGGGCTGATTCTTTTACTAGGAAAGCACCATTCGCCATGGCACACCCGAAGCAAGCACAACTTCAGAAACAAGCCGCCGACCTAGCCTTGTCCCTCAAGGAGAAGGTTGCCAGCAACCTCTACAAGTATGCCTGTCCGGAGACGGGCAAGACCTTTTACCTTGAAGAGAAGGTGGCTACCCCTCGGTCTCCCTATACGGGCAAGACGCTGGGGGCCTTAGATGCCTGGCCCCGTCTGGAATGACCCTTTGGGGTATGACCCCCTGGTCAACGGCCCCCCCTATTTCAAGCTGAGCCCTCAGCAGAAGCAAGACCTCCGGGTCTTTACTGCCGGGGTAAGAGGCCCCAGGGTGAAGCTATCCTCTTTGGATCAGGCTTTGCCGGGCGGGGACTTGGGATCTCTGGTGTCCGTTCTTCGTGCGGTAAGCTTGATTCACCAGGCACACCACTGGCAAACCCATGGCCCCTTGTTTGCGGCCGACCATGGGTTGTTCGAGAGGCTCTACTCAGCCTTTGCTGAGGAGATCGATGCTGTAGCTGAGCGGGCTGTGGGTCTGGGTAACCCCCTGGTACTGCAACCACACCTTCAGGCCAAACAGGTAGACCGTATGATGGCCGCCCTGTACGGGGCACAGCCTCTCTCGGTACACCCCGAGCAGATGGTCGCTCTGAGCCTACAGGCAGAGGTAGCACTGTTGGCTTTTCTGGCAGACCTGTTGGCCTACCCTGGTCTTACAGACGGTACACAAGACCTCCTGGCGGGGATCTGTGATACACACGAAACGCACACCTACCTCTTGCAGCAACGTTCGGCCCAAGTACCCTTGGGGAGCGTTGCTTGGAAGCAGTAAGGCTATGCCGAGGAAAAAGATGACGATGAGCACTGAGAATCCGGGACGTGGTTTGGATGTTGGTACGATGAACCTGGTGTCCGCCCGTGAGAAGGGCGGACAAGTCGTTACCAAGCGGGTCAGGGATTGCTTCTTGGACCTGGAGCCTGAGGCCAAGAAGCACCTCAAGATGACCAAGGTACCCTACGTAGAGCACGAAGGGGCTTTGGTCGTTCTCGGTGACTCTGCGATGCAGTACGCGGCACTCTTCAAGCGAGATGTCCGTCGTCCCTTGGCTCGCGGGGTTATCGCAGCCGGTGAGCTTGACGCCCAGCAGATCCTATCCCTTCTGGTCTTCAACGTCTTGGACGTTCCCTTGGAAGATGGGGAGCTTTGCTATTACAGCGTCCCGGCAGCACCGATTGACGACCCGGGCCAGGATGTAGTGTACCACCAGGAAGTCTTCCGGAAGATCATTGGGGACCACGGCTACAAGCCCATGCCTGCCAACGAGGCCATGGCCGTTATCTATAGCCAGTGCGCCGACACCATGTTCTCGGGCGTGGGCATCAGCTTTGGGTCGGGTATGGTCAACGTGGCCCTGGCTTACCAGACGGTACAGGCTTTGGCTTACAGCCATACCAGGGCTGGGGATTGGGTAGACACCCACGCTGCCAAGGCTATCGGGTCTACGCCGGTTCGGGTATGCACCGTCAAAGAGAAGGGGGTAGACCTCAAGAACCCCTCGAACAGGGACCAGGAAGCTATCGCCATGTATATCAGGGCGTCTATCTCCTACACCCTGACCACCCTCGCTCAGCAGATGGCAGCCGTGAAGTCTAGCCTGGAGCTACATGAGCCCATCCCGATGGTTCTCTCGGGGGGAATGACCAAGGCGGGGTCCTTCATGGCTATCTTCCAAGAAGAGCTTGAAAGCATCCGGAAGAAGCTGCCTTTCCAGGTATCCGAGGTCCGGGTAGCCAAAGACCCCATGACCGCGGTGGCTGAGGGTCTGTTGGTCCTGGCACAGCAAGAAGAATTACCCCCGGGGCCTAGACCGTGTACGCATACTTCCTGTCCCCTCTCAAGAGGCGTATCCTTCAAGAGCTAAAGGACAGCTTTGCCCGCCACCCGGTCTATTCCAAGATAGTCCCGTACATTGAGAACAAGTACGTCTTCGAGGAACGCCCCCCGTACGGGATTGTTCTCAAAGGGACCAGCATCAACAAGACGCAGCTTGCTGCGGACAACTATATCGGAACGGTGGTCAGCCATGTCATGTTGGCCACCTTTGGGCAGCCGGTCTATCCCCTGGAGTGGATTCGGGAAGACCATTCCGCTGTAAGAGCCAATGGGGGGCGTTTCCCCACGGCTCCAGGGGTTTACTATCTTCGTATCGAAGAGGCGCCCACGAACCCTCAACAGCCTGGCAAGTTCATCATCGATCCCCTCTTGACGGTGACCGATGAGGTTGCGTCTTTCCGGCCTACGGATGACCCCCGGGTTTTCTACTTGCAGCATATGCCGGTGGACAACACCTTTCGGTTGTGGCTCAACCGTAGTGTTTTCCTCCGGGAGGGCCTGGACTTTACCCGGGACCAGGACCGTGTGACCTTGACGGACTCACCTGCCAAGGGGCAAGTGTTCTCTTCGGATTATCGCTATGCGGTTCCGAGGATAGGTCCTGTGGACTTCTATTGGAACACCTCGGACCAGACCACGTTGCCTGGGGTGGTCTTGGCCTTTGGGAAGAGGGCTGCCACGGGGAACACGGTTGGTGTCGTGGTTTACCCTAACCGTGTAGATGCCGCCCAGGCTTACGGTGGCAGGATTGACGCCAACTTTGACCTGACCATCCTGGCTCAGGACCCTATCCAGATGGAAGAGATAGCGGACCATGCCATGATGGTGTTCCTCCAGGAACGGCGCTCTACCCTTGGGTTCGAGGGAATCGAAGTGGTCGATGTCTCTTTGACCGGGGAAAGCGAAGATGTTTACGATGAGGCTGGGGACACCTACTACTATCAAGTGGGCCTGAGCCTTCAAGTACAGGCCGATTGGGAGGTACACTACCCCCTACCCTTGACCATCTCCAGGGTGAGCCAGGAAGAGCCCCGGGGGATCAAACCCCTGGCAGGGAACAGCCTTTACTTTGCTGCCCACCCTGTCATTGTAGGCAGGAATAGCGATTTCGAGCGTATAGGCTTATACTCGGGCCTATGCCCAAGTACGCCTACTACTGCGAGCCCTGCAACCTGATCTTTGAGCGAACCCTCAAGATGGGGCTCAATCCGCATTACACCTGCCCGGAATGCCAAGAGAAGGCTCCCCGGGAATGGGATGGTGAAGACTTCGGCCTCCAGTTTGCAGCGCCCCCGGATAGGCACCCGGCGGATTCAGGCGTTCATCACCAGGACTATCCCACAGCGGATAGGGCCGTGGGAGCTAGCGCAGAGAAGCGGTGGCTGACCTACGAAGAGAAGAAAGCTGTAAAGGCCAAAGCTCGACGTGAAGGCCAGACACACGCTCTGATTCGGCATGACGGCGATGGGTTCATTGACTACGAGCCCATGAGCCTTGCGGGTAGGGAAGCCCGGAAGAAGATGGGCAAGGATGCCTTCAAGGCCCTTGAAGCCCAGAAAGCAGCAATGCCCTCGGCCAAGAAGCCTTAAAGTACCTCTAAACCCTTCCCCTTTAGACCCAGACCCCACATCAGACCCCGACGCCTATGAAACTTATATCCTTACCAGGGTACCGTCATGAACTTTGGTCCTTTCCCCACCTACGCCCCGCCGGGAATTTACGTCAAGACGCTTTTCGATGCGAACATTCAAGGCGCGGCAGGGGGTATCCGTATCCCCTTCCTCCTAGGTGTTGGGCAGGAAGAGCTAGACCAACTGGACTTTGAGATGGTCCGGGGCTCTAGCTCCGTAACGGACACCCCCGTCTACAACGAGGATGTAAGCCAGTCTTGGGTTTTGGATGAGGTCAACCCCCAGAAGCCCACCCTGGGCCCCCAGGATGGTACGAGGGTCAAGTTCCGGGTCCGTAACTACCCGCTGGTAGACGGACAGGGTTTGGGTATTGTTACCAACGACACCCGAGCGGTGGTCGTCAAGGTGAACGGGACCCCGGTAGCTGTAGGCTCGGTAGATGGTACCAGGGGTTACGTCGTTCTCCAGGTCCCTACCCAGCCCACGGATATCGTTGTAATCACCTACAACTTTCACCGCGGCGACACGGCATTCACTGACAACGTCAGCGATCAGGTCACCACTGACACCGCACAGTTGTTGTCCCCCGGCGTTGAGACCTTCAACATCCAAGCTGGGTTGAGCGACACCTTCAAGATCAAGGTGAATGGTGCGGAGGCTACGGTGGTGCTGCTGGCAAACCCGGCAGCCACGGCAGCTTCGGTGAAGAGCCAGATCGATGCTCAGGCTATCTCGGGCTTGACCACCAGCGTTTTCACGGACAACCAGGGTCTAAAGCACCTCCAGTTCAACTCGGCTGTCTCCCTTGAGATCACGGATGGCAATGCCAACGGGGTTCTGGGCTTTACCCAGGGAACCAAGACCAGCCGGAACGCTGTTTTCCAGGTCTTCAACCGCCCTGTGGTGGACGGTACCAGCGGAGGTATCACGACCACTGACCCCGCCAAGGTGGTCGTGAAGGTCAACGGGGCTCAAGTCCTGGCTTCCGCTGTTGACGGTCAAAACGGGAAGGTGACCTTGGCGTCCCCTCCGGCTCCCGGGTCTACCGTCCAGATCAGCTACTTTGCGAATACGTGGCAAGAGACCTTTGATTACCTCCCCAACACCGCTGTAACCACGGTGCTTCGGTGTGGTATCAGCCCCGGCCGGAATGACTTTATCCAGGGCCCGGACTTCGTCATCTCGAACCCCTCTTCGGATGTCAGCATCATCCATTGGGGTGCTAGCTCTTTGGTGACTTCGGATGTCACCACCACGGGGGCCACCCCTCTTGGTAGCAGCCAAGTCATCCCGACCCTTATCGACGACAAGGTCTTCCTCTTGGAGTGCGAGAGGGTTGTGGATACCACGGTGGTGCCTTCGGTCACCTCCGCCAACGAGTACCTACTCCCCTTTATCCCCACCCTGGGGAATGGGCGAGACACCCCCCTTGGCGCTGTTCTCTACAACAGCATTGCCAATGGTCGCCAGGGTGTCGATACCAACCGCCCCGACCTGGTCACGGTCTACACCGGTCGGACCCTTCAGGATGCGTTGGGCCGTAGCGCCGTCAAGGTTGTGGCTGTGGACGGGGTCAACCGGAAGATTACCCTTCAAGGGACGATCCCCCCGGACCACAAGGCTTTCGCAACCTTCTACCACAACCGTTTGGCTGACGACACCTACGTCATCACCAACAAGGTGGCGGGTCCTGTCGGTAGCGGTCAGTACGAGGTCTTCTCGGCTATCCGGAACACCAACCTATTCCAGGTTCGGTTCGGGGTGAAGGCCGGTCTCTCCCAGACTGTTGCCTGGCCTCGTGGGGTGGAGAACATCCCTGACGCTATCCACACCGGAGACGGTATCCCCGTTTCTGAGATCGTGACGGTGACCTTCGGTACCCAGGCTGCCCGCAACGCTATCTTTACCAACGACGGTGCAGAGCCCTACAGCTTCTACACTCAGTCGGCTCAGTGGGTAACCAAGCTCAACGGTGCCGACCAGACAACCAACCTCACCACCGCCACCCGCGGCGCCCTGGTTGGAAGCCACGTCACCCTCTCCGGTGGTAGCATCCTGGTCCCTGCGGCCCCGGACAACACCATCATCCTGGAGATCGATACAGGGTCCGTTACAGGGACCACGTTCTCTGAGCTTCTGACGGTGACCACCTCTCTACCGGTCGGTCTGCAAACCCCGGCAGCCATCGTGGCGGCTCTGAACGCCGACATTGATGCTGCCCTGACCGCAGAGCTTGGACCCACGGTGGCCAACCTGGTCTCTACGGTGACCATTGGCGGAGATGCCGTCTTCATCCTCAAGACCTTCTCGACCCCCGCGGCCCTCCCCGGCGGCTTTGATGCCAAGAGCAAGGTTACCGTGCAACAGGGAACGGCCAACGCCCTCCTTGGTTGGACGCCCTTCAAGTCGGCTTCCGGTTCGGCTCAAAGCCTGAACAAGCCGGCTACCCTGGCAGGGACCATCGCAGGTCCTTTCAACATCACGGCAGGGCTCAACGACACCTTCAAGGTCCGGGCTAACGGAACGGATGTTCAGGTTATCCTGCCTTCCGGTCCCGCAGTAACCGCGGCTGCTGTCGCTGCGGCCATCAACGCTGTGGCTACCTTTAGCCTTGCAAGCGTGGGTACCTTGTCGAACCTGCAAAAGGTTCGCCTCACCAGCAACACCAACGGGGACCAGAGTTCGCTGGTCATCCTGGACGGGTCTGCCAACGCTCTCTTGGGCTTCAACCAGGGAGATGTAGCTTCCCAGGTAAGGGTGTCCGCTCAAGAGGTGGCCAACAGCCTCATGGCAACCGCTGGGTTTGCCGCTGCGGCTATTGCCTACCCGGAGACCTTCGGGTCTAACTACCTCACTATCGAGACGTTGACCACGGGGGTTGCGGCAAGCATTGCCTTCACCAACTCCGCCAACTCCGCTTTCAACGTCACGACGGGTACCGGTATCCGCCCCGGTATTGATGGGGACAACGGAGAGAATGCCCATGATATCTTCATGGTTAACTCCTCCAACCTGGAGGGGTCTAACGGTGAAGGTGTCCCTGGGCAGACCTACACAGATGCCAGGACCGGTCTCCGGTTCAGCGTTCTGCCTTCGTCTACCGGAAGCTACACCCCGGGTGGTACGTTCACCCTGATCGTGTCGCCTACCTTCCTGGTAAGCCCGGCCATCCCCACCTACGCTGTCCCCGGCCTTGAGCTTCTGGTGACCAACACGGTGGGTGCTGGTCTCAACAACACGGCGAACCTGGCCACCTTCAACCCCTCGGGGTTGGAGCCCAATGTGGGAGACTACTACTACATCTCCTACCGGTACCTCAAGCAGGACTTTGAGCCCAAGCTATTCCAGCAGTTCAAGAATGTTGAGGCGAACTACGGTCGCCTGAGTAGCTCCAACCGGCTGACCATGGGAGCTTACCTGGCCCTTCTTAACGGAGCGGTCCTGGTAGGCATCAAACAGGTCAAGAAGGTGCCCCAGACCAACGAAGGTTCCGTGACGGACTATATCACGGCCATCAACGAACTGGCAGCCCCCATCCCCGGGAACATCCGGCCCAGCTTGCTGGTGTCGCTCAACCCGAGCACTCAGATCACGACCTACCTGGCTCAGCATTGCGAAGTGATGTCTTCGATCCGGAACCAGGCCGAGAGGATGGCCTTCTTCGGGTTCGCCTCCGGGACCATCCCCACGGCGGCACAGTCCGTAGCTCGTGGCCTGGTCTCCAACCGGATGGTCGGGGTCTACCCTGACTCTTGCGTGGTCACCCTCTCGGATGAGCTTGGGAACAACGTAGAGGAGCTTATCGACGGGACCTTCCTGGCAGCGGCTTTGGCCGGTGCTGTGGTTAGCCCCCAAGTTGATGTGGCCACCCCCTACACGCGGCGGCGTCTGGTGGGCATCACCCGGCTGGTGCGTATCCTGGACCCCGTAACTGCCAACAACGTAGCGGTTTCCGGCCTCACGGTCTTGGAAGACCTGGACCCCATCATCCGGGTTCGTCACGGGTTGACGACCAACATGGCGTCTATCCTGACCCGCCTCCCCACGGTTACCCAGATCGCAGACTATGTGCAGCAAGGGACCCGGGCTGTCCTGGACCCCTACATCGGCACCAAGCTGCTTTCTACCCGGACCAACGAGATTGAAGTCTCTCTGACCACCTACTTCCGGGGGCTAAAGCAGGCGGAGATCGTCTCGGCTTCCCAAGGGATCAGGGCAGCTATCGACTCGTCGGACCCCACCCTGATCGGGGTTGAGGGCTACTACGCCCCGGTCTTCCCCCTCCTCTACATCATGGTCACCCTGAATGTAAGGACCCGCCTCTGAGATCGACCATCGGTCTACGGGAGGGTGCGGACCAAAAAAGTTTGCACCCCCACTAGCTTAGCGGAAGACCCCAAAAACCCCCTGCAATAGGGGGTTTTCTCTTTAAGAATTGAACAACTGACAGTCCACGTCCCCGCCGATCTTTTGTGGCCCGGGAGCCCTCTTCGCCCTATGTTTTCCCAGGTCTGGTGTAGACTGTGAACTTCCGCGATAAACTTTAGTTTGGCTGACGACGGGACAACGGGCGGGGTGCCCTCTCAGGGCTTGTGTGGTGTAGGGTCTTCACCATGCAAGAAGACCTCATCGTGCCACACACCGTGACGACCATCCTCCGCCATGTCCGGCCTGCCCTTTCTGCTCTCCTTGATGCAGAAGAGACTCAGATCATCGGCAGGGTTACCCAGGTTTCGACCCGCCCGGTGGCTCCCGTCCCCCAAGTCGCTAAGCCTAGCCTGGTGACGACGGATTGTGAGGGAGAGGGGGATGAGGACGACTTGGTTGAATCCGCCCCCTTTGTCAAAATGGGCCTGGACGCACCCTGGGCTCAGACCTTCCGGGAGGACTGCATCCATTACCCCCCTGGCAGTCGCATCTACGGTATGCGCCACATGAAGCGCTACAAGCATGACCGGGTGGAGGACTTTGTGGGCAGGTTCCCGGAGATGTACCGGAAGCTCAAGGACCCTAAACTCCAGAGGAATTATGGGGTGGCCATCCGCCTTCGGAACCTCAGGTTGCTGTGGGCTAGCATGGATAGGACGGCACGGACTGTGGCTCTAGCCCGTGCCGAAGCTCAAGGCTCTATCCAGGGGCTTATTGCCCTGGTCACGGCCAAGGGGGTCAAGCTGGAGTTCTCTTTGGATGCCCCCTACAGGCCCCTGGAGGACAACGGTTTGTTGGTCACAGACCCGAAGTCCTCCCCCCAGGACCTCTGAGCCTCATACCTCAGCCAAAAGCCCCCTTCCCCAGGGGGCTTTCCCCGTGACTAAGCTATGGCTAAAGTAGACTCAAACGACCAACGACCTTGGGTAATCTATACCCTGAGTGACCCTGAGACCTTGGAGGTTCGCTATGTCGGGAAAACTCACCAGAAAGGGATAAAACGATTCCACGACCATCTAAGGAGTGCCAGGAGAGGTGAGAAAACCTACCGTAACAACTGGATAAGGTCTATCCTGGCAAAGGGCTTGGAACCCTGCTGGGATGTTATCCAACAAGGTGTGGGCCCAGGTTGGGAAGTTGCGGAACAGACCTGGATAGCAGACTATCGCGCCCAGGGAGCCAGGCTGACCAACCTAACCGATGGTGGGGAGGGTACCCCTGGTAAGACCCTCTCGGAAGAGACCAAACGGAAACTCTCTGAGTTCAACAAGGGTAAGACCCTCTCAGAAGACCACAAACGGAAGATGTCTGAAGCCAAGAAGGGTAAGACCCACTCAGAAGAGGCCAAACGGAAGATGTCTGAAGCCAAGAAGGGTAAGACCCACTCAGAAGACCACAAACGGAAGGTGTCTGAAGCCAAGAAGGGTAAGACCCACTCAGAAGAGACCAAACGGAAGATGTC
>JBBAQX010000003.1:0-149340 GCA_040400085.1 Lysinibacter sp. | reverse complement strand
CCGTCGCAAGTCGATGAGCACTTGCTGCGACCGACCGGCGAGCCGCAAGCGCTACGGGAACAGCGCCAAAGACCTCAAAAACGGCTGCGGGGACGAGAACCACTGCGCCAAAAAGCGGTGCAGTGAGAGTCCCGTCCGCGACAGACCCGGCGGTGACGAGAATGGCGAGAATCGTGGCCGCCCCGGCAAGAAGGGAAACGAGCGCAGCGGCAATACCAGCGCCAATGGAACGTCGACGTTCGGCCTGCCGTAATTCGGCATCCGCCCGATTGACCCTGTCGATGCGATCGTCAAGCGCCCCGAACAGGGTAAGAACGCTGAGCGACGCCATAACGTCGAGAATCTCGTCGGCCAATTGCCCGCGCAACAGCGAGATGCGGCTCTCAGCCCGGGCAGAAACAACCCGATTCGCCCATACCGCAAGCAGAAAGGATGCGGCCAGGCAGATCACGAGGACAAGACCGGCGAGAAGAGAAATAAGCGAAACGATCACAACGCTCACCACAAGCACGACGCCAGACATAATCAGCGGCAGCACTACGCGCAACGGATAGTTTTGTAACTCATCGACGTCGCGCACTACGCGACTCATCAGATCCCCCCGGCGCGTGGCCCTCAGCCCGGCAGGAGCGATCGGCAAAAGTCGTTCGTAAAACGAGACGCGCAGCCGAGAAAGCTGCCGAAAGGCCGCATCGTGGCTGGAGACCCGTTCGCCGTACCGAAACGCCGCACGTCCGATTGCGAACGCGCGAACACCCACAACAGCAAATGTGATGTATAAAATCGGCGGTTGTTCCGCTGCCTTCACGATGAGCCACATGCTCAGCCCCAGCAAGGCCACGGCCGAAAAATCGCCAAGCACCCCAAGCGCAACACCAAGGGAGAAGTTTTTGCGGGAGGGAACCGACGTCGCGATGATCTCCCGTTCGAGGTTACGAACCGACATGACTCCCCAATCTGACAATAGTGGTGGCACGCTCCGACACGGCCGTCCGGTGACTCACGATCACAACGGCGATACCGCCGCCCGCAACCATAAGCAGAGAATCCATGACTAAGCCCTCCGTCACCGAGTCAAGGGCCGACGTCGGCTCGTCTAACAGCAAAACGTCAGAACCACGTGAATAAAGCCGATACAAAGCCCGGGCAATCGCGACCCGCTGCGCTTGCCCGCCGGATAGTCCCTCCCCCGACGGGCCGAGCATGAGCTCGGGATCAATCTCATGGGCGGCAGCCTCCCCCAGCACCCGCGATACGAGGGCAGGATCCGGGCTGGTTTCTCCCAGCGCAATATTCCCCGCGACCGTCCCCGAGACGAGTCCCGGTTGCTGCCCGGCCCAGCTGAGCCATGTGCGCTCGTCCGGGGCGGACCCATCCACGCGAGTCCCGCCGACAAGCACCTCGCCCGAATAGGGCACAAGACCCGTAATGCTTCCGAGCAAACTGCTTTTGCCCGCGCCGCTCGGCCCCACGATCGCAACGATTTCTCCGGGGGCGACGGTCAACGAGCATCCGTCAAGCGCGATAAATCCGTCATAGTCAACCGTCACGCCCCGCAATTCGAGCGCAGGATCATCCCCATTCCCGCGCGAACGAACAGCAGCTTTACCATCGATTGTGGGATGCCCTGCGACAGTTCTCGAGCCAGCATCAGCCGCCCCCTCGCCGGTATCCTCAAGAATCTCGAAGATGTCTTCCGCAGCGGTAAGGCCCTCGGCCGCGGCGTGAAAACTCGCCCCGACCTGTCGAATCGGCAGGAAAACTTCCGGCACGAGAAGCAGCACGAACAGTCCAACAGCAAGAGCCATGCTGCCGTCGATCAGCCGTATGCCGATGGCGACGGCTACAAAAGCGACCGAGAGTGTCCCAGCCAGGTCAAGCACAAACCCGCTCAGAAAGGTGATTCGCAAAACCTTCATCGTGCGAACACGGTAATCTTCCGTGACCGATTCGATGCGCTCGCTCTGGCGTTCGGCGCGGCCGAAGATTTTGAGGGTGGACAGGCCGCGCACAATGTCGAGGAAACTCGTCGCAAGCGAGTTGAGAGCATCCCATTGTTTTCGTTGAACGGATTGGGTTGCCCAGCCGATCAGCACCATGAAGATGGGGATCACGGGATACGCGACGAGAATAACGATCGCGCTCGTGAGGTCTTGCGACCAAATAATTATCACGAGAATGGGGGTCGCAAGCGCCGTCATAATCAGCTGAGGTATGTACTTTGCGAAATAATCGTCGAGCGCGTCTAGCCCCTGGGTGATTGAGGTCGTGACGGAAGCCGAGGAGCGCCCCGCAAGCCACGACGGCCCGAGTCTCCGCACGGCCTCGAGGCTCGCGCGTCGCAACTCGCTTTTTGCCGCCGAAGCTCCGCGGGCGGAGTTAGCGTCGCTCAGCCACACGGTAAGAGCCCTCACCAGAACGGATGCTGCGATTCCGAGAAGATTGCCCGTCACCGCATCCCAGCCAGCTCCCTCGATAACCCCGACAATCGCCTGAGCGGTAAACCACGAGAACCCGACGAGCGATGCGATCCGAAACAGGCCGATGACGGCACCACGAGCAAGAAAACCTCGAATGGATCGGGCATATCTAAGGAGTCTCGCGTCAAACGGCTTCACAGTTCTTATTCTCCCAAATTTTTTCCGATGAGTCTGACCACCGGTGGACAGCGCAGCCCGAAAAATAAAACGGCGGCGGGTGGAGGGAAGTCCAACCCGCCGCCAGCTATGAGCTTACGGTCGTGAAACCTGCATCACGGGTGAGATCACGGGTGAGCAGGAGCCGCAAGAATTGTCTTACGCGAGATCCGCTTGCGGAACACCCAGTAGGTCCACCCCTGGTAGAGGAGAACCAACGGGAGGCTCAGAGCGGCAACCCATGTCATGAATTGCAGCGTCATCTCCGTGCTAGCAGCCCCCGTGATACTCATGGAGTAGTCAGGGTTTGTGCTGGAGATCATCACGTTCGGGAACAGCGCCATGAAGATCGTCAGGAGGGCAAAAAGCATGGTGGCCGCGTGGAGTGTGAAAGCCACACCCTCGCGTCCCCGGATATTTGCTACCCAGGCACCGATAAGGGCGACGGCCGCAAGCGCTGCGAGAACGACGATGAATACGATGGTGTCAGAATTGATATGTTCGATGATCGTCCAGATCAGGAACGCTGCAGCCAACACGATGGTCACGAGCCCCACCTTGACGGCGAGGGCGCGTGAACGCTCACGAACCTCTCCCTCCGTTTTGAGGGCGATGAATGCCAGGCCGTGCACGAAGCAGAGCATCATCACTGTCACGCCCCCCAGCAGGCTGTAGGCGTTGAGGAGGGTGAAGAGGTTCCCGGTAAAGATCCAGCCACCTGTTTCAAGCGGTTCGATCGGGACACCGTGGATGAGGTTAGCGAATGCCGTTCCCCAGAGGAGCGGAGGCAGCACGGACCCGATGAAGATGAAGGAGTCGAACCACTTCTTCCACCGTTCGCTCTTACCCTGGTGGCGGTACTCGAACGAGACGCCGCGCAGAATGAGCGCGATCAGGATGAGGAGCAGTGCCAGGTAGAAACCGCTGAACATCGTGGCGTACCATTCGGGGAACGCGGCGAACAGACAAGCCCCCGCAACGATGAGCCAGGTCTCGTTGAGATCCCAGATCGGCCCGATGGTGTTGATAACGACCCTTCGGTCAACGTCGTCTTTCGAGACGAAGGGAAGGCTGATCCCCACACCGAAGTCGAACCCGTCGAGAACCAGGTATCCTACGAGCAGGACACCGACAATAAAGAACCAAAGATATTGGAGTTCCATCAGCTATCTCTCCTAGTAGACCGTTGCGAGTGTATTGTGATCGATCTCGGAGCCGTCTTCCGGCACGTCGATCTCGGGCGGTCCCTCTTTCGCAGCCTTGGTGATGAGTTTGTACTCAACAACTGCGAGGGCCCCGTAGACCAGCGTGAACAGCACCAGCGATATCAGGACCATGAGGCCCGTGACTCCCGGTGATACTCCGCGTTCCGTCGTCATGACGCCGAAGACGATCCAGGGCTGACGACCCATCTCGGTAAAGATCCAGCCGACGAGCGAGGCAACCATAGGGATGGGTGCTGTCCATACGGCGATCTTCCATGCCCACGGCTTGACCTCTCGGTTCTTGCGTGTAGCCCACAACCCGACGAGCGAAACCAGAGCGGCGAGCACTCCGAGCCCGATCATCCAGCGGAAAGCCCAGTATGTGACCCAGATGATGGGCGTGAAAGAACCGTCGCTGGGGCAGGTAAGCGCTGAAGCGTCTGGGCCACAGAAGAGTTCGGTGTATTCAGCCTGAAGGTCGTTAATGCCCTCAACGGTGCCGTCAAAGGTGTGCGTCGACAGGAACGAGAGCAAATAAGGGATGCGCAGGGAGAACAATTCGCTAATTCCATCCGGCGTTCCAATTGTGAGGAGGGAAAAGGATGCGTCGGCCCCCGTGGCCGTCTGGTAGAGCCCTTCCGCAGCAGCCATCTTCATCGGTTGGGTCTCAACCATGACGAGTCCAAGCTGGTCTCCACTGAGGAAAACTCCGACGAACGCGATGATGTTAGTCCACAGTCCAAACCGCAGCGCGGTGCGCATGGTCTCAACATGCTGCTTGCGCGACAGGTGCCAGGCGGCGACAGCGACGATCACGCATGCGCCAAACATGAGAGAGGCGAAAATTGTGTGGGGAAATTGGGTAAGCGCAACGGGATTCGTAAGAACCGCACCAATATCCGTTAGCTCGGCACGTTGCGTCTCAGGATTCAGTTCGTAACCAACGGGGTTCTGCATGAACGCGTTGGCCGCGAGAATGAAGTACGCAGAAAGAATTGTCGAGAAAGACGTGAGCCAGATGGTTGCCAGGTGAAGTCCCTTGGGGAGCCGATTCCATCCGAAGATCCAGAGACCGATGAATGTTGCCTCAAGGAAGAAGGCTAGCAATCCTTCCATTGCGAGGGGGGCCCCGAAAATATCACCGACAAAGCGGGAGTAATCCGACCAGTTCATTCCGAATTGGAACTCCTGAACGATCCCGGTTACGACCCCCATCGCAAAGTTGATCAGGAAGATCTTTCCGAACAGCTTGGTGAGCTGGAGGTATTTAACCTTGCCAGTCCGCACCCACGCTGTTTGCAAGATCGCTACCAGCAGGGCCATCCCGAGCGTGAGCGGGACAAAGAGGAAGTGGTATAGCGTGGTCAGCCCAAATTGCCATCTGGCAAGTATGAGCGGGTCTAGGTCAAAGACGACATTCAATTCGTACTCCAAAGAGTCGAATTCCCCTGTGTTGAGGGAATTCTCGGGAAAGAATCTGCGAGGATGGTAATTCCTGCGATTCTGCTGGCGGTACTGCGCAGCTATGTACCATTTTACGTTTTGCAGGCTTCTCACAGTTTTATTTAGTTGCAATGAGGTTGCATAGTTAGATGTCGAACAACTTTCCGGGAACCCAGGGGCGATGAACGAGATACTTGACGCTCTTCTGTCGACAATTCAGGAAATGGATCCAGGCCTCAGAGCGGTTATCGCCGGTTTCGCGATGATCCTAGAAACTTCTGTTTTGATCGGGTTAATTGTCCCCGGCGATACCATCGCGATCGTTTCCAGTCTTGGTTCACAGTCGATCACCGAGTCATTTTTTCTCGCCCTTGCTCTTATTCTTGGCGCGGCAATTGGAGAATCTCTAGGTTTCGCCCTTGGGCGCTTTGTCGGGCCACGGATCCGGCACAGCTGGCTGGGACGACGAATAGGCGAACCGACGTGGATCCGGGCGGAACGTTATCTTGAACGCCGCGGGGGAATCGCTGTCTTCGCCTCCCGCTTCATACCCGTGCTCCACTCAGTCGTTCCCCTCACCGTGGGAATGAGCACAATGTCCTATCGGCGATTTATCTCGTGGACTCTTCCCGCCTGCATTATCTGGGCAGCCGCATACGTAACTGTCGGCTACACAGCAGCAGCAAGCTACGAGCAGCTTTCGCAAAGCCTCCACTGGGCTGGTTATGTCCTCGTGGGAATCATCGCGCTTTTCGTCGTCACGATGTACACGATTAAACGAATCATTCAGGCAAAAGAACAGCGCCACATGGGCTCATAATTCTGCAGCCATTATCAGGTGCCGTTTAGGCCTTGTCTTTCCTTACCTCATACAATAGAGAGTGTGGACTCACCCCAAAACGTATCTGGACAAGACGAGCCCACTCGACCCGTATTACTGGCTAGGCTGGAGGATCACATCCATGTCGGCCGATCTCGCAGGGCTGTCAAACGGGGTAAGGTTCCCACGATCATCCCTTATATCGGATACGGCCGACCTGATTGGATCCGCGTGCTCGGCAGGGTACTGTATCTGCGACCGGGCCAAACCCATATGACCGGCGTTCGCGCCGACGAGCAACAGGCATCGCGCGTGCGCGGCTGGCGAAGCTTCACGAGCGTACACGTCCCGTTTGTGACCGTGACCGTCGAGGTAGACGGAGTTATCCACGGGGAAATCGATTCTGATCGCGGCGGAGTCATCGATAGCATCGTTCCCGTGAGCCTCTCCCCTGGCTGGCACACAGTGAAACTCATGGTCAACGGTTATAGCGCTAGCGAGTCTCCCGTGTACGTGGTTGATCCCAAAGCCCATTTTGGGATTATCTCGGATGTAGACGACACCGTCATGATCACAAAGCTCCCTAAACCCTTCGTTGCCGCGTGGAATTCATTTGTTCGCCACGAACAGGCACGCGTCCCTACTCCGGGAATGTCTGTGTTCATTGACCGTCAGGCATCGAGCCACCCGGGTGCCCCCGTCATCTACCTCTCCACCGGCGCGTGGAATGTTGCGCCGACCCTCACCCGTTTTCTCTCCAGGAATCTCTACCCGATGGGCCCTCTTCTTCTCACCGACTGGGGCCCGACCACCGATCGCTGGTTTCGCAGCGGTCGCGAGCATAAGGAACGCGAGCTTCGCCGTATCGCTTCCGAATTTCCCGAAATCAAATGGCTCCTCATCGGCGACGACGGCCAGCACGACGAGGACCTGTACCACGAGTTCTCCATTCAGCATCCCGAAAATGTCGCCGTCGTCGCGATCAGACAGCTGACAACGGGCGAAGCTGTCCTCGCCGGAGGCCGAAGCAAGGCCGAGCTTCATAAAAGCGTGAGCGGGGTGCCGTGGATCTACGGACCCGACGGAGCAACCCTTTCCCGGGAGATAGCAACCGTTAACAATCGTCTCTGATCCAGGCATCCGTTAGCGTCATTCACAGATCAGCCTCAAAGGCTCGTCACAGCACCCGGGGAGTAACCTGTATTCATGGCACTTGTGAGTCTTCGAGCATCACGGCGGGAGCCGGTCTTGCAGGCTGCAAAGACAATGGTCGCGATGCTTGCAGCCTGGTTTATCTGCCTGGCAATTTTCCCCCATCAAACCCCGATATTCGGGGCGATCGCTGCGCTTCTCTGCGTGCAACCGAATGTGACCCAATCGCTCTCACGGGGCGCTGAGCGAGTCGTCGGCGTTGTTGCGGGCGTCGCCGTCGCGTATGCAGCCGTGCTGATCTTCGGGACCCCCAGTTGGTTATTCGTTCTTGCAATCGTCGCATCGATCACTCTGGGGTGGGTGCTTCGAATGACCACAACATCCGCCAATCAGATCGCGATTACCTCAATTCTGGTGCTTGCGCTTGGTGGTCAGGACGCCAATTATGCGCTGGGCCGAGTCCTCGAGACACTACTGGGGGCGGCAATCGGAATAACGGTTAACGCGCTGATAGCGGCTCCGGTCAAGATCACCCCGGCGCATGTGGGCGTTCGGACTCTCGGATATGACGCTTCCCTCTGCCTGGATAGATTGGCGGAAGCACTTTCTCGACCTCAAACAGATTCCTGGCTCGAGGAGATGCTCGAACAGGTCCGCGAGGTGGTAGAACGCCGCGAGAAGGCTCGTGACCTGATCGGAGCGGCACGCGAAAGCCTCGCGCTCAATCCTCGCGGCAACCGGCATCGAGACCAGTTGAACGAGGACGCAGAGTTGATGCGGCGACTGAGCCCGCTCATCACCCAGGTTTCTGGTATGACGAGGGCCCTCCACGATAACTATTCCGAGTCGCTTGTAGACGACCCCACGGTGCACGGGCTCGCGGAGGAATGCAGGCGGGCCGCGCACGATTTGAGGCTGATCTCTCAATTGAGGGATGACCTTCACCAGGAGGATATCCCGGTCACCTCCCAGCTCCCCGCGCTGACCTCGCCCTTCGCCATTCTGAGGCCCAACCCGCAGCACTGGATCTTGATTGGCTCTCTGATGGAGGATCTTCGGCGGGTTCGTGAGGGTATCGTCTCGATCATCGATCAGTTAGAGGGCCCCGAGGACGAACGAAGCGCAGCTAGCTGAATTGATGCTTAAAAAGCAGTACCTGTGTGATCCACCCCCCGACGGATCACACAGGTACGACTTATTTATATTCTCTCAGGTTCGTCTCCTATTTAGGTGTGTAGCACCTTAGAGAACCCTGATTTTTCGACTTAGGAGTTGAGCGCTGCCTGAATGTCGAGAGTAATGGTGACGTCGGCGCCGAGAAGGAAACCGCCTGTTTCAAGGGGAGCGTTCCAGGTCAGGCCAAATGCCTCACGCTTCACGACAGTCGTTGCGGTGAAACCAGCTTTGTAGTTTCCGTAAGGATCCGTACCAAATCCGCCGAACTCAAAATCGAACGTTACTGGACGCGAGGTGCCCTTGATCGTAAGGTCTCCATCAACCTTGAACTCGCCATTTTCCTGGCGAACACCAGTCGACACGAATGTGATTGCAGGGAATTGCTCGGCGTCGAAGAAGTCTCCGGTACGCAGGTGACCATCGCGGTTGGGCTCGTTGGTATTGATTGACGCAACCTCGGCAGCGGCCGTAACGGTCGAGTCGATTGGATTCGCGGCTGTCTCGAAGGTAGCCTCAAACTTCTCAAACTTCCCCTTCACCTTGCTGATCGCGAGGTGGCGAACGCTGAACGAGATTTCGCTGTGCGTTGGGTCGACGGTCCAGGTGCCAGCTTTATAGCCTGGAATGGTTGCTGCAATCGTGTCGGACATAAAATTCTCCTCGTGAGTAATTTGGTTGAAAGTTGTAGTAATAGAATAACAGCAAGTCGCACTTTCACGCCAGCATATTTCGGAAAGTTTCCAGAGAGTTCCCATACTCTTTAGAATTGCCCGACGACCGAAACGGCTAATGTCCCAATCAAAGCGGCAACAACGAGCAAAAAGAAAACCCGGACAAATTTACTCCCCCTGGCAATTGCGACCCGAGCCCCCACATATCCACCAAGGCAATTCACCGCCCCCAGAGCAAAGCCCAGCTGCCAGATCACAGCACCATAGGGAATGAAAAACGCCAACGCCCCCAGGTTAGTAAAAACGTTGATGATCTTTGCAATAGCGCTACCCTCCAAAAAGGTGTATCCCAAGAGCCCAACCAACGAAATCACCAAGAATGATCCCGTACCGGGACCGATGACGCCGTCGTAGACCCCAATCAACGCACCGATAAGCAGAGCGATGGCATAGTGGCGCTTATACCCGAGCCGCTCCCGCTCGATCTCACCCAGAGAGGGCCTGAGCACCGTGAAGACAAACACAGCCGTGAGCGCCACGACGATGATCGGCTTGAATAGCTCCCCCGGAATTCTGCTCGCAAGGATTGCGCCACCATAGGAACCGCCGAATGCTGCGACCGCTGCTGGTAAAGCCGTCTTCACATCCGGCCTCACCCGTCGGTAATAGGTAATGCTGCTCGTCGCAGTGCCGAACACAGAACCGAGCTTATTTGTGGCCAACGCCTGCACGGGTGAGATACCGGGGATAAGCAAAAGAATGGGCAATTGGAGCAGCCCACCCCCGCCCACAACGGCATCAACGAATCCGGCACAAAAGCCCACCAGCAGAACAGCCGCGATGAGCAGCACGCCTATATCGTCAAGACCCGGCATCGTCCCCGCTCGGCTCCTCAGCAATTGATGGGTCAGAGCCGCCATGTTTTCTCACGAGAGACGCCGCTCGCGCCTGGGCAAATTTTAATGACTCCCCGACGAGATCCGTAGCCTCAAAAATATTGTCCTCTCCAAGGACCTTGACGGCTTTTGTTGACACAAGCTGATCATACACGCGCGGGCTGATGCCGCAGATGAGCAGGGAGCTGTCGACGGCATCCAGCTCTTGAGCGTAACGGTTGAGCATGGCGATAAACGTGCTGCCAAAACTTTCTTTGCCGCGAAACCGTAACACGATTGCAGAGCCCCGGGATGCAGAAGTAATTTTCGGGAGTTGAGAATGAAAAACAGAGGTCGAGGCAAAGAAAGGGCTGCCATACGCCGAAAGAATCACAACCTCACTCGCTGCCAGGGTCTCTGGAGGGTCGCTTTCGATGGGAAACATATCCTCATCAAGGAATGTCCACTGCCGGACAACGATATTGTTCGACTGCTGAACGACGAAAAAGAGTGCCGACATTCCGATCCCGATCAGTACCGCGTATTGAAGCGGAATAGAAATGGTGAGAATAAAAGTGAGAGTCAGGACAATGGCATGGGGAACGCCGGTACGCCATACGGTCTTAATAGCACTGGGCTTCAGCGTCCGAATACCGACAAGCAGCAGGAGCGCGGCAAGGGCTGGCATGGCAATCATCCCCGAAACCGGGCCAAGAAACAGGATTACCAGAATCATCACTGCGCCAGCGATGAGGTTGACCATTCTGCTTTTTCCGCCAGCGGTGACCACGAGCGAGGTTGCGGACATCGACCCTCCCACCGGAACTCCCTGAAACACCCCTGAGGCGATGTTGGCGATTCCCTGGCCCTGAAAATCTGCCGATACTTTGGGGTATTTGCCATCAGGGTTAGGGATTGACTGGCTGATCGCCGCACCCTGAACAAGACCGACAAATGCAAGCGACAGCGCGGGGATGAGCAGCGGTAGCACGAATGAAAGATCGGGAAACACTGGTAGCGGAAGTGTATTGGGAACGCTAGAAATATCCTGCAATTGACTAACGGTATAAAGCCCAAACACCACAACACTCGCGGAACTGAGAACGACGGCAATGACCAATCCCATGGATCCAAGCTTCGTGCGTTCCAGAGCAACGATGAGCCCCAGCGTGGCCAACCCGACGGCCACTGTTGGCCAATCAAACAACCCGACGTGCAAGAAAGTATCTATAGCCCGAACCACACGATTGTCGGCGGAGCTTCGATATCCGGTGAGCCCTGATAGCTGACCCAAAACAATATTTACCGCTACCGCAGAAATGAACCCGACGAGCACGGCATTCGGCACGAATCGCACCAAGGACCCAAGGCGAAAAACGCCAAGCATAACCATGACGATCCCCGTCATCACCCCCAGCGTGACAAGAGCCGGGGCCTGAGTATCTGGATTTGCGATCTCCGGAATACTCGCGATTAGCACGGCCATGGCGCCGGTACCCTGCACCGACATGACGACTGAGCTGGTAGAGAGGGCACCCGTCACCGTTCCCACGAGATAGCCATACAGCCCCGTAATGGGATTGACCCCGGCGAGGATTCCGGAGGCGAGCCCATCAGGAACACTGACCAGCCCAAGGGTGAGGCCAGCCCCTACATCGCGACCAACACGGCCCTTGGCCGGCAGCAGAAAAAGACGCCTACGTCCCGCTCTTTTTTTCATGTCTTCAGTTTGGCCCTTGAATGGACAGGCAGCAATGTTTTACCACAATCAATTATCAGATTGGGATGATGTTCCCTGTTATTGCTGGCAGGTAACGCACCAATATAGCTTTCGATTCGCCATTTCCTCGAGCACGATATTGGTTCCGCATTTCCGGCAAGGAAGGCCCTCTCTCTTATATACCCAATGGCGGTCATCCCTATTTGCCATCGCGAGGGTGTAGCTCTCGGGATCGAGCTTGTCCATAGTCATCATCTGACCTAGCCGAACGCCGATCTCTAAGAGATAATCCCAATCGTCCCAGAGGCCGTGCAATTGCTCACGGGTCAGACTTTTCGTAGGCGTATGCGGGTTCAGGCGGGCCCGAAACAACATCTCTGCCCGATACACATTGCCGATCCCGCTAATTACAGACTGATCCATCAACACGATACCGATCGGCCTGGCCGTCTTTGTTGCCCTCTCGATGAAAGTTTGAGCAGCGCTCTCAGAGTCGTCGTTCTGGGGGTCGGGCCCGAGCCTGTCGATCACGGCCTGAATTCCGGCCGGGGTATCCAGCTCACACACGGTGGGCCCGCGCAAATCTGCGACCGCGTTCTCTGTCAAGAGACGGATGCGCACGGCACCAATAGGCGGAGGCGGAAACTCTGCATCCGCCGCAGAGACGGTGTCGTTCTCCGCCATCCGTACCCGCGACCGGCGAGGCGCTCCGATACTCGATATCGAGTCTTCCCCGTCTCTATCAATAGGGTCATGATCCGAAACGTCGGTGCCAGCTTCAGCAGAACCAAGGACGGTTCCCGCGTGGTTCGTCTGACCCATGCGACCCTGTGCGCTCGCGATGGTGTCGTCAACGACGATCTCCCCGGCAAAGTCCCAGGCGCCGTAGATCCCCAAATGGATGCGCAGCCAATGGTCACCCTCAAACTCGAGGAACATCTGCTTACCAACGGCCGTGGCCCCGAGCATCCGTAATCCATCGATCTCAGCCGCGCCCAGGGCGAAACGACCCTGGGGAGAACTCACCTGGCAGACCTGCCCCACAAAGTTGCGACGGAATTGGCGTGCTATTCGGTGTACGGAGTGGCCCTCAGGCATATTCTTCTCTCCTCAGATCAGACGCTAAGCAACGGGGTCGACGTTCTTGCCCGCGATTGCGCCAGTGGTTTCGTACTCGCCAAGCTGGGCGATGCGGCGGACGTGACGCTCGTCACCTGAAAACGGCTCCGCGATAAACGCATCGATGAAAGAGATTGCCTCGTCAACGCTGTGTTGGCGGGCCCCAATCGAAATAACGTTGGCGTTGTTGTGCTCACGCGCGAGTTGTGCAGTGCTGAGATTCCAGACCAGGGCCGCACGGGCACCAACAACCTTGTTTGCCGCCATCTGCTCGCCGTTGCCGGAGCCTCCGAAAACGACGCCAAAGGCATCCACATTATTGATCTGGTCAGTCACCGTCGCCTGAGCGGCGTTGATGCAAAACGATGGGTAGTCATCGAGTGCATCGTATTCGGATGGGCCATGGTCCACAACCTCGTGCCCGGCTTCAGCGAGGTGGAGCTGCAATTGCTTGCTGAAGTCGAGACCCGCATGGTCAGTGGCTATGTGGATACGCATGAAGGACACCTTTTCGCTAGGGCGGTTGATGAAGAGGGGAATGACTTGAATCTTATCGAGTTCTTGACGTGAGAGAAAAAACCATCTCGATCTCTCGCTCAAGAGGATTGAGGACATAGGGCTGCGTTATGCCGGTCTCCGAAAAACCGTACGCCCGGTAAAAGGCTCGCGCCCGTGGATTATCTTCGTGGACCAGAAGATGTACGGCTGAAAGATTTGTGTTGGCGCGCGCCCATTCGAGAAGTCCGTCGAGTAGCCGGGAGGCAAGATCCGTGCCCCTGTGCCGAGGTGCAACATAGACGGTAGCAACGATACCCCTGTCGACACTCTCCGTGAGAAAACTCATCGTCCCGACCCAGGTTCCGGTATCCCGTTCCACCGCCGCCAGCCCGAGATTGCCCGGTTGGGACAGGAACTGAGCCCGGTATCGCCACTCCTCATCGAAGAACGCGCGGGATTGGTCTAACGATTGACCATAGGCGTGAGGAGTGTCTTGCAACATCTCGAGCCGCAAGACACGCAGCCTCTCCCAGAAATCGGGGGTGATACGGATAATATCGACGGACACCGGGAGCGCTAGAAGATAGGTCCGACTGTGCGCGTGCGTTTGATCTCGAAGAAGCCCTCATACCCAGCTACCGCGACGACTCCGTCCCACAGCTTCAGGGCCTGTTCGCCTGACGGGGCAGGAGATATAACAGGACCGAAGAAGGCGACTCCGTCAACGGCAATTACCGGAGTTCCAACCTCCTGACCCACCCGGTTAATCCCCTCGAAATGGCTCGCCCGCATCTGCTCGTCGAACTCATCGGTGTCGGCAAGCTCGGCTGCCTCGGTGGGGAGACCAGCCTCGGCCACAGCCTCGGCGATAATGGCGTCCCAATCCGTTCTCTTACCCGGGTGAATTCTCGTTCCGAGCGCGTCGTAGAGCGGTTTCACCTTGTCCGCGCCGAATCTTTCTTTCACGCCGGAGACGAGACGGGTAAGCCGAAGCGCCCGCGGAAAAAATGCTTTGTATTCCTCAGGCACCTCTTTGTCCTCGTTCAGGACGGCGAGGCTCATGATGTTCCAGGTAATATCCAGATCACGCTGCGAAGCAACATCATCAACCCAGCGGCTTGCCATCCAGGCCCAGGGGCACGAGGGATCGAACCAAAATTCAACGCGTGTTGTCATGCACTCAAGTGTATGCGAGGCGCGGCCTACTAGCTCGATTTTTCGCCGGAAGGGAACAACTCATCAATCAGTGCGAGCTGTGCCGCGTTAGGCCTCCAGGCGATACCTTCCACAGCATTCTGACGGATCTGTTCCGGAGTGGTGGCCCCAGCTATTACGCTGCCCAACACATTACGGGAAAGCAACCAACCGAATGTAGCCGCCAGCATTGATACACCCCAGTCCGCGCATAACCGCTCGTACTCCTCGATGGCATCCCACGGCGCATTCTCTAAGAGATGCGGTCGCTGGATCATAATGCGGCTATCGGCGGGGCCACCCTCGCGACTGAACTTTCCGGTGAATAGACCGTTGTAAAGGGGGAAGAAGGGCAAAAACCCTATACCGTAATGCTCAAGCGCGGGCATGAGCTCTCGCTCCGCATCTCGCACCAGCAAACTATATTCGTTCTGAGCCGATACAAACCGTGGATGCCCGCCCAGCTGTGCGCGATACTCGGCATCGGCGACCTGCCACGCGGCAAAATTCGAGTGGCCGATATAGCGAATCTTTCCCTCAGCGATCAGCTCGTCGAGTGCCGCGAGAGTCTCCTCAATCGGGGTATACGGGTCGGGTGTATGGAGCTGATACAGGTCGATCCACTCGGTGCCAAGGCGCCGAAGCGATTGCTCAACGGCAAGGCGCACATAACGCCGCGACCCTTTTGCTCCCCAGGACTCGATATCCGACTCGTAATCTGCATGCCCAAACTTCGTCGCAAGCACGATGTTTTCGCGCTGCCCCGCGAGCGCCCGGCCGGCGAAGGCCTCCCCCATAAACGATTCGCTACGACCGTATTTGTAGCCATACATATCGGCCGTATCAAAAAGGGTGATTCCCACGTCAAGCGCGGCGTGAATCACCGCGGTCGTTCCCGCCTGATCCTCCGTTCGGGAACCCGGCCTTCCAAAGTTATTGCAACCGAGTCCGACTGCGGATACCCGCAATCCCGAGCGTCCAAGTGAGCGGTATTCCATATTCAACTCCTTCGGGCAGGGTGTCTGCCAGCATTCTTAAGAGTCTAAGCGCGTAGGCTTGTCTACATCGACCCCAACTATAAACGTTGACCGTGAATCACCGTACAAAGGAAAAAACGTGCCCGGAGAAAACCTTACCCGCAGCGAAGCCCACGAACGCGCAAGCCTCATCACAGTAGACAGCTACAACGTTGTGCTCGATCTGACCCGCGGCCCCGAGGTGTTTCGCAGCGAAACCACTGTAAAATTTTCCCTCACGCCGGGAACCGCTCCGGGAGCATCCACGTTTATCGATGCGATCGCCCGCACCGTTCATGAGGTCACGCTGAACGGCACGCGGCTAGATCCTGCAGCGGTCAGCGATAACGTGCGCATCCAGCTGGACAACCTGGCTGAACACAACGAGCTCGTGGTAATCGCCGACGCCGAATACACCAACACGGGTGAGGGCCTGCATCGCTTCGTAGACCCGGTCGACGATGAGGTCTACCTCTACACGCAATTTGAGGTGCCGGACTCACGCCGTGTTTTTGCCGTGTTCGAGCAGCCAGACCTCAAGGCAGAATTCACGTTTACCGTCACTGCACCCGCGCAGTGGAAGATCGTGTCGAACCAACCGGTAGCCTCCGTGGACGCCCTCGACGGTGACCGCAGCGTGACCCGGTTCGCGCCAACCCCGCGAATTTCGTCCTATATCACCGCCCTCGTCGCAGGCCCCTACGTGGAGATCCGCAGCGAACTCACGAGTAGCGATGGACGCATCATCCCACTCGGCCTCTTCGGACGAGCTTCACTCGAGAAATACCTCGACGCCGACTATATCTTTGAGAAGACACGGCAGGGTTTTGCTTTCTTCGAGGAGAAATTCGGTCACCCGTATCCGTTCGAGAAATACGACCAGCTCTTCGTGCCCGAGTTCAACGCGGGCGCGATGGAGAACGCCGGAGCCGTGACCTTCACCGAAACCTATGTATTCCGCTCCAAGGTGACGGATGCCATCCGCGAACGCCGCGTCGTCACGGTACTGCACGAACTCGCGCACATGTGGTTCGGCGACCTCGTGACCATGCGCTGGTGGAATGACCTCTGGCTGAACGAATCCTTCGCGGAATACATGTCGACGCTCGCAACAGCAGACGCCACGGAATGGCACGAGGCCTGGACCACCTTCGCATCCCTCGAGAAGGGATGGGCGTATCGCCAAGACCAGCTCCCCTCGACGCATCCCATCGTGGCCACCATCAACGACCTCGAAGATGTCCAGGTGAACTTCGACGGGATCACCTACGCCAAGGGAGCATCCGTCCTCAAGCAGCTGGTCGCCTGGGTCGGGCAGGAAGCATTCATGGCGGGCGTCAATGCCTACTTCACCAAGCACGCCTTTGGCAACACCGAGCTGGTCGATCTGATGACCGAACTGGAGTCCACCAGCGGGCGCGACCTGAGCGAGTGGTCTGCCAAGTGGCTCGAAACAGCCGGGGTCAACACCCTGCGCACAGAGATAGAGACGGATGCCTCGGGAACGATTACCAGCTTCGCCATCCGCCAAACTGCGCACCCGGATTACCCCACCATCCGCCCACACCGGCTCGCGATTGGGTTCTACGATGACAACGAGGGTGTTCTTGTACGTACCCACCGTGTTGAGCTCGACGTTGCTGGGGAGCTCACCACGATCCCAGAGCTCGTCGGGATCGCTCGCCCTGAGCTCGTTCTCATCAACGACGATGACCTGGCCTACGCCAAAATCCGACTCGACCAGGCATCAGAGCTCACCGCGCTGAACAGGCTCTCGCAGGTTACCGACCCCCTCGCCCGGGCCCTCGTCTGGGGCTCACTATGGGACCAGACCAGAGACGGAGAATTCAAGCCATCAACTTTTGTCGACGTCGCTTTGCAACACGTCGGGCAAGAGACAGAGTCCACAACGCTCCGAACAGTCCTGGGCCAAGTGGTTCTCGCCGCGAACCTCTACGTTGCTCCAACGAAACGGGACTCAGCCCGAGCACAGGTCGGCGACACCCTCTGGAATCTCGCTCTCGCCGCAGACCCAGGCTCGGACGCGCAATTCCAATTCATCAAGTTCTTCGCCCAGACAGCACATACCGACGAACAGCTCTCACACGTCAATGCATTGTTGGAGGGTGAGGTTGACCTGAGCGGTCTCGACATCGACACAGACCTGGGCTGGGAACTCCTCATCGCGCTCGCAGCAGGCGGGCGTGTGACGGCATCGCAGATCGAGGCTGAGCTCGCAGAGGACAACACCTCAACGGGTGCGCAATCGGCTGCCCACGCTCGCGCGGCGCTCCCGACAGCCGAGGCGAAACGTGAGGCATGGGCATCCGTTATCGATAGCGAGTCGGCATCAAACACAATCGTGCGCTCCACCGGCGTCGGATTCTTACAGGTCAACGATGTAGCCCTACTTGAGCCTTTTGTCGACGAATACTTCGCCACAATCAAGCGGGTCTGGGATGAGCGCAGCTACGCCATCAGCAGCTCGCTGATCTCAGGCCTGTACCCGACACCGCTTGCCTCAGACAAGCTGGTCGCAAAAACTCGCGAGTGGCTCGATGCCAACCCCGAGCCAGCAGCGCTTCGCCGATTGATCGTCGAAGCGCTTGCCGGAGTAGAACGGGCGCTCTCCGCTCAGAGGGTAGACAATGCCTAACCTGTTCAGCCTTCCACTGGTATCGGCACCTGTCGATGATCCGGTCGCGGAAACCGCGGCATCCTTCTGGGCTGAGCTGAGCAGTTTTTACGAGACGTATCAGATACCGATCAATATTGTGTTGATTGTGATTGTGTCCGTCGTACTTCGACTTGTCCTGATCAAATCGGTGCATAAGCTGGTGAGCCAGATTGTCACGGGAGCTAAGAAAAGCCAGAACGTTGATGATACCCAAGCAATCGTAGGCTCGCCGCTCCTCGCAGCCCGCTTGGTGCAGCGGACCCGAACACTCGGGAGCGTCTCGACAAACCTGATCACCATCATCATCGCCGGTATCGCTATTATCCTGATCCTCCAACAAACGGGAACAAATATCACGGCGATAGTCGCCTCCGCGGGTGTTATCGCAGCCGGTCTCGCCTTCGGCGCTCAAAACATTGTGAAGGATATCTTGAATGGTATCTTCATGGTGTTCGAGGACCAGACGGGTGTTGGCGATGTGGTTGATATCGGGGATGTTACCGGTCGCGTCGAGGCGGTAGGCATCCGCATTACGAAGGTGCGAGACGTGAACGGTACCCTCTGGTTCATTCGCAACGGTGAGATCGCAAAAGTAGGTAACAGGTCCCACGATTGGTCGCGCGCGATTCTAGATCTGGCCGTCAGCAGTGATGCCGATGTAGAAATGGCGAAAGAGACCATCCAGCGCTCGGCCGATGCCGTGATAAAACAGCCGAGAATCGCTGCCCGCGTGCTCGAAAAACCTCAGGTGTGGGGCGTCGAGAAGATCACGGGTGATCAGGTCGTCATCCGTCTCGTGGTCAAGACACGATACGGAGCTCAATGGGACGTAGCCCGAGCCCTACGCGAGGAGCTCAAGAGCGATCTTGACGCGGCAGGCATCTCGCTTTCCGACACGCAACCCTCAGAGCCGCTGGGTTTCAGCGGTGTTGACAGCCCCGTTGCAAACGCGGGACATAAATCACGACGAAAGAGCGCACAGTGACAGAGCCCGCCGCATCGGAGCCCGAAGCAACAGAGCACAATGCGCAACCAGCACCGATCACATTGCGCATGGGTGAGAACGGCACAGCCGCGACTGAGACTTTCTACGACCAGGTTGGGGGGCATGACACCTTTGTTGCGTTAACGGCGGAGTTTTATCGAGGTATCTCAACCGATCCTGTCCTGCGTCCGATGTACCCCGAGGAGGATCTCGCAGCCGCAGAGGAACGAATGCTGATGTTCCTTGAGCAGTATTGGGGTGGCCCGACGACGTATAGCGAGCAGCGAGGCCATCCTCGATTACGGATGCGCCACAACCCGTTCCGGGTCAACCCTGACGCCCGCGACCGTTGGCTCGTACACATGCGCCGCGCGGTGGATTCCCTAGAGCTCTCGCCCCTCCACGAGGCCACGATATGGGACTACTTTGAGCGGGCAGCCCAGGCAATGGTTAACACGTTCGAGACATCTTAAACGGCGGCATCCGTGTAGCTCCCCCGCGGGATAACTAGCGGTTCCGGATGAGAATATGGCCCCGTTGAAGCGAGATACGCTGCCACGTTCCTGAGGTCAGCACGGGAACCCCGCCCGCCTCTCTCGCGTCGCGCACGGCGGCCTGCATACCCCGCCCTGGCCTCGAAAGGTCGGGCTTATCCGAGATGAACCCCAACGCAACAGCCGCGAATCCGGCCCCAGTCGGTATGCGCGCGCCATCCGCGACAGGCCGGCCCCAGACCTCTCCTCGAACCTTGCGCACGATGCTCTCCCCGATATTGTTGGGTACGGCATTCGCGACCTCATCGATGCCCGCGTGGGCGGCATCCCGTAAATCGGTGATATCGATCATACCCGTCTGATCCCACCCTCCCCGAGGGGGCGCGATTCCGGCCCAGCTCACGGTCGTGGTCATCGGCGGAATAGGGACACTGATCGGCCCGGCAACACTCCCCTCCGACACCTCAGGCAGCTCGACGCGAGCGATTCGATCGAGGATGCTCCTGATCGACACGACCGTATCAAACGTCTCGTCTGGCGCAATCCTCCAGGTTCTCAGACCCAACACAGTTGGGGTGGAATCGAATAGGCCGGAGGGAAAGAGCACGCCAACATAAACGGCCACAACGCCATCTTTTGCTATGAGGCGGGTCGCCGTATCGTCGATCCGCGCGGCCCGTTCAAGGAAAACACGAAGGTCGGAAAGCGCAAAAGTATCGTCTAGTGTCAGTGAGAATCCCATATCACTTCTAAACTACCAAACTATGCTGGGTCCTGAACAACGGCATAATTGGATGATAAGCGCTCTTCAAGCAGCCAAGGAGTATTCCCATGACTAATTCTCTGGACAACCTGGTCAAGGCCCTCAGCATAGACAGTACCGGGGCCAGAACGAGTGAGGATATTTTCGTTGGCGAACCGGCGACGACCCCACACGGTCGCACCTTCGGCGGGCAGGTTCTCGCTCAGGCAATAGTTGCCGCATCGCGCACGGTGGATCCAGACCGGCTCATGCACTCCATGCACGGCTACTTTTTGAGGCCGGGCAGCATCACCGAAACGATGACGTTCGCGGTTGATCGGATATACGATGGCCGATCGTTCTCCACCCGCCGCACCCAGACCTACCAATCAGGCAGTCCGATGCTCTCGATGATTGCCTCGTTCCAGACCGAAGATAGCGGAATCGAGCATCAGGCTGCCATCGATATGACCCAGTTTCCCGAGCCGGAGAGCCTCCCTACCCTTGCCGAGCAATTTGGCCATTTGAGCGGGGTGAAAGCTGCTGATTGGGTTCTGCAGCGGCCCTTCGATATCAGGCACACGGCATCCCCCATTTTTGTGTCCGTCGAAGGCGAAAAGGTTGCGCATCAGGCGGAGTGGGTGCGGACGATTGAGGAAGTCCCCGACGACCCGATCTTTCACCGGGCGGCATTGGCATTCGTGAGCGATTATTCCATCCTCGAACCGATCTACCGGCGTCATGGTATCCCCTGGCTCACGCCGGGCTTACGAACTGCCAGCCTCGACCATGCGATGTGGTTTCATCGACCGTTCCGGGTGGATGAGTGGCTACTGTTCGTGACGGAATCGCCGACCGCTCAGGGTGGGCGCGGGCTTGCAACGGGCAGGGTTTACACTCGCGAGGGGATACACGTGGCTTCCGTCACGCAGGAGGGAATGGTCAGAGTTCCCCGTCCTGACTTTCCCGGCAGTGCTACGGCGTGAGCGCAGCTGCGCCAAAGGAGACTCCGAACTGAACGCACCACAGGTCAACCGTTGGATAGCGTGAGAGATCTATATCGTCCGGAATATCGTATAGCTGATCTCCCAAGTTACCTTTTATCAATCCAAGGTCGATGAAGTCGTGTCCTCCCGCTGTATACCATCCGTCTCTGCCCTCAACAACAGGTCCGGCACTGAGCCAGACGTGGACTTCCGGGCCATTGGTAGTACTCAAATTAGACAGAGCAAGCTGCCTATGACCATTAGGTAGCTTAATTATTTGCGCGGTTCCGGTTGTTGAATGTTCGTGTGAAACAAACTCGCCTGATGAGAGCAGCACAGGTTCGCTGGGAACAACTGTTTCTTCCCCCGTTTCAGGCGCTTGGGGGCTTACTTCGCTGGGAGTGGGTCGTGTTGGAGAAGCGACCACCGGGAGCGAATCACCAACCTCTACATCAATGAATATCAGCCAAGGCTTAAACACAACCAACCCAATAATCAACCCAATAATCAGGGAAACGAAGAGGGCCCAGACCCACCAGATTCGGAAAATTCCGACAATCCAAGTTTTCATGGCAAACCAATCAGTTATGTTCTCACCTATAGAAAACTATATTCGCACTAATTTCCTCGAAGCGCAGTTCAACGTAACGATACGGTTTCGCCGTGGAAATCCTTTTGGCAGCGATCAAGCAGCCGAAACTAGCGATTCCACACGATGGGCTGATCAGACACCGTTTGCAGCACGGAGCGTTCTAAGTCGGTCAGACGGCGCGGGGTGTGAAGGGTCGAATCAAGGACAACCACGGTTGACATTGCACGAACGTAGAGCGTGTTTTCTTCCGGGGTTTCTGGCGCTCCGAACACCTCATAATAGATATCGATACTTGAGCCGCCGAGCTTCCCGACCCAGATTTGAATATCGATGGGGTGAGCAAGATAGGGCATAACGCGCTTGTATTCGATCTTTTGTTGAGCGATAACCATCAGGGATTCAGATCCCGAGGTTCCATCGAATATTTGGGTGTTTCTGTTGGAAGCATTTCCGGCGGGCCGCCACATCAGCCGGATGCGCGCCTCTTCGAGGAGACGCAGCATCACGGCATTGTTCACGTGCCCGTAGGCATCAAGATCAGCCCAACGCAGGTGCAACGGGATGTGTGCTCGCACTGTGATTCAGCTAGTCGCGCGTGAGCTTGCGGTAGCTGGCACGGGACGGTTTCGCAGCATCAGGCCCAAGGCGAGCGATCTTGTTTTCCTCGTATGCTTCGAAGTTACCCTCGAACCAGTGCCAGTAGGAGGGGTTCTCTTCCGAACCCTCGAATGCGAGGATGTGCGTGGCGATCCGGTCGAGGAACCACCGGTCGTGGGTGATGACCACAGCACAGCCGGGGAACTCGAGAAGCGCGTTCTCAAGGCTACCAAGGGTCTCGACGTCCAGGTCGTTTGTGGGCTCATCAAGAAGCAGAAGGTTTCCGCCCTGTTTCAGCGTCAAGGCCAAGTTCAAACGATTTCGCTCACCGCCGGACAGAACACCGGCCGGCTTCTGCTGGTCGGGACCTTTAAATCCGAAGGTCGACACATAGGCGCGCGAGGGGATCTCAGTATTACCAACCTGAATATAGTCGAGTCCGTCCGACACGACCTCCCAGAGCGTTTTCTTGGGGTCGATACCACCACGAGTCTGGTCGACGTAGGAGAGCTTTACCGTCTCTCCGATCTTCAGGTCTCCGCTGTCGAGCTCTTCAAGCCCGACAATGGTCTTGAACAGCGTGGTCTTACCCACGCCGTTGGGACCGATGATGCCCACGATTCCGTTGCGGGGAAGAGTGAAGGAGAGATTCTCGATAAGAACCCTGTCGCCAAAGCCCTTTGTGAGATTCTTGGCTTCCAGAACGACCTGACCCAGACGGGGACCCGCGGGAATCTGAATTTCTTCGAAGTCGAGTTTTTTGGTGCGCTCGGACTCAGCAACCATCTCTTCGTAGCGAGCGAGACGTGCCTTGGATTTCGCCTGGCGACCCTTGGCGTTTGACCGAACCCATTCGAGTTCCTCAGTCAGCCGCTTTGAAAGCTTGGCATCCTTCTTGCCCTGTACCTGGAGGCGTTCCTGCTTCTTCTCAAGGTAGGTCGAGTAGTTACCCTCGTAGGGGTAAAGGCGTCCACGATCAACCTCTGCGATCCACTCGGCAACGTGATCGAGGAAGTACCTATCGTGTGTGACAGCCAAAACAGCGCCGGGGTACTTTGCGAGGTGCTGTTCCAGCCAGAGAACGCTCTCGGCATCAAGGTGGTTCGTGGGTTCGTCGAGCAGAAGAAGATCTGGCTTCTGAAGCAGAAGTTTACACAGAGCGACTCGTCGTTTCTCACCACCGGAGAGGTTTTTCACAATTGCATCCGCTGGCGGGCACCGGAGGGCATCCATGGCCTGCTCAAGCTGTGAATCGAGGTCCCACGCATCTAATGCGTCTATCTCTTCCTGCAAGGTTCCCATTTCGGGAAGGAGCACATCGTAGTCTGCGTCGGGGTTTGCCATCTCGGCGGAAATCTCGTTGAACCTGTCGAGCTTAGCCTTGGTCGATTCGACCCCGGCTTCGACGTTTGACAGGACCGTCGCTTCCTCGTCAAGCTCGGGCTCCTGCAGAAGGATTCCGACGGTGTACCCGGGAGTCAGGTGAGCCTCACCGTTGCTCGGGGTATCAAGACCAGCCATGATCTTGAGAATCGTAGACTTTCCAGCACCGTTCGGCCCGACAACGCCGATCTTAGCGCCGGGGATGAACGACATCGAAACGTCGTCAAGAATTACTTTGTCGCCGTGCGCCTTGCGGGCACGTACCATTTGGTAAATATATTCAGCCATATTGCTTACCAGTCTATTGTGCGAGTGCCACCAATGAGGCAGACACTCTTATCGGGCCCAACAACGGGTTCGACCGCACCGACGACAGACCGCCCTTCAGTGACGAGCTGGCCCACGAGACAATCGTTTCCGATGCGGACCGAAACATAAATGCTGTCAGCGGTAAGCCCCTGAGTGCTCTGGTCAAAAGAGACCTGCATGGCACCCTTATCAAAGCCCGCCTGAACCAATGCGTTGACCGTGTTTTCCCCATTGATCGTGGCGTCACTCTGCGCTGTCTTCAAATTGGTGAAGTTAAAGAACGCGAGGTTATCCTGGGCGCTTCCACCCGGAACCAAGACAGGATCGGGTGCGTCAGGGGCAACGCTCACAGCATTTGTCGATTTCACATCGGGAGCCTGGCCGGTAACCGCGTTCAGTGCAGCACAACCGCTCAAGAGCAGAGCAACACCGGTCAAGGCAACACCGGAGAGTAAGTTACGTTTCTTCACCCTCCGAGTGTAACCGTGATTCCCTCGACAATGCTGGACGTATCCGACAAAGTTTACGAAACAACTGTCGATCAAAAGTTCGCCATACTAAAACGGTGTCGGCGTGAGGTCTTCCTCGGGTGAGAAAACAGCAACGTTCGGCTCCGCCGTCCCCATATCCGGTGATTCTGCGCCTTCGCGAACACCGTTCTCGACGGTAGAACCGACCCCGGAATGTGCAGAGAGGCCACCTGTTGCCGCGGATACCGTATTTCTTGTGTAGACACTTGTTCCCCAGATGAGGTCGTGACCAACGGCATCCGCGTCAATTTCTACGCTCAGGCCAGAGCGCTCATCCTTTTGCCACCCCCGGATGCGCAGCTTTCCAAACACCATTACTCGTTCGCCTTTTTTGACGGACGCAACAACGTTTTCTGCCAGCTGCCGAAAGGCTGTAACCGTGTACCAATTCGTTTCGCCGTCGCTCCAGGTATTGGTATTTCGATCGTATTTTCGTTGAGCCGAGGCTAGGCGAAACGACGTAATGGATAGGCCCTGAGACGTGACTATGTGACGCGGTTCAGTTGCAACGGTTCCGGCTATTGTGAGCGTATCGACCATGATAAATCCCTTTTCCTCTGGCACGCGGACTGTGAGACCAGCGACGTTTACGCTGATGAGGTGCCGCAAGCCAGCGTGCCTTTGCTGCGACACCATACAGCTAGTCTGCTCACACGGTGCAGGGAAAAACGGATCAGAAACGGATGTGTGGAAAACAATCGCGTTAGGTGTGCTGTGAGGGGGAATCCAGCAGGAAAGAGCGCCACATCCGTTCTATCGAATGTACTCCGAGAACGAGGCCCGAATCTTATTGACCTTGGGAACAGCGACGGCGAGACAATATCCCTGGCCCGGATTCTTCTCAAAAAAGTTCTGATGATAGTCTTCCGCATCATAGAACTCACCGAGGGGAACGATCTGAGTCACGATATCCCCCGGCCACCACTCGGCTGCCCGGTCCCGAGCAGCCTCCATAAATTCCCGCTGCCCTTCGGAGTCATAAAACATAGCTGATCGATATTGGGTGCCAATATCGGCACCCTGGCGGTTCAGCTGGGTTGGGTCGTGCAGCGTAAAGAAGACGTTGAGAATAACTTCTGCGGGGATTACCTCGGGATCAAAAACAACCTTCACGGCCTCTGCGTGCCCCGTTTTACCCGTGGTCACCTGCTCATACGAGGGATTCGCGACTTCGCCGCCGGTATAGCCGGAAACGACCTCGCTTACTCCGCGAAGGGTGCGATAAACCGCGTCGAGACACCAAAAACATCCACCAGCTACAACAAGAGAATTCATGAAACCAATCGTACTCGTTCTCCCCGTATGATGGGCAGGTGATTCTTTGTTATTTCCGCGCAGCTCAGCAACTCCCTAGGGCAATTCGGTGAGACGCGGTTATCTATACGCACTCCTATCCGCCTTTCTTTTCGGGCTCAACGGAAGCGTTGCCAAGGTTGTCTTAGCCTCGGGAATCAACGCGGCACAACTGACATTCCTCCGGGTACTCACGACCTGCGTTATTGCAGGGGTTATCATTGTGGCGACAAATCGCGCCGGTTTCGTGGTGACTAAAAAGCAAATCCTGGGCTTGGCTCTCCTCGGTCTCGTCGGCGTTTCGGGCGTCCAATTTTTCTACGCCGTAGCCATCGGATTGCTCCCGGTTGGTATCAGCCTTCTGGTCGAATACACCAGCGTGCTGATTGTGGCGCTCGTAGCCTTTTTCGTGTTCCGGGAACAGGTTCGGGGCCGCCTGTGGTTCGCACTTGCCCTCGTACTTATCGGCCTCACAATCGTCGCAGAGATCTGGGCGAGCACGCTGTCGGGTATCGGGCTGATTTTCGCCTCCGCCGCGGCAGTGAGCTACGCCGTCTACTTCATTATCGGCGAGCGCCTGGTCGGCGCGACCTCCGCGCTCACGGTCTCATTCTGGTCGATGCTTTTTGCCGCGCTTTTCTGGGCTATCTTTAGCGAATGGTGGACAATTGATGCTGCCCATCTGGGGGATACCGCATCTCTCACCGGCGCGCTCTCGGCCCTCGAGCCTCCCCTGTGGGTTCCGTTGCTGTGGACGATCACGATGGGATCGTTTGCGCCGTTCTATTTGTCTTTTCTCGCGCTGAAATACCTGCCAGCGACGTCAGCTGGAATCGTGGGAACATCCGAAGTTCTCTTTGCGTTTCTGGTTGCCTGGCTCTGGTTGGGAGAAGCCCTCGACGTCGTGCAACTCATCGGGGTGGCCATCGTCATGACCGGAATTGCCATCGCCCAGACCGCGCGAAAGAACCACGTTGTTGACCTCAGTCTGGCGACACAGGAACTATCGCTCGGCAAGCTTCGAAAGTAGGTTGTCGGTGGTGCCTTCTAATCTGAGAACAACCGAAGATTACTCAGGCTCAGAGAGAGGAAGCCACCATGACACAGAACCATCCCACCACGCTAGCGGTCAAAAAACTCCGCACGGGGGCCAGCCGTATCTTGTTACCGACAGGCGAAATCTGCGGTTACGTTTATCCGGCGCATGACGATTCCGGGGATTATTTTCGGGCTTGCCTCCACCAGCCTGGCACCGCTCATAACCGCGATATCGGGGACTTTTCTCGATTTGAGGATGCGCTGGAGAGCATTTCTCGAGTCTTCTAACGTCTCCACCACTGGTCGGCAGGGGCAGCCGGCATCCGGCGTTTGTGGTCCGATGAATCATAGCGACGCTCGATCGCGGAGGCCACCTCGTCTGCAACGTCCTCCCCTCGCAGGTATGCGTCGATGTCGGCATAGCTCAACCCGAGATTCTCCTCGTCCGTTTGGCCTGGTGTGCCATCGAGGAGATCAGCTGTCGGCTGTTTTAGGTAGAGGCGCTCTGGTGCCTCCAGATGCTGCAAGAGCTGTCGACCCTGGCCCTTGGTCAATCCGCTGAGGGGAAGAATATCTGCGCCTCCGTCCCCAAACTTTGTGTAGAAACCCGTCAATGCCTCGGCCGCGTGGTCGGTTCCAACAACAAGGGCGCCCGTCTGTCCAGCGATCGCGTATTGAGCGATCATCCGCGCGCGGGCCTTCACATTGCCCTTGTTGAAGTCGGTGATTTCTTCACCGCAGGAGTGACGAAACTCGCCGACAAAACCAGCAACGGCATCCCTGATATTGAAGGTGAGTGACCTGTCTGGGCTAATGAAGGTGAGAGCTAGCTGGGCATCCTCCTCATCGAGCTGCTCCCCGTAGGGAAGCCTGACCGCGGAGAAGGTGGCGGAGCCCCCCACACTGCGGATGCGTTCGACCGCAAGCTGGCAGAGGCGGCCCGCAAGGGTAGAGTCTTGACCCCCGCTAATTCCCAGGACAAAACCGGTAGCGCCCGGGACCGATCGCAGGTAGTCCACCAGGAACGAGATGCGGGATTCCACCTCACCGGCGACATCAATCGAGGGAACGACCCCCAAGGCTGACACTATCTCGAGCTGACGTTTGCGCATAGCTCTTACGATACCCCAGCCCGTGCGGGAACGTTGTCCCCTGCGCTATCAGGAAGGACACCTCAACTCACAGGTAGGCTCGAAGCCAACGATCAAGCTGCCCGTAAGCTTTTTCCCTCACCGGCTTCTCCGACAGGATGACATCGTGCACGGCACCCTCAAGCCGAACAAGTGTTATGCATTCCCCCAGGTCTTTGCTACGAGCGGCAATACCCTCAACATCGAGAACGATATCGGCATGTTTCATCGATTCGTCCCAGGTCGTGCGGAGAACACTCCGTGCTGACAGCATCACAAGAACTGGAATAGCAATATGGAGCCCGCGCGACACAGCCTGCTGCCCACGGATGATCGCCTGCAGCCAGGACGGGTACACCAAGAAAGCGTGTTCGGGTCGCCACTCGAGGTTGTACTCCCATTCCCCGTCGAAGCTGGCGTTGAGGGAGCGGCAATAAAACCCACGATCGATCTGCGGATACGGAGTCTTGCGTCCGATCTTCACGAGCGCGTTATTCACAGGGGCAAACGCGGTACGACCGATCTCTCCCGTCTGCAATTCAAGCCACGGGCTGTTCAAGATGAGGGCGGAGGCCCGCCCCGGATTGCGGGATACCCACAATGACAAGACAAGTCCCCCGGTCGAATGCCCCATAAGAACGAGCCGCCGCGCAGACTGCTGCCCGGTACCGTGTCCTATGACCGCGAGCGCAGCCTCGATATCTTCGTCATATGCCGCAAGATCCTCAATATATCCAGGCGTTTGCCCGGCCCGTAAGCTCCTGCCGTATTTTCTCAGATCGATCGCGTAAAAACGGGCTCCGCGTTCGCGCCAAAAGTCGGCCAGCTCTTTCTGGAAAAAGTAATCAGACCATCCGTGCACATAGACAACGTCCGTGTTCTTCGCGGTACCAAAGATCGTTTGCCCCCGACGAGGGGGTGCTGATCTTATCAGCGTAGCTAGGACGTCACCCTCGTCGTCTTGGCCGAGCGGGAGTGTTCTGCATTCGTACCCCTTACCCAGAACGTCTTGGGACCAGAGCGACGTTACCATCCACTGCTCCCGTCGTTGTTTCGGTTGGCTTCCTGCCCGGCTGCCACCGCCGTTCGAAGCTGCCTCGCAGCAGCGGTAACGTCGTGAGCCTGGGTGAGCGCCCGAACCACCACGATGCGATCGGCCCCGGCCTCCGTGACGTGTGCGACGTTCGTATCGTTGACACCCCCGATTGCAAACCATGGTTTGTGCGGTCCGTATTCGGCCACTCGGGAGACCAGTTCCAGACCAACGGCTGCTCGCCCGGGCTTAGTGGGAGTTTCCCATACCGGCCCGACACAGAAGTAATCAACATCTGGGTCCGATTCCGCCAGGACTGCCAGTTCAAAGCTATTCGTGGATCGGCCCAGGATAACGTCCGGGCCCAGAAGTTTGCGGCTGTCATCCACAGAAAGATCGCCCTGCCCCGTATGAAAAATATCGGCTCCGACCAGAAGCGCCAGATCGGCACGGTCGTTTACCGAGAGCAGGGCCCCGTGCGCATGGCAAATGTCCCGCACAACATCTAGTGCTTCCCTCTCGGCGGCAGCCTCCAGGTTCTTGTCACGCAGCTGGACAATATCGACGCCACCCGCAACGGCAGAGGTAACAAATTCAACCAGGTCGCCCTGGGCAAGACGAGCATCCGTGCAGAGGTACAGCATCGATTTATCGAGCCGCTCACGAAGCTTATGTGCGTGCGATCGCTTTTCGGATGCTCGGGTCATGATATTTCCGCATCTTTCAGGTGGGCTGAGGGCGGCATGGCCTGCCGCCGCTGTACGTGTGATCTCTGTAGTCATTCTGGCACTTGTTGGCTCTTCGCGCATCGCCCAATCTTCCGGGTAGAATCGAACTCAGTGACACGGGGTGCCCGCCGGGCTGAGAAGATACCCGTCGAACCTGATCTAGCTCGAACTAGCGAAGGGATTGTCGTCTCGTGACAACAGAATTAACGCAGATCAATGCCCTCAATCAGACTCCTCGAATCCTGAGCATCGCGGGCACTGATCCTACTGGAGGGGCCGGGATCCAGGCTGATCTGAAAAGCATTGCGGCACTGGGCGGCTACGGAATGGCTGTCGTAACGGCCCTGGTCGCACAGAATACCCGGGGGGTTCGTTCGGTTTATACCCCGCCCACAAGTTTTCTCGAGGAACAGCTTTATGCGGTCAGCGACGATGTTGCTATCGATGCCGTCAAGATCGGGATGCTTGGCTCGTCGGATATTGCGAACACGGTCTCCGAGTGGCTCGCTGAGATCTCGCCACCAATCGTCGTCATCGATCCGGTGATGATTGCCACGAGCGGTGACCGCCTGCTCGACAAGAACGCGGAGCATGCGCTGCGGCGGCTGCTGCCCTTGGCTTCGCTAATCACACCAAATATTCCGGAACTTGCGGTGCTCGTTGACGAGCCGGTGGCGGATTCGTGGGATGCCGCGCTGGAACAGGGGCTACGAGCATCAGCCCGTTTTGGGGTTACCGTGTTGGTGAAGGGAGGCCATCTCACAGGCGATACCTGTCCCGATGCTCTCGTGAGTGCCCGCGGGCTGGCCTCCGGCGAAACCGTTTATCAGGTCTCCGGACCCCGGTTGGACACCCCCAACACGCACGGGACTGGGTGCTCGCTGTCGTCCGCGCTTGCGACTGCTCAGGCCCGCACCGGCGATTGGGCCGAGTCTCTCGCTGTGACTTCTGGGTGGTTGCACGATTCGATAGAGCACGCGGATGAGCTGCGCGTCGGCGGAGGCAACGGCCCGATCAATCATTTTCACAGCCTGTGGGCTGGCCGCACAACACTGAGTACGTTTGACAGAGAGGGCCTTCCGTGCCTAACACCCGAATCCTGAAGGCGCTCGTTACGCCTGGCCCCGACCTGACCTCGCAGCAGGTCACCCAATTTTCTCGGCACATAGTGATCCCGGGCTTCGGCACCGAGTCACAGCGCCGCCTCCTCAACGCACGGGTCGCCGTCATCGGGGCCGGCGGCCTCGGCAGTCCGATACTGCTCTACCTCGCAGCCGCAGGGGTTGGCACCATCGGCATCATCGATGACGATGTGGTGGAACCGTCAAACCTTCAGCGGCAGGTGATTCACGAATCGGATGACGTGGGCAGGCTCAAGGGCGAATCTGCACGGGATGCCGTGCTCGCCAGAAATCCCGACGCCACCGTCGTCCTGCATCCTGTTCGCCTCTCGTCCGAGAACGCGCTTGACATAGTCAAGGACTACGACCTCCTCATCGACGGATCCGACAACTTTGCGACTCGTTACCTAGCGAGCGATACGGCAGAAATCTTGAGGATCCCCTGCGTCTGGGGCTCTATTCTGCGTTATTCCGGGCAGGCTTCGACTTTTTGGTCCCGCCCAAACGACGGACAACCCGGTGTGACCTATCGTGATCTTTTCCCCGAACCTCCCAGCGCGGGTTCGGTACCCGACTGTGCCGAGGGCGGGGTGCTCGGGGTGCTCTGCTCCATGATCGGAACGATGATGGCGACGGATGCGATCAAGCTGATCACGGGCATCGGCACCTCGATGCTAGGCCGGCTGATCAGCTTCGACGCCGAGCAGATGACGTGGCGCGAACTGCGGGTGTCCGCAGACCCGCTGCGCGCTCCGATAACACAACTCGACGATTACGATGCTGTGGGCGGGGTCCTTCCCGCGGCATCCGCTAGCGATTCGCCTGAGTGGGATGCCACGCAGCTGGCCCAGCAACTCGCGGCGCGGAAGCTGGGCGCAAGCTCGTTCAGGCTGATCGATATCCGCGAAAACTTCGAGCGGGAGCTGTGCCTTATCGAGGGATCCGAGCACATCCCGATGAATAATCTCCTGATGGGAGCGGCAGACCCGGCCATTGATGCCGACGAGACGATCGTGCTCTACTGCCACCACGGCTCGCGCTCCGATTACACCATGCACATGCTCGCGGGCGCCGGTTATGAGAATGTGCACCACCTGGCGGGCGGTATCGATGCGTGGAGCCTGTCGATTGACCCGGAGGTGGCGCGGTACTGAGCTGTAGGTCGCGCGCGGCCTACAGCGCCAGGTCGAGATTTGCGCGGCCGTCGAGCGACGAGGAGGCGAGTGCTTCTCTCCGCTTCGGAATCCGCCCCGCCGTCGCCGCGAGCCGCCCGGCCTCCACCGCGTGACGCATCGCGCGGGCCATCCGCACGGGGTCAGCGGCACGGGTGACGGCGGTTGCCAGCAACACACCTCCGCAGCCGAGTTCCATGGCGAGTGCCGCATCCGACGCCGTACCAATTCCCGCGTCGAGGATGATGGGAACGGCGGAATGCGCTGCGATAGCCTCGATGTTATGGGGGTTGAGGATGCCGAGGCCAGAACCAATCGGAGCCCCGAGAGGCATAACGGCCGAGCATCCCACATCGGCGAGTTTACGGGCCAAGATTGGATCATCGTTGGTATACGGAAGCACGACGAACCCGTCGTTGACAAGCCTCTCAGCGGCCTTCAACAGTTCGATGGGATCGGGAAGCAACGTTACATCGTCGGCGACGACCTCGAGCTTAACCCAGTTGGTCTCGCAGGCCTCCCGCGCCAGCTGAGCAGTCAGCACAGCCTCCGACGCGGTGAAACAGCCGGCCGTATTGGGCAGCGCCCGGATGCCATTGCGCTGCAGCACCGACCACACCGATCCTTCTGTACCGGTTTGGACCCGCCGCATCGCCACGGTAGTGAGCTGTGTCCCTGACGCAATCAGGGCATCCTCAAGCGCGAGAAGGCTGGGCGCGCCGCCAGTGCCCATCACGAGCCGGGAACAAAATTCTTCGCCAGCGATCACCAGCGGGTCGTTTGCCTCTGCGATCGGGCCGTCGGCTGGGGCGTCAATGAGAAAGTCGGTCACGAGCTAGCCTCCCTGCACTGCGCTGAGAATTTCGATTCGGTCGTCACTCGTGACCAGATGCCCCGCCCAACCGCTCCGCGGAATCACCTCGTCGTTCACCGCGGCCGCTATCCCCCCTGGAAGCGCGGCGCTGTCGTCGAGTGTCAGCGTGCTGCGTACGATCGTCTCTAGTACGGCTCCCGAGAGCACGGTCTGGTTCTCCCCATTTACCGTTATCGCAAGCGAGTTCTCGGCGGTTCTCTCAGCCGATTCGTGTGACGTTGTCATTCGGTTACCTCTCGTGAATGTATGGTTGGAATCTGCTGCGCTTTCGCGAATCGCGTGGGGATGCACGCGCTCGCATAATCCGGAAGTTCCCGTCCGCCGAGCATCCTCTCGATCAGGCCGGACGTCACCGCCGCCAGAAGTATCCCGTGGCGATAATGACCTGTCGCGACGAGGAGCGTTCCCCCTGCGATACTGCCGATCAGGGGTAGGTTATCCGGCGACCCTGGGCGTGAACGGGCGGTTGCCTCCACGAATTCTGCCTCGTCCAGGCCGGGGATTATCGCGCGGGCATCCCTGAGCAGAGCGAACACCCCTCCCGCAGTCGCCGCACGATCGTCGGGTAACTCGTTGGTCGTCGCTCCGATAACAATTTCGCCATTTTCGCGGGGAACGATGTAGACAGGTCGACCCTGAACGAGCCCTCGAACGGTGAAACGAGTATCCAGCCAGGGTGTCGCGGAGTGATTCAGACGCAACACCTCACCTTTGACGGAACGGGTGGGTATATGGGTATCGGTGAACTCACCGACAAGGGATGCGGATTCCCAGCCGGCAGCGAGGATCACGCGATCAGCGAGCACCGTGTGACCGTCGGTGAGGCGAATACCGTTTACTCTCTGCGACCCAACAGCCAACCCAACCGCCGAGCCAGCACGTGGACCTTGCGTGAGAAGGCCAGCGACTCGCCTGCGTTCGACCCGAAGTCCCCGATTCTCGCAGGCCAGCCGAAGTGCCTGGATCACGCGCCTCGGGTCGACTTGGTGATCGTGTGCGGCCCAGAGGCCTCCCGCAACATGTGTTCCGGCGAGAGGCAATCGCTGCCGTACTTCAGCCGAACTGAGCAGCTCGGAGTCTAATCCCCACTCGTGATGAAGCTGATGCAACCGTTTGGCCTCATCGAAATCTCCGCTGTCGAAAGCGATGGAAAGGCTCCCCTCTGCCCGAAGATCAACGCTCATCCCTGACTCTCGTTCAATCTCCGAGGCAAGGCTAGGCCATAAACGGGCCGACTCGACGTTGAGAGCCATCAATTCGTGTTCGCCAAACGCTGCCTCGAACGTCGGGGCAAGCATCCCTGCGGCAGCATATGACGCGCCGTTTCCCGGATCCGGGTCGAACCAACGAACTGATAGCCCTCGCTGTATCGACCGCCAGGCGGCTAGTGAGCCGACGATTCCAGCGCCGACGACCACGACATCGACGCGCTGGTCCGAGTTCTCCATGAGGCAGGGCTCCCTTCCGCTGGCATGATCCAGATCAGGTTCAGACGGTCGGCCGCGGATACAGCCCTCTCAGCCCGTCAATCCGGGCTCCCGCGCATCCTTTATCATAGCGGCTTGAGCCGTGCACTGAAACTTCTCCCGAGAGCCCTCACAGCGGTTGATCTCCTGTGGGTTGCGTACCTCCCGCCTAGGGTGAGGACTCTGAGGCGACTCTTCGCGCGGATTGGGTGCGCTGATGGGCCCATTCGCCACCGGCCCGACCGCCATACGGGCGCCCGTGATCCGCGTATTCTTCTCGGAAGAAGGCCATCTTCCAACCGGCGATTTGCACACGCGCTCCCGTTCTGAGCACGACACCGCCCTCTGCCCAGCTAGCGGTCGTGTTTACGGGATCGATGCCGGTTCCGGCGGGCGAGAACGGGTAAAGTACATACTCATCCTGCTCGACATGTCTTATTTCGGCGTGGAAGGGTTCGGCCCCTGAGAGAACTAAATCGGACAGCGGCGAAGACCCAATAGTAGTCACCGTCTTATTGAGGTCAAAGATAAGAGGGGGATGCCCGTCCCATCTCTCCGCATCGATCACAAAGAGCAGCCGGGGATGCCCAGCACCGTATGCGTAGTTCGTCGTGGTGATACGCTTCCGGTTTGTTCGATTAAAGGTCGGAAGCAACGGGACCAGCGTCGGCGGAGGAAGAAGCTGCCCCATGTCTCCTTGGTTGCGAGCGGAGAAACGTTTTTTCGCGAGGGACACAAGTGTCGAAGATGAGCCGAACTCAATATGACGAGTTCCTGTCATGAGCCGCTGGATTATTGGGTTTTTCAGCTTACCTATGCGCACGATGCGTCCCTGAGGTCCCTCAAACGAGATTGTGGTGTCGTGAGAGTCCAAAACATCGGCGAGCATCCTCATGAGCACGGGGTTTCCCACACCACTGTCCAGAAAAACATCCGGATTATCGCAGCGGACAACAATGTCTTTACCAGCGGCCTCAATCGTTCCCGTGACGAGTTCGCTTTCCTGGTTTGATTGTGAAGGGACCCGCAGCTCGAAGCTCAGATCTATATCAAACCTGGTTGAGGTGTTCATTCTGGCTACCTCTATTCAGCATCATCATTAGTGGTAACCCGAATGGTTCCGTTGAATTTCCAAACCGCGCGGGGTGCGTCTGGCCCAATATCGCGAGGAACCTCGATAGTCATATCGTCAAATGAATAATTGACCATGGCATGCCTGCCGGTGAGATATGACCACATTTCTTGGCCGAGGTCTGCCCAATCACGGATGCTGTGCTCCTGAACAGATGACTGATCTTGACCGATGTGTTCCTGGTTCGACATGATGATCTCCTTAGCCGTTCGACTCAAACAGCGCCCAAATCTGCTGGTCCTGCTGAGCCGATCTGTTGATTTTGATTCAGCCTATACCCAGACAATTACCCGGGTAAAGCAAAATCTATCAATCAAGAAAAAAGAATAGACTTAGTGGAATTACATTCAGATTAATCCTTTATTTCATTCGTGTTCCCGCCGTCTATGCTACGGTGAAGGAACACTATCGACACGGGGTGTTTCGCTATTCTGGCGAGGCTGAGATAAGACCCGAGAACCTGTTCAGGTAATTCTGACGAAGGGATGTCCACGAGATGAGCAATTCTGCTCCAAACATAACCGAGCCTGCCCGGTTTACCGATCTACTCTGGGCCTCGACGGGCGACCTGAGAGACGCAATCGATTCCCTAGAATTTCTCCGCCGACTGGGAGACGGCTCGCTGCCCCTCGCCGACTTCATCTACTACATTCAGCAGGACGCGCTCTACCTTGCAGGCTATGCCAAGGCCCTCGCTCTTCTCGCCGCCAGGGCACCAGATTCCAACTCTTCGGCGTTCTGGGCCAAATCGGCACACGACGCAACCATCGTCGAGGCCAGCCTGCACGAAGACCTGCTCAACCGACAAGAGAACGCGACTCACACGAACCAGGTTGAGCCCTCCCCCACCTGTCTCGCATATGTCTCGTACCTCGTTGCCACCGCGGCAACCGAGCCCTACGCCGTGGCCTGTGCAGCGGTGCTACCGTGTTTTTGGATATACGCCGACGTGTCGTCGCGACTCGCTGTTGAGGCGAGGGCCGCGCTGGAGCTGGACCCGGAGCATCCGTTCGCGAGATGGGTTGCAGCATACGACGGAGACGAGTTCCAAGCAGCCGTGCGCGCAGCCCGCACCGCTGTCGATGACGCTCACAAACGGGCGGGCGAGACCGACACCGCCGCAATGTTCGAGGCTCATCGAATCGCGACCAGATACGAGCTGCTCTTTTGGGATACGGCGCTCAATAGGCAGCCCTGGCCCTCATCCACACCATCCCCGGCCGCACGCTTGTCAGCGGGAGAAGCATAATGGGCCGGGAGAAAACCGTTCGTTTCGGCGTGCGGGCGCTCGTCTCTGCCATCGCGGTAGCGACCCTCGCGCTGACGGGATGCTCGGGGCAGCCGACAGGCGCAGACTCACAGTCCGACGGCCTCATGCCAGTCCGATTCGCGCTGGACTGGACGCCAAACACCAATCACACGGGTTTGTACGTCGCAATGCAGAAGGGCTACTTCGCGGAAGAAGGCCTCAGCGTGGAGATTGTTGATTACAATAGTGCACTCCCCGACACCCTGCTGGACGCCGGACAGGCGGATGTTGGCATCAGCTTTCACGACGCATCCACCATGGCCCAGGCGTCCGGGGCACAGGTTATCGCGATCATGTCGGTGTTGCAGAATTGGGCCAGCGCTATCGCAGTGCGGGCAGACGATACCTCGATCACCAGCCCGGCGGACCTCGACGGCAAAACATATGCGGGTTTCGGAGAGCCTGCTGAGCTTCCGCTCCTCACACAGGTCATTCGGAACGACGGGGGTACGGGGACTTTCGAAAGCGTGGTGTTGGGAACATCAGCCTACGAGGCCCTGTACTCGGGGAACGCAGACTTTGTAATTCCCTTCTTCGCGTGGGAGGGAGTAGAGGCAGAACGCAGCGGCAATCCCCTACGGCTCTTCCATTACACAGACTATGGATTCCCTAGCCAATACGCCGTGGTTATTGACGCAAGCCGGGAATGGACGGACAACAACCCTGAGGATGCCGCGGGCTTCGTCCGTGCGCTGCAGCGCGGATATGTCTTCGCCGCGGAAAAACCCGACGAGGCCGCAGACCTGCTCATCAAGGCTAACCCAGGTTTCTTTGACGACGAGGAAATGGTTCACGAAAGCCAACGCATCCTCTCAGCGGAGCTTCTGCGTGATAAAAACGGGAACGTCGGTACCCTCGATGCGCAACACTGGGGCGACTATGCAACCTTCCTATTCGATAATGGGCTGCTCAGCGACGAAGACGGTAAGAAGCTGACAACGAGTCCGGATTGGTCAACCTATTTCACGACGAAGTTCCTCTCTCCGGCGGAGCAGCCGACGACTGAATCACGCAAATGAGGGAGAGAGTCATCTCGTTTCTTCGCGCCTCGTGGCCAGCTATTCTGCTCAGCATTGCACTGATTGCAGCCTGGGAGATAGGGGTTTACCTGAGCGGTGTCCGACCTCAAATACTCCCGGCGCCCTCAAGAATCATAGAACAAGGCCTCGCCCACTGGGGCGACCTGAGCGTTCACGCTGCCGCCACGCTTCAGGTCACTCTCCTCGGCTTTGCCGTATCTCTCGCGGCAAGTTGGGCGTTAGCGATTCTGGTCGATTTTGTTCCCTGGGTCGGGCGAGCTCTCACTCCACTTCTCGTTGCCTCTCAAACCCTCCCCATCATCGCAATTGCACCGCTTATGATCATCTGGTTCGGCTTCGGTCCCCTGCCAAAGGTCGTTGTCATTGTTCTGGTTACCTTTTTCCCGATCACGCTGGGGCTGATCGAGGGATTCCGCTCGACAAGCCCCAGCGCAATGGCACTCCTGCGCAGCATGGGGGCGTCCCGTTGGCAGCTGTTCTCTCGGCTCCGACTACCCCAATCTCTCCCGCGTTTCTTCACCGCGCTACGAATCGGCGTCACCTATGCCGTCGTCGGCGCCATATTCGCCGAATATGTCGGGGCGAAGGCAGGGCTCGGCATCTACATGAGCCTTCAAAAGAACTCGTTCCGCACGGACTTGGTGCTTGCCGCTGTCGTCGTGGCCGCTCTGATCAGCATCGCCCTTTTCGCTCTCACCTATCTCGCGCAACGGATTATCGCACCGTGGAGTATCGCACCGTGGAGTATCGCTCCTCGGGGTATTACACCGCAGAGTATCAAGCCTCGGGCTATAACACCGCGGGCGAAAGGCAGCTCGTGACGAACAATAACACGGCACCCGCCGCGGTAACGCTCTCCGGCATCACCAAGTCTTTTCCCGTCAAGAAGGTCGCGACCCCGGCGGTGGCGGGACTGTCACTCACCATCGACCCCGGCGACTTCGTCTCCCTCATCGGCCCGAGCGGCTGCGGCAAAAGCACCCTTTTCAACATCATCATGGGACTTGAGCCAGCCGATTCCGGCACCGTTCTCATCGGCGGCACACCCGTTGAATCCCCCCTCGATGCCGCAGCCCTCTGCTCCTACATGCCCCAGGACGACGTCCTCTTTCCCTGGCGTGACGTTATCGATAACGCCATCATCGGAATGGTCATCGATGGCGTGTCGAGAAGGGATGCTCGCGCTAAGGCCCACGAGCTCCTCCCGCTTTTCGGCCTCAGCGACTTCGCCCACGAGCGCCCCGAACACCTCTCCGGCGGTATGCGTCAGCGCGTTTCGCTGCTGCGCACAATTCTGCGGGAGAAGAAGATTCTCCTACTCGACGAGCCGTTTGCCGCCCTGGATTCTCTCACCCGAACCGATATGCAGCAGTGGCTGAAGAATATTTGCCGACAATTCGGCGTAACCGTTCTCCTCATCACGCACGATGTGCGCGAAGCGGTGCGTCTCTCCGATAGGGTCATCGCGTTTTCCCCCCGCCCGGCAATGATTGTGGCAGACCTTCGCCTCGATGCGGGAGGGGGCCAGTGGGCCGATGTTCGGGCGCGAGCGGAGCATCCGTCAATTGAGGACGCCGAGCGCACCCTCACCCGCCTGCTGCACGGTCACGACATCCACCTCTGACGTGGTGTTTGAACTTACCCTTGCTGGAGAGATTGGCTAAGCTGATAAAGTCCTGTAAACATTCAGTTAATCTCCAGTTAGGAATGATATTTCAATGCTTCGGCGCTTTATCAGAGGGGGAGCCCTCGTGGCGACCCTCGCCCTCACCGCCACCTGCCTATCGACTGCAGCCCTCTCCGCGGCTGCCGTGCTGCCAGCCTCCCCCGATTCAACAGGCCCCGCGGAGGCGTCAACGCCCAGCGTTGAACTCAGCCTCATGGCAACAACAGATGTCCACGGCCACGTGTTCAACTGGGACTACTTCGCAAACTCAGAATATACAAGGCCCGCCGATATCCTCGGCCTAAGCCGATCCGCAACGGCTATCGACGAGGTGAGAGCGGCGAAGGGGAACGACTCCGTCATCGTGGTCGATAACGGCGACTCCATCCAGGGCACTCCGCTCACCTACTACTACGGCATGGGCCCGGGTCGCGCCGGCGTCATCGCGGGAGATACCGTCCACCCCATGGCTAAGGCCTATAACACCATCGGTTACGATGCTCTGGTCGTGGGCAACCACGAATACAACTACGGTCTCGAATTGCTCGGAGCATATGAAAGCCAGCTCGATGCTCCCCTGTTGGGGGCAAACGTGATCGATGAGTCAACGGGCGAGTCATATCACGAGCCCTATACCCTGATCAACCGGACAATAGACGGCAACGATATCACGGTAGGCGTTATCGGCCTGGTGACCCCCGGCATCCGTTTGTGGGATAAGCAGAATGTCGAAGGAAAACTCGAATTTGAAGATATGGTAGCAGCCGCGAAAAAGTGGGTACCGATCGTCAAAGAACAGGCCGATGTCGTCATCGTGCTGGCCCATACAGGAGAAGGCACCCAACCGAACGCCGACTACGACGAAACCGCGCTTTACGAGAACACCGTAAATAACATCGCTTCACTCGTGCCCGACATTGACGTGATCGTCGCCGGGCACACGCACCGAGACCGCCCGTCAACGATCTACACGAACGAGGTGTCGGGCAAGAAAGTGCTCGTTACACAGCCCAACTATTGGGCACGTTCCGTGAACGAGGTTACCCTCAATCTGATACCGACGAGCGCCAGCACACCCTCGAGCGCATCCGCAGGAACAGAGTGGGCAGTGGATTGGGGCCAGAAGGCACCCGTCGTGACCCCGCACTACGGCAAAGATATCACGGCGGAAAATCCCGCTCTTGTTGCCGCCCTCAGCGAGCAACACGACACCGCCGTGAACTATGTGAACACACCAATTGCGACCTCCACTCAACCGCTTTCCGCGGCAACGTCCTACTACGAGGACACCCCTATTCTTGACTTCATCAATTTTGTGCAGACAGACACCGTGCATACGGCTCTGCAGGGAAGCGGATACGCGTCACTCCCGATCGTGTCGCAAGCGTCACCGTTCTCACGGACCGCCGTGTTCCCTCAAGGTGAGCTCACCATTCGTGACCTGAGCGCGCTCTATGTCTTCGACAACACCCTAAAAGCCGTCACTCTCACGGGTGCGCAGCTAAAGGACTATCTCGAGTTCTCTGCTCGCTACTTTAAACAGGTAGAGGTCGGAGCTCCCTTCGATCCGGCCACTGGCACGAACGCGGTTTCGTCCAATGCCCCCAACGGGATCCCCGATTACAACTATGACGTGCTCTCCGGGGTCAACTACCAGATCAACATCTCGGCTCCCGTCGGACAGCGAATCGTAGGGCTCACCCGCGCCGACGGCACTCCCCTTGCCGCGGAGGATAAGGTCATTTTCGTCTCAAATAACTACCGCCAGAACGGCGGAGGCGATTACCCCCACGTCTCCACGGCACCCGTGGTTTACGACGAACAGGCCGAGATCCGTCAGCTCCTCATCAATTGGTCGCAGAAAAAAGGCGTTGTCGACCCGGCAGACTTCTTCGTCAAGAACTGGTCGCTCCGCAGCACCGTTCCCAGCGAAGAAGAGGACGTCGTAGACCCGATCGCTCCGACCGCTGCACCAGTGCCAAGTGACGGTAGCGGCTCAACCACAGCCGCCACACCCGCGGCCGCCGCCCTTGCCACGACGGGAGCGTCCGACAGTCACGGAGCGCTCCTGCTCGCGATCGCGCTTCTCGGCGGGGCCGCGGCACTTCTCATCCGTAGGAAAGAACAGGCCTAGCCTTTCCCGCCTCGGTGAGGCACGCCTCTTGGAGGCACTCCTCTACTGGAGGCATCGAGGGCCCAAAAGGCCCTTGATGTCTCCAAAGAAGCTCGACGTTACCGACACGAGATGGGGAAGCTCAAACACCCGAACCGCCGTCGGGGTAAGCAACCGCAGGCGCACCTCGTTCTGACCGGGGTGACGCCCCAACAGCTCTTTAAGCTCTCGCATCGTCTTCTCTGTGGCTCGGCGATCCTGGACGGTTATGGAGATAGGAGCGCCAATCTCTGCCTGCTCAACCTCGGGTAGCGAAACCCCGTAGGCATGCATCGACATGCCGTCGTCCCTCGCATTAACCTTTCCGCGGACAGAGGCTATGGCGTCATTCTGCAGAATCGGCCCAAACTCGAGATAGGACTTACCCATTAAGAGCACCTGAATCTCACCGGTGAAGTCCTCGACCGTGATCATGCCGTATTGATTGCCCGACTTGGCAACCCTGTGCTGCACGCTCGTGATGAGCCCGGCAACCGTGACGATCTCGCCGTCAAAGTTAGCATCCGGGTTATTGATCTCGTTCACGGTGGTGCTCGCATGTTTTGCCAACGCGACCTCGAGACCAGCGAGAGGATGATCGGAGACGTAGAGCCCCAGCATCTCCCTCTCGAATGCCAACTTATCCTTCTTGGCCCACTCGGGGCGCTCAGGTACCTGTTCCTCTGCCTCGGTGGGATCGTCGAAGAGACTGTCGAAATCAAATCCGAAGTTGCCGTGGGCCTCTTCTCGCTTAGCCTTGGAGGCAGCATCCACCGCATCCTCGTGAATCTCGATCAGGGCACGGCGGACCGGGGAGACCGAGTCGAACGCCCCCGCCTTGATCAGGGATTCAACAGTTCTTTTGTTGAGCACGGTGAGCGGAACCTTGTTCAGGAAGTCGTGGAAAGACGTGAACCGGCCCTTCTCTTCGCGCGATTCACGAATAAATTCCACAACGTTTGCTCCAACGTTTCGGATGGCACCAAGGCCGAATCGGATGTCTTTGCCCACGGCAGAGAAGTGCACGAGAGACTCGTTCACATCTGGAGCAAGCACCTGGATACCCATTCGCCGACACTCGTTGAGGTACATCCCCAGTTTGTCCTTGGAATCGCCGACGCTCGTGAGCAGCGCGGCCATAAACTCTGCCGGGTAATTTGCCTTAAGATAAGCAGTCCAGTAGCTGAGAACCCCATAGGCGGCCGAGTGCGCTTTGTTGAAGGCATAGTCCGAGAACGGAAGGAGGATGTCCCACAGGGTCTTGACCGCGGCATCCGAGTATCCGTTATCGTTCATCCCCTTCGAGAAACCCTCGAATTGCTTATCCAGCTCGGATTTCTTTTTCTTACCCATCGCGCGGCGCAAGAGATCTGCCTGCGCGAGCGTGAAGCCGGCGAGCTTCTGCGCGATCGACATTACCTGCTCCTGGTACACGATGAGACCGTATGTGCCCCCGAGTACCTCCCTCAGAGCTTCTTCGAGTTCGGGGTGAATCGGCTCGATCGGTTGGATACCGTTTTTGCGCAGCGCATAGTTGGTGTGCGAGTTGGCACCCATCGGACCCGGGCGGTACAGGGCAAGCACAGCGGAGATGTCCTCGAAGTTGTCGGGCTTCATCAATCGTAGGAGCCCGCGCATCGGCCCACCATCAAGCTGGAATACGCCGAGGGTATCGCCGCGGGCGATCAGGTCGTATGCCGATTGATCGGTCAGGTCGAGATCCTCGAGTACGAGCTCTTCGTTTCGATTGGAACGGATGTTGTCGAGAGCGTCGTCCAGAATCGTCAGGTTCCGAAGCCCCAGGAAGTCCATCTTGATCAGCCCGAGCGACTCGCACGCCGGATAGTCGAATTGGGTGACGATCTGGCCGTCTTGTTCGCGTTTCATGATGGGGATGATGTCGATAAGAGGATCGCTCGACATGATCACACCGGCGGCGTGCACACCCCATTGCCGTTTGAGGTTCTCGATGCCGCGGGCGGTTTCGAAGACGGTCCGCGCCTCGGCATCCACCTCGAGAATCGCCCGAAAATCGGATGCCTCTTTATAGCGGGGATGATTCGTATCCATGATTCCCTCGAGAGGGATGTCTTTACCCATCACGGCGGGAGGCATGGCTTTGGTCAGCTTCTCCCCCATGCCGTAGGGGAATCCGAGCACGCGCGAGGAATCCTTCAGCGCCTGCTTGGCCTTAATCGTTCCGTAGGTAACGATCTGGGCAACGCGCTCGTCGCCATACTTGTCTGTGACATATTTTATGACCTCGCCGCGACGACGCTCGTCGAAGTCAACGTCGAAGTCGGGCATGGACACGCGGTCGGGGTTGAGGAATCGCTCGAAGATGAGGCCGTGCTGCAGCGGGTCGAGGTCGGTGATCTTCATCGCGTAGGCAGCCATCGAGCCGGCTCCCGATCCGCGACCTGGCCCTACCCGGATGCCGTTCTTCTTGGACCAGTTGATAAAGTCGGCAACAACGAGGAAGTAACCGGGGAACCCCATTTGCAGGATCACGCCAACCTCATAGTTGGCCTGTTTGCGCACAGCGTCGGGGATGCCGCCCGGGTACCGTTCGTGGAGGCCAGCTTCGACCTCTTTGATGAACCAGCTATCCTCGTTCTCACCGGGAGGGCACGGGAAACGGGGCATATAGTTTGCCTTGGTATCAAAAGCCGTCTCACAACGCTCCGCGATGAGCAGCGTGTTATCACAGGCCTCGGGATAGTCGCGGAAAACCTGGCGCATCTCGGCAGGCGTCTTGAGATAGAACTCGTTGGCATCAAATTTGAAGCGATTCGGGTCATCGAGGCGCGAACCGGATTGCACGCAGAGGAGGGCAGCGTGCGATTCGGCATCGGCCGCGTGCGTGTAGTGCAGGTCGTTGGTGGCGACGAGCGGAAGCCCAAGATCTTTTGCCAGCTTGATCAGGTCCGACATAACCCGGCGTTCGATGTCGATGCCGTGATCCATAATCTCGCAGAAGAAGTTTTCCTTGCCAAAAATGTCGCGGAACTCTGCGGCTGCGGCCCGAGCCTCGGCATATTGGCCGAGACGAAGCCTGGTCTGCACCTCGCCACTTGGGCATCCCGTCGTAGCGATAAGCCCGTCAGAATATTGATTCAGCAGCTCTCTATCCATTCGCGGCTTGAAATAGTAGCCCTCGATCGACGCCCGGCTGGAGAGCCGAAAGAGGTTATGCATCCCCATCTGAGACGCAGAGAGTAAGGTCATATGCGTGTAGGAGCCGGCGCCGGACACGTCGTCACCGCTGCCATTACCCCATTTAACTCGGGTGCGATCCCCGCGGTGCGTGCCGGGGGTGATATATGCTTCCGTACCGATAATCGGCTTGATGCCGGCGTTCGTGGCCGTGTTCCAGAAGTCGAAGGCACCGAACGTATTACCGTGGTCGGTGACGGCGATTGCGGGCATCCCCTGTCGAACCGCCTCTTCGATCAGTGGTTTGACGCGGGCAGCACCATCGAGCATGGAATATTCGCTGTGAACATGCAAATGAACAAAAGAATCAGTCTTCGACACACCATCTCCGAGGTTTCTGGGCAGGTCTTAATCTTACCGTGAGACGCCGACAGGCGAGCAATGAAAGCTGTGTGAACGCAATCGCTAGACGACGGATTAGCGAGGCCGGTTTCCCGCATCGGTTCGGGCGCGCTGCGCCAGGGTGGATGCTGTTTCAAATGCGCTGGACGGCGAGGGCACGGCCGACCCGTCTGCGCGTGAACTCTCCGAGGGATCGATGCCACGGTTTCGAAGAGCCGTATCGATCAAAAAGGCGCTGAGCGCTGGGTTTTTCGGGAGGAGCGAGCCGTGCAGATAGCTGCCGAGCACATTACGGCTTCGAGCTCCCTCGGTTCCGTCCTCGCCATTGTTTCCAGCCCCGCTCACAACCGTACCGAGCGGCGTGGACCCAGGCCCCAACATAGTTCGCCCGCTGTGATTCTCGTAGCCGATGATGCGGCCGAAATCCGAGCTTTGAGTCACGATATTACCAATAAATCGTTCCGTCTGGCCGACCGTGGTGACATCGAGAAGCCCGATGCCGTCGATGCTCTGCCCGTCTACCGTGTCGAAGCGATGACCAAACATTTGATAGAGACCACAGATCATAAGCATCGGGGTTTCGGCTTCCGCGAGATCACTCAGCTGGGAGCGAAGGTCCAACAGATCCGTCTGCACCGCACTCTGCCCGCTGTCTTGACCGCCGCCCCCGATGATAATGTCAACGCGTTCCGGCAGACGGTCACCCGGGTTGTAATCGTGGACAATGGGTTCGAACCCACGCCACTCTAATTGGCGACGTAGGGTGAGCACGTTTCCGTGATCCCCGTAGATGTTCATCTGGCGCGGATACAGCTGCACCAGGTGGATTTGTACAGTCATCAGCTGATTGTCTCCACCTCTGTGTAAGCGCCCAGTGCCTTGCGAAGGGTAAGCATAGCCGTGTAGCTGCAGTAAATTCTTTTGGGCTGGTTCTCGTATTTTGCGAGGAACTGCTGAAGAGCGTCCCCCAGCGATGGCTCGATCCGTTCCACGGCCACATTGTCATAGTGGAGCCTGAGCGCCATATCAGTCGCACGAATACCGCTAACGCTCTGGACCCCCGATGAGCTGAGGCTATCGAAGTCGACATCCCACAACCAGCTCATATCGCGACCATCTGCGTAATTATCATTGATTGCGATCATCGTGGCGTACCCGTCTGGCGAAAATGACTCTAATCCGAGCCTGAATCCTCCCGGATTCTTGACGAGAACCAATTCGAGCGGTTGCCCCTTGACAATAAGTTTTTCACCTCGGCCGAATGCTGGAGTGACCGCCGCAAGGCTATTCATAAGCCGCTCTTCGTTCACACGAGCTCCGAGGAGGCGCCGACAGAGCGCCAACGCAGCCGCAGCATTCAGCATGTTATAGACACCATCAAGTTGCAGCTGTGCGTAATGGGGAACCCCATCAAGAAGGAACACCGCACTATTGGCGTGCGACTCCGTATCCATACTCTGCAGGATGACATCGGCGGGGAGCCTGTGATGGCTGCGGTCAATTGCACCACCGCGAAGACTGTCATCCGTTGGAAATCGCTCGACGAGGGAATCGTCGAGACCGAAAAACACGACGTTTTGACCGCTCAGGTCATTGCGAAGGGAAGCAACGCGAGGGTCTTCTCGATTGAGGATAACGGTATCAGTAGTCTGCTGGGCAATGGTTCGCAGCATTCCTGCGGTCGTGTCTATCTCTCCAAAACGATCAAGCTGGTCGCGCATAACGTTCAGCAGAAGGCTGTGTTTTGGCGCAACCTGACGCACAAAGTGAACAGCGTGTGCCTCATCAAGCTCGAGCACCGCGACATCTGCGCGGAGACGACCTGTCGCGCTCACCGCTGCGAGGAGCGCCGAGGTAACGCCACGCGTGAAATTGCTCCCAGAGGGGTTCGTGAACACGCTGAGACCCTGCCCTCGGAGCAGCTCAACAACTATTTTTGTTGTTGTCGTCTTGCCATTTGTACCGCTGACTACGATGACCCCCTGAGGGAGGCTTGCAAGGGTCCGTTTCATAAACCCCGGGTCAATTCGTTCAACGATAAGACCGGGTAGGGCAGAGCCGCTCCCCCCTCGAAGCCGAGCCACCGCGCGGATCAGTTTCCCCATGCTGGTAAGAAACAGGGTTCGGGTCGCGGCAAATACACCCATAGAGGGGTTGTGCTGTTTCTGATTCATAGGCCCGTTCGGATGCTCTGTTGCGATCGTTTATCGATTGTATCGAATTCTATGCTGTGTCTGAGGAAGATTACTGATTTCGCAGAATGTCGTACGCCTGTTGCAAGTCCGGCGGGTATTCACTGCGATAGGTAACCCATTCGTTTGTACCTGGGTGAGTAAAGGATAGCTCCTTGGCATGCAACCACTGGCGTTCAAGCCCGAGCCTTGCCGACAACGTGGGATCCGCGCCATACATTGCATCGCCGACGCACGGATGCTTCTGCGCCGCCATATGAACACGTATCTGGTGCGTGCGCCCAGTCTCCAAATGAATCTCGAGCAAGGTGGCATAGGGGAATGCCTCGAGAGTGTCGTAATGGGTTACGGAGTGTTTTCCATCCTGAGTCACCGCAAATTTCCATTCGGAACCGGGATGCCTACCGATAGGGGCATCTATAGTGCCAGAGAACGGATCTGGGTGGCCCTGCACAATCGCGTGATAGACCTTCTCCACGGTGCGGTCACGGAAAGCACGCTTGAGCAGGCTATAAGCCGTCTCGCTTTTTGCGATCACCATAAGTCCGCTCGTACCGACGTCAAGTCGCTGCACGATGCCGGCTCTCTCCTGAGCGCCGGATGTTGCGATCGTGTAACCCGCTGCGGCTAGCGCACCGAGCACTGTTGGACCTTCCCACCCGATTGCGGGATGGGCGGCGATGCCGACGGGCTTATCGATAACGACGAGGTCGTCATCATCGTGAATGATCCGAAAGTCTTCTACCTCGACAGGAACGATCTTTGGTCCCTCTTTGGGCGCCCAACTTACGTCAAGGTACCCCCCTGAATGCAGGCGATCCGATTTTCCGGCGACCTTGCCGTCAATGAGGACTCCACCCTCCGCGATAACTTCGGCAGCAAAGCTGCGTGAGAACCCGAGGAGTTTGGCGAGGGCGGCATCCACTCGCGAGCCTTCAAGGCCGTCCGGTACAAAAAGGCTTCTAGTTTCCACGATCAGCACTTTCACTGGGCTGATCCGGGGTGGAAGAATCAGTGGAGGATGCTGTGGCACGTCGAGCGCGAGACTCTCGTTGTTCCCTGGTTCCGTCGATTCGTATCCCACGGAAAGTGAGGATAATGAACGTTGCCATTGCGCAGACAATTGCCATATCTGCAATGTTATAAATGGCTGGGATCATCCAGGGTGTGGAGATGAAGTCAACGACGTGGCCCCGGGCAAATCCGGGTTCACGGAAGAATCGATCGCTCAGGTTGCCGAGCACTCCGCCGAGCAGTAATCCTAAAAATAGCGCCCACCCTTTCGATCGGAGCTTTGAGGAATACCAAATGATAAAGACAACAACTGCCGAGGCAAGGATGGAAAATATCCAGGTGCTTCCGCTTGCAAGAGAGAAGGCGGCACCGGGGTTTTTGACAAAGTGAAACTGTAGAAAATCTCCGATAACAGGAACACTAACGCCAAGCTCTAAGTTATTAACAACCCAGAACTTAGTGAGTTGATCAATTCCATACACACCAATCGCCAACCCAATGAGTGTCACGAACACTCCGAGTCGGCGAGGATGCTGCGCTACGGGGGCGACAGGGACGTTGTGTCCCGTGTCGCCACCGTCGCGAACAGAAGAATCTGGTGGAGTCAAGTCTCCGGGAGTCGAGTCTGACACCCGGCTTATTCGAGTCCGGAGGGTGCACCCTCGGGCTCAGGGGAGCCGTCAAGCCCGCGCAGCTGACCCTGGATGTAGCTGCGAAGGGTCGAGCGGTATTCACCCTCAAATTCACGAAGGTCTTTAATTTTGGTCTGAAGATCGGCGCGCTCCGTATTGAGGCGAGCGAGCTCATCAGCGCGTTGCTTCTGAGCGTCTGATACGAGTTCACGTGCGGTGCTTTCACCCTCACGGATGAGCGCGTCGCGCTTCTCTTCACCATCGCGCACGTGCTTGTCGTGCAGCTCAAGAGCAAGCTGGAGCATTCCGCTGCTCTTAGAAGCCTCGTTAGTGAGATTTGCGACCGGGGCGACGGGCGCTACCGCTGTCGGTGCGGCCGGCATGACAGGAGGCGCCGGAATCGTAATAACGGTTTCTTCGATATCCTCTACGACAACAGGCGCAGCGGGAGCCGCGGAACGAGGCTCTGCGAACTGGCCAGCCTCGTAGCCCTGAATTCGATCACGAAGCTCCTCGTTCTCCTGCTTGAGAACGGCGGCCTCATCTTCGAGGCGGCGCAGCTCGCGCCCGACCTCGTCAAGGAAGTCGTCGACCTGGTCAAGGTCATATCCGTCACGGAACTTTGTAATCGTAAACCGCTTGTTTACGACGTCTTCAGGTGTCAAAGCCATTTCTGGTCTCTTTCGCTCAAGTCTCGCCACACTCGCGGCGTCATGACAACGCTACCAAAAGCAAGGCAGGAATATGTAATGCTACGCGGCTTAATAGGTAATTAAGAGCAAACACCGCAGAAAAAATAGCGTGATTCCGCGGTTATTTCACTAATAAATTCTAACAAGCTTGCAGCGTAATTATTTCACCATAATCATTCTGAATCTGCCGAATTGAGATTATGTGTAGTTATTTTAGCGCTTTACTCGTCTTTCGCATCTGCTTCGCTAAAGAGCACAAACCTCTTGTCCACGGCACCGAATCTCGGACACAACGCTCAAAACGGGCCGAGCCACGAGGCGCGTCTCTAGGCCAGCATCCCAAAAACAGCTGGGATAATTGCGAGAAGAATCCAGCACGCAACCAGTGTAATAATCCAGCCAAAATCAAGCGCGACAGGTCCGAGCCTCAACGGCGGCAAAAGTTTGCGAATAAATTTGATAGGCGGATCCGTCACGCTGAAAACGAGTTCGACCAGGACTACCAGAGCACCGGAGGGCCGCCAACGCGGGTTAAGAACCCTTATCCAGTCAAGAATAAATCGTGCCCACAAAACGGCAATATATAACCTAACTATCAGCTGGAGGACAAAGCCAATAATCAGTGCTGCTTCACCCATAGTGTCGCTAACGCCGTTCTAGGATTTGACGAAGAACGATGAATCTGAACTATCAGACTCACCGTGTTCGTCATCGCTGCCGCCGCTCAAAGCAATATGCGAGGGAGAAAGCAGGAAAACCTTGTTGGTCACTCGCTCAATTTTTCCGTAGAGACCTTGCGAGAGACCGCTGGCAAAATCAACGAGACGCTTAGCTTCAGCATCGTCCATTTGAGAAAGATTGATGATCACGGGAACACCATCGCGGAAGTTTTCGGCAATGATTTGCGCATCACGATACTGTCTCGGGTGCACGGTAAGAATCTCGTTGAGAGCTGCTGGTGCTGGCGCACGGGTGGCAGCGCGACGCAAAGGCGTTACCGGAGCACGATTACTTGCAGGTGCAGCTCCAGAAGCAGAGGACTGTGGCTGCTTCGCGGGCGCAGCCTGCTCTGGCTCTTCGTATTCCAGCTCTTCATCGGCTAGCCCGAGGTAGACCATAGTCTTCTTCAGCGGGTTGCTCATTGCGTTACCTCCATGGATTGTCTCTTTTGAGATTAGACCGTACCGGGACGTTTTCCCGTGATTGCCGTGCCAATTCGTAGGTGTGTCGCACCCTCGGCGATGGCCTCAACGTAGTCCTGCGTCATACCCGCGGAGATACTTGTTGCGTGGGGTACCACCTGTCGGACGGCGTCAGAATAACCCCTCAGCCGTGCGAAAGCCCGTCGAGGTTCCTCGCCGAGGGGCGCCACCGCCATGACCCCCTTGAGATCGAGAGACGGATGTTCGACAACTTTCTCGACGAGCGGCAGCAGCTCGTCGGGCCTCACTCCCCCGCGCGCTTCATCATTCGTGAGGTTTACCTGCACGAAGCATTCGAGCGTTCCAGGCCACTCGCCCAGGGCATCCACCAATCGAATTCGATCAAGGGCGTGCACAACGTCGGCGTAGCTGGCAACCTGACGAAATTTCTTTCCCTGGATCTGGCCGACAAAATGCCAGGTGAGGTCCAGATCTGACAGCTCGTTCGCCTTCTCGCTGGCTTCCTGGTGACGATTCTCGCCGAAATCGCGCACTCCAAGGCTATGCAGATCTCGGATCAGCTGCGCCGGATGAAACTTGGTGACTACGATTGTTGTGATCTCTGAGGCAGAGCGGCCGGCCTCTGATGCGGCAGAGGCCACACCGGTTCTCACTCTTTCCAACCTCTCCCTCAGGAGGGGCGTCATATCAGTCATAGCTAGGTTGAAACCTTCGTTACTTGAGAAACTCGGGGATATCGAGGTCGTCGTCATCCGCAAAAGACTCGTCAGCAATAACAGCCTCAACTGGCGGCGAAACGATCGCCTCACCGAATTCAGCCGCAGTTGAAGCGTCCTCGTCGCCCTGCTGGGTCTCAACGGGGGTTACGTAGGTGCGACGCTTCGCAGCTTCCATCTGGGCAACATTAGTGGCCGGTTCGAGTGAGTCGAATCCAGCGGCGATGACGGTTACTCGCACCTCATCGCCGAGAGTGTCGTCAATTACCGTTCCGAAGATGATGTTCGCTTCGGGATGCACCGCATCCTGCACAAGCGAAGAAGCCTCGTAAATCTCATTAAGTCCGAGGTTGGATCCACCCTGAATGCTCAGCAGCACGCCGTGGGCACCCTCGATACTGGCTTCGAGCAGCGGGGAGGCGACTGCAAGCTCTGCTGCCTTGATGGCGCGGTCTGCGCCCCTAGCGGAACCGATTCCCATGAGCGCAGATCCTGCGCCCTGCATAACCGATTTAACGTCCGCAAAGTCGAGGTTGATCAGACCAGGTGTCGTGATGAGGTCGGTGATTCCCTGTACTCCGGCAAGAAGTACCTGGTCGGCAGAGGCGAAGGCTTCAACCATGCTGATGCCGGGATCGCTAATTTCGAGGAGGCGGTCATTGGGTACGACGATAAGCGTGTCGACCTCTTCACGGAGCGCATGAATACCGTTGTCGGCCTGAGCGGCGCGACGCTTTCCCTCGAAGCTAAAGGGGCGGGTGACGACGCCGATGGTAAGGGCGCCGATCGACTTAGCAATGCGCGCGACGATGGGGGCGGCACCGGTTCCGGTCCCTCCGCCTTCTCCCGCGGTGACGAAGACCATATCGGCTCCGGCAATCGCCTCTTCGATCTCCTCAGCGTGATCTTCTGCCGCACGGCGTCCAACCTCGGGGTCGGCCCCTGCGCCGAGCCCACGGGTAAGTTCGCGACCGATGTCAAGTTTGACGTCCGCATCGCTGAGTAGCAAGGCCTGAGCATCGGTGTTAACCGCGATGAACTCGACCCCACGCAGACCAAGCTCGATCATGCGATTGACGGCATTGACACCGCCACCGCCGACACCGACGACTTTGATCACTGCGAGGTAGTTTTGATTATTTGACACGTCCGGCCTCCGCTAAACCTTAAACCTCAGGTAGAAGATTAAAGTTATTCCCAGTATACATTTCCTGGTCTTTACGCTAAGGGGTGATGGTCGCCATACAACGGATGAGGCGCGCGTGTCGAAAACATCACAACTTTTTTGTTGCCCTAGGGTCAACGCTTCCTCACGATAAGAAACGCAAGGCACCCATCGCTCAAGAAAAAACGATGTTATCCGGGGACGCTACATTGATGCTGGTGACAGGCCGACCCGCAAGGCCCGCGAGGGCACTCTTCAGAACGACCCCCTTTCGGGCTGAATCCTTAGCGCTCCCCCAGACGACTTGGACTCCTGAGCTCCTCAACTGAAACGCAACATCATTCTGCGTGCTAGCGGTCACGGTATCCACCTGGGCAGCAACATCGGCAGGCAACGCCCGAACCGCCTCCGATACGGCGGAAAATACGGGCGAGGCAGGATCAAGAGGAACGTTAACCGAGAGAGGAAACCCCTCAGGCCGTCCGGCAGAATGCTCAACGACAACACCAACCGGGTCAACGAGATCAAACCCATCCGGGGTCTGAACCGCAAGAATAGGAACCCTCTCCACGACCCTAATAAGCATTGTATGCGGCGGTACGAGTTCGACAGAATAACTTTGAACTATCGAAAAATTTTTAAGCGTCGCCTCAACCGTGCTCTTATCAACCACTGGGAGTGGAACGTTCTTCTGCGCTTCGAGCGCGCTGACCGCTGCAGCCGTATCGAGCCGAGTCGCCCCCACTATCTGGATAGTCTGCAATCCCATCAACGGAGTGAACGCGCCGACAGCGACGAAAAGAATCAGGGCGGCCACAGCACTCGCCACCACGGCAGCCACTTGCCTCCTACGCCTAGCCGCGGAAGTGAAGCGCTTCATTTCCCGACGTTCGGCCTTTTTCCGCTGCTGGACAGCATCCCGAACTGTTTTGGCGGTGGACTGGGCTATCCGTCGGGGAGACCACTGCGCATGCCAATGCGTGCGGGATCTGGCCGGGCGAGCCGGTTCGTCGTTCGAGAGATCAGCACTCAAGTCTTCCGCAGGAAGAATAACCTCGCGAACGGGTTTATCGCGATCGTGCTGTGCTCTCACCTCACTGAGATCAACGGTGATCGCACCCGTGTCCTGCGGTTCTGCCCGACGCACAACCCTCGTCACACGGGGTGACCTAGTTTTCGGCGCGATAGATGTTTTCGGCACGCTTGCTGTTTTCGGTACGCTGGATCGATCTTCCGGCAGGGAATTCTGCCGCGGTTCTGGCGGAGGAGTCGCCCCCGGTTCAAAACCGGCGGGGCGTTTCATGGTGCAACTCGCATCACGACCAGCGGCCCTCGAGCGCCTCAGTAAGCTGCGGGATTATCCGGTAAACATCCCCGCAGCCCATGGTGATCACGTAGTCACCCGGCTTGGATATCCGGGCAATATAGTCTGCTGCAGCCTGCCAGTCGTCTATATAAGCAACCTTGCTGGGGTCTATGAACTTCTCGGAGACGAGCGCGCCGGTAACCCCTGGCTCGGGGTCCTCGCGAGCGCCGCACACGGCCAACACAATCGTATGGTCGGCGTTCTCCTCCAGCGCTTCTGCAAACTCTCGTGAGAACAGGCGTGTGCGGCTATAGAGGTGGGGCTGATGCACCGCAATGACCCGCCCGGATCCCACAACCGTACGCGCCGAGGTCAGAAGTGCCTCAACCTCGGTGGGGTGGTGCGCGTAGTCATCAAGAACCTTAACCCCGCCGATCTCGGCATGAAGCTCAAACCGGCGTTTCGTACCGCCAAAGGTCGCAACAGCGTCCAGCGAAGCTTGCGGGTCGTTACCGAGGGCGATCAAAACGGCAACGGCACCCGCCGCATTGATAGCGTTGTGCTTACCCGGGATAGACAGCCTCGCAGAAAAGTCTTCCCCGCGATAACGGATGCTAAACGCAACAGGTCCGTCCGTCACGATCGAATGCACCATGACGTCCGCGGACTCGGCTTCTCCGAACGTGAACATCCGTTTCCCATCGAGCTTGGTCGCAACCTCCCTAGCGCCTTCGTCATCAGAAGAGATAACAACGAGCTCAGTCGCGTTGCGCGCGAAGGTGACAAACGCATCCATGAAGTTCTCTCGCGAACCGTAGAAATCGAGATGCTCCGGATCAACGTTGGTTACGAGCGCTATTGAGGTGTTGTAAATCAGAAAAGAACCGTCGGACTCGTCTGCCTCTACGACAAAGAGAGGATCGTGACCTGCAGCAGAGCTGACACCGAGGGATTCGATGACGCCGCCATTGACAAAGCTCGGGTCCTGTCCGAGCTCGAGCAGACCTGTTGCGATCATCCCCGTGGAGGTCGTCTTCCCGTGCGCACCCGCAACGGCGACCAGTCGTTGGTCAGCTACAAGCCAGGCAAGTGCCTGAGACCGGTGAAGCACGGGCAGACCCTTCTCCTGAGCAAGAACGTACTCCGGATTGGTCGGCCAGAGAGCTCCCGTGACAACGACAGTATCCGCGCTGCCGAGGTTGGCAGCATCGTGGCCAACAGTAATGTCAACGCCACGTTCGCGAAGCGCCATAACGTTTGCGTTCTCAGCCGCATCGGAGCCGGTAACCGTGTATCCCGCGTTGAGAAAAAGCCTCGCGATTCCGCTCATCCCCGACCCCCCGATACCAATAAAGTGAACGGTGTTCACGGTCGATGGCAGTTCGAGAGTGAGATCAGGGTAGATCATGTGTAGCCTTTCCGATGGCGCATATCGCGCCTTCTAGGGTAACTCTCGACCCTGAAAAGTTCGTGTCACCCCGCCGAAGTCGACAAAGACGATTTAGAGAGGACGATTTACCGGGGGCTATCTCTTACTAGCAAGCGCCTCGTGCACAAGTGCAAGCGTGCGCTGTGCACCGTCAAGCGTCCCATGCACCGCGGCCAGGTTACCCATTTCTCGCAATTGCTGCTCATCTCGCATGAGCGGGATCAGTTTTCGCTCTATCCACTGCTCACTGAGCTCGGCGTCATCGACCATAAGCGCGCCGCCCAGCCGGACAACTCTCTCAACGTTGAACTTCTGTTCGCCGTTGCCGACAGGGTAAGGAACATACACGGTAGGAATTCCGAGACCTGTCAACTCGCTAGCGGTTGCAGCACCGGCACGCGAGACGGCGGCATCGGCTACTGCTAAGGCGAGGTCCATCCTGTCGCAATAGGGAATAATCGAGTAGTGCTCGATGCCCGGGTTTTCAATCTCGGTCAGCTGACCCCAGACATGAAGGATTTGAAAGCCGCTCTCAACGATCTGTCGGGCAGAACCGGCGATAGCGTTATTGATCCGACGCGCGCCCTGAGACCCTCCGGTAACCAAGAGCGTCTGACGGTCGGGATCAAGGCCGAAGTATTCGTGGCCCTCCGTCCGCGAGACGGACCGCTCAAGCGTCGCGATCTCCTTGCGAAGCGGCATCCCCACAAATCGAGAGTGAAGCAGCGGCGTTCCCTCGAAGGCGACACCCACAAACGGGGTTTTCTTTGCCCCGGAGCGATTCGCGAGACCAGGTTTCGCATTTGCCTCGTGGATGACAAGAGGTGTCTGGGTCTTGTGCGCGGCGTGGTAGGCAGGAGCAGAAGCGTAGCCTCCGAAGCCGATGACAACCTCAACTCCATCAGCCTCGATGATCTTCATCACCTGCTTTACCGTACTTCCGAAACGGGTAACGAAACGCACGGCATCCATATTTGGTCGTCGTGGGAAGGGCAAGCGAGGAATCGTCTGAAGTTCATAGCCTCGTTCGGGAACGAGTCGAGCTTCAAGGCCCTCTCGGGTTCCGAGAACAATAATCTTCGCGTCAGGTTCCGTCCCGCGGATCTCATCCGCGACTGCAAGCAGCGGGTTCACATGTCCAGCTGTTCCGCCTCCAGCTAAGAGGTATGTTGTCATCGTGTCCTTCTCAAAGATGGGGTGAACGTGGCCGGATTAGAAAACTGATGGGCTCGCTTGGCGTCTTCGTCCGGTCTATCCGAATCTCTCGCAATCGAGAGCACCACACCGATGCCCATGAGACAGGAGATAAGCGCGGTTCCACCCGCTGACAGTAGCGGAAGAGGGACACCGAGAACAGGAAGCAAACCAATAACGACCCCGATGTTCACGAAGGCCTGACCGATAATCCAGACCAGCACTGCACCCGTTACGACGGTACCGAATAGGTCACGCGCATTTCTCATGACTCGGATAAGAGCTATCGTTAGCACGACGTACAGGAGGATAACAACGATGGCGCCAACCATTCCCAGTTCTTCGCCGATAATCGCAAAAATATAGTCGTTCTCTGCCGCAGGAAGCCACGACCACTTAGCTTTTGAATTACCTAGGCCCACCCCGAACACACCACCGTTGGCCATCGCCCATAGCCCGTGAAGAGGCTGCCAACACAGTGGGTCGCTGATCGTGCAGGTGTCCCCCGCGAATTGCGCGATACGTGCCACCCTGTTTGGGCTTGTGATCGTCAGCACGCCAACGGCTAACGCGCCAAGCGCAAGCGGTATCCCGATAATTCGAAGCCGAATATTGGCAAAAAACAGAGCGCCAATCAGGATCGCAAACATGATCATTCCTGTTCCCAGGTCATGCCCGAGAAGCACGAGACCAATCGCCAACCCGGCCGCGGGAAAAATCGGAATCAGCGCATGCTTCCAATTATCGAGAAGATGTTGTTTGCGCCACAGGATGAGTCCCATCCAGATAATAAGGCCGAGCTTCAAAAATTCCGACGGCTGACCCCTGATCGGCCCGATCGCGATCCAGTTCTGGTTTCCAAAATTATCGATTCCCACCCCTGGGACAAAGACGAGAAGCTGCAGGAACATTCCAGCGCCAAGCATATGCCACGCATATTTTCGCCAAAATGACAGCGGCACCCGACTCATGACCAGCATGAGGGGAACCCCAATCAACGCAAACGTGCCCTGTCTAAGAAAGACCCCGAAAAAACCGTTCTGCCCGACGAAAGAGGTAACCGAGGACGACGACAGCACCATGACCAGCCCGATAATCACCAGGAAAAGCGTGGTTCCCAGGAGCAGCAGGTACGCCCCGCTCTCCCTCTTTCGAAGCCTACCCAGAGATATCCGGGCCTGAAACGCAGAAAAACGCGAGCGAGTCCCCGCGGCATCCTCAGTTCTCGGGCGATTAGCGCGAGGCGGTGTTGCCATCCGCCTCACCTCCTAAAAACGTTCTTACTGCTGAGCTAAATCTATTTCCCCGATCCGCGTAACTTTCGAATTGATCCATCGAAGCTGCGGCCGGAGCCAAGAGAACGGTGTCCCCCGGTTGAGCAATAGAGGATGCCCGCAAGACAACCGATTGCATAATGTCTTCAGTTTCACCCGGCATCACTTCAAAAACTTGCACATCGGGTGCGTGTCGCTCGAACGCCGCCAGCAACTCACCCCTCTCGAGACCAATCACGACGACACCCCGGAGGCGCCCCACGTTCTCTGCGACAAAGGCATCCACATCAACGCCTTTCAGGAGACCTCCAACGATCCAGACCACGCTATCGAACGAGCGAAGCGAGGCGGATGCTGCGTGCGGGTTAGTCGCCTTCGAATCGTTTACCCAGAGCACCCCGTTCGCGCTGGCCACCCGCTCGACCCGGTGCGGATCAAGAACAAAACTGTCCAACGCCGCAACAATATGTTCCGGGCTAACCCCGCGAGAGCGCGAAAGGGCCGAAGCAGCAAGGATGTTCTGCACGATATGTGGCGCATCCAGACCCAACTCGGCGAGCCGTTGCACCGTCGTGATCTCAAGGGCAGAGGAACGCCGATCGTCAAGGAAAGCTCGATCGCACAGTATGCCGTCGACAATGCCAAGGCCACTGGGTTGAGGCGTATCCAGCCCGAAACTAATAGCGCGAGCCCCCTCAACAACGTCGGCATTCTCTACCATGCGCTCCGTAACCTGATCCGCCCGGTTATACACGCAGGCATGACTGGTGTTCTCGTAAATCACGGCCTTATGCGCGATGTACTGTTCAAGAGATCCGTGCCAGTCGAGATGATCGGGAGCAATATTGAGGCAGGCGCTCGAATACGGCTCGATATGGCCCAGCCGCGCCAGCTGAAAGCTCGACAGCTCAACAACGAGAACATCGAACCCTTGGGGATCTCGAAGCGCGTCGAGCACAGGAGTTCCGATATTACCCACTGGAGAGACCCGTAACCCACCAGCGAGCAGCATATGCGCGGTGAGTTGAGTAGTCGTAGTCTTGCCGTTCGTTCCCGTGATGACGATCCAATCGGCGGGTGGCCCCACCTTGTCGCGAAGCCGCCACGACAATTGGATGTCTCCCCACACGGTGATTCCGTGCGATTCAGCCCACACCGTAAGCGGGTGTTCGAGACGATATCCCGGCGAAACGATGACCAGATCGGCATCGAGTCCCTGCAGATGATTCAGCTGGGCCTCGTCGCTGGGCTCGCACACGAAGTCGGCGCCGATCACGGAGAGGAGGCGTTCGCGGTCCGTGTCGCCAGCTCCGGCAATCACGGTCACCGAGCATCCCAGCTCGATAAGTGTGTCTGCGACCGAAAACCCGGTGACCCCCAGCCCCAGAACAGCGACGGTGAGGCCGCTCCAATCCTGATGCCAGCTATTGAGAGACCCAACCCTGTTTGTATCAGCCATCACTAAACCGTTAACCACTCCGCGTAGAACAAACCAATACCAACGGTTACAAAGAACCCAGCGATAAGCCAGAACCGCACAACTACCGTGACCTCGGCCCACCCCTTCAACTCAAAGTGATGATGGATAGGACTCATGAGGAAAATACGCTTTCCCTTTGTCACCTTGAAGTACAGGCGTTGGATAATCACAGACCCTGTCTCCATCACGAACAATCCGCCGATGACGATCAGCAGTAATTCGGTATGGGTAAGGATCGCCAGGGCGACAAGCGCACCTCCGATACCCAAAGAGCCTGTATCCCCCATGTAGATATGCGCGGGGCTAGTGTTCCACCACAGAAAGCCGATGAGTCCGCCAACGACGGCCGCCGCAATGACAGCCAGGTCCATTGGGTCACGCACGGTATAGCAATTCGCCACGTTGTTGGTGCTTCCGCAGTCCTGATTTGACTGCCAAAATCCGATAAACACGTAGGAGCCAATCGCGAGAATGGATGCGCCGGTAGCCAATCCGTCAAGTCCATCAGTGACGTTCACCGCATTTGACGCCGAAGCAACCAAAACAATGATCCAGATAATAAATGCGATCACTCCGGCGACCATACCGAGCGCCATAAAATCTATCGGAAGGTCACGGAAAAAAGATACGTGGGCAGAGGCCGGCGTGACGCCGCGCGAATTAGCGAATTGGAGCGACAAAACCGCGAAAACAATAGCAACCGCAACTTGACCCGCGATTTTTGCCCATCCGCCAAGACCCAGGCTCTGCTGCTTGCGGGTCTTCAGGAAATCATCGATAAACCCAACGAGTCCAAGACCGATCATCATAAAGATCACCAGCAAAGCCGAAGGAGTCACCTCCTCCATCATGATCAGCTTCGCAGCAAAGTAGCTCAGCACAGCACCGGAGAGGAAGATAATTCCCCCCATGGTAGGGGTACCACGCTTGGAATAGTGGGACTTTGGTCCGTCCTCACGAATAAATTGCCCCCACTTGAGCTTGTTAAAGCCCTTGATGAAAACGGGAGTCAGCAGCAGAGAATAGAGCGTGGAAAATATTGCAGCCAGCATCAAAACGATCATGCGAAGAACGCCCCCAATCGATCGCCCAAAAATCTGAGGCCCGCGGAGTTCGAGGACTTCACCAGAGCGATATCGTTGGCACGAAGCTCAGCCGTGAGGTAGTCGTATGCCTCATCCTGAGTGCTGAAAAACACGCTCTCTCCATCCCACGATCCCTCGTTTATTGCGGTGATATGCATCCGACGTGCACCGTCACCAACCACAACAATTCGCGAAATATTATAGCGAACCGCCTGCAAGCCTATTCGATCATGCTCGTCACCGGAAAATTCCCCCAGCTCGCTCATCTCGCCTAACACGGCAAATGTCCGCTGCTCGGGCTCGCTAATCAGGGCAAGCGTTTTTAACGCCGCCGTCATAGAATCAGGACTAGCATTGTAGGCGTCGTTGATGATCGTGACATTGTCACGTCCGCCGAGCACCTCCATCCGCCAGCGCTCAGCACGAGCCACGGTTTCCAACGCGCTCACGGTGTCGCTCAGCGACACCCCGCACTCTTCGGCGACCGCTATGGCTGCAAGGGCGTTCGACACGTGATGTTCGCCCAAAACGCGGAAGTTAACCTCCGAGGTCTCCCCCGCCACGTTCCGCACGGTGAAACTGGTACCCGAGGCGGTGGCGTGCAGGTCTGACGCCCGCACATCGCTTACGGATGCTGTGCCGAACGAGACGACCCTAGCATCCGTCATCGATGCCATCTGAGCGACCCTCGGGTCGTCGGCGTTTAGGACAGCGACCCCCGTTTTCGGCAATGAGGTTACCATCTCTGATTTGGCCCTGAACGTCGCTTCGATACCGCCAAACCCGCCGGCATGCGCGAGTCCCACCTTCAGAACCACCCCGATATCGGGCTGGGCCATGGCGGCTAGTGCCGCGATATCGCCCTCAGCGCTTGCGCCCATCTCGGAAATCAGGAAACGGGTATTCTCGGTCACCCGGAGCATCGTGAGTGGCGCGCCCACCTCGTTGTTGAACGAGCCCACCGGAGCAACGGTCTCTCCCGATTGCCTCAGGATGCTGTGCAATAGATTCTTGGTGGTTGTCTTTCCATTCGATCCGGTAATTCCAATGACCCGAAGGTTACCTGCCTGCTTGGCACGGGTGATGACGGTACGGGCAAGCTCTCCGAGCGCGGCAACGGAATCTGTGACGACGATCTGGGGGATGCGCTCGTCGGTTTCTTCCTCGACGATCGCCACACCCGCTCCGCGTTCATGCGCGACTCCGACAAAGCGGTGTCCGTCTGTTTCTGCCCCGCGCTTGGCAAAGAAGATCTCGCCGGGTTCGACCAGTCGCGAATCGGTCTGTGCATCGCCGGAGACGATATCCTCAGGGCTCTTTCCGGAGGAACCGAGAATAAGGGTTCCCCCCATCGACTGTGCCAGGTCGGCCAGGGTCATCGAGATCATGTGTGGAAGTTTACCTTTCGGCGCAAAAAATCGCGCTAGTCACTTACCCTAACCGGCACGAGAGCACGGATGCGGCTAGTACCGTTTGGGAAGCGTTTCCGCTGGCGTCGTTGACGGTGGAACCGCGTATGTTTTAATCGTCGCCTGGGCGACATCGCGGAAACCGATCACGGCCTCACGCGCACCGACGGAGTTCGGCGGGAACCCCAGCGTGAAAACCACAACGTATTGCGGATCCTCAGCAGGAAAGTACCCAGCAAAAGAATACACGTACATATCGCTATAAGCGCCCGTCTCCGGGTCCGTCTGCTGCGCGGTTCCAGTTTTTCCGGCGAGACGGTAGCCGGGAATGGAGATGTAATTGGTCAGCCAGGAGTCCTGCGGAAGCATTTCCAACATTTTTGTCACGTTCTGAGCGGCCTCAGGGCTCACCACCTGTACGGGGTCGCCAGCCTTATACGGGGTGACGGTTCCGTCGGCGGAGGTGCACTCCTCCACAAGGCTTGCAGGGATGCGCGTACCCCCATTCGCGAGCGCCTGGTAAGCGTCTGCCGTCTGAATGATCGTCGAGCCGAGGCCCTGGCCAAACATTGTGGTGTAGCCGGTCTGGTTGTCCCAGTCCGTCCAATCGCGCAGGAGTCCGCCGCTCTCGACTGATCCCAACCCGGCGTTGGTTGCGTCACCCATACCGAATTTTTTGAGATAGTCGTAGCGCGTCTGGTCCGAGAGCTTCTCGCCCAGTAACGAGAGGCCGACGTTTGACGAGTCCACCATGATTCCGGTGAGCGTGTACGGCGTGTTGCCGTGGTCCCACGCATCCTTAAACTTCGCGCCGTTGGGGGTTACCCTGCTGCCGGGAGTCATCACCCGGGTGCCTGGGTCGGCAACCCCCTGATCGAGAAGAGCCGCCGCGGTGAGTGTTTTGTACGTGGAGCCCGGCTCGTAGAAATTCTTGAAAGCGTTAGAGATGAGATGGTCGTTGTCGGATGCGGCAAAATTATTGGGGTCGACAGTATCATCCTCTGCCACGGCCCTGATCTTTCCGGTCTTCGCCTCCATCACGACCGCGTAGGCGTAACTTGAACCACTGACCACTTTCTGGCGGTCGACGACCTGCTGCGCCTGCCATTGCAGGTCCTTGTTTAGGGTAAGTTTTACGCTTCCGCCGTCCGTCTTATCTTTCACTATCGCCGTGCTGCCGGGGATCGCCACACCATCAGCGCCACGCTCGTAGGTTTCCTCCCCGTCGACATCCGCCAGGCAAGTATCCTGAGACGCCTCGATCCCGGCCAAGGGCGTGTTGTCAGACCCGACAAAACCGACGATGTTTCCGCCGACAGCACCGTTGGGGTAGGCGCGGCTGGCATTTTGGGCAAAAGTCAGCCACGGGATCTTCAGGGCTTTGAGGGCCGTCATCGTTTGAAGATCAACCGAGCGCTTCACATAGGCGAAGTCTGATTTTGGGTTCTCAACGAGGGCAGCATCTACGATCGCACGGATCTCTTCGCCTGTCTGTCCGGTGAGGGCACCAATATCAGCAAGATTCTTGTCGACCTCGAGCTTCTTCTTGGCGTTGGTTCCCTCTGCGGCCTTGACATTTTTGGGAGAGAGCTGAACGTCGTAGCGCACCTCTGTCGTCGCAAGGATACTGCCGTCTTCATCAACGATATCCCCGCGAACGCCATATATCGTATGGGGAACTGAGCGCTTATCCAGCGAGGTGGCGTTCAGCGCATCTGCCCGCACAACTTGGATATCCGCGAGACGGAAGATGAAAATACCAACAAAAGCCACGATTGCGACAAAAGCAAGCGTTGAACGAAGCCGTCCGGTGCGTCTTTTTTTCACGATATCAAGCTTCCTCTAGTGTTCGAATCTATTTACTCGGTGTAGACAATCACGCAATGTCGAGAAACATTCTTGATGAATTTTCTTGAGAGATGTTGAGGGGTAACGATTGCGCGACTATCTGGTAACAGGCGACGGTAGCTTACCCGTCAACGGTACGGCTTTATCCGGTGTCTGGGCGGTGGAAACGGCTGGCGCGCCATTGTTTGGTGCTGGAACGGGGGCAGGGGCTGGCGGAACCGCGGGCTTGTTGGCGGGCGGCGAAACCGAATCCGTCGGAACCTCTGCGGGCAGGGCCGCCGTGGCGGCGGCGGCATCACGAGCCGCTTGCTCAGCGGCTGCACTCGCGGCGGCGGCTGCCGCTGCATCCCCACCGCCGACGAGTGGAACGCCGTCGAGGAGCGAATTCGCAACCCGGTTGGTATCGGGCTGGGTTGTAGCAGCACCGACAGTTCCTAGTATCACGGAATCGCTCAGACGCAGGTAAGCAGGGTTTGCGTTCACGACCATGCCCAGCGACGCAGCATTCTCCGAGAGGTGCTGCGGGGAGGATAGTTTTTCAACGTCCTGCGTGACAGAACGCTCCTCACGCCCCAGGTTTGTCTCTTGGAGCTGCAAGTCCGATATTTTGTAGGCACCATCTGCCTGAGCGATGCTCAGCAGAAGCTGGGCACCCAGGATGATGCCGAGAGTGGCGAGGCTCACAAGCGCGTAAAAGGCACTTGACCGCGCCTTCCGTGTGCGCGCTGGTGCCAGGGTAAGGGGGTTCTGACCACGACGATCAGGGCGCGGTGACTCGAGGGGAGTCGCCGGGTCAAAAGCCCAAAAGTCGTGGGTATCCAACTGCGCAGTGTTGTTACTCATACTTTGTCTCGAATTCTCGTAGCGGCACGAAGACGAACCGACTGCGAACGTGGGTTTATCTGACGCTCAGCCTCGCTAGCCTGTTCGGCACCTCTGGTAAGCAGTTTGAGCTCTGGGCGATGTTCAGGGAGTTCAACGGGGAGATCCGCCGGAGCGGTCGACTTCGAACGGGCAGCAAGATCGTGTTTAACCGCCCTGTCCTCCAGCGAGTGATATGACATCACGACAAGTCGGCCTCCGACAGCCAAGCAATCGATGGCGGCAGGAATCGCGCGGTCCAGAACTGCGAGTTCCTGGTTGACCTCGATCCGCAGGGCCTGAAAAACTTTCTTTGCCGGATGACGCAGCTGACGAACTGCCGCCGGCGTGGCATCCGACAGTATCTGCACGAGTTCCGTGGAGCGGGTAATCGGGGCAACCTGGCGGGCGGCGATAATCGCCCGCGCGTAGCGTCCGGAGAGCTTTTCCTCGCCGTATCGTTCAAAAATTCGCCTCAGATTACCTTCACTATACGTGGCAAGGATTTCCTCGGCGCGCACGCCTTCGGCCTGGTTCATTCTCATGTCGAGGGGGGCATCCTGAGCATAGGCGAACCCACGCTCTGCCTCGTCCAGTTGCAATGAGGAGACTCCGAGGTCGAACAAGATTCCGTCGACGCGTTCAAAGCCACACGAACGAACAGCCTCGGCGATGCCGTCGTAGACCGTGTGAACGAGGTGCACGCGCTCTCCATAAGGAGCAAGACGCTCCCCCGCAATACGCAATGCCTCGGTGTCCCTGTCCAGCCCAATCAGGTTGAGCTCGGGGAAGCGTGCCAACATTTCGCTGGAGTGTCCGCCCATACCGAGCGTGGCATCGACGACGACAGCCCCGGGCTTGGAAATTGCTGGCTCAAGTAACTCAATGCATCGCTCAAGCAAGACGGGGATGTGGATATCTTTATGTGAATGTGCGGTCATAGGCATCTCGGCTACAAGCTTTCCTAGCCTCAGATCCCCGTCCATCCAACTGACACCGGGGAAGGTGAGTCAGTGGTGATGGCTGAGGGTCTGAAGCGAGGACGTACTCACTAGAACAAGCCGGGGATCACCTCCTCTTCAATATCTGCGAACTCTGCTTCTTGGGTTTCTAGGTAGGCCTGCCAGGATTCGGCGTTCCAGATTTCTGCGCGACTTCCTGCTCCGATCACGATGAGCTCTTTATCGAGTCCCGCATAGGTTCGGAGCGCAGCAGGAACGTTTACCCGGTGCTGTTTGTCCGGAGTCTCTGCGTGAGCCCCCGACAAGAACACGCGGAGGTAATCCCGTGCCTGCTTACTGGTCACAGGGGCCTGACGAATCTTCTCGTGCATCGACTCAAATTCGCGAGCGCTAAACACGTAGAGGCAACGTTCCTGGCCTCTGGTAATCACGACGCCGCCTTCCAGCTCGTCGCGAAACTTTGCCGGGAGGATGACGCGGCCTTTGTCATCGAGCTTGGGAGAGAACGTTCCTAGGAACATGCTGCACTCTCCCTTCATCAGACTGGCCACTGATTAGGCGACCCCATTAGGCCACTTCGCCCCACTTTACTCCACTTTCAACCACAAATCTCAGAATTTGCCCAAAAACATCCTTTTAGCCCCACGAGAGGCCCTTGTTTCTTGGGTTTCAAAAGTGGAGGAAAAAACATCAATTCACGAGCCTCGTTCGCCGCGGATGACACTTTTTCGCGGAATATCTGTCATACGCGGCGAACCAGCCGGGCTGGCCAGAGGTGACGATCGGGCTCGACAAGGCAACAAAAAAGGGAGGGGTCGGCATCAAGCCGACCCCTCCCCTGAGAAGTGTCGCAACCTCAGGACAATTCAGACCCAAGGAAATCTGGAACGCAGATAAATAACGTTTCCAGCACAGTAGTTTTTAGAGTTCGCCGTCCTGGCGCTTCTCCCAGCGATCGGACATCCGATCGGAGAAAGACTGCTTAGGCGCCGCGCCAGCCGTTGACTTTTGCTTACCACGCGAGTCACCAACTTTCGCGTCATTTTGAGGATTACCGGAAGCCTTATGCGGGGTAATGGCATACAGCACGCCTCCGAGCATGGCTACAAACCCGATCACACCGAGCCAGGCCTGGGAGAGCATCACCCCAGCGAGCAAAACAACAATTCCAGCAATAGCTAGCAGCGCACCCACAACAAGCGCGCGATAGCTTGGCCGCATCTTGGCAGCATTGGACGGGCTAACCACATCCGACTCACTGTTGTAGAGATTACGTTCCATCTCATCCAGAAGCCGCTGCTCCCTTTCGGATAGTGCCATCTCACACCTCACATTTTTTCGGTACAACGTTTAGTTCATTCTAATCCCGCGCGCCGCACTAGGCTAGACACGTGTCACACAGCACCAGACTTCTCAGCCAATTTCAGGGTTGTATTGATGAATTCATCAGCAACCGTTCACCTATCCTGTCCGAAATAGGCCCGGATGCCACACCCCTTCTCGAATATTCGAGGGATTTTCTCAGGGGCGGGAAAAGATTCCGGGCTCTTTTTACCTATTGGGCGTGGCAGGGCATCATTGAGCATCGCGAGGCAAATCCCTTTGTCGGGGCATCCCACAGCGATTCGGTCAATAATGCGGATGCCGTCGGGGCAGCCTGGTCGGATATCCCTCCGGATGCCGGCCAAGACCACGCGGCCGTCGTACAGGTAGCTAGTGCTCTCGAGCTCTTCCACGCAGCGGCACTGGTTCACGACGACGTCATCGACAACTCGGACACCCGCAGGGGAACACCCGCAGCGCATAAACGATTCGAAAACGCCCATACCAGCGGCGAGTGGCGTGGTAATCCGGCTGAGTTCGGGGTAGCCAGTGCCATCCTACTCGGCGACCTCTTGCAATTTTGGAGCGACGAACTCTTCAGCGACGGCGTGCTTGAGCTGAAGGATCAGAAAGCAGCAAGGGCCGCACGCGCTCACTTCAACCGGATGCGCACTGAGGTCGGGGTAGGCCAATACCTGGACGTCCTTGAAGAGCAGATCTGGGGCAACGCTTCCGACACGGAGCAGCTGGAACGCTCCACGCGTGTGTTAACCTACAAATCGGCGAAATATAGCGTCGAAGCCCCTCTTCTTATCGGCGCGGCTCTGGCGGGGGCAACACCCGAGCAGGAGGCGGGGCTCAGTGAGTTCGGCCTACCACTGGGTATTGCGTTCCAGCTGCGCGACGACGTGCTCGGTGTCTTCGGGGATTCGACGGTGACCGGTAAACCGTCAGGAGACGATCTACGAGAGGGAAAGCAGACGGTCCTCATCGCCCTGGCCCGACGTGCGCTGCCCGGAAATCAGCGCCGTCTTTTCGACGAGCTCATTGGCGATCCGGAATTGGATAATACCCAGATTACGCTCCTGCAAAACACGATTACAGAGACTGGTGCCCTGGAACTGGTTGAGAAAATGATCGCAGAGAACGTCTCACGAGCCCAGCAGGCCTTGCTGGATGCCCCCATCGGCCCGGTCACCGCCAGGCAGCTGAGGGCCCTCGCAAACAGGGTGACTAACCGAGCTTTTTAGAAGGCAAGCGCTAATGCAACGCGACGCACCTCTGCCTTGCGTCCGTTGCGGAGAGCATCGATCGGGGTGGTGCCGAGGATTTCATTCTCGCTGAGCAGCCAATTCACGGCCTCATCGTTTGAAAATCCAGCATCACCCAACACGACAAGGGTCCCTCGAAGAAAGGAGAGGGGCTCATCATTCAGGATGAAGCTGGTAGGGACTTTAAGTACTCCCTGAACTCGAATTGCTGCGAGTTCGCGCTGCTCGATCATGCGGCGAACATGTCCCGGCCCGACTCCAAACATGTCGACGAGCTCAGGAATCGTATAATAATCGGTTTCTTGTGTCGTATGTGTCACAGCTAATAGACTGCCATGGTTCAGGGCTGAGTCCAAGACGGCCCCACAAATTTTAAGAGTTTTTGTGGCCGTAACCGCATTGTTATCCTCAATTCGTATGATTTAGGTGGCGCACCGGGGAGCTAGACGCCTTCACCGGGCTTTTCTACATAAACTTTCTTGGTGACCTCTGCCAGCACTGACCCTCTCATCGGTCGAGTCCTCGATGACCGATACGTGGTGCGCTCCCGCATCGCGCGCGGCGGCATGGCTACCGTCTATGTTGCGACAGATCGGCGTCTCGAGCGCAGGGTCGCAATTAAGGTCATGCACGGCCACCTCGCTGACGACAACGCGTTCAAGAAAAGATTCGATCAGGAGGCGCGTTCCGCCGCGCGGCTCTCGCATCCCAATGTTGTCAACGTCTACGACCAGGGCCAAGACTCCGAAATCGCCTACCTCGTCATGGAATACCTCCCGGGCATCACCCTGCGAGATCTACTCAAAACGGAGGGGTCGCTTACCACCGAGCAAACCCTGGAAATTAGCGAGGCCGTTCTCAGCGGTTTGGCAGCGGCACATCACGAGCACATCGTCCATCGTGACATGAAGCCGGAAAACATTTTCCTCGCTGACGACGGACGCATAAAACTTGGTGATTTTGGGCTTGCTCGGGCAGCGAGCGCAAACACGACAACGGGGCAAGCACTCCTCGGAACCATTGCATATCTTGCTCCTGAACTCGTCACGAAGGGCATTGCCGATGAACGCAGCGATATTTATGCTTTCGGGATAGTTCTCTATGAGATGATCACGGGAGTTCAGCCGTTTACAGGCGAGCAGCCAATGCAGATCGCGTACCAGCATGCAAACGATGATGTTCCCCTACCCAGCCTCGTTTCGCCCTATGCCACATCGGAGATTGACTCACTCGTTCGTTGGGCCACGCAGCGAAACCCTGATAATCGCCCGGCAAATGCCAAAGAACTCCTCGACGAGGTACGCCATGTGCGGGCGGGACTAATGAACGGCACTCCGTTCGCACACACGTCAGTCATGCCTCCGGGCGGTCTGCCCACCTCAGCGACAACTGTGCTCCCGAGTTCAGCGAGCTCACCCGAGGATATATCTGGCACTCATTCCGTCAATACGCATGGTTATCAGCAACCAGGCAGCGTTCCTGGCGGAGTCGCTGGCGGAGTCGCTGGCGGAGTCGCTGGCTCCGGGAGCATCCAAGCCCTCGGAGATGCGGCACGAAAAAGGAAAAGACGCGGGGCAATCATTGTTCCCCTCGTTCTCCTCCTCACGGCAGGGCTGGCAACTGGCGGTTGGTGGTTTGGGGGAGGACCCGGATCTCTCGTAACCGTCCCGAATGTCGTGTCCGACTCGATTCAGGATGCGCAGGCTGCCATCACCGAGCTGGGCCTCGTCCCCCAGGTAACCCAGTGCCCGAGCCTTGAAACACCCATTGGCCAGGTCACCGAAGTGACCCCGGCTGGCGGCACCCGTGTAGCCCGCGACACGAAAGTGACGCTCTGCGAATCGACGGGGCCACGAATCCTTGATGTCCCTCCCCTAACTGGCATGACAAAGGACGAAGCGATCCAGTCCATAGCGGCTGCCGACTTTGTTTTCGGTTCTGTTGTTGAGCAGCAGTTCAGCGCCGATATCCCTGCGAATACCGTCATCGCGGCCGTCATGGCCGACGGGCAGGGCGTGCCTGCCCAGCTCAGCGAGCAGACAGTTATCAACCTCATAACATCTGCGGGGATCGCACCGTCCGTCTACGGGCTCAGCTCGAGCCAGGCATCCCAAGTTCTCGAATCGGCAGGTCTCACCTACGACCCCTCTCTCGACCTTGAGTCGTTCAGCACCGAGGTCGAAAAGGGAAAGGTGATCGCGCTCACCAATGTTCCTGAAACCCTGCGCGTAGGCGACTCTCTCGGGCTTGAGGTGTCGAAAGGTCCTGAACTCTTCGCGATTCCGGATGTTGCGGGCAAGACCATCCGGGAGGCAATGGCTATTCTTACCCAGGCAGGCTTCGTTCCTACGACAAGCGTGGCCGAGAAGTTTGCGGGGATTGATGTTTGGGCAATGGCAAAGGTAACCAAGACCTTGCCTGCCTCAGGCGAGAAGGTAGAAAAGGGCACAACTGTAGACATCAAGTCAGCAGATTAACTGCCCGACGCAAGTCACGAGCTAAATGAACGGGAGAAATAAACCCCATGCCCACCACTCACATCGCAGACAGTCATGATCACATCCACGTTCGCGGCGCGAGGGAGAATAACCTCAAGAACATCAGCCTAGATATCCCCAAACGTCGACTCACCGTCTTTACCGGGGTATCCGGCTCGGGAAAAAGCTCGCTAGTTTTCGGCACTATTGCCGCTGAATCACAGCGGATGATCAATGAAACGTATAGTTCTTTCTTGCAGGGCATGATGCCCAATCAGGCCAGACCTGATGTGGACTTACTTGAAGGAATCACCACGGCAATTATCGTCGATCAGGAGCGGATGGGCGCTAACTCGCGTTCGACTGTAGGCACCGCGACGGATGTCAACGCAATGCTGCGGATCGTCTTCAGCAGGCTCGGAGACCCCCAGGTTGGCTCCCCCCAGGCATTCTCCTTCAACGTCGCCTCGATTAGCGGCGCGGGTGCCGTCACCTTCGAGAAGGGCGGCCAAACGGTGAAGGAGCGGCGCAGCTTCACGATTACCGGCGGGCAATGCCCCCGTTGTGAGGGGATGGGAAAAATCAATGACATCGACCTCACCCAACTCTTCGACGATTCCAAGTCACTGAACGAAGGTGCCCTCACGATCCCCGGATACACCGCTGACGGATGGGGTGTGCGCATCTTCACGGGATCCGGTTTTCTCGATCCCGATAAGGCCATCCGGAACTACAACAAGAAAGAACTCCACGATTTCCTCTACCGCGAGCCGGTCAAGGTAAAGGTCGGGGACATAAATATGACCTACGAGGGACTCATACCAAAGGTCCAGAAAGCTTTCCTGTCAAAGGATCGCGAGGCGATGCAGCCTCACATCCGCGCGTTTGTCGATAGGGCCGTCACCTTCACCACCTGCCCCGAGTGCGAGGGAACCCGCCTCAATGAGGGCGCCCGCTCGTCGAAGGTCGCTGGAATCAACATCGCTGAGGCCTGTGCCATGCAGATCAGTGACCTGGCAGAGTGGGTCCGAGGATTGGATGAGCCCACCATGGCCCCTCTTCTGGAATCGCTAAGGGATACGTTGGATTCATTTGTCGAGATCGGCCTGGGCTACCTCTCCCTCGATCGCCCGGCCGGCACACTCTCCGGCGGAGAAGCGCAGCGCACGAAGATGATCCGCCACCTGGGTTCGTCGCTCACCGACGTTACCTATGTCTTCGACGAGCCCACAATAGGGTTGCACCCCCACGACATAGAACGGATGAACAAACTCCTCCTGCGCCTACGGGACAAGGGCAATACCGTGCTGGTCGTCGAGCACAAGCCGGAGACAATCGCGATTGCCGATCATGCGGTAGATCTCGGACCGCATGCGGGAACTAACGGTGGCGAAATCTGCTTCGAGGGAACCGTTGAGGATCTGCGGGCAAGCGATACTCTCACCGGGCGCCACCTCGGAGATATCACCACGCTCAAAATTTCCCCCCGGAAACCCAGCGGAATGCTTGAAATTCGTGGCGCATCCGCAAACAATCTGAACGATGTCAACGTCGATATTCCCCTCGGGATGCTTGTCGTAATCACGGGAGTTGCAGGTTCGGGCAAGAGCTCTCTCGTGCATGGCTCGATCCCCGCAAGCGAGGGAGTGGTATCAATCGATCAGGGGGCAATCAAAGGGTCGCGGCGCAGCAATCCCGCGACCTACACGGGCCTTCTCGAGCCGATCCGAAAAGCGTTCGCAAAGGCCAACAGCGTCAAGCCAGGGCTCTTCAGCGCTAATTCGGAAGGAGCCTGCCCCCATTGCAACGGTGCTGGAGTTATCTATACCGACCTTGGAGTCATGGCCAGCGTATCGTCTCCGTGCGAAGTGTGCGAGGGGAAGCGGTTCCAGGCATCCGTTCTCGAATACCAGTTTGGGGGTCGAAACATCAGCGAGGTACTCGCGATGTCGATTGCCCAGGCTCAGGAGTTTTTCGGAACGGGCGATGCCAAAATTCCGGCAGCAAACACGATTCTCCGTCGTCTCGTCGATGTCGGGCTCGGCTATATCAGCCTAGGCCAGCCGCTTTCGACCCTATCCGGCGGCGAACGCCAACGTCTTAAGCTGGCCAATAGCATGTCGGAAACCGGCAACATCTATGTCCTTGATGAACCCACAACCGGGCTGCATCTTGCAGATATCGAGAATCTACTCGGACTACTTGACCGGCTCGTAGAATCTGGGAAATCGGTCATCGTTGTTGAGCATCACCAGGCGGTGATGACCCACGCCGATTGGATCATCGATATCGGACCAGGGGCCGGGCACGACGGCGGGAATATCGTCTTCGAGGGGTCGCCACGTGATCTCGTTGCCGCGCGCTCAACCCTCACCGGTCAGCACCTCGCAGCCTACGTCAGCCACTAGCTTTCGATTGGGGGATGCTCAGGGCACGAGCATCCCCCATCGATGCGAACTACCGGGTCAGCTCTTCAGTCACCTGGAATGCGAGCTCAAGCGATTGCATGTGGTTGAGGCGAGGGTCGCAGAGCGACTCGTAGCGGGTAGCTAGGCTGGCCTCATCGATGTTCTCGGAGCCGCCAAGGCACTCGGTGACGTCGTCGCCCGTGAGCTCGACGTGGATACCGCCAGGGTACGTTCCGACGGAGCGGTGCGCCTCGAAGAAGCCCTTGAGCTCGTCCATGACGTCGTCGAAGCGGCGGGTCTTGTAGCCCGTCGGAGTGGTGATTCCATTGCCGTGCATCGGGTCGGTGACCCACAGCGGGGTCGCGCCGCTGTCCTTGACCGATTCGAGGAGGGGCGGCAGCACATCGCGGATCTTGTCCGCCCCCATGCGGGTGATGAAGGTCAGACGGCCAGGCTCGCGGTTGGGGTCGAGTTTGTCGATCAGGCGCAGCGCGTCGTCGCCGGACGTTGTGGGTCCAAGCTTCACCCCGATCGGGTTGCGCACACGGGAGAGGAAGTCTACGTGGGCACTGTCGAGGTCGCGGGTACGCTCCCCTATCCACAGCATGTGGGAGGACGTGTTGTAGGCGCTCTCGGTGCGCGAATCGATGCGGGTCATCGGGCGCTCGTAGTCCATGAGAAGCGCCTCGTGGCTCACGAAGAACTCCGTGCGAGTCAGCTCGCCCAGGTCGGCACCACATGCGACCATGAAGCGCACGGCCCTGTCGATCTCTTTCGCGATCTTGTTGTAGCGGGCGTTGGCTGGGTTCTCGGTGAAGCCTTTGTTCCAGTCGTGTACCTGGCGCAGATCGGCGAATCCGCCCTGGGTGAAGGCGCGGATCAGGTTCAGCGTAGAGGCCGCGGTGTGGTATCCCTGAACCATGCGCTGAGGGTTGGCCTCACGCGACTCCGGAGTGAAGTCGTAGCCATTGACGATGTCACCGCGGTATGCGGGAAGTGTCAGGTCGCCACGAGTCTCGAAGTCATTCGAGCGGGGCTTTGCGAATTGCCCTGCCATGCGCCCAACCTTGATGACGGGCATGGATGCGCCGTAGGTGAGAACGACGGCCATCTGCAGCAGCGTCTTTACCCGATTTCTGATCTGCTCAGCGGTGGCACCTGCAAACGTCTCTGCGCAGTCGCCTCCCATGAGAAGAAATGCTTCTCCCCTGGCGGCCATAGCAAGACGGTCGCGAAGATGGTCAACCTCGCCGGCAAAGACGAGCGGCGGGAGAGACGCAATCTCGGCCGATGCCGCGCTTACCGCCTCAGCATTGGGCCAGGCCGGCTGCTGTTTGATCGGGAGTTCGCGCCAATAGTCGAGCCCGGCCACAACGTCCGCAGGTGTAGGCGTGGAGGTAATTGACTGCTCAGACACTATTCTTCTTTCTGCCGTAGAACGACGTGAGCCAGTGCGGCACACATCAGGGGGATTAGAGGTAATACTACCCGGATTTAGAAACTCGAAAAATTATTGACCGTTCTTGTTACGAACGGTGGATGCGTAAACATCGATATATTCCTGCCCGCTAAGTTTCTGAAGTTCATACATCAGCTCATCGGTGATCGATCGCAGGATAAAACGGTCGCCGTCCATCCCCTGAAACCTAGAGAAGTCAAGAGGGTCGCCGATAACGGTTCCGATCCGCCGAATCTTGGGGAGCTTACTACCGATCGGCATGGCCTTATCAGTATCGATCATCGCGACGGGCACAACGGGGACGCCTGATTCAAGGATCATACGTGCAACTCCGGTGCGTCCGCGATACATCCGCCCATCAGGACTTCGTGTTCCCTCAGGATAGATGCCGAGCATCTGGCCGCCACCGAGCACATCGAGGCCGGTGTTGAGGGATGCCTCGGAAGCCTTGCCTCCGGAGCGGTCGATGGGTTTCTGACCGGTCGCCAACATGAAGTTTTTGGTGATCCATCCTTTGAATCCGCGACCAGTGAAATAATCGCTTTTGGCGAGGAAGAAGACATGCCTATCGATCATGATGGGCAAGAAGACGGAATCGATAACCGAGAGGTGGTTGCTGGCCAGAATGACCCCACCTTCTTTGGGGATATTTTCGGCGCCTGTTACCCAGGGCCGATAGATCGTCTTGAGAAGCGGCCCTGCTATGAGGTGCTTCATGATCCAATAGAACACAGTACTTCTTCTCTCCACGTTGCCGGACGACCTCGACGTCCACCCACGTGTTATCGTATACCGATTAAGGCACCCATGAGGCGGAACAGTTTTTTGCAACAAATACTGCTTAAGACTAACAAGTTCTCTCAAGCTCCCGCGCCATATGATGTTCCGGACATAGCGCCCGCTAGAATAAGACCACATTATGTACGTGTGGGGTTCCACCCCTGAATAGGCTGGAACCCCACAATTCGGTACCGAAGGAGTTGCCGTGAAACAGGCACATACACCAGCAATAGTTGAGGCAAGGCCCTCTGACAATGCAACCGATTTGCTAGTTGGTCGAGTAAAATCCACACCCAATCGAGTGATTTTTGCGCTGCCAGCTGGGGACGGCTGGAGCGATGTGACGGCGCAGCAATTCCATGCAGAGGTGATAGAGCTCGCGAAGGGATTCGTTGCCTCGGGTATTCATCCCGGGGACAAAGTCGGATTTATCTGCAAGACAAAATACGAGTGGAGCCTTGTCGATTTCGCTCTCTGGTTTGCCGGCGCAATCATGGTTCCCATCTATGAGACCTCGTCACCATCTCAGATCAAGTGGATTCTAGAAGATTCTGAAGCAATCGCTCTGATCACAGAGACGGCAGACCATTTCGCCCGCTTTGATGAGGTGGGCCATGATCTCCCGCGGATATCGCAGATAATGCGTATGGAACAGGGCGACCTGGCTCAGGCTATGACGGCGGGGGCCGACGTTCCTGACGAAGAGATCGAGCGTCGACGAAATCTCGCGCAGGGTTCCGATATTGCCACGCTCATCTATACATCGGGATCTACCGGCCGCCCCAAGGGCGTGGTCCTCACCCACTCAAACTTTGTTGAGACCTCTCGGAATGCTGCCAAGGCGTTGGCCGTGGTCCTGGAAGAGGGAACATCGACGTTACTGTTTATCACAACAGCTCATATTTTTGCGCGGTTTATTTCTGTGCTCTGTGTCGACGCGGGTGTGAGGGTAGGCCACCAGGCGGATACGAGCCAGCTACTGCCCGCCCTTGGTTCGTTCAAACCAACCTTCCTGCTCGCGGTACCGCGGGTCTTCGAGAAGGTCTATAACTCCTCCGAACAAAAAGCTGAAAGCGCTGGCAAGGGCAAAATTTTCCGCGCCGCTGCCAAGGTCGCCGTCGAACATTCCAAAGCGCTCGATACGGGCCGGGTTCCTCTGATGCTGAGGATCAAGTTCGCGCTATTTGACAAGCTCGTCTATAGCAAGCTGCGGGCGGCATTGGGAGGCCGGACCAAATACGCAGTATCAGGTTCCGCACCCCTCGGAGACCGCCTCGGCCACTTCTATCACAGCCTCGGCATCAAGATCCTCGAAGGCTACGGACTCACGGAAACCACCGCACCGTTGACCGTTAGCCTGCCTGATAACTTCAAGATTGGGACGGTCGGTCCCCCGCTGCCGGGGATAGACATCCGTATCGCTGATGACGGGGAGATTTTAGCGAAGGGTGTCGATGTATTTGACCGCTATTGGAAAAACGAGAGCGCCACGCGCGAGGCCTTTACCGAGGACGGTTATTTTAAGACCGGCGACCTTGGGGACTTCGATAGCGAGGGTCGGCTGATGATCACCGGGCGCAAGAAGGAGATCATCGTGACAGCGGGCGGCAAGAATGTTGCCCCCGCGTACCTCGAAGACCCGATCCGCGCGAATCCGCTGATTGCCCAGGTCACCGTCGTCGGGGACAAGAAACCCTTTATCGCGGCTCTGATTACGCTGGATCCGGATATGCTTCCGACCTGGTTGCGAAACAACGATCTTGACTCCGCGATGACCCTCGTTCAGGCGTCACAGAACCCGAAAGTTCTGGCTGAGATACAGAAGGCTGTTGACGACGCCAATTCCCGAGTATCCCGGGCGGAATCGATTCGTAAGTTTAAGGTTTTGCCGGTTGAATACACCGAGGCAAGCGGTCACCTCACGCCCAAGATGAGCACGAAGCGGAATATTATCCTTCAGGACTTCGCGGCTGATATCGAGGAACTGTACGGTAATTCGGCCCCACCGACGGAGGGGATGTCCATTCCTCGGTAGGTTTAGAACCAGCTGGCAGCTCGGATCTCCCGGTAGGCTTTGCCTCGGTTCTCCCTGTCGAGCCGATCGAGGTAAAGCTTCCCCTCGAGGTGGTCTGTCTCGTGCTGGAGAGCCTGAGCTAGCAGACCCTCGCCCTCAAGCACGACGGGGTTACCGTCTATGTCGACCCCCTCGACCCTCGCAAACGGGAATCTTTCGACCGGATACCACAGCTCGGGGACAGAGAGGCATCCCTCACCGACCTGTTCTGGCTCCCCATCCGTGCTCACGAGTACGGGGTTGAGCACATAGCCGACGTCTCCGTCAATGTTATAGCTGAACGCCCTGAGGCCAACACCGATCTGGTTCGCGGCGACCCCGGCACGGCCGGGAAGCCTGACGCTGTCGAGCAGATCAGTGACGAGACCCCGCACCCCGGGATCAGACAGATCCACCGGTTCACATTCCGTCTTGAGTACGGGGTCACCAAAAATACGAATTGCGCGTTCAGCCATTACTCAAAGATACAGTCTTCTGCGTATCTTCTCACAACGCTTCACCGGCAGCGGCATTCTGAGCGCCGGGGCTAGGCCTTCACCACGCACAGCAGATCGCCCGCTTCGACCTGGCGGGTTCCACTAAACACCAAGCGTTCGACGGTTCCGGCGAGCGAACTGGTGATAGCGGCTTCCATCTTCATCGCCTCGATTGTCGCTAACGGATGCCCCGCCTCGACAGGGTCCCCAACGGCTGCCTTGATCGTCACCACGCCGGAGAACGGCGCAGCCACGTGGGCGGGGTTGCCTTTGTCCGCCTTTTCTGCGGCGACCGTGTCGACGGCAACGTTCCTGTCCCTGACGAAGACGGGCCGCAGCTGACCGTTCATAATGGTCATCACCGTCCGGATACCCTTGTCATCGGCTTCTCCGATAGCCTCGAGGCCGACATAGAGCCGAACCCCCCTGGCGATGTTGACGGCATGCTCTTCTCCCTGCACGAGGCCATAGAGGTAACCGCTGGTCTCCAGCACGGAGAGATCGCCGAATTCCTCACGGGTTGCCTCGTATTGCGCGGTGGGGACGGGGAAAAGCAAGCGGTTGAGCGTGGCCCGACGACTCTCAGAGTCGGAGGATAGGAGCTCAAGATCGCTGTCGGCAACAGGGGTAATACCGATTTTGATGTGACGGCCCTCGAGCACCCTGGTGCGGAAGGGTTCTGGCCAGCCGCCGGGGAGCTCGCCCAGCTCCCCCGCCATGAATCCGACGACGGAATCTGGCACGTCGTAGTTCTGGGGGTTTTGTTCGAAATCTTTCGGATCGGCATGAACCGCCGCGAGGTGCAGCGCGAGGTCGCCCACGACTTTCGACGACGGCGTCACTTTGGGCACCCGGCCCAAGATCCGATCTGCCTCGCTGTACATATCCTCGATCAGCTCAAAATCATCGGCAAGCCCCAGCGCGATTGCCTGCTGACGCAGGTTCGATAGCTGACCGCCGGGGATCTCATGCTTGTAGACGCGCCCGGTTGGGCCCGGAAGACCGGACTCGAAGGGGCGGTACATCTGTCGCACGGCATCCCAATACGGCTCGAGATCGAGCACATTATCGAGATTGATGCCGGTGTCGCGTTCCGTATCGGAGAGAGCAGCGACGAGCGACGAGAACGAGGGTTGACTCGTGGTACCTGCCATTGGTGCGCTCGCGACGTCAACCGCGTCAACACCAGCGTTTGCTGCCGCGAGCAGGGTAGCGAGCTGACCTCCGGCTGTGTCGTGCGTATGCAGGTGAACGGGCACATCGAATCGGTCACGAAATGCGGTCACAAGCTTCTCAGCCGCTGCAGGGCGCAGGAGACCAGCCATATCTTTGATCGCGAGAACATGGGCTCCGCTCTCCACAATTTGTTCGGCTAGCCGGAGGTAGTAATCCAGTGTATAGAGGTTCTCGGCAGGGTTCAGAAGGTTTCCGGTATAGCAGACGGCAACCTCGGCCAGCGCGGTGCCAGTGTTCAGCACAGCGTCGATAGCCGGGCGCATCTGGTTCACGTCGTTCAGCGCGTCAAAGATACGGAAGATATCGACGCCAGTATCGCTAGCCTCACGAACAAAGGCGTCCGTGACTTCGGTGGGGTACGGCGTGTACCCGACCGTGTTGCGGCCGCGCAGCAGCATCTGGATCGCGATGTTCGGCATCGCCTCCCGTAGCTGGGCGAGGCGGACCCACGGGTCCTCTCCGAGGAAGCGAAGCGCAACGTCGTACGTTGCCCCTCCCCAGGCCTCAACCGAGAGCAGCTCAGGGGTGAGACGAGCGACAGCGGGTGCCACCGCGAGAAGATCCTTGGTTCGCACGCGGGTCGCCAGGAGGGATTGGTGCGCATCTCGGAAGGTCGTCTCGGTAACGGCGAGCTTCTTCTGGGCACGAAGTTCGGCGGCGAACGCGGCGGGACCAACCTCGCGTAGCCTGTCATGCGAACCAGGTCGGATATCACCGGTTATACCGCGGGCAGGCAGCTTATCCGCGGGATTGATCGCGGTCGGCCTCGGCCCGTTGGGCTGGTTAACCGTGATATCCGCCAGCCAGTTGAGAACCTTCGTCCCTCGGTCCTTGGAACGGTGAGTGTCGAGAAGTTCTGGCCGTTCCTCGATGAAGGATGTGCTGACATCGCCAGCCTGGAACTGCGGATCGCCCAAAACGGCCTGCAGGAAGGGAATGTTGGTGGAGACACCACGGATGCGGAACTCGGCAAGAGCTCTCTGGGCACGTGTGACGGCTGCCTGAAAGTCTCGTCCTCGACAGGTGAGCTTTGCAAGCATCGAGTCAAAATGAGGGCTGATCTGAGCACCAGGGTTGATCGTTCCTCCGTCGAGGCGCACGCCGCCGCCGCCGGGGGAACGATATGTTGTGATCTTCCCGGTATCGGGGCGGAACCCCTGCGAGGGGTCTTCCGTCGTGATCCTGCACTGCAGGGCTGCTCCGCGCAGGTGGATGTCCTTCTGCTGGAGTCCCAGCTCGGACAGGCTAGCTCCTGCGGCGATCCGCATCTGTGCCTGGACGAGGTCAACGTCTGTGACCTCTTCTGTCACGGTATGCTCCACCTGAATGCGTGGGTTCATCTCAATGAAAACGTGCTCGCCCGCCCGCTCCCCCGCGGTGTCCACGAGGAACTCGACCGTACCGGCGTTCTCGTATCCGATTGAGCGGGCAAAGGCCACGGCATCCGCGTATAGCGATTGGCGAAGCGACTCGTCTAGGTTCGGGGCAGGCGCGATCTCGACCACCTTCTGGTGACGACGCTGAACGGAGCAGTCGCGCTCGAAAAGATGCACGGTTTCGCCGTTTTTATCAGCGAGAATCTGCACCTCGATGTGTCGTGGACGCAGCACGGCCTGCTCGATGAACATCGTCGAATCACCAAAAGCACTCTCAGCTTCCCGCATAGCGGCCTCGAGCGATGAACGTAGGTCTTCGCGGCGATCAACCCTGCGCATCCCACGACCGCCGCCGCCGGCGACCGCCTTCGCAAACACGGGAAATCCGATTTCGTCGGCGCCGACGATGAGCTCATCAATATTCCGGGTGGGTGGGGTAGACCGCAAGACGGGGACTCCCGCGGCAATCGCGTATTCTTTGGCCGTGACCTTGTTTCCTGCCATCTCTAGGGCAAGAGAGGGCGGGCCGATGAAGGTGATTCCCACCGCTGCGGCTGCGGCAGCGAGCTCGGGATTCTCAGAGAGGAAACCATACCCGGGATAGATTGCATCAGCTCCGGATTCTTGTGCGACTCGAATAATCTCAGACACGTTCAGATACGCGCGAACGGGATGCCCCGGCTCACCAATCTGGTAGGCCTCGTCTGCCTTGAGCCGGTGCAACGAGTTACGGTCTTCGTAAGGAAAGACTGCCACCGTCTGAGCGCCAAGCTCGTATGCAGCGCGGAACGCCCGGATTGCAATTTCTCCTCGATTTGCAACAAGAATCTTCGTAAACATTAAAACCCTTCTGCTGTGCGGTCCTCAAAATCAGGAAACGGCTAAACGCGTTTCTTAGACTCTACATTCTGTTGTCCCGCGCGGAACAATTTATGACAGAACCATTCAGAACTGGGCACTGATCGAGAATCTATTAGTAGTTGATCAGGTTGGGGCGCTACGCTTGGTTCTTGTGCATGTTTTGAGTATAAGTTCCCTTAAAGGCGGAGTCGGTAAAACTACGGTCACCCTCGGGTTGGCCTCTGCCGCGTTCTCGCGCGGATTGCGGACTCTCGTTGTCGATTTAGACCCGCAATCGGATGTTTCCACCGGCATGGATATCGATATCACGGGCCATGGAAACATCGCGGATGTCCTCGAGAATCCCCGCGAAAAAACGGTGCGCGAGGCCATCGCCCCCAGCGGATGGACAAAGCATCACGAGGGAACGGTCGATGTTCTCATCGGCAGCCCGGCGGCCATCAATTTTGATGGTCCGCACCCGAGCGTCAGGGACATCTGGAAGCTCGAAGAGGCGCTTGCCAACATCGAATCTGAGTACGACTTGGTCCTCGTCGACTGCGCTCCTTCGCTTAACGCCCTCACTCGCACTGCCTGGGCGGCCAGTGATCGCGTACTCATCGTCACCGAGCCGGGCCTCTTCGCCGTTGCAGCGGCAGACCGCGCACTACGCGCCATCGAGGAAATCCGACGCGGGCTCAGCCCCCGCCTTCAGCCGCTCGGGATCGTCGTAAACCGGTCTCGCCCTCAATCGATGGAACATCAGTTCCGCATCCGCGAGATGCGAGAGATGTTTGGTCCTCTCGTCCTCAACCCGCAGCTTCCGGAACGGACCTCACTCCAGCAGGCCCAGGGAGCCGCAAAGCCTGTTCACGTGTGGCCTGGAGAAAACGCCCAGGAAATGGCAGGATACTTCGATCAGATCCTCGATCGCGTCATGCGATCAGCCGACATGTCAGAGGACGGCACTCCACGCGCCAGCAGAATGGCGACTCCGACGACTGCAGTTGTCACGAACGACGATGATTCCGGCGTTGTTGACGATGCAGCACCCGAAAGCTCACGCACAGTTTAGGGTTGCAGACAGAATCAAGGCTTTTGCCTTCACCTCGCGTGTTAAGTTAAGAGCGCTGAGGGCAAAAGCTGGGTTCCTATGGCCTAGGAAATCTTGCGCGATGCGCGACGAACCGATAGCTCGTCCATCGGGTCTTCTTTGTGTTCATTGAGGTCAACCAAGCTAGTCTCAACCTCTCGAAGGACCTTACCAACGGCGATTCCAAAAACTCCCTGGCCCCTACTCACGAGGTCGATAACTTCGTCGTTTGAGGTGCAGAGGTAGACGCTCGACCCATCGCTCATCAGAGTGGTCTGAGCGAGATCGTGAACGCCTGATTCCCGGAGCTGTTCAACTGCCGTTCGAATTTGTTGAAGTGAGATTCCAGTATCGAGAAGACGCTTTACCAGCTTTAAGACGAGAATGTCCCTGAACCCGTAGAGGCGTTGCGTTCCAGAACCGGATGCGCCGCGAACGGTAGGTTGTACGAGTTCCGTTCGAGCCCAATAATCGAGTTGCCGGTAGCTGATCCCGGCTGCGCGCGCGGCAACAGCACCGCGATATCCCCCGCCGTCTTCGGGGTCGGGAAGCCCGTCTGTAAAGAGAAGACCATTGTCGTAACGAGGCGCCCCTCCCGGGGTTTTCTCACTCATTGCGTATGTCCTCTCGCTGGTTTATCACAAACTTATCGGGCCCCATCGGGGCCCGAAAATTGCCTTCGTTCTAAAGCTATCGACCACGGTGTCTCGTAGCAACGACATCCGTAATTTTGCCCCGGCGTGTCGTCTCTAAAGTTTCACGTTAAGCTTGAAACTCGCGGATTATCGCGAAAGTGCCGCACGGATAATATTACCCCTCACAACCTCAAGATGAGACACAATTTCTGTAGCCATTTCGGAAGCCCGGATACGACCAACCCCATCAGCCTGCTTTGTCACCGGAAGAAGAGCGGATTCAATAAGGTCAGCCTCCCGCTCCGCAGAAACACGAATTGTGCGCAGATGACGAGGCTCAATCCCCAACCGCTGCAGAGACACCAGGGAACGAAGAACATCGAGCGATCCCTCGCTATAAGACTCCGCAGCAGGGATAAGGCCCGCCCTCACAGCATCGTTCACAAGCGCGGGAGACGCCTGCGCCTCGCGGATGAGAATATCGCGGGTGAGCACTCTACGCACCGGCAAGATTGACGTGTTGACAGGGCCAACGCCGCCGGGTAGTGACGGCTCACGCCCAGCATCCAAATCGGTGAGATACGAGCAAATAACTTTCAACGGAAGATAATGGTCGCGTTGCATAGTGAGGATAAGGCGCAGCCGCTGGACGTCCTGCTCGCCAAACTTTCGATAACCGGATTTCGTTCGAGACGGGGACACTAAACCCTGTTCTTCGAGAAAGCGAAGCTTCGAGGGCGTCAAATCCGGAAATTCCGGGTTCAGATGGGTTAGCACCTGGCCGATCCCAAGCAGTTTCTGGGAATTGTCTTCGACCTGGCGCGCGGAAGCTGAAACCACTTCTATTTACCCTCTTCTTCTCGCATAAGGTCACGACGCGACGCATAAAAAGTCAGTTTGAACTTGCCAACCTGAACCTCGGCACCATCGTTCAGAAGCAGGGGAGACTCTATGCGAACCCCATTGCAGAACGTCCCATTCAGAGAGTTAAGATCTGCCACGGAAAACGCGGCCCCCTCGCGGGAAAAAGCAGCATGCTTACGCGACACGGTAACATCATCAAGAAAAATATCGACTTCGGGGTGCCGTCCGGCAATGGTTGAGTCCGAGTCAAGCAAGAAACGCGCCCCGGAGTGAGGTCCGCGCCGAACGATAAGCAGCGCAGAACCCGAAGGCAGAGCCGCTATGGCCTCTTTTTCCTCTTCGCCCAGCTCAGAATTCAACGCATCGACTAGTGCGCTCAGTTCGTCGCCAAACTTTGCGGTTGATTCAATACCGTTACCGGTAGATTCGTTCGTCACTTGTCTTCCTGCTTTCGTGTCAGCGGCTTGCCCTGAAGCAACCAAGATAACTCGTCATTACAACTACTACGCTACAGCAGAACACGGGGCAGCGTGCAGCCAATCTTTGAGGCCTCCCAACGAAGAAAATATTTCCCAGATTCCACGCGACGGACTGTTATTATGCCAAAGGCAAGAAATTTTGGGAGTATCGTCGGGGGTATGCTTTCGACAACATCAGACAACCCAGATAGCTCCCAGCCGACTCCAGCCTCTGCGAATCGTCAGCCATCCCCAATCGATGCCCTCGCCGATGAATGGCTCGAGACACTCGTCAACGCAGACCCATCAATGCGGGTATTTCTCGGGCTACCCGGCGCACAAGACGAATATGCTGACTACTCCCCCGCGGGTCACCGAGCTCTCGCCGAAGCCGCGAGTACTGCAGCCGCGAGGCTTGCAGCACTCCCCCTCGCCGATGATATCGACGCCGTGACGGCAAAAGAACTTGCCCGCACCTGGATAGACATCGAAGACGCGGCCCGCGCCCGCCTCGAGCTGCGCAACGTAAACAACATCGAATCGCCTGTTCAGGCGATTCGCGATGTCTTCGATCTCATGCCTGACACCACCAGAGAGGATTGGGAAAACATCTCCCGTCGTCTCGATAACGTGGCGGATGCCGTTGCCGGATACGTCGAAACGCTTCGTCTCGGCATTCGCGAGGGAATTACCCCCGCAAGGCGACAGGTTCTCTTCGCCGCGGAGCAGGCCACAGAGTGGGCCGCAGAGGACGGATTTTTCCGGTCACTCGCGGCCCGAGCATCCGAAATCGAGTCAAACCCGGCCGCAGTGGTAGCCGAACTTCACCGGTCGTCTGCCCTCGCCGCAATGAGCTACGCGCAGCTTGGCGAGTTCTTGGCAAACGAGCTGGCCCCCGCGAGCCGCACCGAGGACGGTGTCGGGCGCGAGCACTACGTGTTGGCTTCGCGCAGCTTCCTTGGGGCAGAGATTGACCTCGACGAAACCTACGAGTGGGGCCTGGCTCAGCTCGCCTCCATCGTGGCAGAACAGCAGGCCGTAGCAGAGCAGATCACACCGGGCGCGAGCATCGAGGAGGCTATCGCACATCTGGATAGCGACCCCGAGCGGGTCATTCACGGAACGAATGCCCTCCGCGAATGGATGCAGCAGACCTCAGACCGGGCCGTGTCCGAGCTGGGCGAGAAACACTTCGAGATCCCGGAACGGATCCGCGCGCTCGAGTGCATGATCGCGCCGACGCAAACAGGGGGCATTTACTACACGCCCCCGACAGCCGATCTGAGCCGCCCCGGCCAGATGTGGTGGTCCGTCGCCCCCGGTGTCACAGAATTCACCACCTGGCGCGAGCTCACGACCGTGTATCACGAGGGCGTTCCCGGTCACCACCTGCAATGCGCGCAGAGCGTGATCAGCCCCGACCTGAACCTGTGGCGCAGGTCAGCCAACTGGATCAGCGGGCACGGCGAAGGCTGGGCGCTCTATGCGGAGCGCCTCATGGCCGACCTCGGCTACCTGGACGACCCCGGCAACCGGATGGGGATGCTCGACGGACAGCGGATGCGCGCGGCCCGCGTAGTCCTCGACATCGGCGTGCACCTGGGTAAGCAGCGACCCGACGGTAACGGTACCTGGGACTACGAATACGCGCTGAACTTCATGCGCGAGAATGCCACGATGGACGAAGGCCAGCTTCGTTTCGAGGTCAACCGCTACTTCGGTTGGCCAGGACAGGCACCGTCATACTCCGTGGGACAGCGCATCTGGGAACAGCTGCGGGACGACTATCTGGCCCGCAATGGGGGCCACAAAACGTTGCGTGACTTCCACAAAGAAGCGCTCGCGCTCGGCGGCGTGGGCCTCGATACGCTGCGCTTTGCGCTGTCAGAGCTCTAAGCGCGAGACCTACACATATGACAACAAACATCCCCATCCTCTCCCCGATGTCACGCTCGTGGCGGCCCTGGGTGGTCTGGGGTTCGGCGACTTTTTGCTATATGGTGGCAATTTTTTCGCGAACATCTCTCTCGGCCACAGGTGTGAACGCGGCAGAGCGATTCCAGATCGATTCTGCCACGCTGTCCAGCTTTGCTGTGCTGCAGCTCGTAGTGTATGCGGGGATGCAGATTCCGGTTGGCATCCTGATTGATCGATTCGGCGCGCGCAAATTGATTATCACCGGCGCGGTCGTGATGACAGCCGGGCAAGTCATACTCGCGCTGACAACGCTGACGGGCGTGGCCATTGCCGCGCGGGCTTTGGTCGGCGCTGGCGACGCGATGACGTTTATCAGCGTGATTCGGTTGATCCCGTCGTGGTTTCCCGCGAGACGTATCCCAATGCTCACCCAGGTTACGGGGATGACCGGGCAACTTGGGCAGATCGCCAGCGTGGTACCCCTTGTCGCGGTGATGAGCACCTATGGTTGGACCGCCGCATTCTTAGGGGTCGCGGCCGTCACCGCGCTCTCGGCGATTCTGTCAACGGCACTCGTGTTCAACGCGCCCTACAGGTCTCCCCACTCGGAGGCAGCCACGAGTTTTCGCGCAGCTGTGGCCGGGGTACGGGAAAGCTGGAAGCATCCCGGAACACGGCTTGGGTTCTGGTCACACTTTGTTACGCCGTTTGCGGGTGTGAGCTTTACCCTGCTCTGGGGGTACCCGTTCTTAGTGTCTGGCGAGGGGTTCAGCACCGCGACGACCGCAAACCTGTACATTTTCTTGGTCGTTATGAGCGGTATTTTTAGCCTGGCACTCGGCAGGCTCGTCGTGCGGCATCCGATGCGTCGCTCCCGGATCGTTCTCCTCATAGTCAGCTGCCAGATCCTCGTCTGGACCACGCTAATGCTCTGGCCTGGACCTGCTCCCCTGTGGCTTATCGTGATCCTCTTCACGATGTTCGCGGTTGGAGGTCCGGCATCCCTCATCGGTTTCGATATTGCGCAGCAATTCAATCCGGCTCATCGCCAGGGCGGAGCATCGGGTCTTGTAAACACGGCCGGTTTCTTGGCCTCGATGGTGACGCTTTTCGCTTTCGGTTTTGCGCTCGATCTCCTGGGCGCCGGAACTCCGTCAACCTACACGCGGGAGGCGTTCCGAACGGCCATGCTCGTCTGCTACCCGCTCTGGGTGATCGGTGTTACGGGCGTTCTGGTCTCTCGCCGCAAGGTTCGTCGATTGATGGATGCTCAGGGTTAGCGCTGTGCCTTTCCTCCGCGAATGATCAGCCAGAACAGGAGCACAACTTCTCCGATGAAGAGGAAAGTCGCAACGCGGAGCGAGTAGCCCTGCACGAGGATCGCGCCGAGACCGTCGAACAGATATCCGACTCCCGCGAGTCCGACAAGAATGCCCACAAACAGCGGGATGGTTCGCGCACGGATTGCAAGATACCCGATCAGAATCAGGTGTACAGCGAAAAGGTTCAGGCCGATGTTCCAGGTGGCACGATAGTTCTGCAAAAGGTCATTGGTGCGTTCCAGGTTTTCCGGCTGCGACAGGATTGCATATAGCTGGCTTATTGCGACGGCGAAAGCTGCCGCATAGCCGAGACGGAACCAGCCGGCTAGCAATGCGATCGATGTGTGAACTGACGCAAAGAACTCAGCAAGGGCGTAGGCGACAACGACGTCAAGCATAACGACGAGAAGCCAGCCGAATATTCCCCAGCGGAAGGATTGCTGAGAGGTAGCGTCCCAGTGCGCAATCTCTTGCGCGGTTCCAGCGCCAGAGGTAAGTGCTCCGCTGACTCCTGCAATGATGGCCATCGCGAGCAGGCCAATACCGGCGAGGAGCGCGGATGCCCGTAGGGACCAGGTCGTTGAGATTCTGACGTTCATGATCATTCCGTTCAATGTATAAAATTCTTGACATCCTGAGCGTAAATCAAACTTTACCTTAAGTCAATAATTCTTTACTTATTCTGGATGGCGGCGATTCCCTTGACCACACTCAAACGAATGACCTATGGTGTAGGTGTCCGAAATATTTGACACTGGGGGTCGGGATGTCCTACGAAGAAAAAAATGCCTGGGCTTTCCTAGCCATCACCATAGTGAGTTACGTTACCTATGCTTGGATCGTCCTCTCACAAACGTCAGACATCCCCCTCTACCAGGTTGCATACCAGCCAATCTTGCTCTGGACCATAGGTTGCGCGATCGGTGCGGGAATCATCGCAGGCATCGCCGTGGCTGTCGGATCGCCACGATCACGGGAGCGTGTCGATCAGCGAGACAAACAGATCGCAGCTTTCGGGGGGCGCGTAGGACATACATTTCTCATCGCCGGAGGAGTTACCGCGCTACTACTTGCGCTCATACGGGCGGATCAGTTCTGGATCGCAAACACGCTATACCTTGCGTTCGTTCTCTCCGCGATATTCAATTCAGCAGCAAAGCTCGTGGCCTACCGAAGGGGGTTGCCGCAGTGGTAAAGCCGACACGCATCACAAACAATATTCGGACGCTTCGCTTCGCGGCAAACGAGATGACACAGGCTGAGCTAGCAGCCCGGATTGGGGTTACCAGGCAGACGGTGAACGCCATCGAACAGGGAAAATATTCCCCGTCGCTCGAGGTAGCCTTCCAGATAGCCCACACGTTTGAGGCTCCGATAGAGTCCGTTTTTCACTACCCGGGAGAAAAATAGCAGTGCATCATGAGTCAGTTCTCTTTAGAACGGCCAGATGACGGGCACAAAAAAGACGGCCACCATCCCGTAGAGCACGAGCAGGGGAAGCCCCATCTTCCAATAGTCACCAAACCTATAGCCAGCTGGCTGCATGATCATCATGTTTGCCGGAGTCGCGACGGGAGTCAGAAAGCTGGCCGATGCGGCCACCGCAACCGCGATGAGAAGCGGCATCGGAGAAAGAGATAGCTCAGAGGCCACCGAAACAGCAATCGGAATGAGCACGAGCGCAGTTGCGGTGTTGCTGATGAGCTGGCCGAGAATCGCCGTGATCAGAAAAAGCGCGAGCAGGATCACGTGCGGGCCGAAATCTCCGACGAGTTCAACGACCTGGTGAGCGATAAGGGCAGCAGCGCCCGTCGTACTGATCGCAGTTGAGAGCGGGATCATGCCGGCGATCAGAATTAGGGTGGTCAGCGAGATGGAACGATGCGCGCTCGCGACGCTCACCACGCGGAACGTGATCATAGCGATCGCTGCCACCAAGGTTACGATGGCGGGCGGAAACAAGCCCGTCGTGAGAAAAATGATCATAAGTGATGTGATAATGAGCGCGCTTCGTGCATTCTTCCCTAGGGGCGCAGCCTGGCGACGAATCGAGTCGGGCTCGTCCACGAGAAGAACGCTATTGTCGCCGGTGTGCTCGCCAAGCGCGGACCATTTTCCCTGCACGAGAAGAACATCTCCGGGGGTCAAGACAACGGGATCATGTTCGGCTATCGATTCGGACAATTCTTCCCCCGCACGCTGAACCGCGAGAATAACTAGCTCCCCGCTCTCCGTTACCATCCCAGGAAAAACGGTTTCGCCGACCAGATCAGAACGAGGAGCAACAACGACCTCGGCCACACCGTAGGTAGTGGTGACGAGACCGCTCTGGTCGGATATCCTCTCCAGGGAGGCCCAGACGGCGAAACCCCGCAGCTCATCTGGTTGACCGCGCACAGCAAGAACCCTCCCCTCCGTAATCTTCGTATCCCGAACAGGACTGCCCGAAGCATCTTTCACCGCTACCAGCGAGATCGAGGGAAAGTCCTCTATCGCCAACGAACGGATGCTTTCCCCAATCAGCGGACACCCTCGCGGAACCACAAAACGCCACAGCTCGTCGGAGTTCAGATACTGGGCCAGCAGACTCTCGGAGTGTTGGCTCAGGTCCCGGGGAAGCTGCCGCGCGGTGCGATTAGGCAGCAATTTTCCGCCGAGGAAGACAATGATCAGGATGCTTCCCACCAGCAGAGGAACACCAACCAAGGCGTATTCAAAGAACCCGAGGGGGCGTCCGCCGGGCGCAGACCCTGCAGCCTCGGATATGAGCACGTTAACCGGCGACCCAGTCAGAGTCAAGAGCGATCCTGCGTGGGCGCCGAATGCCAGCGGCATCAGTAGTTGCGACGGGGGCCGACCAAGTCTGACCGCAATGACCACGACCATGGGAAGGAGTGCGGCGACGGCACCATTCACACTAATGAGGGCGGTAAGGAACGCGACAACCGACATCATGAGGATGAGCAGTTTCCCCCGGGACGAACCTGCCCTGTTGACAACCTGTTGACCGGCCCACGTTGTGAGGCCGCTGGAATCGAGGCCTTCGCTCACCACGAAAAGCGAGGCGATCAAGATAATAGTGGGATCGGAGAATCCAGCAAAAGCTTGGTTGAGGTTAAGCACCCCGGTGAAATACAGCGCGAGGGAAACGCTCAGAGCTACGATGCCGACGGGCAGCTTATTCCATACGAAGGCAACTACGGATAACGCGAGTACCAGCAGGGTTATCGAAACGTCGCTCATAATCATGAGACTACAACCAGATCGCCTCGCAGAGAAGATGGAGTCTCAGGCGTCATGGTAACCTGCGAGCTATGTCACACTCGAAAAATGATCCGCTCACCAACCCGCCCTCAGATCCCCAACACGTGAATGAGGCCCGCGAGAAGGTAGCCAAACTCATGCCCGATCTGCTGAACGATCTCTCCCAATACGTCGCTATCCCCTCGGTTGCGGCAGACGGTTACCCCCAGGAACCCGTTCATGCGGCCCACGACTTCGTGGTTGAACGCCTGCGCGCGGCGGGAGCGACCGATATTCGCAAGATCGAGCTGCCCGAGACCTCCCCCGCCGTTTTCGCGACCATTCCGGGGCCGGCGGGCGCACCGACCGTGCTTCTCTACACGCACTACGACGTTGTGCCGGAGGGCGACCCAGCGGCATGGAACACTCCAGCGTTCGAGGCGGTTGAACGGGACGGAGTAATTTACGGACGGGGAACCGCCGATTCGAAGGGTAACTTCCTCATGCATCTCGGGGCGCTTCGCTATTTCGACGGAAAGCCCCCGGTAACGCTGAAGATAGTGGTCGAGGGCCAGGAAGAGTTCGGAAGCGACTTCGACGCGTACCCCCCTCAGGCACCCGAACTATTCGAGGCCGATGCGATGATTATCGCGGATGTCGGCAATATCCGCCCGGGCGTTCCAACCGTAACAGTCGCGCTCAGGGGCTCTGCCGTAGTCGACGTCGAGGTGAATACGCTGACAAACCCGAAGCACAGCGGCATGTTCGGAGGCGCGGCGCCGGACGCTGTCCTGACGCTCATTCAGGCGCTGAGCACGATGCACGATGAAGAGGGAAATGTTGCTGTCCCCGGCCTGCTCCGCAACGAATGGCCAGGCACGACCTACACCGACGAGGAATTCCGCGAACTGGCCGAGATTCTGCCGGGCGTGCCTGAACTCGGCAGCGGCGACCTTGGGCAACGCATCTGGTCAGGACCCGCGATCAGTGTGATCGGATTCGATGTTTCGTCAGTGGAGAAGTCTCTCAACGCGGTAGCCGCTCATGCACGGGCACGGATTAACCTGCGGGTACATCCCGAGCAGAATGCTCACGAGGCGCAGCAGGCCCTCATCGATTTCCTACAATCGAAACGGCCATTCGGCGTCTCGATAACCGCAACCGCTGGCGAGGCTGGCAACGGTTTCGCTGCGCGCACCGACGGGCCGATCTATCAGCTACTGAGCTCATCGATGGCGGATGCCTGGGGCTCGCCAACCACCACTGCCGCGGCGGGTGGCTCTATCCCGCTCGTGAACTCGCTGCAGGAGGCATCCCCTCTGTCGGAGATTCTGCTATTTGGCGTTGCCGACGGTTTCAGCGCGATCCATGCGCCCAACGAACGCGTGGTGATCGACGAAATAGCCCATGCGCTCCTCGCCGAGGTATTGTTCCTCGAACGCCTGGGTTCGCGCACGCCCTAGACAGCGGCAATATGGCTGCGGCCTTGCATTTTTCGCAAACGCGATATATCGTGAAATTACACAACGCGATATATCGCGTTTAGCGAGGATAATTTTCCGCATTCCAGCGGAAAGCAAGATAAGGAACAGCATCATGGTCGCAGAAAAATGGTCCGTCCACCCCGGCGAATCGCAGGTCATAGACCTCGAACTCGTGCGCTCGCTCAAGCTCGGCCTTATTGGAGGCCAGGTTGACATCATCGCCCACGATGAACCGGGTGCTCGAATCGAAATACACAGCGTTACCGGCCGAGACTTACGAATACAGATCACCGGAGACGCCCTCGAGATCGACCACCCGCAGCTGCGTTGGGACAACTTCATAGAGGTCTTCAAAAGCTTCCGCAGCAACGCAAAAGTCGATCTCAGCGTACTCGTCCCTCGAGACATCGCACTCAACTTCGGAGTAGTAACAGCGAGCGGGCTTATCTCCGGCGTGACGAGCAATGCAAGGGTAAACACGGTTTCAGGCGACATCGTCATAGATGGACTCACAGGCGACATCGAAGCAAACAGTGTGAGCGGTGAGATAAGCATCCGCGACCACACAGGCAAGGTCAAAACTAACTCCGTGAGCGGAGATATCCTCTGCACGGGAACCCTCGATCGCTTTAGCTCAGAGAACGTATCTGGTAGCGTCTTCCTCGACCTCTCGGGAATACCCGACCGCATTCGAACAAACGCAGTCAGCGGCGGCTCGACCATCCGACTCGACGAGGGCGTGGGCGCACGGCTACACGTCAACTCAGTCTCAGGCAAGCTTCAACTCAACGACCTTGCGGTCAAGGGAGTCCGCGGCGGTGGATACAGCACGAATCTGGAAGGAGAGCCAGGCTCATGGGTCGATATCACAACCAATTCGGTCTCAGGTAATATCTCGGTCATGCATAGAATTCCGGCACGCAGCACAGAAGGCAAACGATGACTCCCCCGACTTTTGGGCACGGCAGCCTGCGACTGGTTGTCCTGAGTTTACTCTCCGAACACCCGATGCACGGTTATGAAATCATGCAAGCACTCACCGAGCGCTTCGGCGGGACCTACACCCCGAGTGCTGGAACCATATATCCGCGGCTCGCAAAGCTGACCGAAGAGGGGATGGTTACAAAAATAACCGACGGCCGAAAAAGCACCTACTCAATCACCGACGCGGGCAGAAAAGAGCTTCTTCAACGCCAACACGAACTCGACTCTATCGAGAATGATATGGCAGACTCAGTTCGCCAACTCGCCGACTCCCTCCGCAACGAGGTAAATCACGCCATGAAAAGCATGAAAGCGGACCTAGCAATGGCAGCCCAGGAAGCACGAATAGATGCTCGCAAAAACAAGACCGCTTTCACCCCGACCTCATCCCCCCTCGGGGATGCAGATCCTCGCGCAATCGCGAGACAGGCGCTGAGAGACGCAGATGTGGTGCTTTCGACATTCAGACAAGAGTTGAGGGCTGATCTACGCGCACACGCCGCGCGGGGGAAGCTCGCCACCGGGGTCGTGGAAAATTTGCGCCGTCAGCTGGGCGAGGTCCGAGCATCCATCAATCGAGAGCTCAAAAAATAGAACGGAGGCTTTACCCACCGTCCCCTACCAGACAGCCCCTGAGAGTAACACAAACGGTGAGTTCCCCATTCCGCGGGAACCCACCGTTTGTGTTTCGTAGAGTTAGCTGCTAGTAACCGGAACCTTCGCCAGCCTCAGCCGAAGCCGCGGGCTGGTCCCACTCGCCGAGGATCGCAGCCGAGGCAGAAAGCCCCAGCCGAGTCGCACCGGCGTCGATCATTTCGCGGGCCTGCGCCAGCGTGCGGATCCCGCCCGAGGCCTTTACTCCTAGGCGACCGCCAACCGTGTCAGCCATGAGCTTCACCGCGTGGGCGCTGGCTCCACCCGCAGGATGAAATCCTGTCGAGGTCTTGACGAAGTCTGCTCCGGCCGCCTCAGCTGCCCGCGTTACGGCAACGATCTCGGCATCGGTGAGGGCCGCTGACTCGATAATCACTTTCAGGATGCGCGGGGCAGGAACCGCATCGCGCACGGCCAGAATCTCGGCTTCAACCAGGTCGAAGCGTGCAGCCTTTGCGAGCCCGATATCGATCACCATGTCTACCTCGTCTGCCCCCTGCTCCACGGAGAGGCCTGCTTCGAAGGCTTTGACAGAAGCAGCATGCTTCCCCGACGGGAATCCGCAGACCGTCGCAACCTTGAGGTCGGCACCCTCTGGCACAACGACAGGAAGCATCGACGGGGACACGCATACGGAGAACGCCCCCAGCTCGATTGCTTCTGTCACAAGAGCGTGAACATCAGCGGGAGTTGCGTCCGTTTTCAGCAGTGTGTGGTCGATGTAAGCTGCCAGCTCGGCTGGGCTCTGCGGGGTTGTGGTTGTAGGCATGGTGCTACTTTCGCTTTCTCATGTGTGACAGACGTCTCTAGTTTCCAGATTGCTAACGAGTTTAGCGCCAGTGGCTAGGCCTTATCTGCGGCCTGAGCTGCAGCCTCTTCAGCAGCTTTCGCTGCGGCCTTCGCCGCCATACGTTCGGCCTTCGCAGCCGCGTTCTCGGCGGCGATGATCTCGTCGCGCTTCTTGCCGGGAACCCAACCGCCGTTCACGACACGAACCTGCCAGATGCTGGCTCCGACGACGAGTAGGATCGCAACGATGGCAATCAGAATGACGCTGAGCGCGTTATTTCCGCCGCCGACGATCGTTCCGATGAGAGTTCCGTACCAACCGAAGTCGGTATCTCCGAAGGTGCTGTTCGCGAGCCCGAGGCTTCCCAATACGCTGAGCAGGATGGCGGGCAGGAACGAGATGAGCACGCCGTTCACGAAACCACCAACGATCGCTCCACGGCGACCACCGGTAGCGTTTCCAAATACACCGGCTCCACCACCGGTGAAGAAATGAGGAACCATACCGGGGAGGATGAGCGCCAGGCCAAAGGCCGGCCCGAGCCAGGTTGCCAGCAGGGTGAGGCTCACGAGTCCACCCGCGAACGAGGAGATGAATCCGATGAGCACCGCGTTTGCCGCGAAGGGGAAGACCAGCGGGATGTCCAGTGCCGGCTTTGCCCCGGGGACAACCTTGCGAGCGATTCCCTCGAATGCGGGAACAAGCTCACCCAAGATTGTGCGCACACCGTAAAGGATGATCGCGACGCCGACACCAAATTGGAGGGCCTGGGCGAACGCAGCCATGATGAAGGCACCAGCGTCATTCGATTGGAAGATGGCAAGGGCATCTTCCAGCGGGAGCACTATCAGTCCCCACACGGCAAATACCATGTAGATCAGGACCATAGACAGGGCGGTTGCGACCATAGAGTCGCGGAGGAAGCGGAGTCCGTCTGGGAATTTGATCTCTTCCGTCGAACGGCTCTTACCGCCAACTGCCTGACCCGATGCGCCCGCAGCGATATAGCCGAGGGTGCCAAAGTGGCCGATTGCGATGCTGTCGTCACCCGTAATTTTCTTCACCCAGGGCTGGGACAGGGCGGGCATGACAACCATAATAATTCCGAGAAGAACCGCCCCCACAACAACAACGAGCCAATCAGCTCCCGAGCCGAATCCCACCGAGAGAACTACCGCAAGAAGCGTCGACATGAAGACCATGTGGTGTCCCGTGAGGAACACGTACTTCAGCGGGGTGAAGCGGGCGAGGATCAGCATCACGACAAATCCGAGGAAGAGAACGTATGCCGAAATCGCACCGTATTGTTCTGCTGCTACGGCCGTGATGACCTCGTTGGTGGGCACGACTCCCTGGGCACCGGTGACCTTCAGGATGAGATCTCCGAGGGGGCTCAGGGCGTTGACAACGACCCCGGCGCCGGCGCCGAGGATCAGGAATCCCATCGTCGCTTTGAGAGCGCCACCGATGACGGTCCCGGCAGGTTTGCGGAGCGCGATCAGGCCTACCGCCGTGATGATTCCGACGAGATATGCGGGCACATTAAGAATCTGTTGCCCGATAAAATCAAGAACGACTACTAACCATTCCATGTGTTATTTCCTTCGCTTCTTTACGTAAATTTAAGTATTTAAGCTCGACAAAGCTGACCGAGAGCTTCTCTGACGACCAGCCAAAGACCCTGCCGAGGTCTGGTCCGGTACCTCAGTCGAGGTCTACGGCCTCTAGTTTCTCGGTGATCTCATTCATATCGAAGAAGTTGTTGATCACGATTACCTGCGCCGGAACATCCCCAATTTCTGGAGCGAGGTCCTCCGAGGTAAGCACAACGTCGGCGGTGCGGGCCATACCGCGGGCGACTCCGATATCGGATGCCTCGACTTCGCCATCAATGCCGAGGGCGTCAAGCGCCTTCTCCGCGTTCATTTTGAGCAGAACCGAGGTCCCGATTCCCATTCCACATACGCATACAATCTTCATTGTGACTCTTTTCTGTGAGTGTAATTAAACTTTTGGTCAAAACTAAGTAGGCGTTAGGCCGATGCCGCTAGCGAACTGAGCCGCTCGCGTAGCTCTTCCCCCGAGGATGCGGATCGCAGGCTGGCAAGCGAGTCCGGGTTCATCAGAACAGCGGCTAGTGAGGACATGAGTCCAATGTGACCATCGTGATCGAGGGCCGCAAGCCCGATAACCAGGTTAACGGGGTCGTTTTGTTTATGGCCGAAGCTGACAGGTTCGCTCAGGGATGCCCAGGCCAATCCCGTCCGAAGAACCGCTGGGGAGGGGCGAGAGTGAGCCAACGCGATGCCGGGAGCTATGACGATGTATGGGCCGAGCTCGTTCACCGCAGTAATCATCTCGGACGTGTATTCGGGGGTAGTGACCCCGCTTGAGACGAGCAAACCGCCTACGAGTTCGAGAGCCTCCTGCCATGTCTGGGCTTGAGCATCCACTGCGATAGCGGAGAGGGGCAATTCACCTGCGAGATCTACTGTCATGCCACCCATTATTACTTATGTCTAGCGATTTACGAAAGTTTTTGAGGTTGTCTCCAAAATTAATGCCGAATCGTTAGCCACGAGTGGCCAGACTTACCCTGTCCGGATCGCACACAGCATCCTGCGCGAGGATCGCCGCACCGAAAACACCGGCTCTACCCCCCAGCTTCCCCGGCGCAATCACGAGCTGATCAATGAGATACGAGGGGACCCTTTCAACAACAGCAGCCCGAATCGGATTCAGGATGAGATCGCCCAGATTTGCGAGGTTTCCGCCAATCACCACAACCCCGGGATTGAACAAGCCGACGAGATCCGCAATGGAATGACCCACCTGCGTACACATATCCGCGAGCAATCGCAGGGTATCCTGATTGCCATCGTGCGCGAGGGCAACGATATCTCTACTGGTATTGACGGAGTAGCCAAGCTTCTTGAGTTCGCGGCGTATTGCCCAGCCGCTTGCGGTGGCTTCAAGACACCCTCTGCTTCCGCAGCGACAAATCTCTTCTCCACCATGCCTGATATGCCCAAGGTCACCCGCAGCCCCGATTGCGCCGTGGGCCGCTTGCCCATCCAGGATAAGAGCGGACCCCACACCGAGGCCCAACTTTACGAGCGCAAAAGTCTGGTGTTCTGGCCACGCTTGTCGCTGTTCCCCGAGTGCCATGATGTTAACATCCCGATCCACCGCGACGACGGCATCCGGATATCGTTCGTGAAAGTAATCGGCAACGAGGACGCCGTCCCATCCCGGCATGATCGGAGGGTTAACGAGACGACCGGTTGCGGGATCGACGGGGCCGGGGACCCCCACGCCAATACCAACAATGTCGGAAACGCCGATTCCCAGAGAGTCTAAGAGGTGCCCATAGACCTCATGGGCCCACGTGAGCACCCTGTCGAGACCTGTCGCGATATCAATATCCACCTCGGCCTCAACCAGAACGTTTGCGGCCAGGTCACTGACACCGACCCGACTGTGGGACCCACCGATATCGGCGGTAAGCAAGAACCCGGCGTCCTTGTTGAGCTCAAAGATCTCGGCGCGCCGGCCACCAGTGGAGTCCCGTTGTCCCGATGCAACAATGAGCCGAGCATCCATCAGTTCGTCAAGCCGCTTACCAACTGTTACCCGCGACCAGCCGAGCTGCGCGACCAATTCAGTCCTTGTCCGAGCCGTACCCGAGCGGATATAGCCCAGCATGATGCCGGAACCAGTCACAAACGTTGGTGCTGTCACTTCGCCTCGTCCTTTCCAAACAAATCAATCTCCACAGTCTACGATTCTTGACTTTTGTATAGTTCTATACGAAAGTTATGTGTATGGCCAACCAGCAGATATCTTCCTTCAGCACTCTTGACACAGCAGCGGTCACGGCTGCGCGCATCATTCCAATCCAAGTCGTCCAAGACAAGGGGCACGGCCACGCAGGCACGGCGGCAGCACTCGCCCCGCTAGCCCACGTACTCTTCTCACGGATTCTCATCCACAACCCGGCAAACCCGAAATGGCAGGGACGAGATCGGTTTGTGCTCTCAGCCGGACACGCGAGCATCCTCCTCTACGTTCAAAACTACCTCACGGGATACGGTTTGGAACTCGACGACATCAAGAAAGCTCGCAGTTTTGGCTCAGCAACTCCCGGCCACCCTGAGACGGATCACACCCCCGGCGTCGAGATGAGCACGGGCCCGCTCGGCCAGGGCATAGCCTCTGCCGTGGGGATGGCAATGGCGGCATCCCACGAACAAGCAATGCTCCCCTCAAGCGGCGACCTCTTCGATAGCACGATCTGGGCGCTGGCCGGCGACGGCTGCCTACAGGAAGGCGTCTCCGCCGAAGCGAGCAGCCTCGCCGGAACCCTCCAACTCGATAACCTCGTCGTGATCTGGGACGACAACAACATCACCATCGATAGCACCAACCGCGAAACATTCAGCGAGGACGTCAAAGCACGCTATCGCGCATACGGCTGGAGGGTCCTCGAAATCACAGACGCGAACGACCTAGAACAGATCCAGAACGTTCTCACCCAAGCCCGCGAGCGCACGGGCGTACCTACCCTTGTTGCCCTGACCAGCGTGATCGGTTATCCGTCGCAGGCTGTTGGCGGGACCTCGGCCGCACACGCTGGGGCATTCGGAGATACCGACCTCGCCGAGATCAAGTCAACCCTCGGAGTTGATCCCGCAGCTAGCATTGATGACCTCGTCTCCCCCGAGGTGCTCGCCCACACCCGCGAAGCACTCACCCGAGGCGCAGCAGCGGAGTCAGCCTGGGACGAACAGTATACCGCCTGGGCGTTTGAGAACCCGGCTGAAGCTGAACGGGCAGCCCAGATCAGAACGCCCGGGAATTCAGTTACCGAGTGGCGAGGAATCCTCGAATCTATGCTCGCCGAGCTGCCAGCTCCCGGTACGCAGATCGCCACCCGCTCAAGCAACAACGCGGTAATCAAGGCCCTGCACGCATCCTCCAGCGAGCCCATCTCCGGGCACGCATCGGCGACAAACTCTCCGAGCACGTCTCTGTGGGGAGGCTCGGCCGACCTCGCCGGGTCAACCAGCGTCGCTATCCCCGGCAGTCCCTACTCGGCGCTAAACAGGGCCGGTTCCTTCATCCGTTTCGGAATTCGTGAACACGCGATGGCGGCAATTATGAACGGCATAGCCCTCTACTCACCGTGGCGCTCATACGGGTCGACCTACCTGGTGTTCAGCGATTACCTTCGTCCTGCGCTGCGGCTATCTGCGCTCATGAAGCTGCCAACTATTTATATCTTCACACACGATTCGGTTGCAGTGGGCGAAGACGGCCCGACGCATCAGCCTATCGAGCAGCTCGCAGGGCTTCGAGCAGTACCCGGGATCGACGTGGTTCGCCCTGCGGATGCCGCCGAAGTCTTCGCCGCGTGGCATCGGATAGCCGCAACGGAAGACCGCCCCACTGCACTCATCATGTCGCGACAAAACCTTCCCGTTTTACCCTTACGAACGAATGTCATCGAGGGGGTCTCACGAGGCGGATACGTGGCCTGGCAATCCGGAAACGGTGAGGACGCCGCCATCATCGCGACGGGTTCTGAAGTATCGCTAGCGATGGATGCTGCACACCGGCTCGCCGAGGAGAACGGGCTATCAATTCGAGTCGTTTCGATGCCATGCACCCAGTGGTTCGACGAACAACCGGCAGAGTACCGCCACTCAGTTCTTCCGCCTTCACTCGGTGCGAGGATCACGGTGGAGGCCGGAGCGACAGCAGGGTGGTGGAAATACGCGGGCTTGTCCGGAGCGTGCATCGGAATAGATCGATTTGGGCTTTCCGGCAGCGCCGATCAGGTCATGGAAGCAATGGGAATTACGGTAGATCGAGTGATGGTGGCAGTTCGCGAGGCATGCAACGTCATCACCCATCCACTCTCTTAAGTAATGTGTCGGTATTTATGCCCTCTACCCCGTATCGTTAATGGATGACTGATCTCACCAGGTTTGACGCAATCCTTTTCGACCTCGATGGAGTCCTCACGCCCACCGCAGAGGTGCACATGCGTGCCTGGAAAACACTTTTTACCTCGTACTTCGAAGAAAAAGGAATCTCCGACTCGTATACCGACGAGGATTACTTTGTCTATCTCGATGGCAAGCCACGGTATGAGGGGGTGCAGAGCATCCTGATCTCGCGAGGGATAGATCTCCCGTGGGGTGAACCGTCGGATGTGCCAGAGAGCGAGACGGTATGCGGCTTGGGGAACCGCAAAAACGTGGAGTTCTCGGGTATTCTCGAGCGTGATGGTGTCGAGGCGTACCCGGGTTCCGTCGCATTATTGGATGCCCTCGCGCAGACGCAGGTGAAACTGGCTGTTGTCTCCAGCTCTAAGAATGCGGAGGCCGTGCTAGCCGCCTCGGGGTTGCGGGAGCGTTTTACTGTCGTCGTCGACGGTGTCGTAGCTCACGACAGGCACCTCCCAGGAAAACCTTTACCAGATACTTTTATCTACGCTGCCGAATTACTCGGTACGACACCGGCGCGTTCTGTGGTGGTCGAGGATGCCATCTCTGGAGTAGAAGCAGGACGGGCAGGGAACTTCGGGCTTGTCATCGGCGTCGACAGGGGCGTTGGCCACGATACCCTCTCAGCCGCCGGCAGCACTATCGTTGTATCTGATCTCGATGAGCTTATATCTTCAGCACTAATCGCCCAGCACTCTGTTCCACTCACAGAAGGAGACTCCCTGTGAACGTTGTCCCAACGACCGCCCATATTTCGCCGGACGATTTTCTCGACCGTAGCCGTTATCCCATCAGTGGTTGGGAAATCAGCGAGAAAAGTTTCAAGGAGTCCGATCTAGGACGAAGCGAGTCAATCTTCAGCGTCAGCAACGGCTATCTCGGGTTGCGCGGCAATCACGAAGAAGGCAGGGACCACCACAGTCACGGAACCTTCATCAATGGTCTCCACGAGACCTTTCCTATTCTCCATGCCGAACAGGCCTACGGTTTTGCTCAGGTGGGACAGACCATGGTCAACGCTCCCGACGCAAAGACCATTCGTCTCTACGTCGATGACGAGCCGCTCAGCCTCAGCGCCTCCGAGCTGCTCCACTACGACAGGACCCTCAACTTTGCCGAGGGGGTGCTCAAACGCAGCATGATTTGGCACACCCCGTCGGGTAAGAAAGTACTGATCCAATCGGAGCGGATGGTTTCTTTCGCAGAGCGTCACCTGGTTCTGCTGACTTTCAAAGTGACGATGCTGGAAGGTAACGCACCGATTGCGATTGCCTGCCAACTCATCAACCGTCAAGATGGGAAGGACGAATTCGGAGTCACTAACCATAAGCACACAGAGGGATTTGACCCTCGAAAATCCAACGATTTTACCGAGCGGGTGATGGAACCGCAGGTATTTTGGCAGGATGGCCAGCGATCGATGCTGAGCTATAAGGTCGCCCGATCCGAGATGACCGTGGCCGTAGGCGCCGATCACTATGTGGAGACGACGAGCGAAGTGGTCGAGCGAAGTTCCGTCGAGGGAGACATCGCAAAGCATATTTTTAGACTCCAGGCGGTGGAGGGACAGACCGTTACCGTCACTAAAGTTGTCAGCTACCATTCCTCAGCAAGCGTTCCGGCGCGCGAACTTGTCGACCGATGCATTCGCACGTTAGATCGGGTCGAGACCGAAGGCATCGAACACCAGCGAGAAAAACAGCGAGAATGGCTCGATGAATACTGGGCGCGCTCCGATGTCGAGGTTCCGGGAAACCCCGGCGTGCAGCAGGCGATTCGCTGGAATCTCTTCCAGCTCGCGCAGGCGTCTGCTCGCGCGGAGGGTAACGGAATTCCGGCCAAGGGCCTCACCGGTAGCGGGTATAGCGGTCACTATTTCTGGGATACGGAAATCTATGTCCTGCCCTACCTCACATACACCTCTCCAAGACTGACTCGCAACGCCATGCGGTTCCGCTACAACATGCTTCCGGCCGCCCGCAGACGCGCTATCGACCTGAACGAGAGAGGAGCCCTCTTCCCGTGGAGGACAATAAACGGTGAGGAGGCCTCGGCCTATTACGCGGCAGGGACCGCGCAATTCCACATTGATGCTGATATTACGTACGCCCTCGCGAAATATGTCTCCGCTACCGGAGACGACGATTTCCTCGCAAGAGAGGGGGTCGATATCGTGGTCGAGACTGCACGTATGTGGACGGATCTGGGGTTCTGGCGTTACAGCGGAGACGAAAGCTTTCATATTCACGGCGTCACCGGTCCCGACGAGTATACGACGGTGGTGAACGATAATCTGTTCACGAACGTTATGGCTCGATTCAACCTGGAATACGCGGTAAACACGGTACGCCGGTTGGCCGCAACTCGCCCGGAAGAATACTCCCAGATGGTGGCTCGGCTGGGGTTGGACGAGAACGAGATCCTGGAGTGGAATCGTGCTTCCCAGTCCATGAGCATCCCGTTCGACGAGCATTTGGGGATTCACCCTCAGGACGCACACTTTCTTGAGCGCGAGATGTGGGATCTTGAAAACACTCCAGCCTCGAAACGTCCTCTTCTACTTCACTACCATCCGCTCGTTATCTACCGCTTCCAGGTACTGAAGCAGGCGGATGTTGTGCTTGCTCTCTTCCTTCAGGGAGAGTACTTCACCGCTGAGCAAAAACTGGCCAACTTTGAGTACTACGATCCGATCACTACAGGAGATTCGACTCTCTCGGCCGTAGTCCAATCGATCATAGCCGCGGAGGTTGGTTACCACGAGTTGGCGCTGCAGTATTTCCACAACGCTCTATTCGTAGATCTTGCTGATCTTCACCACAACACGGCTGATGGAGTGCATATCGCTTCGACGGGCGGAACCTGGAGCGCCCTCGTGTCAGGTTTCGGCGGGATGCGCGACCACCGTGGTCATATCTCGTTTGACCCTAGACTCCCCGCAAGCTGGCCCGAACTCTCGTTTAAGATGACGATCAGGGGAACCCGGCTGCGTATTGTCGTGACGCAGAAAGACATCACCTTTAAAGTTGAGGACGGAGACAGTGTCAGCGTCAGCGTTCGGGGAGAGAGTGTTACTGCAACGTCTGCATTCCCTGTTACTGTTCCGCTAGACGGCCAGGGTCCCCGCCACTCTGGCGCACCAACGGCCAGGGACCTGCGTGACAATCGGCGAGCCGACGGGACTCTGATCACCCAGTCAGTCCCCCACCTCTAGGTGGCCGATTTCTGATGCCCTAACTGATTAACAGAACCGACCCGCTCCATCGTTGCTTCGCCGCGCTCAGACACCACGACTGAGGAGGCAATGCAACGACGGGCGGGTCGGTGTTTTCTATCGGGCGGCGATGAGACAAGACCGAGACGGCCGGTCATTCGCCCGAAAATCTAGTGGTTAAGTGGCTGTTTAGGTACGGGCGGCAACAAAGGTTCTGCCCGTATGCTCACGATAGAGTTCGCGCACATGCTCAAACCCTCCGATCGCACGCTGATACTGAGAGATAGATGCTTCAGCATTGCGGAAGGCTCTTTTCACAAGAATCAGGTACTCTTCTGCTTCATTGCATCTCCGATGAATTTCTGTTTCCATTGCATTCATATTTACAACGATACGAAACTATCCAGCGAAATTACCGACGCATCAGGTAAATATTTATCCCTATTTTATGTTTTTGTTAAATTCAAAGCTTTTTCAGATTCATGGCATTGAGCATCCGACTTTCGCCCATCCCCTGAGCCGCACAACGACAGTTCGGACAAACTCCGTACAGGACCAATCAGCCCAGTCGCAGGATATATTCCCGGTACTCACAGCATCAAAGCGTAGGATGAAGATATCTGATGCACGAGCAATTGCTCTTTCCACGGCTGGGAAGTCGAAATCAACTAACTCCTAGCTAGGGCAGTCAATGACGCAACCCATCCTCACAGGAAACATTCGACCGACACGGCCTCGCTCCGGAGACGGAAGCAGCCCCACCAGCAGCTACAGCGCTCTCATGAAGACTGTCCGAGAAGCAGGCCTGCTTCGTCGAACAATAGGATTCTACGTAACAACTTTTTCCGTCCTGGTTGTAGCACTCGGCGGCGCGATTACAGGCTTTATTCTGCTGGGCGACTCATGGTTTCAACTGTTGATTGCAGCAGCCATAGGCATCATCATGACCCAGTTTGCTTTTATCACCCACGAAGCCTCGCACCGCCAGGTCTTCTTATCCGGACCGGTAAACGATCGCATTGGGAGAGTCTTAGCAGCCGGTGTGGTCGGCATCAGCTATAGCTGGTGGATGACGAAACACACCAAGCACCATGCAAACCCAAACATGGTCGGCAAAGACCCAGACATAGACTTTGACACGATTTCGTTTCTCGAAGAGGATGCCGCGAAGCAGAAGGGATTCATGGCCGCGCTCACCCGTCGGCAAGGATACCTCTTTTTTCCGCTTCTAACGCTTGAGGGCCTTAACCTGCATTTCCAGTCACTGAAAACACTGATCACCGGTCGTGAAATCACCGGACGCACCAGTGAGCTCATTATGATTGGCGTTCGCCTTATTGCCTATCTCGCTGTCATTTTTTACTTTCTTCCGCTGGGCTTGGCTGCGGCGTTTATCGGCGTCCAGCTTGCTGTTTTTGGGGTTTATATGGGGGCATCATTTGCGCCAAACCATAAAGGGATGCCCATCCTGCCCGCAGGTAGTAAGATTGATTTTCTCAGCAAACAGGTTCTTACCTCACGTAATGTGAAGGGGTTTGGTATGAGCACGTTCATGGGCGGGCTCAACTACCAAATTGAACACCACTTGTTTCCGAGCATGCCTCGGCCGCACCTGGCCCGGGCCCGCGAGATCGTTCGCGAGCACTGCGCACGCATTGGCGTGCCATACACAGAAACCACTCTCATCAAGTCATACGGCATCGTTATTCAGTACCTCAACAGGGTTGGGCTCGCAGCACGCGACCCCTTCGACTGTCCCGTTTTCAACCAATACAGGCGCCCGTGACCCCGGCGCCCAGTTCACGCGCGCTCGACCGAGTCGGGCGCGATCAATACGGTCATAGAATTTCGTTCAAAAACCCAAACGCCTCTACTGAATCAAACCCCGTAAGCGGCATCTTGAGACAAATTTGGCGCGAGAACTATGAGAACAGCGTTCCAGGGCGCTGTGTTGCGATTATTGACGACATTACAAGCGAGCTCTGTGTGTTCGGCCCGCTTCCGTTAGCTTTTGTGATCACAGACCATGGCCCGGTTGATGCGCCTGCGCCCTCAGCTGAAAGCCCTACCCAGCGGCCCTCATGGGTACCGTCGCGCATCGGGACAATTACCGTGCGTTGGTGGGGCGGTCCCAAAGACAACACAGAGCAGGACATCACTCCAGAGAGGATGCGGCGGCGCTTTGTGAGCTCGTCGACACACCGGACGGAAAAGGCAGAATACGTCTGGAACGAAAAGTTTGTTCCAGACGGAAATCGACACTTCACCGCAGACTTTTGGTTTGCTGGGTGGGTAACGGCCGATGAGACGAAGGTATCAACGTCAGATAAGCCATCTCAGCCCATGGCTGCTGGGGATCGATATCGCGTCCAATTCTGTAACGGACCGTTCGTCGAGGTCTTAGACCACTTTGAGGTGTCTGAAAACGGTCGGCCAAAGCAGATGATTGTTCTGACAACGCAAATGACGGGTAGAGCAATTCCTGTGACCTACTCATATACGGGTTTTGGCGCGGGTTCGCCTGCTGGTGCGCGTTGCAGCTACTCGGTTGTGAAGCCTTAGAAAATGACTTCAGTCTGGATCCAGAGCATTCAAATGCTAAGCAATGTGACAAATTTTAAAAAGTTCCACTAATCGCTAAGCGTTCCGTGCTACGCTAACAATAGTTAGATCGTTTGCCTCGCGGCCCCGACTGAATGTGCATGGTCATGGATAACACGCCGCTAGCAGGCTCCACCCACAGAGAGAGACATCAAAAACAGCACGACAGACTGTCTCAGAAAAAATTCACCGTTCATCCTCAACTCGGCCCCCTAAGCTCGCTGTTCACACGGCTTGGCCCATGCTTCCCAGCAAGGACTATCTGTCTGTGAGATCAGCGAAGTCGCGTCACCACCGTCTTTCGACCGGCGTCTGCCCTTTCTTCACCTGGTGAAGAGAGAAGCTACACGTAAGATCTCCGGGAGTACCGCGGCAAACCACCTCGAAGACCGAGGTGGAAAACATAAAGAAAAGAGAAACACATGGCTACTGGCACTGTGAAATGGTTCGATTCCGAAAAGGGCTTCGGCTTTATTGCACCCGACGACGGCTCGGCTGACGTCTTTGCTCACTTCAGCGCAATCGCAGCTAGCGGATACCGCTCGCTTGACGAGAACCAGAAGGTTGAGTTCGAGACCGCTCAGGGACCCAAGGGACCCCAGGCAGAGAACATCCGCCCCCTCTAATATCTGATTTCAGATAGTAGAGCCTCGTCCAAGTCGACGAGGGCATACGGCCGGGTCGCACGGAGTTTAGCTCCTGCGGCCCGGCTTTTTGTGTAGTGACTTCTCACCAAAATCGATTCTCTCGGCTGCTGCGAATCGCCCGTCAACCGAGGATGGGGGCTCCTGATATTTTCTTAAGCCCAGACCTCACGTTTTATTACGCTCCGACGTTTACAGGTGGGGAAGGCAAGACCGCTCACCCGGGCATAGGGTAGTAACCACCGCATTGCTCTCGCCAGAACAGGAGAAAGACGTGTCGCAAGCAGACGCTTCGGAACAATCCGTGCTCGTGCACGCCATCGCGCCGACTACAATCGGAGACCTCACCTTCGTTGCCGACGACAATGCGTTGAGGGCAATCTATTTCCAGGGCCACTGGACGAACCCGGGAGAGGAAGCACTGGGTAAGAAAGTCCCGTTCGACTCTCAACCCGTATTTGCGAAGGCACACACCGAGGTTGAAGAGTATCTTCGGGGTGAGAGGACAGTTTTCTCCGTTGCCCTCAACCCGATCGGAAGCGATTTTCAACACAGGGTCTGGGATATCTTGGCCGGAATTCCATACGGCGAAACCCGCACCTATGGCGACATCGCTCGCGAGCTCGGCTCCCCTAATCTAGCCAGGCTGGTGGGCGGAGCGGTAGGCAGCAACCCTGTGAGCATCATCATCCCTTGTCACCGTGTGATCGGCAGCAACGGAAGCCTTACGGGCTATGCGGGTGGCCTAGAGCGCAAGCGGATGCTGCTCGAGCTGGAAGAACCCTCCGCCGACGTCTCCGGTAAACTTTTCTAGGGGAATACGAGCGATGGGCAAAGAACCTTTCGAACGCATTATCGAGGAGCATGCCGCGACAGTGCTCCGGGCCTGCCGGGCTGTCGTGGGTGTGATCGATGCGGAGGATGCCTGGTCCGAAACGTTCCTTTCCGCACTCATTGCATATCCCCAGCTTCCCGCTGACGCAAATGTACAGGGTTGGCTTGTGACGATTGCGCATCGCAAGTCCATCGACCTAATCCGGGCCAGGAACCGTCGAGCGCTGCCGACCGATGAGCTTCCCGAGGGTGGCTCAATCACTGGCGCTATTTCGGCCATAGAGGCTCCAGGCGATTACAACGTCGATCTATGGGATGCCGTCGATCGACTCCCCCCGAAACAACGCCAGGCCGTTGCCTACCACCACGTTGGCGGTCTGCCCTACGCTGAGGTGGCAGAGTTGATGGGTGTCAGCGTTGCTGCCGCTCGGCGCTCAGCGTCTGATGGGGTCGCGAGCCTTCGCCGCAACTCTCAGCTATTCGATGCCGACATTCCATCCACAAGGAGCTGATGAGCATGACGCAGAACGCAGAACACCTCAGAGGGCTCAGCTCCGAGCACTTACCCATCGACGCGGAGACCCTGACTCGGCTTCACGACAGGCTCAGACGCGAAGCAGCAGCCGCAGGCTTACTGGATCTCAGCTACCGAACCGTTGAGAGCCCCGTGGGGACGCTTCTGCTCGCTCGCACGTCGAAGGGTCTGGTTCGGGTTGCTTTCGAGCGAGAAAACCATGACGAGGTGCTCGACACGCTCGCGAGAAAGATTAGCCCGCGTATCCTGTCGTCGCCTCGCGATTTCGAAGACGTTACACAACAGCTGGATGAGTATTTCCATGAGAAGAGAACGTCCTTCACAGTCCCGCTTGACCTCCAGTTATCCAGAGGTTTCAGGCTGGCGGTTTTGAATCATCTGGGGGCCATAGGATATGGGAACACTGAGAGCTACGCTGAGGTAGCATTCGCGGCGGGGAGCCCTCGTGCTGTGCGCGCAGTCGGAACGGCCTGTGCGACGAATCCGCTCCCCATCGTGGTTCCATGCCACCGCGTAGTTCGCAGTGACGGGTCGCTGGGGGCATATCTCGGCGGGGCCAAGGCAAAACAAGATCTCCTGACGATGGAGGCCAGACATCAGAAATAAGCAGAGGATAGAGGGCAGAAGATGGATGAAACAAAAACTCTGAGCGACGTTATTGTCGGCGAGGACGGTCTCGCGCGTCCGGCGTGGGCGCAGTCCGATGAACTCATGCAAGAGTACTACGACACCGAGTGGGGAATGCCGGTCAGAGACGAGCAGGGCCTTCTTGAGCGCATCTGCCTGGAAGGATTTCAAGCGGGACTGTCGTGGGCGACAATTCTGCGTAAGAGGGATGCTTTCAGGGAGGTCTTTCACGGGTTTCATCCCGAGACGCTTGCCGCTTTTGACGATGGCGACGTCGACCGATTGATGGCGGATGCCCGAATCGTGAGAAACCGTGGCAAGATCCGTGCGACGATCAAGAACTCACGGGCGACGATAGACCTGCGAGACGAGGGTGGGCTGGTCGATTTTGTCTGGTCGTTCCAGCCGGAGGAAACACCAGAACCCCGCACTTTCGCCGAGATCCCCACGGAGTCTCCCGAGTCAGTGGCCCTCTCTAAGGCGTTGCGAAAGAGAGGCTTTTCGTATGTCGGGCCGACCACCATGTACGCGCTGATGGAGGCGATAGGAATAATCGATACGCACCTGGTTGATAGCCACCGCCGCGGCAGCTCCGGAGTATGGGTCTAGCCGACAGGGGCCTCGGAACGTGAACTGGGCCGAACTACATTCGCTAAAACAGCATCGGCTGAGCTGCAGGCGGAAAGCTGGGCAATTGAGTTGCACCAACACCCTCCCGAGCCCGACTCAGAGAGGATTCCAACCCTCGGCCCAGGGCGCTCGACCGCACTCCCCCGGTAGCTGGATCCTCGATCCCCCGTTCGAGCCCGCGGGCACGAATAAGCGGCCTTATCCTCGCAGCTAGCCAGGTGCGATAGCCTTTCGGAGCGTATGACGAAGTCCCCGGATACAGACCCTGATAGTGCGACACAAGATGGGGATGTTCTCGTTCCAGCCACTCCATAAACCACCCCTTCACCCCCGGACGCAGGTGCAACGCCGTGTACAGCACGCTTGTGGCTCCCGACTCGGAGATAAGGCCGAGAGCCCGATCGAGATGCTCGCGGCTATCCGTGAGGTGGGGCAGGATCGGCATCATAAAAACGGAGCAGCGCAGCCCGGCATCCACAGCAGCCCGCACCGTGGCTAAGCGCGCGGAGGCCGACGGCGTGCCCGGCTCGATCGAGCGCTGTAGCTCGTCGTCATAGATGGCAACGGACATGGCGATGTCGACGGGGATCTGTGATGAGGCATCCACAAGCGAGGGAATATCTCGTCGAAGCAGGGTTCCCTTCGTCAAGATCGACATTGGGGTGCCGGAACTAGCGAGCGCGTCGATAATTCCAGGCATGAGCGAGTATCTACCCTCGGCTCGCTGATATGGGTCGGTGTTTGTTCCCAGAGCTACAGCGTGCCTCCCCCAGGTCGGCTTCGCAAGTTCTTTGGCCAGGACCTCTGCAACATTCACCTTCACGATAACCTGCGAGTCAAAGTCCTTACCCTCATCCAGATCAAGATAGGTATGTGACGACCGAGCAAAGCAGTACACGCAGGCGTGCGAGCAGCCCCGATAAGGGTTCACCGTCCAGCCGAAGGGCATGCTCGATTGGCCGGGAACCCTGTTCAGCGCACTCTTTGCAAGCACTTCGTGAAAGGTAATACCCGCGAAATCCGGCGTGCGGACGGACCGCACCAGGTTGTTGAGCCGTGCTAAGCCAGGAAGGGTGTCCTGTCGCTCAGAGCTGATCTTTTGTGCATTCCATCGCATACATTACATTCGAACACATGTTCTATTAATAAGCAAGCGCAGCATCCGAGATTCGCAGCTTTCCAACAATCAGCCACACCATTCAGCTAGCCGAACGACGCGACTTCGCCCGACGATACGGGGACACGGAGGGATCACCCTCGATCCAGAAGCGCCACGGATATTCCTCAGTACCACCCTCACCGCTCACCCCGACACGGGGGCCTGACCGGTACCTCGCAACCGGATCCTTCCTGATCAGCAGCGAGGCGAGAGAGCATTCTGAAACCTCAATTCCATTATGAGTCGAATAAAGCATCCCCGTCGCGACGGCGAAACGACCAGGCCCGCTAGCCAAATCGCTGTCCTTCTTGCTCGTGGACCTACGACGGCGCGCACACTCGACACCGGCCACCACCTCACCAGCTCGAAACAACACCGCCGAGGGTCGCCCAGGCTCAGAACAGACGAGGTTGACGGCGCTATGCATCCCGTAATTGAAATATACGTAAAGCCGCCCGGGGTCGCCGAACATCACACTGTTTCGGGGTGTCATGCCCATCCGGGCATGAGAACCGGGATCAGGTCTATCCCCGGTTCCGAGCCCGTGATAGGCCTCGACCTCAGTCAAACGAACGGTAACGGCCTCACCGTCTACCCGCGTCGTGAAAAGCGCGCCAAGTATCTCGGGCGCGACGTCGAGGGCATCCCTTGCACAGAACTTAGGGGCGAGAGGCACAAATTCTCCCCGGTTCATCCGTGCCAGCCCGCCCTAACCGCACCAGAATCAACCGCCCCGATAAATGCCCGTATCTCGGCGATGACCTCAGCCGAAGGAAAGAGGGTGGTCCCGTGATTTCGGCCCTCAAGCCGCACGAAACGAGCATCCATTATCGAGGCCGCCCGCTCGGAATCGGCGCAGCGCGGGTTATCTCGACTCCCGGCCATCCACAGGGTCGGTGTCTGCACGTGCACGAGAATATCGTCGGACATCCCAGGCTCAGCATCGCTGTGCTCAAAGTAAGCCGCGAGCGCGAGGGGATCATTGCGCTCGAAGACGCCGCGGGTTGACGGATCGAGGGGACTCCCCGCCTGGGCCTCCCACCCCGCGATGAACGCGGGCATCCCTCCCGCGCGGAGAGCACGAAGGTAGTCGGGAAAGAACAGGCTAGCCACCTGGCCCGCCATCGGCGCCGGAGATCCGCCCAGGAGGACCGCACTCAGAATCCGCTCCGGGCGGGACGCCACCATCTCGAGTGCGAGGCGAGCGCCGACAGAGTAACCGACGATATGCGCCGCCGCCACCCCCGCAGCGTCAAGAACGGCCTCGATATCCCCCGCAAACAACTCGCGCGAATAGGATGCCATATCGTGCGGTTTATCGCTCAGTCCGTGCCCCCGCAGATCCGCCGTGATCACCCGATAGTCTTCGCGAAAGGCCCGTACATAGCCGAGACCACGCCAGCTAGCCTTACTCAGCCCAGAACCGTGCAGGAACAGGATACTGGGACAGCCGGAATCAGCGACAGGACCATCGACCTCGTAGGAGATTCGGACCCCGTCAGTAGGGTTTTGAGCGAAACCCTTGATCAAGATACCTCCAAAAGGCCCACATGAGTCACGCGAATCACAGCCTCACCCTGTTCTACCGAAGCCGCCAGATCTACCTCGGCGTTGATCCCCCAATCGTGGTCACCGGCAGGGTCCTCGAAGATCTGCCGAACGCGCCACACCCCGTCGGTCGACGCCGGGGACTCATCGATGACGATCAGCTGCGGGCCGCGGGCAGCGGGACCGGACCCCAGGGAATCGTGCTCGTCGAAGTAATCGTCGAGAGCATCCCCCCATCGATCCGCATCCCAGCCGGACTCGCCGTCGATCTCGCCCAGTTCCTCGAGCCTGTCGAATGCTGCCAACTGCACGCGGCGGAACATCTCGTTGCGGATCAGCACGAAGAAAGCGCGCCGGTTGCTCAGGATGTTGCGCGGTGCAGGCGGCAAGGCGTGAGTCTGCTCTTCATGTCTCGATGGATCGGGATGCGCGAGCTCTTCCCACTCGTCCAACAAGCTCGAATCTACCTGACGTACCAGCTCGCCGAGCCACTCGATAATGTCGAGCAATTCTTCGCTCTTCTTCTCGGCGGGAACAGACTGGCTGATCGCGCGATAGGCATCGGAGAGGTAACGCAGCACGAGCCCCTCTGAACGGGAAATCTTATAAAAGGAGACGTACTCGGTGAAGGTCATCGCCCGCTCGTACATATCGCGCACGACCGACTTGGGACGCAGTTCGAAGTCGCGCGCCCAGGGCCGCTCGGCAGCATACATTTCGAAGGCGGCACTCAGCAGCTCATCGAGGGGCTTGGGATGCGTGACCTGATCGAGCAGTTCCATGCGTTCGTCGTACTCGATACCCTCCTGCTTCATCGCGGTGACCGCCTCGCCGCGCGCCAGGAATTGCTGAGCCCCGACGATGGGCCGAGGATCCTCGAGGGTGGACTCGATAACGGAGATAACGTCGAGCGCGTGGGTCGGTGCTTCCTCGTCGAGCAACTCGAGGGCCGCGATAGCGAAGGGCGAGAGCGGCTGGTTGAGCGCGAAGTTGGCCTGGAGATCGACCGTGAGGCGATACTGGGTCTTGCCTTCGGAATCCTCGTATTGTTCGACTATCCCGGCGGCACGCAGCGTGCGGTAGATCGCGATCGCGCGGCGAGCCAGCTCGTATTGCCTAGCCCTGGGCTCGTGATTGTCGAAGACGAGCGCCTTGACCGTGTCAAATGCGTCACGCCCGTGGGCGATCACGTTGAGGATCATCGAGTGTGTGATCACCATACTGCTCGCGAGAGTCTCCGGCGTTGCCTCGATAATCCGCTCGAAACTGGGTTCACCCCACGAGACGAAGCCCTGCGGAGCCTTCTTCCGAATCAGCTTGCGCTTCTTCTTGGGGTCGTCCCCCGCCTTCTGGATCATCTTGATATTGTCGATCTCGTGCTCGGGCGCCTGGAGCACGACGTCACCCGCGGTGTCATACCCGGCACGGCCCGCACGGCCCGCGATCTGGTGAAACTCGCGCGCGTTGAGCTGACGCATCTTGACGCCATCGTATTTGGTGAGGCCACTCAGTAGCACGGTGCGGATGGGCACGTTAATTCCGACGCCGAGGGTGTCTGTTCCACAGATCACCTTCATCAGGCCGCGCTGCGCGAGCTGCTCGACCAGGCGGCGGTAACGCGGAAGCATCCCCGCGTGATGCACACCGATCCCGGCGCGGACAAGGCGAGACAGCGTCTTACCAAAGCCCGTGGTGAACTTGAACTCGCCGAGAGCCTCTGCGATCTCATCCCGTTGCTCACGCGAGATAAGCTTCAGGCTGGTGAGCGATTGCGCCCGTTCGGCCGCGGCTGCCTGGGCGAAATGCACCACGTAGATGGGCGCGCGATCGGCGTGCATCAGCTCCTCGATGGTCTCCTGCACGGGAGTCGTGGCATAGGCGTAACTGAGTGGCACGGGGCGGACGCTGCCCGTAACCTCGGCGGTTGGCCGCCCGGTGCGGCGAGTCAGGTCTGCGGCGAGCTCGGTGACGTCTCCGAGTGTCGCTGACATCAGGATAAATTGGGTATGCCGCATAACGAGCAGCGGAACCTGCCAAGCCCAGCCGCGTTCGGGATCCGCGTAGTAGTGAAACTCGTCCATCACTACCTGGCCAATATTTGCCTCGTCCCCATAACGAAGAGCCTGATTTGCCAGGATTTCAGCCGTGCAGCAGATGATCGGTGCATCCGCGTTCACCGCGGAGTCGCCCGTAACCATGCCGACATTCTCGGGACCGAAGGCCGCCACGAGCGCAAAAAACTTCTCGCTCACGAGCGCCTTGATAGGGGCCGTGTAGTAGGTGCGTTCGTCCGTCGCGAGGGCGGCGAAATGCGCCCCCATCGCCACGAGAGACTTACCGGTTCCCGTCGGAGTGGAAAGGATCACGTTGGATCCCGACACGATCTCCATAATCGCTTCCTCTTGGGCGGGGTACAGGCTGATGCCAGTGGACTCGGCCCAACTCGTAAATGAGGAGAACACGGCGTCGGGGTCGCGCATCCCCATCTCTCGAAGATCAGAAAGGGCAGCGGGAAGTCCGGCGTTTTGGCTCACCCGTCTATCTTCGCATCTTTGGGGAGGCGGCACATGGCGACAAAGATGCCCGCTGCCCGGCCTACATCGGTTTCGAGTCGAGTACAGCCAAGATGTTTCCAGCGGGGTCCGCGAACCAGGCGATATCGGGACCGTACCCTCGCTGGATGCCCTTGTCATCGGTCCCGTCATATCTCTGGAAGATGATGCCCCGTTCCATGAGAGCATCTACCGTTATCTCGACATCATCGACCGGAAAGTTCAGGATAGTGAAGGTCGCTGGGACATGATCGGGTTTTGCATAGACGAGCACGGGAACGCTGCCACCGAGGTGAATGAGCAGCATCCCATTATCGTACGAGACGGCAAGACCAAGAACTTCATGATAGAAATGTTCCGCCGCTTCGATGTCATCCACAGAAAAACCGCTGAACGCGTGACTCTGACCGAGCATAATGCACCTTCTCTCTCCAGCCTCCGCTATGAAAATAACGACCGACTAATCTAGGTCTATCATTAGACTGCCGGTGAGGCAACGGTTCACCGCCAAGATCATATTTAGTTAGGAAATGCCATGACCGAGACGACCGTTCAGAATCGCAGAATCGGAACATCCGATATCGAAATCTATCCGCTCGCACTCGGCGGTAACGTTTTCGGGTGGACGGCGGACGAGGCAGATTCTTTCAGCGTGCTCGATGAATTCGTTGCTGGCGGCGGCAATCTTGTTGATACCGCGGACGGCTATTCCCACTGGGTTGCCGGACACGTTGGCGGCGAAAGCGAGACCGTGATCGGGAAATGGATGGATGCTCGCGGCAATCGCGACGATGTGGTGATTGCAACGAAGGTGAGCACGCACCCCAAGTACGAAGGTCTCGCAGGGCTCAATATCCGGGCGGCTGCTGAGGCCTCGCTTCGCCGACTAGACACCGATTACATCGACCTGTACTACGCACATTTCGACGATAAGACAGTTCCTCTCGAGGAGACTATTTCTGCCCTCAACGAACTGGTTGAGGCTGGAAAAGTACGTTATATCGGGATCTCCAATTACAGCGCCGAACGCATCGACGAGTGGATGCGCGTGGTTGAGCAGAACGCTTTCTATCGCCCCGTCGCCCTCCAACCCCACTTCAACCTCATGGAGCGAGAATTTGAAAAGGAGCTGCAGACTCGAGCTGAGACATACCAGCTCGGAGTTTTTCCCTATTTCTCTCTTGCGCAGGGATTTCTCACGGGAAAATACAGGGGCGAGAGCGTTGAGAGCCCGCGCGCCGACGGAGCCAGTGCCTACCTCAACGAGCGCGGTCTGCGAGTTCTCGCTGCGCTAGATTCTCTTGCAGCTACCCACGGTGTCAGCGTTGCCAGCATTTCGCTGGCGTGGCTTCGCCAGCAACCGACGGTCGTAGCGCCCCTGGCCAGCGCTCGAAACACGGAGCAGCTCGAGGCGCTGATGACCTCCGCGCGCATCGACCTAAGCGCAGAAGACGTTGCGGTCCTCTCTGCCTTGTAAGCGCCATGACCATCTAATATCATCTTGAGTAGTGTCTTACAAGGACATTCATCTTTTTCCGAGAAAACTCATAAGATTCCTCTGAAACCGATAACTCGCGGGCGGGGCGACTAAGACAATAGTCTGTTTACCGGCGCGCAATGTGGGGTTCGCCAGATGTACACATACGCTCCCTATCATTGGCAACGCATATCTATCAGCACTCAGGCCCACGAAACAGGGAGATACATGTCTGACACCCCCAGCCCACGCGAGAATCATTCAGCGCAGCCTCGGCAGGTACGGTCACACCACACGGTCGATTCGACGACACCGAGGTTCACAATCCGTGGCATTCTTGCCGCCGCGCTTACTCTCGGGCTGGCGGCAGCCCCACTCGTCGCCCCGGTTAACGCAACCCCTGCCTCCGCAAACGCCGCAGGCTCGGATGTCATCATCAACGAGGTTTATCTTAAGGCTGGCAGCGCCAACGCTGCCTACAACACAAAGTTCATCGAACTGTACAATCCGACGGACAGCGCAGTATCGCTAGCCGGATGGTCGATCCAGTATCGCGCGAGCACCAATATATCCGCTGTCACGGGCAGTGGAATAGCTAGTCTTTCTGGCACGATCCCCGCCACAGGCTACTTCCTCGTATCAATGAGTGGGAACGGCGCTGTCGGCGCAGACCTGCCAGCACCCGATCAGTCAATTAGTCTCGCACCCAGCGGTACGACGGGCCAGATCTTCCTCTCGTCGAGCACTGCCCCGGTGACGGCTGGCGCCGGAAACGTCGCAGGTACGGCAAACATTAAAGACATGCTCGGCTACGGGGCTGCAGCAACTTTCGAAGGCGCGCCAGTCCCCGTGACCGGCGCAAACGCGGTACCCAATTCTCTGGCCCGCACCAACTTTATCGATACCGATAACAATCTGGCCGACTTCACGCACCCGGCGACAATTACGCCGCAGAGCTCGACAAGTCCGACTCCCCCCGTCCCACCGGTTGACCCACCAGGCCCGGTTGACCCACCAACGACCGTAACAATCGCTCAGGTCCAGGGTTCTGGGGATCAATCCCCTCTCGCTGGCCAGACGGTCAAAACCACAGGCGTGGTTACGGCGACCTACCCCACCGGAGGGTTCAACGGATACTACATTCAGACTCCCGGCACCGGGGGCAGCGTGGATGCGAGCAGCCATGCGGCATCCGACGCGCTTTTTGTTTCTTCGCCGAACACCGTCGCCAGCGTCGCCATCGGGGATTACGTGCAGGTAACAGGCGTAGTCAGCGAGTACTTCGGCCTCACCCAGATAGCGGTTGCGGGTTCGTCTGACCTGACAAAGCTCTCCACGCCAGCCACCGCCCCGAGCCCCGCGCTGGTCGAACTTCCGGCAAACGCTGAGCAGCGCGAATCGTTCGAGGGTATGCTTCTGGCGCCCCGGGGAGACTTCACCGTCAGCAGCACCTACACCACGAATCAATACGCTGAAATCGGCCTTGCATCGGGTACGTCACCTCTGATCACTCCCACCGAGATCGCACGTCCTGGTACCCCCGAATACACGGCTGCGATTGCCGCAAACGGTGCGAGGGCCGTCACGCTCGACGACGGTTCGTCAGCCAACTTCCTCACAACAGCCAAGAACACCCCGCTCCCCTACGTCTCAACCGAAAAGCCGGTGAGCGTTGGCGGAGCTGTGACATTCAACTCTGCAGTGATCTTCGATTACCGAAACAACGCCTGGAAGTTTCAGCCCACGACACAACTCACCGCTACTAACGCAGGGACCGTTCAGCCAGCTTCTTTTTCGAACGTTCGGACTGATTCCCCAGCCTCGGTTGGTGGGGACATCACGCTCGCGAGCTTCAATGTCTTGAATTATTTCACAACAACGGGTGATTCCGTCTCCGGTTGCACCTTCTACACGGACCGCGACGGCAATAAGATCACCGTGAATTCGGGATGCGATGCCCGCGGAGCTGCGGACGCGGCCAACCTCGCACGACAGCAAGCAAAGATTGTCTCTGCTATCAGTGCCCTCGGCGCCGATGTCGTGTCCCTGGAAGAGATTGAGAACTCAGCAAAGTTCGGTAAGAACCGTGATAGTGCACTGAAGACTCTTACTGATGCGCTGAACGACGCTTCCGACGCAGCTGGAGACGGAAAGCCCTGGGACTATGTGCGGTCGCCGAGCGCCCTCCCCCCTATCGCCCAGGAAGATGTCATCCGCACGGCATTCATCTATAAGAAGGATGAGGTGACCCCCGTCGGAGATTCACAGATCCTCCTGACAGGAACCGCCTTCAACAACGCCCGCAGACCTCTTGCACAGCAATTTGCCGAGCTCGGGAAAGAAAGCGGTGATACGTTCATCGCGATCGCGAATCACTTCAAGTCCAAGGGTTCCGGTTCGGGTGCTGATGCAGATACCGGTGACGGGCAGGGAGCCTCGAACGCCTCGCGAGTAGCTCAGGCAACGGCTCTTGCGCAGTTCTCTTCTGACCTGCAGTCATCGTTGGGCACGGATAAGGTCTTTCTTCTTGGTGATTTCAACGCTTATACCCAAGAGGACCCTATCGCCACCCTCGCACTTGCGGGCTACACCGATCTCGGTTCAGCAACGGGTAAGTACAGCTACTCGTTCAGCGGCGCAAGCGGGTCGCTAGACCACGTGTTGGCCTCAGCGGGTGCGCTCTCGAACGTTTCGGGTACGGATATCTGGAACATCAACTCGGGAGAATCGATCGCGCTGGAATACAGCCGTTACAACTACAATGCGACAAATTTCTACGAGGCGAATCCTTACCGTTCGAGCGATCACGACCCGATTATCGTCGGGATCGACCTCAACGAACCCGTTAAGAGTGAGGTGGAGATCAACCTCCTCAACATCAACGACTTCCACGGGCGCATCGATGGCAACACGGTAAAGTTCGCCGGAACAATCGAGGCGTTGAAGGCGGAAAAAGGCGAGGCGAACACTCTGATGCTCTCTGACGGAGACAACATCGGAGCATCCCTCTTCGCATCATCGAGCAAGGGCGATCAGCCCACCATCGACCTCCTTAATATCCTGGGGCTCAAGGCGAGCGCTGTGGGCAACCACGAGTTCGATACAGGGTTTGCCGACCTAAACGATCGAATAATAGGGCCTGCAGGCGACCGAAACGCAAAGTTCGATTACCTGGGTGCCAACGTCTACGAAAAGGGTACGACGACTCCCGCGATGGACGAGTACGCGATCTTCGAGGTCGACGGCGTCAAGGTAGGCGTGATCGGGGCCGTAACGGAAGAGACACCGTCTCTGGTCTCCCTCAGCGGCATCGCCGACCTGAGCTTTGGAGACCCCGTTGCCGCGGTAAACCGGGTTGCCGCTCAACTGAGCGATGGCGACCCCGCGAACGGTGAGGCCGATGTCATCGTCGCCGAATATCATGAGGGCGCCGGAGCCGGTACGCCCGACGGGGCAAACCTGCTTCGGGAGATATTGGCTGGCGGTGCTTTTGCTCGGATCGTCACCGTAACATCGCCGGATGTGGACGCCATCTTCACCGGCCACACCCACAAACAATATGCGTGGGATGCTTCGATTCCAGGCGTCTCCGGTAAGACTCGCCCCGTGTTACAGACCGGAAGCTACGGCGAAAACATCGGACAGGTTGTTCTGGCCGTCGACTCCGACACAAAGGATGTCACCAATTACACAGCCCGTAACGTCCCGAGGACAACGACGAGCGATACCGATCTGGTCAGCACGTACCCCCGGGTAGCGCAGGTGAAGACCGTGGTCGATAAGGCACTTGCGGATGCCGCGATCGTCGGCAACGAGGTCATCGGCTCTGTCTCGAACGACATCACCACGGCGTTTGCCGGCGGAAGCTATGTGGACGGTAAGTACACTGGCGGAAACCGCGACAACCGCGGGGCCGAATCTTCGCTGGGCAACTTGGTAGCCGATTCGCTCGTCTCCAGCCTCGGCTCAGCGGATCGGGGCGGGGCGACTATCGGGGTGGTCAATCCCGGAGGTCTCCGCTCGGATCTGCGCTACGGCGCCAACGGCGAGATCACGTATGCCGGTGCTAACGCTGTGCTGCCCTTCGTCAACAATCTCTGGACCACCAGCCTCACAGGCGCGCAGTTCAAGGCTGTTCTCGAACAGCAATGGCAGACGGATGCGCAGGGCAAAGAGATATCGTCACGCCCCTTCCTGAAGCTCGGCCTGTCACAAAATGTGCAGTACACGTTTGATTCTGCCCGAGCTCAAGGCGACCGGGTGACCGGTGTATGGGTGGACGGTAAGCAACTCAATCCGACGGCAAGCTACCGCATCGGCTCGTTTAGCTTCCTCCTTGAGGGCGGCGATAACTTCCGCGAGTTCAAGAATGGAACAGATGCGAAAGACTCGGGCCTGATCGACAGGGATGCCTGGATCGATTATCTCAAGGCACATCCGAAGGTCGCCCCATCGTTCGCACGGCTCTCGGCATCGGTCACAGATGTCACTGCGTCGCCGGTGAAACCAGGCGCTGCGGTATCGGCCAAGATTTCGGGACTGGATCTGACCTCTCTTGGTAGCCCTCAGAACAAGACGCTCTCTGCCGCCTGGGTGAGCGCTGATGGAACCCCGAGCATCCCCCTTATTGACGGGGTAACAGTCGCAGAAGGCGCAGCTAATCTCGCTGTTACCGTGCCTGCGCGGGCGACATCCTCAGGAACGATCGTGGTCACGGCTCAGCCGTCGGGGACTGTCGTCAAGATTCCCGTTGAGGTGACGGTTGGCCCGATCGAGCCCGAAAATCCAGAGAAGCCGTCCGTGGACCCGGTCCCCGTCACGGAGGATAAATTCACGGCAGCTAAAAAGAATCTGATAACAGTTTCGCCCGATGTTGTGGCTCCTGGCGATACGATCACCGTTTATGCGGGTAGTACGCTCGCGAAGACCTGGATCAGCGTCTGGATGCACTCTACCCCCGTGGGCATCTCGAACGGCTGGACACAGGTTCCAAGCACGGGAGCGGTTTCCGCTCGAATTCCTGAGGATGCCACTCCCGGAGTGCATCGTGTTGTTGTGCTCGACTCTGTAAACAACATCATCGGCTGGACCGAGGTAACGGTGGCATCGAGCTCACCGCTTATTGGTGGGGCTGGCAGCTCTGGAGCTACCGGTCCGGTCAGTTCCGCAACGCTCACAAACACAGGCGCTGAGTCCGACGGATTCATGATGATCGGTGCGTTCATCATGCTCGCTGCGGGATTTGTGTTCCTGGCTCGCCGCCGCACAGGAGGACAGGCTGCTCAGTAAAGCGACAGCTTAAAACGTTAGGGTCCCGGGAAAGTAGTCCTGGGACCCTTTCGTATATAAGGTTAGAATCCTCGGGATTGTCCTTGCTGTGCCGAATTCATCATGCCCACGTGAATGTCTCGCATATCAGACATAAGATTAGATGCCTTCCCTCATAGTCGGCTCTCTACCTAGTATCGTTTCCAACACTTGGAACGATCAAAGATGATCTACGTCTAAACAATGTAAGGATCTGGCACAATGACGAGTCACATAGATGCAGCAGAAACAGCGACTGCACCACCAACCGTTGAACAAAGAACAATCGACATGGTTCCTAAAAACGAACGCCATGGTCGCGCGATAAGCCAATTCACCCTGTGGTTTGGCGCAAATATGCAAATCACGGCAATCGTTACGGGGCTCATCGCCGTCGCTATTTTCCAGGCGGAACCGCTCCTCGCGATTTTTGCGCTCCTTCTTGGTAACGTCATCGGCGGCGTCTCGATGGCGCTCCACTCGGCCCAGGGCCCACGAATGGGCCTGCCGCAGATGATCTCAAGCCGGGTTCAATTTGGTGTACGTGGTGCGACTCTCCCTCTCATCCTTGTCATCTGTATGTACATCGGCTTTGCGTCCACTGGCGCGGTGCTTTCCGGGGACGCGATCAATCGCGTTCTCGGCATCGAAACCCCAGACGGCCAACCGCCTGTGGTCGGCATCCTCATCTTTGGCGCGTTGACAGCCGTTATCTCGATCTTTGGATATCGGCTCATCCATATCATGGGCCGCGTTGCCACGATCTTGGGCACCGTAGGGTTCGCGTATCTTCTCGTGCAACTCTTCACTAACTACGACGTTGCGGCAACAATAGGCGTGGGAAACGCGAACATTGCGACATTCATGATTTGTGTCACACTCGGAGCAAGCTGGCAGATGACCTATGCCCCCTACGTCGCTGACTATTCACGGTACCTTCCGGCGGACACCCCGGTATCGAAGACATTCTGGGCAACGTTTGCGGGGAGTGTGACAGGAACTCAGATTTCGATGACCATGGGTGTCCTGATCGGTGCTGTGTCCGGAGCTGACCTGCTCGGAAGCCCTGTAGCTTACCTCGGACAGCTGGCTGGCCCTGCCTTCGCCGCCTTTGCCATTTATCTGGTGATCATCGTGGGTAAGCTGACTGTCAACACGCTCAACGCATACGGCGGGATCATGTGCACGGTCACCGCGATTACCAGTTTTAATGATCGCACTCGGATTTCCCCCAAAGCCAGATCAATCTATATCGTCGTGTTCGTTGCTATCACGATGGTGATTGCGATTGCTGCGAGCGCTGACTTCCTCAACAACTTCAAAAATTTTGTGCTCCTCCTGCTTGCCGTCTTTATCCCATGGAGCATCATCAACCTCGTGGATTACTACCTCATCTCTAAGGAACGCGTTGATATCCCCGCCCTGTACAACAGGAAAGGCCGTTACGGTTCGGTCAACAAAGTGGCCCTCACCTCATACGCGATCGGTATTCTTATCCAGATTCCGTTCCTCACCAACGAGACCTATAGCATGCTTGGCAGTTACAACGGCTTCCTCTCCCAGCTCTTTGGGGGGCTCGATATCTCGTGGATAGTTTCGATGATCGTCACCTTCGCAATCTATTACCCGTGGGCAAAACGGACAATGAACCCTCCGTCGGCAATGATTTACCCGCCGGAATATACCGCGGAGCAAACCGGTCAATTCGCGACAGTGGGCTAAACCATCACAATCACATAGCCATCTCCTCAACCGTATTCAAAGGATTCTTATGACTGCTTCACCCGCCTCAATAGCCTCGCGCTCCCCTAAACCCGCAAACAGTTCCACAGACGGGTGTCTCGTTCAGGCCAGACCGGATATCGTGAGGTTGCCCCGTTACCGTCCCGGAAAACCGGTACGATCGGTTCCGGGACTGACCGGCTACAAGCTTTCCTCAAACGAGACGCCGTTCGGCCCTCTGCCCGAGGTCATCGAGGCCGTAGCTGAGGCCGCCACGTACAACATTTATCCCGATCCCAGCGCACTTCCCCTCCGCGAAGAACTCGCCCAGCTTCTCGAGGTGCCCGTCGACAACATAGTTGCGGGCACAGGGAGCCTAGCCGTGCTGAACGACATCATCCAGGCGTTTGCAGGCAGAGACGAACTGGGCGTGTCCGATGAGGTCATCTACGCCTGGCGTTCCTTTGAATCGTACCCGATCTCTGTGGGAGCGACGGGCGCTGCGGCGGTTCCCGTCGCGTTGACCAGCAACTATGCCCATGATCTTGAGGGGATGCTCAACGCGATCACGGAACGCACCAAAATCATCATCCTGTGCACCCCCAACAACCCCACCGGCCCAGCCCTCACCCACACGGAAGTGATAGATTTCCTGAACCGCGTACCCGCGAATGTGATGGTAATTCTGGACGAAGCCTACGTGGAGTACGTGCGAGGCGAAGACCGGCTCGACGCGATAAGTGTGTACCGGCAATTCGCGAACGTCGTTGTGCTTCGCACATTCTCAAAGGCCCACGGACTCGCTGCTCTTCGCGTAGGTTTCTGTATCGCGCACGAACACATCACCCAATACCTGGCAACGATTGCCGTACCGTTCTCCGTTCCGCAGGTGAGTCAAGTCGCTGCCATCACCTCGCTAAGACACCTCCCTCGTGTGCTGGAACGTGTCGACGCCACGGTGCGCGAACGACAGGCACTCGTCGATGCCCTCTTAGAAGCGGGTGCCGGTGTTCCGGACGCCCAAGGGAATTTCGTCTGGCTCCCCCTGGGCGACCGGTCTGCCGCGTTCACCCAACTCTGCGCCGACAACGCGATCTCGGTCAGGCCGTTCCTTGACGAGGGAGTGCGCGTCTCAATCGGGGAACGCGCGGCAAACGACCGCGTGCTAGCCCTCTACCTCGATATGTTCCCTCGGGGCGGCTCACACAATCGTCTCGACTAGCAATTCGCTGAGTTCCCGCGGGCGCGACCACATCGGCCAGTGACCGGTCGGCAGGTCACGATAGCTCAGACGAGAGAAACGGTTCACATCGGCAAACATTGGATGCTGCGCAGCCGCGAACTCCCGAATCTGCGCCGCCGAGAGCGAGCAGCAGATCAGAGTCACCGGTAACTCGTACCGCGCAGGATTGCTCAGGGCGAGCGGGTCTCGAGCCGGGCCCGCCGGGTGCGGAACAGCTTGGCGGCGGAAGCGGGTGAGCATCCCCTCATCGAGATCCTCTAGGCTTGAGCCTTCGGCCGCGAGAGTTTCCCAGGGCGGCAGCGGGATCTCTGTCGCGGCTTCCGGCAGGTTGGGCCGGGCAATCGCGCCATCGCCGGAAGGTCCGCTGTCGACAAAGATCAGGTGCTCGATGAACTCGGGAACCCTGTCGATCACGCCGCTGGCAACCGCGCCGCTCCCGCTATGCGCGACCAGCACCACTGGACGCTTCATGGCCCGAACCTCTCGAGTAACCGCGTCTATCTGATCGATAAGGTGGATGCCAGGCTCGCCCTCCAGCCCGGGGAGGGTCATCGCGAACACGCTATGCCCCCTGGCGCTCAGCGCCTGCCCCACCTCGTCCCAGGCCCACGCGCCGAGCCAGTAGCCTGGCAGCAAAATGAATGTTTTGGTATCTGTGCTTTTCGTCATAAAGATAGTTTCACGGACATATGATGACATCATTATGTCACCATTATTTTATGACCGGAAAAAATAACAATCTCGCCACGATAGCGGCAGCGCTGCTGGCTGCTCACTCGTGAATCGAACCGATCGACTCTACGCGATCCGAGAGGAACTACGCAGGGCGGACGGCCGCGGCCGGACTGCCACAGAACTGGCGGAACGCTTCGAGACCAGCACCCGCACGATCAAGCGCGACATTTCCGCTCTGCAACAGGCGGGACTTCCGGTGTGGGCAACCCCTGGCCCCGGCGGGGGCTACGTCGTTGATGCCTCGGCGACACTTCCCCCGGTCAATTTCACCGCGGAGCAGGCTACGGCCGTCGCCGTCGCGCTCTCGGTCCACTCCGCTGGGCCCTACGCCACCGCCGGACGCGAAGCGCTGGCAAAGATCATGGATTCCCTCGGGCCACAGCAGCGGGATGCCGTGCACGCGCTCGCCGGTCGGATCTGGATTCGAGAGTCTCATGCCGAACCGAACAAGACCGTGAAACAGATAGAGCAAGGCATGACGGATTCCCTGGTGGTAACGATCGATTATCTGGATGCTCAGGGCGCTATCTCGCGGCGTCAGATCGAGCCACACCTACTTGCCCGCACACGCGGTACCTGGTACGCGGTCGCCTGGTGCAGGCTGCGGAACGCTCCCCGCTGGTTTCGCCTTGATCGGATCATGTCTGCCAGGTTAACGAAACAGACTTTCGTAGCGCACCCTGCAGAGGTTTTCGGCCAGCCACCGCAGGATGCGACCCCGACTAGGACCGACTAATCTGACGCGTGCGTATCCCGGAGAAAATTTCCCAAGAATCTTATTGCCCGGGGTTGACTCACATACCCCATGGGGGTATGTTTGAATTATTCAATAATACCCCTGCAGGGTATCAAACGATAGGACTCAATCATGGCACAGACCACAATCACCGAATTCCAAGTAACCGGCATGACCTGCGGACACTGCGAAATGTCAGTCACGGAAGAGGTAACCGAAGTTCAGGGAGTAACAGCGGTAAAGGTATCAGCCGCCACCGGAAAACTGATCGTTACCAGCGAAAACCCCTCGGAAAACCCCATCGACGACGCACTCATTATTGCTGCTGTCGAGGAAGCTGGCTACTCAGCCGTCCGGGCTTAACACACCACACACCTCGGCTCTGACAAGCCACGACCAGAAACGATCAACAACAATGAACGGCACGACAAACCAACTCGAGCTTGAGATTGGTGGCATGACGTGCGCCTCGTGCGCCATGCGGATCGAGAAAAAGCTCAACAAACTCGACGGAGTCTCCGCCGCTGTCAACTACGCCACCGAAAAGGCGCGCGTGAGCATTCCCGTTGACACCGATCCGCAATCGATCATCGCCGAAGTCGAAAAAACGGGCTATACGGCAACGCTCCCTGCACCGCCAAACGCGAAGCAGAACGATAGCGAGAACGCTCCAGATCTGGAACTTGTAGGCCTGCGCAACCGACTCATTGGCAGCGTCATCCTGTCGATTCCCGTTATCGCGATGGCGATGATCCCTGCGCTTCAATTCACTTACTGGCAATGGGCATCTCTCACCCTCGCCTCACCGGTGATCGTCTGGGCAGGCTGGCCGTTCCACAAAGCGGCCTGGACCAACCTTCGCCACGGTGCGGCAACGATGGATACGCTGGTATCTGTCGGCACCTCGGCTGCGTTCCTCTGGTCTCTCTATGCCCTCTTTTTCGGAATGGCGGGAATGCCAGGGATGACGCATCCCTTCGAATTCACCATCGCACCATCCGACGGTACGTCAAACATCTACCTGGAGGTCGCCTCGGCGGTGACCATGTTCGTACTCGCAGGCAGATATTTCGAAAAACGTTCTAAGCGACAGGCCGGAGCGGCACTGCGTGCGTTATTAGAACTCGGCGCAAAACAGGTAGCGGTAATTCGAAACGGCGCGGAGACGAACATTCCCGTCGAAGATCTTGCAGTTGGTGACGAGTTCATTGTGCGCCCAGGAGAGAAGATAGCCACAGACGGAATCATAATCGAGGGCAGTTCAGCAGTCGATGCGTCTATGCTCACCGGAGAATCCGTACCTGTTGAGGTCACCGTTGGCGACGCTGTTGTCGGGGCGACCGTCAACGCGGGAGGGCGTCTTCGGGTTCAAGCAAGCCGAGTTGGCAGCGACACTCAACTCTCACAAATGGCTCAGCTTGTTGAGGACGCACAATCGGGCAAAGCCGAAGTACAGCGCCTCGCAGATAAAATTTCCGGCATCTTCGTACCGATCGTCTTCCTCATCGCACTTGCGACGCTGGCCACCTGGTTCGCGCTCGGATTCTCGGCGACAGCAGCGTTCACCGCGGCCGTAGCCGTGCTCATCATCGCTTGCCCGTGCGCCCTCGGTCTCGCAACACCCACAGCTCTGCTCGTGGGAACGGGACGAGGTGCCCAGATTGGAATCCTCATCAAGGGACCCGAGGTTCTCGAGTCAACCCGGAAGGTAGACACGATCGTCCTCGACAAGACGGGCACCGTTACGAGCGGAAAGATGACCCTTCTCGACGTCATCACGGCGGACGGTACCACTGAGGATGAGCTGCTTCGGGTTGCAGGTACGCTCGAAGAAGCGTCCGAGCATCCCATCGCTCAAGCGATCGCCAAGGGAGCCACCCAGCGCATCGGGGAGCTTCCCCCGGTAGAGTCGTTCGCTAATGTCGAGGGCAAGGGCGTTCAGGGAGTTGTTGACGGCCACGCGGCCCTGGTCGGCCGCGATACGCTTCTCGCTGATTGGGCGATAGCGCCGGCTGCTCGTCTTGCTCACGCAAAATCAGCAGCAGAAAAGAATGGCCAAACCGCGGTCCTGGTGGCATGGGATGGCGAGGCTCGCGGCGTACTGGTGGTCGCGGACGCGGTCAAGCCCACGAGCGCAGAGGCTATCCGGCAGTTCAAGCGGCTGGGGCTCACACCGGTCCTGCTGACGGGTGACAATGCTACCGTCGCGAGGTTGGTTGCGGATCAGGTCGGTATCGACGAGGTGATCGCCGAGGTTCTTCCCAGCGAAAAGCTCGAAGTGATCCGCCGGTTGCAAGCCGAAGGCAAGACCGTCGCGATGGTCGGAGACGGCGTGAACGACGCGGCGGCCTTGGCCCAAGCGGATCTTGGACTCGCGATGGGCACGGGAACCGATGTTGCCATCGAGGCCGCGGACCTGACCCTCGTGCGCGGCGACCTGCGCTCTGCGGCAGATGCTATCCGCCTGTCGAGGCGCACGCTCGGTACAATCAAGGTGAACCTATTCTGGGCCTTTGCCTACAACGTAGCAGCGATCCCCCTTGCCGCCCTAGGGCTGCTCAACCCGATGCTCGCCGGCGCAGCGATGGCATTCTCCAGTGTGTTCGTGGTGAGCAATAGCCTCCGACTCAGGGGCTTCCGCTCGCAGGCAGACCACAACGCCTAACTCAGGTCAGTAGAGCTAACCGTTCAATCAGGTGGGGACAAATCGTGTGATGTGATGTCGAAATCACACGATTTCTCCCCACCTGATTTGAGCTTGTCACCTCGGCGCTACGACAGCGAAATAGCTCAGGATTTTTCTCTTTTGTCGAATTTCTGTAATAGCTTTGACAGGTGAGTTATCAATCGAACGTTCCTCCAGGCTGGTATCCGAACCAACGCGATGAATTGCAGTGGTGGGACGGTGTGGCCTGGGGGCCGCAACAGCCAGCAACGACACAACATGCAACTGAAAAACCTCTCACATCACAATTCGTGTGGATCTCACTCGGTGTCTCCGGACTGGCACTCATCCTAGCTATCGGATTAGTCTGGTCCTTCTTCCTTCCCACCCGGTTTGATTACGGCTACGGCCAATCATCCCCCGGTTGGTCACTGCTGTCGTTGTGGTTCTTGGTTCCGTTGTTTGGTTTCGCTGCCCTCTCCTTGGCAATAATCGGAACCGTGAAGTCCAAGAGAAAACGTGGCGGAATTTTGGCAATCATGGTTTCGATCCTGTGGCTCGCATCCCCCGTGCTGTTACCCGTAGCGGCGTTTGCCCTTTACTTTATCTGGGGCGCTACGAGCCAACTCACTGGCGGTCCGACGCTCGGGTGAGCCGAGTGCCCCACCATGAGACGACTACCATAGGTACGGGAACCTCACACACCATTAGCACCGTGCTCCGAACACAAGCACGGCGAACAGTTACGGAGAGACAGTGACAGAGAACTATGGGCAAGATCCCGCACAACAACCGGAACCGCAATCTACTGCTGTTCCGCCGCCACAACAGCAGCCCGAACAGCAGCCCGACAGTGAACAGCGATCTCAGGAGCCGCTTCAACCCTCCCCGTTTGCGCCGCCGCGATTTCCTCAGCCGCAATACACTCAGCCGCAATTCCCACAGCAACAGTACCCACAGCAACAGTACCCACAACAACAGTACCCACAACAGCAGTACCCCCCGCAACAGCCTGCGGCGCAATACCCGCAGCCACCATACGGCACCCCTCAAACAGCCCAGAACCGCAAGCGCGGGATTCTTGTTGGTTCTATCATCGGAGGCGTGTTGTTGGTCGCCGCGGCCGCCGTAACCGCCGTTGTGCTCTTGTCCGGCCAGGGCGCAGGTGACGTCCTAACTGCGCCAGCGCCCACGTCCTCGCCCAAGACTACCCCGACGCCCACCCCAGCACCCGGACGAACCCCGACGCCCACCCCAGCACCCGAACGAACCCCAGCACCCGCACAAACCCCACAGCCCGACAGCGCCGAACCCAATGAGTCGCCCTACGGTCCCAACGATCCAGAAATCGGCGGAACGGGTTCGATACGCGACCGCCTGGAGGCGTTCAAAGCAGAACTCAAACAATCGAACGATGATGGTACACTCTGGGAAAAGATTCCCGAGAACAAAGAGAATATTGGCGCATACCTCGCGCTGCAATTCCTTCTCACCGATATGAGCTCCGCCACGCTGTTCGGTGAAGTACCGGCGGACAAAGCCAGCTATTACGCAAAGCACGCAAAGCACCTTGAGGGGCTATTACTCGCGCAGCAACCCCTCGGCACCAGCGTGCATTACGAATTTCAAGATGGCAGAGTCTTCGATTACAACGGCGACACCGGAGAGATAGGCCTCACAGAACCAACCGGGTAATGGCAAGGAAACCTCGCTCGTAACACCTCATCCGTGCGAGATCATTCCCCGGCCGTAGGCACGCGGAGTCATACCAATCGCCGTGCCGAAGTCCCTGGAGAAGTGCCCCTGATCGCTCCACCCAAGGGCGATCGAAAGCTCTGCGAGGTTGCACTCGGGGTTTTCCTGCAACGCGGCCACGGCATCCTGCAATCGAAAGCGACGGATCAGCCATTTCGGGCTTACTCCGATGTATTTTTTGGCCAGCCGCTGGACCCCACGTACCGTCTGATGATGACGGGAGGCCAACTCTTCAACTCGAGTGAGAGACCTATCGGCAAAGGCATCCCCCACGATGCTGAGCAATGCCCCCTCATCGTCCCAGAAAGCACGCAAAGGCTTAACCTCGTCGGTAAAAGCTTCGACAGAAAAACCCGAGAGCGCTGCAAATCCTCCTGGCCTAAATCTCACCCCGAACACGCGCCCCTTACCTCGAAGTTCAGCCGTAAATGATGTCGTCGGAACGCCGTAGACGAGAACGGCAGGGAGCGACATTCCGTATCGCTCGGAATCACCCTCTTCGATGCTGAGGTGGTTTGCAGGCGAGGACAAGACTCGAGAAACGTGGGTCACTCCCTCCGGCAAGTCCCACGACACGGCCCAATAGGTCTCTACATAGGCCGAGAGCCTGGGATCACAGGTGTATCGATTCAGGGTGAACGCACGATCGATATCCTGCGGCGTAATGATGCCGTTCGCACGATCGATTCCACCCGTGGGCGGAATCGGGATTGTCGCGTTTATCCAAGACGCCATTTCAGCAGTTTACCTAAGATTAAAGCCATGAACGGAACACACAAAGTAGCATTTATGCCGGTTGGCTACACCGCAATCACCCCGTACCTGGTCGTCGATGGGGCAGAAGCGGCCATCACCTTCTATTCCGAGGTATTCGGGGCCACCCTCGTCAGCAAAAACGAAACTCAAGACGGCCTCATCGCGCACGCGGAACTCGACCTCGGCAACGGCAGGATTCAGCTCAGCGACCCTTCTCCCGGTATGGGCTTGGTTGCGCCCGATAAAACCAATAACGTCAACCACTCGTATGTTCTGTATTGCTCCGATGTCGACAGCGTGTGGGCGGCGGCCGTCGCTGCAGGCTCGACCCCGTTCGAGGAGCCCAGCACGTTCCTGACGGGTGATCGCTTTGGCGCGGTCCTCGACCCGTTTGGTCATCGGTGGGCCATCATGACCCGGGTCGAAGACGTCTCCGCCGAAGAAGCGCAGCGGCGCGTTAACGAGTGGCTGGCTTCTCAGCAGGGGTAGACTTCAGGCTCCGCAGCGCGCTCTTCACAATCCGATGGGTCGGCGGTACCGGGCTTTCCTCGGCCCAACGACGGCACAGTTCCACCGCCCACTGGGGCTGAGTCTTTGAGGCATCGTTGATCCAGTTCGCTACGGAGTCCTGAACGTATACGGCTGAGTCTGCACGAAGCGGCTCAAGCAGAGCACGTCCTCGCTCCGGGTTCTGCTTGAGTTCTGCGATATGCTCCGCCCACACGCCCCTGGGTCGAAGCGACTCACTCGCAAATCGACGAATTCTCTCGGACGGATCGTCCGTCCACGAGCGAAGCTCATCAATACTCGTGTCCAGGTCTTCCACCAGCGCCTTCCGGACCCCCATCCAGGCCCACTCTCGCACGGTAAAATGTGCGTCATCGGCAAGAGGCCTGATCGCGCGAATCATCTCAATTACGGATGCTGCGCCATCCGCCCCGATCATAAAACACGCCCATCCCCGCACCGTATCCGATTCGTGCCGGGCGAAACGCTCATAGCCCGCCGCCCCGAAGTTCTCACTTAGCAGCTCACCGATGAGGTTCATTTTCTTGAGGATCCCCATACCCGCCGCCCCAGCGACACCGAGGTGAACCGAATCGCTCGCGTCTGGTACAACGTGGGACATAAGGGTCGCTTGGTCAATAGCGAGCGCCTCGACAAGGGTGCGAGCCTGAGCACTTCCGGTATTTAGCTCGTCGAGTCGTTCTGGGCCGATGGTTGCTTTCACGAAAGATTCCTCGAGATCTGGGACAGCACTCGGTGAAAGGTATTGAGGTCGGCCTCCGAAATGCCGCGCGCGAGAGAATCGATCCAGTCGGCGTAGACGGGCGTCAGATCATGAATGGCTAGACCCCCGGCTTCGGTCAGCACGATGGAAACGCTACGCCGATCGGTAGAACTATGAGTTCGGACTAAATATCCCAGTTTCTCGAGACCGTCAAGAAGGCCTGTGACCGTGGCTCGGGTAACTCCGATGCGCTCAGCAATGGTGGCTGGCGTGGGTGCAGATTCAATTTCGGTCGCCAAAAGAACCGCAAAGCGACCCTCCGAAAGACCGAAATCAGCCAAACGACGAGCGCAACTGGCATCGATTGCCCCTGCCACGCTGAGCACCGCGAGGACCTGGCTCATGCGACTACGCCGAGCCCCAGAAAACCCGTCGGCTATCCACTCAAGAAGTAGTTCTTGCTTTTTTACTATCAGCGAGTTTGTCATTAGTCGCCATACTATCAGGCGACAACTCACTTTTCATGGCACGACGACGAAAATGTCGCTTTAACCCGTAACGTGCGCAGGCGACATAAATCTTCACCAAAAAAGGAACCACAACATACGAGGCAAGCGGCACAACGCACGCAGTGAGCAGCAAAGCACGCATGGTGGAGTTCCACGACTGCGTGAATGGCGCCAATGCAATGAACCCGAGGCTTACAAGGGGAAAAATCGCCAACCAGGTCAGCGCCACTCGCACGTGCCTATTGGGCTGAATAACCACATCCACATTCGCGTCCACAATCGCGTCCACCTCGGCAGGGGCGATAATTTTCTCAGCCACACAACTCCCAACTAATTGTTTGCAGTTTCGACAGTATCAAGGTTTTTATTTATTCGCAACTAAACAGTTGGATGTGCGATAAGATTTTCCTATGGCATGGGATACCGACAAAACACAACAGCTCCTCCTGGACGCTGCAACTATTGAATTTGCTACACACGGTTTCGCAGGTACCCGCGTCGACAAAATCGCCGTTCGCGCAGGAATCAATAAGGAACGGATTTACCAGTACTTTGGCAGCAAGATGAAACTCTTTGACCGCGTCATCGATACAGAGCTACAACGAGTTATCAACGATGTTCAACTCACCGATTCTGGGCCCGCCGCCATCGGTCGCTATGCAGCCCAACTCTGGCACAGACACACCACAAACCCAACCCTCATCCGCTTGCTCTTCTGGGAGGGACTTGAACGCGGCAGAGAACCCTCATATCCAGCCGAACGAATCCTTCACTATCACAACAAAGTGTCTGAACTGGCCGCGGCACTGCCCGGAATCAGCAGGGCACGAGCCGAAGAATTGCTCCTCACCATATTGAGTCTGTGCGCATCATACGTAGCGCTACCCCAACTCGATGCTCTCATCATCGACCAAGCGACCAAGAACGCATCCACGCGGCCACGCTCAATTGAACGCTTGGTCACGCTCTGTGCGCAAGACTGCCTCACGGAATAAGGCGCCGCCTTGGCGTTACCCATAACGCGATGGGCATAAAATAAGTGGATGCTCGCATCAGTCCCGCTCACCGGCAATATCAGGATTCGCCCCCTTCAGGAGGACGATACTGCGGGCATTCTCGCGGCCTACACAAAGAACAAACGCCATCTGGAGCCATGGGAACCGACGAGAACCGCCAGCTTTTTTACAATGGCCGGGCAGGCATCCTCTATCGAAACCCAGCTCACGCAGACGGCGCTCGGGACATCATTCCCCCTCGTGATAACCGACGGGGATGCTGTGATAGGTCGGTTCACCCTGAACGGGATAACGCACGGACCTTTCCAAAGTGCGAGCCTGGGCTATTGGCTTGACGAGGATTACACAGGCCAGGGGCTCGCCACGCTCGCCGTGGATCACGTCTGCTCCGAGGCACGAGACCTGCTGCACCTACACCGGATCGAAGCAGGAACACTTCTCCATAACACGGCATCGCAACGCGTTCTACAGAAAGCGGGATTCGAGCGTATCGGCCAAGCCCCGAACTACCTCAAGATCGCTGGCAGATGGCAAGATCATGCGCTCTTCCAGAGGATACTGCACGATTAGACCGACCAAAAGGATCTCCCTGTGAACCCCCATCCTGCACTTGCGACAACCCAGCGGGTAGTATTTGACAGACTTCCCTGGGAACAGAGCACCCCCATACCCGAACCGGAAAGCACCGAATACGCTGCCTACTCGCTGATGCTCGGCACTAAGAACGTCCGATTTCGTGTCTCCAAAACGACCCCGACCAAACTCGGCCTCTTTGTCACAACATGGATTCGCTCCGACGAAGGCCCCATCCGTCCGTTCGCAGATTCGGACGGGATCGACCTGCTCATTATTCACGCCGAACAGGATGGCCACTGCGGACAATTTGTGTTTCCCCAGACGGAGCTACTCAGGAGGGGCATATTTTCAGGGAACCGGAGCGAAGGAAAACGCGCTTTTCGAATTTATCCTCCGTGGGTGCGTCCGACCAACAAACAAGCGATATCTTCCCAGGCCTGGCAGGGCACGTTCTTTCTGTCACTGGAGGGAGATCCTGACATCGAAAGGGTCCTGCACCTCTACGGCGGCAACAAGCTCGCAGGGTAGTGAGCTTCCACGGGCGTTACCTAACAAATTCTCGCCCAAAATAGAAGAAAATTCTCTCAAATCTCTAATGGTCTTCAGCGCGATATTCAAACTTTGTAAGATAGAAGAATGGGTAAAAAAATAGGATTTGAAATGGCCGCACCCGACTCGATAGATGTCACACCTGAAATCGATGAGCTCGGGGAACTACTTGGTCTTGAAGACCAATTCGACAGTGACGTCTGGAAGATAGGTTATCCCTACGACACAAAGATCACTCGGGTAGAGTACGAAAAAACGAAGCGTAAACTCCAGATCGAGATGCTCAAGCTTCAGGCCTGGGCGAAGGAGTCCGGCAGCAAGGTTGTGATCATTTTCGAGGGCCGGGATGCTGCGGGCAAGGGTGGCGCGATCAAGCGGTTTACCGAGCACCTCAATCCCCGTGGAGCCCGTGTCGTCGCACTGGAAAAGCCGACTGAGCGTGAACTTGGTCAGTGGTACTTCCAACGTTACGTTGCCCATCTCCCAGCGGCTGGAGAGATCGTCCTCTTTGACCGCTCCTGGTACAACAGGGCAGGCGTCGAGAGGGTAATGGGTTATTGCACCCCTACCGAGTACCACGAGTTCACCAGGTCAGCCCCCGAATTCGAACGGATGCTTGTGCAATCCGGGATCCACATCATCAAGTTTTGGTTCTCGGTCGGCAAGGAAGAGCAGCGCGCCCGTTTCCAGGCGCGAAGCTCAGACCCGGTAAAGCAGTGGAAGCTCTCCCCCACTGATCTGGCAAGCCTCGATAAGTGGGATGCCTACACCGAGGCAAAAGAGGCGATGTTCTTCTACACGGACACCCCTCTCGCCCCGTGGACCGTAGTCAAATCTAACGATAAGAAGCGGGCCCGCCTCGAGGCTATGCGCTGGGTGCTGTCATCGTTCAACTACCCCGGCAAGAACGAGAAGGTTGTGGGCACTCCGGATCCACAGGTTATCGGAGACCCAGCAACCATCTACGACTCCGGCGAAACCCCCGACGCAAGCTTTCCGGTTATCGGAACGTCTGGTACCTAGAGCTGGCCAACACGGTATGGGTTAGTGTTTCTCAGCTATTCCGTATGTCGCCACGTGCCCACCGCGTCTCCCGAGTCCGGACCCTTCGCACCGTCGAGCACAGGAAATTCTCCCTCGACCCTGTGCGAAGGTTCCGGGACGGGCATATTCGGGTTGAATTGCTCCGGAGTATGAGCATGGGGATCAGGATAATGAATCGGCTTCGTCGCAAACTCGTCAACGATTTTCCTGCCCCGAGGCTGTGGCCGGGCCGAATCTGCGTCATCGTTTTTAGTCATGAGATAAACCTCCTCTAGCGTTCAACGTCACCGTTGGTTGCTTCTACGCACAGACTATGCCCCGCCCGATCATTAGGCAAGGGATCTGCCGACAACACGTGGAGCGACAAACAACCCTACGACAGCCAATAGCGCAGCCAACGCGAAACAACTCACAAATGACCACTCACCGGTCGGCCCAGAAAAAGCGGTAAAGACAATACCCGCTCCCGCGAGCGCGAGACCAGCTCCAAGCGAGTCAACTATCGACATTGCCGAACTATTAAATCCCTGATTGTGCGGGGAGGAATAGGCTAAGGTCAGCGTACTAAGCCTCGGGTAGATAAGACCCATACCGCCTCCTGCAATAGTCCAACCGACAATAATTACGAGGGCTGGAAGCGACAAGACCGCAGACACGAACACGGAAACGATGGAGCACAGAACGAGTATCGCCCCGATAAGGACCGATGTCTGGCTGGGCAGTTTATCGCCAAGCCGCCCCTGAACAGCTGAGCCGAGTGCCCAGGCCAACGCTCCAGCGGTGAGCGATAGGCCCGCATACTCCGGGTCAAAGTGGTGCACGGAAATCAGAAAATAGGGGATGTAGACCTCAGCCCCGAAAAATGCGGCGGCAACCAGCCCGCGCATCGCAATCACGCTGGGCAGTCCCCGCCGAACAAGCAAGGACCCTCGGGGCAGAAGGGGCCGTACCGCGACGATAGAGACGACGATCGCGACGGAGCCGCCGATAACGAGCATCCATCCATCGAGCTGGGTCGACAGACTCAGCCCGAGCACAGCGGCTGCCGCAAGAACAGCCCACAGTATGCGGCTCGCCTCCCATCGTTGAGGGGCAGGGTCGTCGTTGGCGCTTGTGGCGGGCCGTAGCATCCGCAAGACGGGGAGAACCATAAGCGTCGCAATCAGAACGAGTCCGACGACCCCCAGAAAAACCCAATTCCACCCGAATGAAACGGCCACCTTGCCCGCGATGTAGGGCCCAATCAATGACGGGATGACCCATGCGGCCGCGAAACCCGCAAATATTTTGGGATGCAGAACGGCAGGATATATCCGAGCCACCAAGACATATAGGGCAACCGTGAGGGCACCTCCCCCGACCCCTTGGGCGAGTCTTCCCCCAATGAATTGAACCATGTTCTCGGCAGTTCCCGCGATGATCAATCCGGCTACGAATGAGCCGACAGCGCACAGCAACGGGGCAACCGGCCCATGCCGATCGGCCCATCCGCCGGCGAAAACCATACCGATTACCCCGGTAGCGAGCGGACCCGAAAACGCTAGGGCGTAGAAACTCGCACCGCCAAGTTGTTCGCTGATTGTAGGCATTATCGTGGTGACCGCAAGTGATTCGAATGCGCTCAGGAAAACGAGCGCGCACGACCCAATAGTGGCCCAGACTAGTTGGGGCGAAAAGAGAGTCATGGACGACTCTTGCGACGGGGGTTCAAGGAGTCTGGTTGAAGATGATGGCATTCCCACAGACTATTACCTCAACCATACTTGAGGTAAAGTCGTTTCCACACAAACCTACGAACAAGCCGTAATGTATCCCTCGTGAGGAAACCCAAAATGACCGGCCTTGGGAGTGACAGACACGTCCAGCTTACCGTCGGCGAACTCTCACGTCGATCCGGCGCACCAATTTCTACCCTGCATTTTTACGAAAGGCAGGGTCTATTAGCGTCAGAACGCACAGCCGGGAATCAGCGCCGCTTTCGACGGGATACTCTCAGACGCGTAGCATTTATCCGCGTCTCTCAGCGCGTCGGAATTCCTCTGTCAGAGATCAAGCTAGCCCTGGAGTCTTTGCCGGACTCTCGAACACCGACAAAGAAAGACTGGGCACGGCTCTCGGCTATCTGGAAGACGGAACTTGAGACACGGATCCAGATGCTCACTCATCTCCGCAACGATCTCACGGATTGCATAGGATGCGGATGCTTGAGCCTCACGAGCTGTGCTCTCAATAACCCGGCAGACAGCCTCGGCACCGATGGCGACGGTCCCCGCCGCTGGTAGGAGACAGCCCGGAAGCTACGCCGCAGGCTTATTATGCACGACTGTGCCCTTGTCGGACCAGGGAAAGTTAATCCAACGATCAGTTTCGCGCCACACGTAATCCGGCTGAATAATCGTCGTGGGCTTCGAGTAGATAGTTACGCTGCGGACCTCGTCACAGTGTCCAGCAATAAGCTTCACTACGAGATCCAGGGTGCGCCCGGAATCCGCAACATCGTCTACGAGGAGAACTCGCTTGCCCGCGAGCGAACCTGTGTCAAGAAACGGTGGAAGAACCACAGGCTCCGCAAGAGTCTCTTCGATGTCAGAGTAAAATTCAACGTTGATCGATCCGCACATCTTTGTTCCCAGGGCATACGAAATCGCTCCCGCAGGGATGAGCCCGCCCCGGGCGATAGCGACTACGACGTCAAATTCGTATCCGTCCTCCACGATTCGGGTAGCCAACTCACGGGCGGCGAACCCAAACTCGTCCCAGCCCAGCACCTCCCGTCCCTGTGCGTTGATAGCGGGCGAAGCAAAGCGAATTTCGTCAGAAGTCATCTCACTAATCTACAACACGCTCGGAATAACTGGGGGCAGGCCAGTGTTGCATGTGTAGGCATCAAGAATCGGATGCCGTCCCTCAACATCCACGTTAAAGAAAGAAGTACCTCAGTGACTACAGAGTCAACACTCTCACGCGCAGCCAACACGAGCGTTCCCATCCTCGGGGTCCTGGCCGATCGTTGGAGCCCACGCAGTTACGACACCACCGCAGAAGTCGACGAGGATACTCTCACCGCTGTCCTTGAAGCCGCCCGCTGGTCCCCTTCCGCATATAACGCTCAGCCCTGGCGCTTCATCGTTGCACGTCGTGGGACTGATACTTTCGAGAAGGTTTTCTCGAATCTGATCGGGTTCAACCAGGGCTGGGCCGGAAACGCTGCGGTTCTTATCGTCGCGATTGCCGTCACTAAAGACGACGAGGGCAGGGATGCTCCGACGGCGGAGTATGACCTGGGACAGGCGATCGCCCACCTGTCGGTGCAGGCGCACCATGAGGGATTGCACGTACACCAGATGAGCGGAATCGTTGCCGACGGGCTGAGCACGACGTTCGCCCTTCCGGAGAATCTGAAGCCCGTGACCGTGATCGCGCTGGGCTCGATTGATGCCCCCGATGCCCTGGCCGATGACTATCTTCGCCAGAGCGAGGTTACTCCTCGCGAACGGATGCCTCTCTCTGACATCATCATCACAAACAACTAAGAGCGCGCAGGTTTAGCCAGCAGAGACTCACAAGTTCCGTCCGTCGCAGAAACAGAAACTTGCTTGTTGCGGCGGGCGGAACTGTCGTGTTACAGGTTCATCTGGCACGAATTTTCCAGTACCTTCATAGACAGCTGCCGCTATCATTGATGCTTGTGCCCGAATGTTCATGGCCAGGGAAAGGACACGCTTATGGTGACAATCCACGAGGTTGGGTGGGACGACCCCGCCGGATCACGCCTTCGTCAAGCCCAGAGAACAGAGCTGGATGCCCGCTATGGAAACGATGACCACGAACCAGGCCAGGCTCCGAGCGCGGACAATATCACCCTCTTTCTCGTTGCACGGGATGCCAGCGACCTCGCGGTGGGCTGCGGAGGGCTGAGATTGCTCGATGACGGCACGGCAGAGATCAAACGAATGTATGTCACGCCAGGGTCTCGCGGAACGGGTACGGCAACGGCAATTTTGCGTGCGCTTGAGGTCCATGCCCGCAGGCTCGGGCTGTCTCGCCTGCTTCTCGAAACCGGGACCATGCAACCAGATGCCATCCGGTTCTATGAACGCGAAGGCTATACGCGTATCCCAAATTTTGGGGCATATGAGAAGAGCGACGTCTCCGTGTGCTACCAGCTCAGCCTCGAAGGGCAGTCCGTCTAACCCCTCACAGGCGAGATGTAGTTCCTTAATTCTGGGGCGTGCACTATATCCCGTTCCATGGCAGAATTATCTAGGCACTTTTAGCCCTGACTCACTGCGCCACAAGCGCTTAAACAGAAACGAACCATACTATGGATGATGTCGACCTCGCAATAATTTCAATCCTCGAAAAGGATGGCCGCATCTCGAACGTAGACTTAGCGGCTCAGGTCGGCCTCACGCCAGCACCCTGCCTCCGCCGAGTCAAGAAGCTCGAAGCGGATGGAGTCATTACCGGGTACCATGCCAGCATCAACCCCGTGGTCACAGACCGCGGGTTTGAGGTTTACGTCAACATAGAGCTCAACACCAAAGACCGCACGACCATGGATCGATTCGAGGATGCCGTGCTCGCGTACACCGAAATCCTAGAGCTCCGCCGAATGTTCGGCATCCCCGATTACATCATGCATGTCGCCGTCGCCGATCAACACGTATTTGAGGAATTCCTCACCACAAAGCTTATGGACCTACCCGGAATTGCGAAGGTTGACTCGCACTTCACAATGAAGGTCATTACCAACCGCGACTAACACGCTGCGGCACCCCTATGAACGACCATAACCATCACATCGAAACGCCCCGTCTGCTATTGCGGCAGTGGAGGGAATCAGATCTTGCTCACTTTGGTGAGCTGTGCGCAGACCCAGAAGTGATGCGTTACTTCCCAGCGACCCTAAAGCGTAGCGAAAGCAATGCGCTAGCCGACCGTATCCGCTCGCAGATCGCCACAAGAGGTTGGGGCCTGTGGGCCCTTCAGCATGAGGGAGAGTTCATCGGGTTCACCGGTCTCTCCGAGGCGAGATTCGAGGCACCCTTTACCCCAGCGATCGAGGTTGGCTGGAGACTGAGACGCTCCTCGTGGGGAATGGGGTTGGCCTCTGAGGCCGCACGGGCATCTCTGAGCTATGCAAGAGATACGCTGGGGCTCAGCGAGGTGGTCTCGTTTACCGCGGCGCTCAACAAGCCGTCGAGAGCGGTTATGGAGCGGATCGGGATGGCGAGGGATCCTCGCGAAGATTTCGAGCATCCCCTCGTGAAACAGGGCGATCTACTACGCCCACACGTGCTGTACCGCTGGCGACCTATGCCCGGGTCCGAAGCCGCTCACTGAGCGAGAGTTTCACAGTTGGCCACTCGCTGGCGATGATCGAGAAGACCACGGTGTCCCGTAGGGTTCCGTCTCGCCAAATATCGCTGTTACGAAGTATGCCGTCCTGTTTTGCCCCGAGCCGGGCAATAGCCGCACGTGATTGTTGATTATGCCAGTGAGTACGAAACTCGACCGCGATAGCATCATTCTGATCGAAGGCGTAACCCAGGGCGAGTAGCTTGGCTTCCGTGTTAATAGGGGTACGCTGCGCGAGCTGTCCGAGCCAGGTTGAACCGATTTCGACCCTGCGGTTAGCCTCGTCAATGTTCATAAAGGTCGTCATCCCCACGGCAGCACCCGATTCTGCGCTAATTACAGCCCAGGGAAGCATCGTTCCCGCGCGCTGCAATCCGAGACGCCGATCAATCTCGGCGGTCATCGTCTCGGGAGAAGGAATACGCGTGTACCACGTCTCCCAGAGCTTACCGGGCAGCACCGCCTCGCTCAGGTCATCGGTGTGGTGGTGTCCCAAGGGCTCCAGGATGACGTGTTTTCCGGATAGAGTGATCGGCGTAGAAAAGCTCATTCGATCACTCTATCCGGATTTCTACTACTTGCGCACCTGCTTCTCACGCACACGCATGTTGACGACGATGGGCGAGCCCTCGAAGCCGTAAATCTCGCGCAGGCGCCTGGTGATATAGCGGCGGTAACCCGGATCGAGGAAGCCCGTGGTGAAGAGCACGAAGGTGGGCGGACGTGACGCAGCCTGGGTACCGAACAGGATGCGAGGCTGCTTTCCTCCGCGCACGGGGTGCGGATGCGCCTGCGTCAGTTCCGACAGGAACGCGTTGATCTTGCCAGTGGGGATACGCTTATCCCACGATTCGAGCGCGATCTCGAGAGCGGGCACGAGCTTCTCGAGGTGGCGACCGGTCGACGCCGAAATATTCACGCGGGGTGCCCAGGCAACGTGCGCCAGGTCCTGCTCAATCTCGCGTTCGAGGTAGCGACGGCGTTCGTCGTCGAGCAGGTCCCACTTGTTGAAGGCCAGCACCAGGGCACGGCCCGACTCAAGCACCAGGTCGATGATGCGAACATCCTGCTCGCTGATGGGCTGGGTCACATCGATCAGGACGACGGCGACCTCTGCCTTTTCCAGCGCAGTGCTGGTGCGGAGCGACGCGTAGAAGTCCGCGCCCTGGGCCATGTGCACGCGGCGACGGATACCGGCCGTATCGACGAAGGTCCATACCTTGCCGCCCAGCTCGACCTGCTCGTCGACGGGGTCTCTCGTGGTTCCCGCAAGGTCGTTGACCACCACGCGCTCCTCACCAGCCGCCTTGTTGAGCAGGCTCGACTTGCCCACGTTGGGGCGTCCGAGGATTGCAACTCGGCGAGGCCCGCCCACCTGCTGCTTGGCAACGGCCGACTCGAGCGGAAGTTTCGTGAGCAGCAAGTCCAGCAGATCGGCAACGCCGCGTCCGTGCAGAGCGGAAACGGGATATGGCTCGCCGAGCCCAAGCGACCACAGGGCAGCGATCTCTGGCTCTTGACGGGAATCGTCGACCTTGTTGGCAACGAGGAAGACCGGCTTATTTGTCTTGCGGAGCATGCGCACGACGTGTTCATCGGTCGCGGTAGCGCCCACGCGCGAATCAACGATGAAGAGCACGACGTCGCACAGGTCGATAGCGACCTCGGCCTGGGCCGCTACTGACGCGTCGATTCCCTTCGCATCTGGCTCCCATCCACCGGTGTCTACGATGCTAAACCGGCGGTTGGCCCACTCGGCCTGGTAGGTCACGCGGTCACGTGTCACACCGGGGACATCCTCGACAACCGCCTCGCGGCGACCGAGGATACGGTTAACCAGGGCAGACTTGCCCACGTTGGGCCGACCTACGATTGCGACAACGGGAAGCGCAGGCAGATACGTAACGGCGTCAGGATCCCACTCCTCGGCCTCGAGAAGGCTGATATCCGCCTCGTCAAGGTCATAATCCTGAAGCCCCGTGCGCAGGGCAGCAGCACGCTGCTCTGCAATGTCGTCATCAATCTCCGAGAGGCGCTCCGCTGCCTGGGGATCTTCGTCCAGCGGATCAACAAACCCTTCCGAGCCTGGCGCTGTAGTGTCGTTCGTCATGCTTTCTCCTTCACCGCTTGCGCACGGATCACAGTGATCACGGCATCCACGGTTTCATCAAAATTTAAGGTTGTCGAATCGACAACGGTTACGCCCTCGGCAGCATTCATGAAGTCAACGACCTCAGAATCTGCAGCATCGCGGGCACGAAGCTGCCTGGCGGTATCTGCGGTATCTGCCGCAGAAGGTTGAGTCGGAACATGCTCCGCACTCCGGCGGACGGCCCGGACAGCCTCGTCCGCCGTCAACAAAATACGCACGGGTGCGTCGGGGAAAACAACGGTGGTGATGTCGCGCCCCTCTACGATGACCCCGGGCATCCCCGAGCTTGCCACGCGGCGGCGGAATCCCGAGTTGAAAAACTCACGAACCCCGGGGATGCGCGCGATAGCGCTCACGGATGCCGTGGTCTCCGGCGTCCGGATCGCAGCTGTCGCGTCGATACCGTTTACCGAAACGACGGGCGCATCGGCGTTGAGAGCCGGCGCGAAATCAAAGCGGGGAAAGAGATCGAGTACGGCAGCGGCATCCTCCCTATCGACACCCTCCCGATTCGCAAACCAGGCAAGAGCGCGATAGGCCGACCCCGTATCAAGAAAACCGTAGCCCAGCTTGCGGGCGGTCGCGAGACTCACGCTCGACTTACCGCTCCCGGCTGGCCCGTCCACCGCAACAACGGTCGGCTCCGCGCTGTGTATGTGTTCACCTGTCACAGTCCCGCTATCCTCCATCCGCGCGCCACCAAATCTTCAATAGCGCGCTGTTTTACCTCGGGCACCACCGCGATCTCGGCGAAACCGATCTGGGCACCCGGGGAATGCTCCAGCCTCAAGTCTTCCATGTTCACGCCGATCTCGCCCAAATCCGTCAAAAGACGCCCGAGCGTGCCCGGCTTATCGTCCACCATCACGGTGATAGCTTCGAATCGACGGTTCTGGCCGTGCTTACCGGGAAGGCGGGCCACGCCGGCGTTTCCGGCGGCGATGGCATCGGCGATTGCCCGCCTCGTGCCGGGGGTCGCGCTGCCATCGCTCTCCGTCGAGGTCAAGGCCGCGATCACGGTGTCGAGGTCTGCCCGGAGGTGAGTCAGCACGTCAACAACGGGATCCGCATTCGCCCGCAGAATTTGCAACCACAACGCGGGATCGCTCGACGCGATCCGCGTAGTGTCACGGATTCCCTGCCCGGCGAGCGCAACCGCTGTCTCGGGAGCATCAATCAGCCGCGCGGCCAAGAGGCTCGCCATCACCTGGGGAACGTGCGATACCAGGGCCACGGAACGGTCGTGCTCCTCCGGCGTCATCTCAATCGGGGTGCTGCCCAGATCGAGCGCCAGATTCTCGACGAGGCTCAGCGCCCACGCGGGCGTGTCCTCGTCTCGGCAGATCACCCAGGGGCGACCGTAAAAGATATCGGCCCGCGCGGAAATCGCGCCGCCCCGTTCACGACCGGCAAGCGGGTGAGAACCGATGTAGTTCGTCAGGTTCACGCCGCGCGCGATCAGCTCGTGGAGGGGCTGCAACTTGACGCTGGCGACATCCGTGACGACGGCATCCGGAAAGCGAGCCAGCTCCTGTTCGATGGTGTCGGCGACCACGTCGGGCGGCACGCAGACAACGACAGTTGCGGGAGCATCCCCTCGCGAAGACTCGCGACCGGCGCCGTAATCGATGGCGAGCGCGAGCGCGGAAGGAGAGGCATCCGCCAGCGTGACCTCAACGCCCTGTGCTCGCAGCGCAAGCCCGATGCTCGCCCCGAGCAGACCCGTGCCCACGATGCGCACGGGGCCGCGAAGCCGCGCCGAGAATGCTGTATCGTTCACCGCTAGTCTTTCGTGGTGTTGGTGGTGCCTGATTTTTGAACGAGGGTAAGAAGTTCGCCCTGTTCTACTTTAGTCAATTCGCGGATGTGTCCGACGCGCAGGGTCCCCAGGCTGAGCGGACCGAATTGCCGGCGGACCAGTTCGATGACCGGATGCCCCACCGCCTCGAGCATGCGACGCACGATCCGATTGCGTCCGGAATGCAGGGTAATCTCTACCAGCGAGAATTCCTTGCTCTTGCCCTCTTCGAGGAGCCGGGCCTTGTCGGCCTTGATCGGGCCGTCTTCGAGGTCGATGCCGTTGCGGAGAGTGTTGATGACCTGGGGCGTGACGATGCCGCGTACCTTCGCGATGTACGTCTTGCTGATGCCGTAGGACGGGTGCGACATGACGTGGGTGACGTCGCCGTCGTTTGTGAGGAGGAGCAGCCCGGAGGTCTCGTAGTCGAGGCGGCCGACGTTGAAGAGTCGTTCGTCAAATTGATCGGTGAACTCGCGCAGGTCGCGGCGCCCGGCTTCGTCGCTCATGGTGCTGACGACGCCGCGCGGTTTGTTGAGCATGAAGTAGCGCTTCGAGACGTCTAACTGCACAGCCTTACCGTCGACAGTGATGCGATCCTTCTCAAGGTTGACGCGACGCCCCATTTCCTCGACGACCTTGCCGTTGACCTTCACCCGTCGCTGCGAGATAAGGTCCTCGGACGCACGCCTTGAGGCGACCCCCGCCGCGGCCAGGGCCTTTTGCAGGCGCACTCCCTCGGTGTTTGCTGCTTCGTGGGATATTTCTCCCGAGCTATCGTAGTTGCGTTTATCGAAAGCGTTACTATTGTACGTCACCGTCGAATCCTTCCATGCCGTCATCGAGTAGGGGCGAGATGGGCGGCAGCTCCTCAAGGGAGTTGATGCCCAGCTGGCTGAGTAAGAGGTCTGTGGTGCCATACAGGATGGCACCGGTTTCGCTATCGGTGGCGACCTCGGTAATGAGGCCCCTCCCCACAAGCGTGCGAACCACGGAGTCAACGTTTACCGCGCGGATCGAGGCAATTGCACCGCGGTTAATTGGCTGTTTGTAGGCAATCACCGAGAGGGTTTCGAGCGCGGCCTGTGACAGCTTACTCGGATTATTGGTGTGAACGAATTCGTTCACTACATCATCGTAGGCCGCTCGGACGTATATGCGCCAACCGCCGCCGACCTCGCGCAGCTCAAACCCGCGCTCGATAGCCCCCTCAGCAGTGCCATCGTAGTCGGCGACGAGCCGGGCGATGGCCTTGCGGATCGTGGCGACCGGGGTGTCGAGAGCCGTCGCGATGCTCACCGGGCTCTGCGGCTCGTCTGCCACGATGAGGATAGCTTCCACCGCCCTGTCTAACTCGACGGGGGTGATGGTGTGTGTTGCGTGCATCCCGTGTTCAGCCGTCATAGTCTGCTCCCAAGTTTGCGAGGTCGTCATCCGACCAATCTGTATCTGTCCAGCGAAGTATCAGCTCGCCCAGCGGTTCGATCTGCTCAAAAGTGAGGGATGCCACGCGGTAGAGTTCCAGCACGGCCAGGAACCGCGCAATCACCACTCCCCTCTCGCTGACTCCGGCGATGATCTGTCGGAAGCTCACCGGGTCTCCTGAGCGCAGCTGGCTCACAACGTATGCCGCCTGTTCTCGGATACTCACGAGCGGTGCATGCAGGTGAGAGAGTCCGACAACGGGGATCTCCCGCGGGGTGAGCGCCAGGAGAGCGAGCGCCGCTAAGTCGTCAGCCGAGAGTGTCCAGACCAGCTCCGGCGTGCGCTGGCGATACTTGTCCTCCAGCCTCACCTGACGCGTGTGGCGTTTCGATTCAGTTTGCAGACGCTCGGAGAACCATGCTGCCGCCGTCTTAAAGGCCCGGTATTGAAGCAACCGGGCGAAGAGGAGATCCCGCGCCTCGAGCAGCGCCACGTCGTCGGCGTCGACAACCTCGCCCTGGGGAAGCAGGCTCGCAATCTTCAGGTCGAGCAGGGTTGCCGCGACCACCAAGAATTCGGATGCCTTGTCTAGCTCATCTAGGGTGTTGGCGTGTCTGAGGTATGAGATGAACTCGTCGGTTACTCGGCTGAGGGCGACCTCGGTGATGTCTAGCTCGTGTTTGCCGATCAGGTTGAGCAGGAGATCGAATGGGCCCTCGAAGTTGCTGAGGGAGACTCTGAATTCTGAGGTTTCTTGTTCGGTCTGGTGAGGGTTTACCGTGCCAGCCGTGTCTGGTTCCAGCGCATGAGCGGTGCTGTCGCCGGTTTCCATAAGGCCTAGGCAACGGCGCCGCGAGCGACAAGCTCACGAGCAAGCTGCAAATATGCGTGCGCGGCCGCATGTTCCGGCGCAAAGGTGGTGATGGGCTGGGCGGCGACGCTCGCATCCGGAAATTTCACGGTTCGGCCGATGACGGTTTCCAGCACTTGGCTTCCGAAGACTTCGACAACGCGCTCAAGCACTTCGCGGGAGTGGAGGGTGCGGGAATCATACATGGTGGCGATGATGCCGTCCATCGTGATCACCGGGTTGAGGCGGTCGCGGATCTTTTCGATTGTCTCGATCAGGAGGGCGACTCCTCGTAGGGCAAAAAATTCGCAGGCCAGCGGGATGACGACGCCGTGGCTCGCAGTGAGCGCGTTCACGGTAAGCAGCCCAAGAGAGGGCTGGCAGTCGATGAGGATCACATCGTAGTCATCGCTGATCTTGCGCAGCACCCCGGCCAGGATCTGCTCGCGGGCAACCTCATTTATGAGGTGCACCTCGGCCGCGGAGAGGTCGATGTTTGCCGGGATGACGTCGAGACCCTCGATCTCGGTGTGTTGCACGGCTTCACGCGGGTCCTTAACGTTTCCGAGGAGGAGATCGTAGATCGTGGGAACGTCGTGACTCTTTACCCCGAGTCCGGCTGAGAGCGCACCCTGAGGGTCGAAATCTACCGCTAGAACCTTGCGCCCGTATTGCGCGAGGGCCGCTGCCAGGTTGATCGAGGTCGTGGTCTTGCCCACGCCGCCCTTTTGGTTGCAGAGCGAGATGATGCGTGCGGGTCCGTGAGTTGTCAACCGTGCGGGTACGGGAAACTCCGTGACGGGTCGACCGGTTGGCCCCACCTTTGCTCCTGCAACGGCACCCGTGTCTTTTGCCACCGGAAACTCACTCTCTTCAAACCAAACTCTTACCGTGACAATACTACCGCGTCGCCTCGGCTACCGCGGCGACGCGCACCCACGCCCTCGTACGCCCGGCCCA
>JBBAQX010000002.1:90032-160757 GCA_040400085.1 Lysinibacter sp. | reverse complement strand
CGTTGAAGATTTCCTCACACGTCTTATCGTGATACGACCATGGAAGGACCGCACATGACCAAAAGTCATCGTCCATGCGAATTCCTACGGCACCCTCCGGGAAGTGCGGGTTCTCACCCGGAGCGCACAGTTCCCGATTGAAGTCATTAAAGGGCGGCCCATTCTCGAACGGGTCGTGCCAGGGATCTTGGAACTTGGTGTGGTGCTTCTTATCCATATCACCCCGTGATGTTGGTCATGTACGTGTCGACCAGAGCGTCCTCGGTCTCCCGTTCGTTCACCGGCTTGCGGCGAAGGGCGACGACCTTGCGTAGGATCTTGGGATCGTACCCAACTCCTTTGGCCTCATTGTACACCTCACGGATGTCGGTTGTGTAGGTGCGCTTCTCTTCCTCGAGCTTCTCGATGCGATCGATGAAGGACTTAAGACGATTGTCGGACATGTGACTCCTATGCCAGTAAGAACTGCTTTACGCTATCGACCTTAAAACTTCTCCAGCCGCGCTTGTCAAGGTCATAAGCGGCGATTTGATCGGCCGGTTGAGTGCGCCTGGCCGCACCTTCCTTGAGAGGTTGCTGTGGCGGAAGCATGTCGGCTCGCAAGGTGCACCGCATGTCACGTGTACTGCCGTCGGCCTTTGTGAACGTCACGATCACGATGCGCGTGCCGAGATGTTCCAGCATCTGTTCTTTATTCATTACCAAATACCTTCTTGATGTGAGTCATGGCGTCGAGATACTTCACCTTGTTGGAGAAGACCTTATCGACGAAGGCCTCTCCGGCTTCGTACAGATCGCCGTTCCTGCCACGGAGGATGTACGGCTTCTTTCGATTGGTGGGCTGGTAATCCACCAGCGAGAACTCACCGATCCTCTCCATGGTCTTTAGACCGCGTTCCTGGGCCACTGCACGAAGACTCTTCGGTGCGCGGCGCGGGGCCGCCTCCATTTCGAAGACGAAGGCGTGCTCGTTGAAGGTGATGCTCTTGACGTGGAACTTGAGGTCGGGGTGAACGCTGCGCAGGGCCTCCTGCACGGCGTACTTCAGAGCTGCGCGGTCCTTTCCTTCGACCTTGCATATTTCCTCGGGTAGATCCAAAATGTTCGACATAATCATCATACTCCAGTGACGAGTTCGAGGTCTATGTTTTCCGATGCACGGCCCGCATACTTACGAACCGCCTCGGTAAATGCCCGCATGATGAAGGCGTGGGTATCCACGGAAGTCGCCGCACCCATCGTGGTCATGCGGGCCAACCACGATGCCGTCAATGGAAATGAAGTGTCCGCCACTCGCTTGAGATCCTCAATGATCTCGGGAGCGCGGGACTCGAGGTAGTCCTCGGCATATTGTCTCGCATCGGAGACATCGCACATGGTGGCATACCAAGCAAGATGCCTTGCCTTCTGCGACATCCCCATCTCCAGGCCGTCGTAGTCGGGCTCCGGACCGAAGTGCTTCAGATTGGAATTGTAGACTTCCGACTGGCTCTTCTTCGGGGGTTTCTTCTTAGGGGCCTTGATAACACTGCGTTTCATAGACATTGCGTCTCCTCATTTCGTCCCCAGTATACACCATATTACCGGCGGTGTCAACCGGCATCCACGATGCGGGAAACCTCCTTGAGAGAGACATGAGTCTTGACCGAGTCCATCCAATTGTCCTGGTACTTCGTCGAGAAGGTCAGGGTCGCATAGCTGGACATTGCGTTCAGCGCCTCGCTGGTCGATTCATATGCATCCTTGAGTGCACCCTTGGCCACCATCAGCTTTTCGGCCAGTGCCTGTGCGTACTCAACGTTGTCGCGGCTGTGATGAATGTACGCGCCGAACGATCCCAGGATCTCTCGGAAGCCGGAGTGATTCGGCACCACGCAGATGCACCCTGCCTTTGCGGCCTGTATCGTCGGGAGGTGCTGCGAGTGATAGCGGAATGACGGGTAGGCAAACACGTGCGAGTCCGACAGCGCGTCGTTGAACTGCTCCTCGGTGAAGTTGATGATGATCACATCCCGATCCTTCTTCAAGTTGCTGAGGAGCATCGGACGATCAACGTTACCGAAGAACTTGATATTGCAGTTCTTCTCCGTCAGCCCGATTGCCGATGCAACGGTCGCGAGCATGACGGCGCTCCCGATGTCCTCACCGCGCCAGACGATGTCCAAACGATCGGTGTACTCGGGAACACGGAACCTAACTTCCGGCGTTCCCTGAGGCACGATGAAGGATCGGTTGTTCGCTCGCCCGAGTCCCATGGTCCGGAAGACGCCCATCTGCCACGATGAAGTGTAGACGACGATCCTGTCCTCAAGCTCGGGTGGGATGCTGTCGACGTCATCCCAGGAAGGGTCCGTCATCCAGACGATGGCGTGAGGATCCTTGAGGGCCTCGTCGTAAGTCGTTACTGTGCGGAGAGTGAAGTCGTTCATTACGGCCCCGGGAACTGCGGCGTGACAGGCGCGGGCGGCTGCTGATCGCCCGGCTGATCGAATACACGAACGTTCTTGATCAATGCGATAGTGCAGATGGTGCCCTTACCGTCGCCGATCATGATTTCCATGTTGCCGCCGCGATCAAAGATGCCAAAGCTGCGACCTGGTTCGGCCGTACCGATGGCAATGGCCGTCATCCTGTATGCCGTAATGTAGGTGTCGAATGCCTCTTGGTCCATGCAGCTACCGCCGAAAGCAACCATGGTATTCGCACCCTTCATCGGGGCGAAAAAGATCGTGTTCGGCGGAAGTGTGGTAGGCGCCGCCGTGTTAGTGAAGGACGGCATCTTGATCTCGGCCGCATTGGCCTGAGCGATCGCCGCGCCCAAGGCAACCACTCCGAGGATGCCTAGAGCTAACACCATTGGGTGTTTCATATTCCGTACTTCTCCTTGTACATGCCGCGGACTTCTAACATCCTTGCGGCGAGCTGACCTGAAACGGGTTGAACCATAATATGCGGTGTCTCCTCCTCATTGACCGCCATGACGATCACGAGGAGTTTACGAACCAACCCGTACAGTTCGTAGAGCATCGCGCAGTAAGAACCCAACTGAATGAAGTAGTGCTCGACCTCCTCGGGGTACACATGCCTCCCACTGGTCTTATAGTCAATGACCGCAGGAACCCCGTCCCAATCGGCGACGAGGTCGCATGCTCCGGCCATCCTGAGGGTATTACTGAAGAGGAAGATCTCCTGACCGACGACGTTGTCGACGTGTCCGTCCACCGCGGTGCGCAGGGACTCAAAGGTGATCAGCTGTCTTGGGTTGTCGAAGACGAACTTATCGGGGTCCGCCCCGTCGACATAGTCCTCCATGCGGGCATGTGCTAGAGTTCCGTAGCGCGTCGACCGTTCGGAGGATTTCGCGGCCACTTCTGGGCCCACGGAAGCCTTCCAGGCCTCAAGTTCTGGTTTTGGTAGGATACTCAGGACGTTGGTCACCGAAGGATAGAGGTCACCGGCGGGCGTTCTGTACATGCGGCCGTTCGGGCCACCGTCGACCCGAACGACTTCATGCCTCCGCAGGGGAGCACCCGAACTAAACGTCTTCCTCGGCCGCTTTCTTGGCGAGTATGTAGGACTTAACGAGGGAAGATCTAACAATGTCATCAACGCCCATTTCGATGAAGTCGAATTCGCCCATCCGCGCCACCACATCGGTGAACTTACGGATGCCTTTCTTCTCATCGTCCTTCTTCAGGTCCGACTGAGTATAATCACCACAGAAGAAAACTATGGAACCTTCACCGAGACGAGTCATGATGGAATCCAACTCGTGCCAGCTGCAGTTCTGCATCTCATCCAGAACTACCACACTATTGCGAATTGTCAATCCGCGGAGATAGGAAGTGGTTGAGAATTCAATGGTGCCATCCTTCTTGAGAAGGTCGTACGCGTCGGCACGTCCGAAGAGCTCGGACACGATGGCGCGGTACGGTGTCTCGTAGAGGGATTCCTTTTCCTGCCTGGTGCCGGGCATGAAGCCCATGTCACGCGTCGGCACTGCGGACCGATAGATCGACACTTTGTCAAAGAAGCCGTTCTCCGCGGCCTTCAAAGCCAGGGACAGCGCGACGAACGTCTTACCCGTTCCCGCCATTCCGTTGATGAGGACATTCTTGCCTTCATTGAAGGCTTGGATGATTCTCTTTTGGTTTTCCGTCTTAGGCTCAAGCTTCATGATTTTGGGAAGCGATTTGGAGTGCTTTCCCCCGCTCTTCTTGGCGGCATACATTTTGCTATGAGAGTCGTTCAACGTTCCTCCACGGTGCTTCCTTTGTACTTCTTCTTGATCCCCCTCAGAAGCTCCCTGAAGCTGTCGGGGGTTTTGTGCCGTCCCATTCTCCACGGGTCGACGGTCGCCGATGTGTCGGGTGGTGCCACGTCCCAATCGGGATTCTCCTTCAGATAGGTTTCCAGCTCGGAGACCCACATGAATTCGGTCCTAGCCTCGCCGGTAGTCTTATGAACAAGATTATAGCTAGGCATTACACCAATCCCGGAAAGGCACGGCGCACGACCTTGCGGTCGATGTTCTTGAATGGAAAATTCTTCTGCATCACGGACAGGAGGAACTCGGCATCGTCCGGAATGAGTGTCGAGAGGATCTGCTCAAATATGGTCTTGAGCTTAGCGTCCGAAAGGTTCGGTGCCTTTCCCTGCTCGAAGAGGTACAACCGTTTGGCCTCGTGAAGTAAGGCTCCGGGATTGTCGTCCCTGCAGCGATCGTACTTGATGTTCTTGAAGATGTCTCGATGCTTGATGTCGGGATTCATTGCGTGCTGCAGGAATAACCGCAGGGCACGAGGATAGGGTTCCGGCATCACTGCGAGGGCATTAACCCTGGCGGTTTCCTCAGGCAAAGCGTCGATCTTGCGGAGGATCTCGGGTAGTGTCTTCATCAATAAAAATCCTGAGCGTGCGGAGCCAAAGTTTTCAGACCGCGGTTGATAAGATACTCGAGGACTCCGGATTGATCCTTCACCCTCTGACTATCGTATTTATCATCGATCTAGGCACGCAACGACTCAGGCGTCCGCTGGAGGTCGACCAGCAGCTCGTTTCTCTTCCAGTTCCGCAGCAGACGCTCGTCACCTTCGCAGATTTCTTCCGGTGACATCTTCAGCCACTTCTCGACCTTGGCGGTATAGATGGGGCGCTGCTTCTTTTCGGTGGCCACCAGGACGTCATCGTCACTGAGGAAGTTTGGGACGCCGTCGCCGACGTCGCCGCGGATGATCTTTTCCTTTAGGCTGGCCACGGGATCGGGATGGGCGACTTCCTTCTTCATAACGTGGTTCCACTGGCTAACGCCCGGGTAACTCTGAAGCTGGATGAAGTCCTTGTCCCCGCTAACGATCATCACGGGTTCGAGACCACGCTGCGGACGCGTGGTTAGGTGGCCGATGATGTCGTCCGCCTCGGCACCAGTGACCTGCACAACCGCGAAAGGCATGAACTCATGCATCTCCTGGACGATGATGCTGAATGACTCAAAGATCATCTTCCAATCCAGAGTCGACTCGTCGCGGTTCTTCTTCCGGTTTGCCTTATAGTACGGGAAGACGGCCTTGCGCCAGTTCGCCTCGCTCTCGGTCGCGATGACCATACGCCCGTGCGTCGGCTTATAGCGCAGGTTGATCGACCGCAGTGAGTTGAGCGTCATGTGACGCAACAGCTCCTGGTTCACAGTGAAGTCGTGCTGGCCCTTGGAGATGCCGACCATGAGGTTGGCAATCATAGTCTGCTGGAAATCGACGATGATCACTTCTGGAGTTCTTTCACTAGGCGATGAATGACGTGGTTGTGTATGTCTTCCACTATACCATAGTCATTGACGTCGATGTGCAGTGACACCCCGTGCTTTGAGCCAATTTCCCTGAGGATACCGCCGGCGAAGCCGGTCATAGTGAACAGTGTGGCACCTCGATCCACGGCCAACTTAGCGAAATTCACTACGTTCTTTGAGTTTCCTGAGGACGAGATGACAATCGCCATGTCACGGGATCTAATGTGATGGAGGTTGGCCGCCTCGGCGAAGGTGTCATCGTATGAGATGTCGTTGGCGATGGCCGTCAGGAGTGGTATGTTGTCGCTGAGGCAGATCACCGACGGAAGATCGAAACGCTTGGAAGTCTTCATAATGTCGGCGACAAGATGAGATGCGATGGACGATGACCCTCCATTTCCGGCGGTGAACGCCCTCTGATGGTCGCCATATATTAAAGACGCCCCAAGCCTTTTGGCAAAGCTGTCGATTGCGTCGTCGTACCAAGTCAGTGCTTCAAATAGTGTGGTCACTTTTCATCCTCATAGTACGTGTACGCAATTTCCCTGATGCTGGGATCTACTTTCGCCAGGGCCTCATGCATCCTATATCCGCCAACAGTAAGGATGTAACCGGCGCCGCCGGCCCCAAGAAGCTTTGCACCAAATGCTCCGGCCGCTATTGCAGCGTCAATCAAGCTATCAATGCGATCGTTGGATACCGCGTAGTCCATGCTCTTCTTAATCTTCCACGATTCCCGCACGGCCTTACCGAATCGTTCATAGTCCTGGAGAGTGAGGGCAGTGAACCCTTTCTCGAGAAGCATCAACATGTCACCGAGATCGTACTCAAACTTCTTCTCTGGTTTCTCGATGCGAGATAGAATTTCATTACCATCACGACGGCCACCAATGTAGAACAGCTTACAGTGGTAGTGGATTTTATCGAATAGGTGTGAGCTAGTAAAGCGATCAATGTCGATACGATGATCGCGTTTCTTGAAAGTGTACAACCCGCCTATCCTATAGTAGGCCATCGAATGATCCTGCATACCACAGGCCGATCCGGTGCTCCTCTCCAGATCGTACGCGCGTCCGGCTTTCATACGAGTATATGATGGGTAATGATAGTTGGCCTCATTCGCCAGATGCAAGGCTTCCGAAAGAGCTTGGATCCAGGCGGCGGATCCGCCCAGTCCAGTTCCGATCACAGGAACGTCTGACACCATGCCGATGGATGAAACTGGAGACGTGCCCGTTCCCAACACGGCACGAGTGATAAGAGTATCTACTCGTGGGTCAATCTGGACACCGCCGACATCGGTCTTACCCGGAGTGACGACGGCATAGACAAACTTATCAATCGGAAAGGCCAGCACGCCACCCCTCTTCTCGGGGAGCTTATCCATGATCTCAGGAATGTCGGTGCCGCCACCGAGGACGCTAATCCTCAGAGGGCACTTAACGACGATGGGCTTAAGCTTATCATCCATTCCAGCCGCTCCTAACGAGATTGAGGAGTGACTTCCACTGCTCTGCTCTACGGATCCAACTGAAATTACCATTGGCTCGCATGTGAAGGTCCTCACGCATTGTGTTGAACGTCGTCGCGGTCAGTCCGCGAATTCCCTGCACCAACCCCTTCATAATGCCGTACGTATCGCCGGCGAGTACGTTGAGATCGTCCTGCATCTGGTATGTCGACGCGAGGGTACCCGCGGTCTCGTAGAGGCATCCGTAATTCGTTGTAGTACTGAGCGTTCCGGCGCACATTGCTTCTATCAAGGCACGACAACCCGTCTCAGGCCAGATGCAGGGGTACACAAACCCGTGGTTGTGGATCAGCGCCTCACGCACCTCGGAATTAGGAACCGCACCGTGATAGGTTACCTTGGGATTGCTCCTTAGTCGATTGTACAGGGGCTCGAACTGCGCGTCCCTCTCCGTCCAACCGTAGATGGAAAAACTGGAGTAGACATCAAGGTGAACGTCCTCCTCCTGCGACAATTTCTCGAAGGCGGCGGCCAGTACCGATAACCCGCGGTGGGGAGTCGTATGATAGATGAAGTTGAGGGTGCTCGCGTTGTCCAGCCAGATCGGCTTCTCGAAAGGCTCGACGGCGTTCGGGAGCACGAAGCAACGACTCCACGGAATCTGGAACTTCTCAATGAAGCGCTGCATCTGCCAGTTGGAGACGAACACGAGCATGGCGAACTTACGCCAGCCGCCGTTCTTAAGGTGATCCATCTCCGGATCGTTCTCAGTGTCATGAACCCAGTAGATCGGGATGAGGCCTTCCTTGAGACCACGGAAACGAGACGGTATGATCTGAAAGTCGGCAAGGGCTTCCTCACCGACGTACTTCTCAAGTTCGGCTATGGACAATTCCGTGCCGCCCTTGGACTTCTCGTTGTATTCATTGCGAATGATTGGCATCAGAAGTAGATTCCCATAAGCTGGTTAATTCTCTTGATGGATTGCCGGACCTGGACCGAATCGTACCCATCAATCCTGTACGCGAACAGCGTGTCTAGGTTCCACTTCTTAGCGGTACTCTCTATGTAGTCCGCCGCGGATTCGTCGCCGCCGAACTTTCTAAAGTCATCACCGATAAAGCAGATCTTGTCGGTTCGCGTGAGCAGCCTTTTGATCACGGAATCCTTGCCGAATCCCTTCGGCACGATGTCGATACCGGTCTGCCCACCCATGTAGAAATTCCATGCTGGAAACTCTGCGCGCAGCATTGACACGAGCTTGAATCTCTCTTGGTACATCTGCGCGTGACCGAGGTAGTCATACCTCTGCTCAGGCGTGAACCTCTTACCGAGGATGCTGAAGCTGTAGCAGGAACTGTCCCCAGCGAGTGGCACCGTACCCTTGTTCTTAAACGTGGACTGATTCCGGTAGAAGTTCAGCTTCTCTAGGAGTTCATCCGGAAGAGGCGCGCGTACGTATCGCTTGATGAACTCACCGTTTCCGTCAAGAACGGAAGTACCGTGCCCGCACCAGACTCGAGTGAGGCACCCCTTTTCAATGAGGTTCTTTATCCTATCGCGAGTACGACCGATGGTGGACGCTGTGCAGATGTGAACTTCAGCCACATTCGATTGACGACGTAGCAGTTCGGCAACGTGCTGTTCCACATTGCCACCGTGCGGGCATAACGTACCGTCCAGATCGTAGACAATGATCTTAGGAGTTACATGAGGCACCAGCATAGGCTGGCGTCGTTCATCGCTAGATGTTATCACCGAAGGCACCGCCGTACACGTCGTTGAAGTACATTTGAGACTCGACAAAACCGCCGATCTTCTTGTCATCTTCGAACAGCTGGGGAACTGTGCGGGTGCCCGGAGCTTTCTCGAGGAGTTCAACCAGGTTCTCGGGGGTCTCGTCGATCTTAATCTCGGTGTATGGAATCTGTCTCTGGCGGAGGAGGTCCTTGAGACGGTCGCACCAGACACAACCGTTCTTGCTGTACATTACGTATTCAGGCATCGGTAACCTCAAAGAAGTGGGGATGGCTTTTACGGCCATCCCCGTAAAAGACCTGCTACCAATTAGAGGTGGTAGCTCTTGCCGTCGTGCTTGATGGCGAGGCCCTGGCGGTTGCGGAAGTACCACACCGTGGCGCTCGGATTGGCCACACCCATGTCACGGAGCTTCGCGCTCGTGAGCTTGCGGCCGGACTTGAAGGCCTTCAGCACCTTCTTAGTCGTCGTGGAAGTTTCCTTCACTACATAGTCTCCTATTATGATAAGACTCCCCCTATAGGAGTCAATGCTTAGACTACATACATTACCGAAGTGTGTCAATAGCTTGAGTGGCGCACAGGGAGCACCCAAAGAATGCATCCACCACGTCACCCGACGGACTCCAGTTCTTCTCCGACACTCCTAGTCTCTTCTTAATGTCAAAGCCGGTCTGCTCGACAAATGCTGCATTCATTGCAGCTTTATCGGCATTGCCTTTTCCCGTTGCGTGCTTCTTGATTGCGGACGGTGACGCGGGTGAATACGATATCCCCTTACGCCACATCTTATTCTTGAGGACTCCAGTATTTTCACCGATGTGGAACACCATTCCTTTGGCGCCCATAGCGTATCCCTCAATGACGACTTGATCGCCGGGCTCGAGCAGATCGCAGAACATACCGGCGAGGTAGTCGAACCTCTCCTCCTGCGTGTTCCACTCCTTCATCTGCATCCCAAAAATGTTGTGGGCGAACCGACCAACATACTTCTTGACATCGGTCACAAAGTACGCGGTGCAGTCCGCCCAGTCAAACTTCACACCGTCCTGCTTAGTCCACGTTACGAGCGCGGGGCAGGACATAGAGTAGTCTATACCAACATATCGTGTCACCCATTATTTATTGGACATGCGAGCTATCCAAGTTCTGCTTACCGTACATTAGACGATCTCACAACCGCCCGCGGAGCAATTCAGCTCCTGAGTACCCGTCGTGTTGTCACGGCCACCTTCGTACTTGGCGATGCCTTCCCACTCAACGTTGATCGGCATCTTAGCCACGAGTGCCTTGTACGCAGCCTCGTCGATCTCCTCATACGGGGCCTGACGGTAGACGTGATCGGAGTGCGGGAGGAAGCTCACGCCGGTCATGTCGTCGAAGTGCTTGTACACCCAGGCACCTACCTCCATCCACTCGTGCTCGCGAACGGTCACGGTGATGGACGGGTTGTGATCGCACCAGTGCTGGCGATAGACGTGCCAGAGCTCGAGCTGTTCGATAGCCGTCATGTCGTCTCGGAAGACGGCTTTCGCCGGGGATTCAATCGGGAAGGACGCGACCAGGGTGTGGTCCGGGGCCATCACATCGGCCTCGAGAGGGAAACCGGATTCCCGCATGAAGGACGCCATCGGATCCTTGCTGTCCATACGCGCGCGACGGACATAGTAACGCGAGTGACGGGCGTGGATACCGGAACCCGAATTGACCAGCTGCGAGACCGTGCCGGAAGGCTTTACGCAGGTAATTGCCTTCGACTCAGGGATACCCAGCAGCTTTGCCCATTCCGCATTGGTCTCCCTCGCAACCTGACGCAGCTCGGCCAGACGAGTGTCCAGACCGGACTTCTTTCCGTTGGTGAGGACGGAGTCCATGATGCCAGTCAGTGAGACGCCCAGGAGACGTTCTTCCTCGCAGTTCTCCTTCCACTTCTTCGAGATGTAGCGGAAGTCGGTGAGTGTCGACTGCAGGGTGCCGATGATGGTCGCGAGGCGAACCTTCTCCTTCAGCGAGTCCATGTCATCGTCCGAACGGATCACGACCTCGGAGAGGTTGCAAAACTCGCGATCACGCAGGAGGATCTCACCGCAGTTAGACACCAGTACCCCTTCGTTCTCGGCGCACCACACGAAGAAGCGACCGACACTGGGAACCGTACCGCAGTACACATCCTCTCGTTCCGTCAACGACTTTACGCCGACTACGGTGTGATTTTCGGCATACTGACCGAGGGACAGTCGACGGTAGATCAATGTGTGGGTGCAATTGAAAGTATCGCAGATGGACTTGATCGATGCACCGGACTCGTACATATTACGAATCGCGTCAGTGTCGATCTCCTTCCGCCAACGGCCATTACTTTTCTTAGCTTGAGCCCCAGGGCGCTTGGTCCAATTGGCTTCTGGGAACCGACGCATGGGATTCCTATCACCCACCATGTGATCGTGATTGTGGTGCGATGCGTCTTTGATCACCACATTATCCGGATCATTATTGGTTTTATTTTCGTCTAGGTGATGTGCGTGCTCCTCTGGGTAGCTGGGCTTCCTTCCATATTTCCATTCAAGGACGGCGTGTGCTGCATTGACGCTGTCGTGCGCACCGTCGAGCTTAAGGTACCCCTTCGAATTCAGCTTCCTCTGATAACAACTATAGATGCTGTCACCGGGAAGGAGATCCTTTGCCATCTTCGATGACCCATCGGAGAGATAGAACACATGATTCGGAGTGCAACGGACGACGGATTCCTTGACCGAGGACCTCCTGATCCTACCGGCCTTACGATGGGGACCTGTCTTAATCCTCACTTCGATGAGTTCGGCATTCCGCTGAGTCATGCGAGGTCTGATCATATCACGATAGGCGATGGTTCCATCGTGCAGCTGTGTTAGGACAGGAATGGTGCCCAAACCTGCAATTTCATCGAAGCGCTTCGGACCATATGCAGTCCAAACCAAAGTGTCACCGGTAAAGCACGGATTCGTACCGAAGTCGAAGTTGGGATCTCGCCCGATGCTCTCGCACTTCTTCTTGGCGGCCTCACGGTTGAAGATACCGCGCTCGCCGGACTTGGAGTCGTACAGCGACTTCCATTCGTCCATGAAGATGCCGATCTCGGGTTTCTCGGTGTAGGCGGCAGAGTTGTTGGCAAGACGGCGATGCGGGTAGTTCTCCCACCACTGTCCGGCCTTGGCGGCGCGCAGGCGATCATCCGACAGGTTCGAGAGGGAGATGAGCGCGGAGCGACGCACACCACCTACGACTACGGAGTCGGCGATCTTACACACCAGGTCATGGCACTCAATGCTGGTCAGCTTACGGCCCGCCGCCTTCTTAAAGGTGTCGACGGCAAAGCGGAACAGATCCACCAGCGGTTCGGGACCGGACGCACGGCCACCGAAAGTCATCAGCGGTGCGCCGCTCGTGCGAACCTTGGATACATCCCAGCTTGGGATCTGTCCCTGATAGAGTAGGGAGATGAGTTCCTTCAGCGCCTTTGCCCAACCGAGCTTGGAGTCCTGCACCGCAATGACGATGTCGGACTTGTGGAACTCCTCGGCAACGACCGGAAGCTTGGTGACGAACTGACGCTCGACGGAGAACCCGACGCCCGTACCGTTCATTAGAATGTAGAGTAGCTCGTCGAAGGACTGGACGCGGTCGATGGCAAGGAAGGAGCAATTGTATGCGGCAATATTGTCACGTGCCAGCGCCGGGCCTGCAGTCATCATGGTGCGCATGGAGGGCATGACGTCCAGCTTTTTGATTGCCTGCTGGATTTGATCCATGGTCTCATTGACCTTCTTTGTCGAGAGCGTTCCCTCCACAAAGTTCAGCGCGTGTCCGGCGAAGAACGTCGTCCACCTCTGGACGGTCTCCTCCCAAGTCTCGCGACGGCCTTCCTCCCAATTGAATCTCGAGTACCGACTCAGATGAATAAAGCTCTGGTACTGTGTCGGCAACACGGACGTATTCTCTTTGGCCATTACGGCTCGCTCCTACTGTTCGAATTAGATCTGCTTACGCCACTCGCTAAACTCGAGGCGAGCCCGTAAGCCACTGAAGGTCCGCTCCTTCACCAACGCATTCACGTCGATACCGGAGAGGACCATATCATTAATGTCCTTCAGGCCAAGTGTCCTCGGCCAGACGACTACCTTTTCGCCGCGATTCACGGCGCGGTCAATAATTGAGACCGTTATTTCATTGCGCGGTTCGTTGTCGTAGACGTACACGTGGTCGGGATAGTCGACATTGCGATTTGACGTACCCATGGCCACGCAGTTATCCAGGAACAGCGAGTCGATGGGTCCTTCCACGACATACACGGTCCTAGACGGGTCGATGCGTTCGGAACCGAACGTCGACCGTTCATCCTCAGTTCGGATGGCAACGTACTTAGGAGTCTCATTCCCAATGGAACGCCCCGTGTACCCAGTGATGACACCACCGACATTACGAAAAGGAAACACTATCCTCCCACAGTCATAGGGAAGAAGCGCCTCCTTGAACTTACCTGGGATGACACTAACGTTCACCCAACGGTAGTAACCCTCGGCCCAATAGGCGTCGGACATACGTGACGCAGGGATCCTGCGCTTGAGCCAGTATGCCTTGGCCGGATGCGAGTCCGGCAGCGAGTAGATCGTCGGGAGATTGACGTTGCGCACGCCGTGGCGCGCAGGGTCAACCTTCCGTTCAGTAAGCTTTGTTACCTCCGAAGGTCGCAGGGTAGGACGTTCGGATTTGACGAACGTCTCGCTTACGTACTCGGAGTACAGTCGTTCATTCACTCGACGCAGTAGACCGCGAAGGTTGGTCTTGTGATCGCAATTGTGACACTTGTACATCACCCCATCGGGAGTGGTGAACAGGAACGCACGGGCCTTGTGCTTTGACTTCTGCGAGTCGCCGCAGAATGGGCAACGAAAATTAACGGTAAGCGGGGTGTTGGCGACAACCTTGAAGCGGTCGACAACCTGGTCTAGAAGCATGACGTATTTTTCGTCGACCCATGGGACGTGTTTACGAGATTCAAATGTCATAGGCCGAGCGATGTGAGGGATGCATTCATATCATATCAATAAACATGACTATATCAATGTCAACTAATCGTAGTACTTTCTGTAGGCCACAATGAGGCCCTTCTGCTTTCGAATGTATCCCATGATCTTAGCGTCGTTGAGACGCATCGCCTTGTATCCTTCATCGGTCAGAGCAAACAGCACCGCGCGGTCGCCCTGGGCTCGGAGTTTGGCAAATACAGCTTCTTGGTTCTCGGGTGTGATCACCACCCACTGCACATCCTTTAGATCCAACGCAGCGGGATCCTTTAGGTTGAGCTTGGGCTTGGTGACGATGGGAACCGTCTTAATGGTTTCGGTCTTTGTCGTAGCGCATCCCACCAGTGCGAGCGAGAGGACGGCGGCAATCAGAAATTTGGACACAGGTCGTTTGCCTTTCCTGTCTTAGCCTTACCCGTCAATATCTCTAGGCAGTTCTTAATGTCAACCTGCTGCTGATTGAGCAGTACCTGCACCTGGTCGGCCGACATCTTCGAGAAGTCATTCTTACGGAAGAACTCGATGATGCGCTCCTCAGGAATTCCCGCTTCGATCATGCTGTTGAGCATTTCGTCCAAGGCGACCCGGTACTTATCGAAGTTACCCTGCAGCTCGACGACGGCCTTCCTGTACTGCTCGACCTGCACCTTCAGCTGAGCGTTCTCGGACGTGAGGTGCTGGATCTTGTTCTGCGTTATGTTGATGTACGACCAGATTCCGAACGCCACGAGACCGATGGCAAGGAGTGCCATGAGGACGCGGCCGAGGGGGCCAAAGAGAATGGAGAGGATGGGCATCACGGCACCTTTCTGGACATGATCTTCTTCAATTTGCGGAAGTCACGCTTGCCCGGTTCACCCTTGGGTCCGATGCCGGCGCCTTCGATGTGTCCGTCCCCGATTGCGTTGGTCGGTACGGCGGCGGCATCCTCAAGGATATGGGACACGGTGTCGACAACCTGTTCCTGAGTGCGATCCTCGCGCATGAGGAGTGCGCTGATTGCGCTCGGGATGAGAACGTTGTTTGCCGACAGAGTCATCTTTTTAATGTTGAGGACGAGCAGGTCGAATGTACCGAACGCCGCTCGCTCCTCCTCGGTAGTCAAGGTAGACCGCTTACGCAGTACCTGGCCCTTCTCATTGATGATACCGAGATCGAACGCCTTCCAGCGTTTGAAGGGCGTGATGTACCTCTTGATGAACTGATACGTCATGTAAGTTTCGATTATCATATCGTCCTCAATGCATCGACCACGAATGGGTCCATCGGTACGTCACTATTGATGATCACCTTGTCGGCCATCACCACCTGTTCGGGCATCTGACCGATGCAGACTAGGAAGGGCTTGAGGTATTTCTCAAGCCCCGTCAGTCGCAGGAACAACATTTTAGTCGCGGCTTCCGACCCGAACACATTGTAGATCACAATGATGTGGTTCAGAATGAGACGGTGCTTAAGTTCACCGGTCTCGACATAACGGTTCAGGAGTCTCTTAACGTACTTAAAACGACGAAGGTCGTCAAGGAACTCTTCCTGCGTATTGCAGTTTGGATTATCGTAGTGCCTAGCTGCGTACAGTAGAAAGGTACGCTCTTTGAGTTGCATTGCAGGCACCACGATAAATCCTTAGAACGTGCTCAGCGCGACCTTCTTGATGTGCGTCGCGTTGGCCTGCAGATAGATGCTGGTTGCATCCGTCCACATGAGGCCCACGTGCGATGCGTTGGCACCATCCGTGCTGTTTGCCGGGGTTACCGACCGCTTCACGATCAAGTTGTTGGCCGTGACGTAGTTGGCAGTATTGAAGGTGACGTTGCCCACGGCACTGACCACGTTAGCGGCGAGGGTGCCCTGGACGGCGACGTTGGCGGTGAATACCGCCGGGGTGGGTACGGAGGCGAAGAAGTTGGCCACGGTGATCTTGTACGTGGTCGGGCCCGCCATATCCACGGTAAGCAGCAGGTCGTCAGACGTGACGGACGACGCTGCGCTTAAGTCTGTTATTTTTTTCGTGGCCACTAGCGGTTTCTCCTACGTCCATTGTTCATGCTAATTTTCATTTTAGTCTCCTCGGTGTGGCGGCTTCCTAAGTGGGCTGCTCGCATTCGAGCTCGGCTTTCTTCGGAGTACTTTTTTCCCGTCGTTCCTATGTTCGGTTTTCTAGCACTATTCACACTGATCTTAAGCTTGGACGCTTCGGTGTGTATTCAAATCACGAATCGGGGAAGACGGTGTCGTCTGCGGCGTCGTTCTTCATGCCCTTGACCACGACCATGTGCTCGTACCAGGTACGGCCGGCGCGTCCACCCAGGGTGACTACGTTCGCGTTGACGCCCGTTCCCGTGATGGTGACGTTGGCGGTCGTTGTGAAGCCGGAGCCTTCCTTGATGTTCGTGATGGACTGAATGACACCGGCAAGTCCGTACTTGGATGCGGCGTTGGATGCGGCGAACGCACCGACGACGTTCATAGAGGTCGAGTTTGTGACCTTATTGATCGTCTTGACCACCATGGTGCTGTTGTCCGTGTAGACGAACATCTGAGCATTGTTGGTGAACACCGTAGTTAGGTCCACGCCAGTAGCAACCACGTTGACCAAAGCCGACGTGACGGCGAGGGTTCCCGCGAGGTTCGCGGACTGACCGACGACGATATTCGCTGTCGCGTTGACGACACCCGGGGTGGTGCCGCCGTCAACGGTGATGAAGTTCGCGTTAGCGTAACCCGAACCACCGTTCGCAATCTTGAATACGACGGGACCTGTACCGACATTGACGTTGACCCAGCCCGGCCCAAGGTGTGCACCCTTGACCGCGGCTTCGGCCTTGTCGACGCCGTAGACGGTCGCGACGTTAGCATAGTTCGGACGACCCGTCGGATCGTCATTGGCACTCCAAATGGGCATGTGCGTCTCCTAATTCGTTCTTATTTATTGAAGCGTTCCAACCATCTCTCGAGGACTGGGTTCAGTACGACCTTGCTTCGTGGGTTGCCGGTCGCCGTCACGTTCCCCTTGATGATCACGTCGGAATCGTCATCCGGTGTATCCTCGGCAGACTTCTTCTTGCCGAATTCCGGCTTAGCCGAATCGCCTTCAGAATCCGCCTTGACGTCGTCATCATCGACGTCATCGTCATCCACTTCCTTGCCCTTCTTAGGCGGGCCGTCGCCGTCGTCATCGGAGTCATCCGATCCGTCGCCATCATTGTCGTCATCGTCCGAGTCGTCCTCGGGCGGTGCATCCTTGTCCTTCTTACCGAAGCGACCCTTGGGCTTGCCTTTCGGCTCGTCGTCCGACTCGTCATCATCGGAGTCGTCGGAACCCTCGTCGTCCTTTTTATCGGGACGGTCGTCTGACGGCGGACGCTTCTTGTCGTCCTTCTCGTCATCGGGGCGATTCTTCTTAAGAAAATCGGTTGGTTTCTTATCGAGCTTTGGCATACCCCTATTTATACGGGGTCAGATTCGGATCTTCAGGGCAATGCGGGTGGCCCCCAACGATGCGCCACCGTAGGTATCCAGGGCTATTTCCTTGAGGGTTGGGAACCGTGGGGCGTCTAGGATGTTTGTGCCGTAGCCCGTGTACCAGAACCTTACGGAGTCGTCCGACTTGTCGTGTACGGCGAAATAGGTGTCGCCACCGTCCTTGAGGTTAGCCAGCACAATGCTGCGAGCGGCCTGACAGATCCTAGGGTCCTTGGAAATGAAGTCCCGTGGGATCTTACCTGACGGCGGGGAGTTCTTATCCTCGGCCAGACCGATGGCACCGTCCATGTGGTCCTTGTAGAAATCAAGCGCCCCGAGGAAGCCCCGACCGTATGAGTTCTTTTCGAGTAATTGGGCCAGAGTCGTACCGCCGACGGAGATGATTGCAGCGAAGGCCTCCGCTAGCTTGTCGATCTCCTGCGGGACGTTTCTACGGCGGACGGACTTATCGAACATGGCGATTGCCGCCTTAGGTCCAGACATGCCCTTGACCTCTACGGAGAGTTTGCTCCCATTGACGGTGAGCATGACGTCGTTCTTCTTCTGACCGAATGCGGCCGCCGAGAGGAACTTAGCCCTATAGCCAAGTTCCTCCGCTTCGGCGACGAGATAGTGGGCGACCACTTTCTGGGAAGACATCCCCGCCCACACACGTTTCTTGACTTTGCGTATACTCACGCATGTATTTATTTCCGCAGGCGGCGGATCTTTGTAATCGGCACGAAGATAGGCCACAGCACAGCCTCGTAATATCTCTTACTCGTGTCGGCCACTATGACCACTCCGCCGATCCAAATGCCGGTTATCAGCAGTAGCAGTAGAATTTCAAACGGTCCCATGCATCTAGTCCTTATAGGGATCGCGCTCTCCCTTACCGGCCATGAGGACGGCAATGGGACGCAATCGGTTGACAACCTTCACTGAGTCCTCGTGATACTTGAGGACCTCATCCAGACGGCGGTACGCCATCGGGCTCTCGTCCAAGTCACCGCCGACGAGGAGGATGCCCTTATCGGCAAGCCACTTGTCCATCTCGCTGCGGGTGAATGTCTTCTTAGCGACGGAACGGGAGAAGATGCGCCCTGCACCGTGAATGGTGGAGAATAAGTTCCGTCGAGCCTCCTCGGTGTCGAGTCCTTCGACGATGACGGCATCATCACCCATGGATCCGCCGACAAAGCCCAACTGCCCCGGGAACGCCGGCGTGGCGCCCTTGCGGACGACCCAGTAGTAATTTCCGCCGTGCTTCTCTTCCCACGCATAGTTGTGATGGTTGTGCACGGACATGAGGACTTTTGCCGCGAGGATCTTAACGACCTTCTTAACCACCCATTCGCGGCCCGCGTAAGCGTACTCGCCGGCCAATCGCATTGCGACCATATACCGTTCGGCCAGATCCGTACCGAACTCCACGAGGGCCGGGGCGACGTTGATGCCGTCCTTACCGTCCGCCCACTTAAGGTACCTCGTTGCCGTTCGGTGCCCGAGTCCTCGGGAACCAAAGTGAACGCCGATCCAGATGTGATCGTCTTCACGGTCGACGAATAAGTCGACGTAGTGATTGCCGCCGCCCACAGTGCCGAGCTGCTGATATGCTTGATCCTTGAGATCCTTGACGCCGGCATTCTCCCACACGTCATCGTGATCGAAGATTGGATGCTCGAGGTCGCCTCGGGAACGGGAGTACTTACCACCCACACCAAAGTCGATTGTGCGAGAGATCTCTTTGACGATACCCGGGAGACGGCCGCGAATATCGCGCTCCGTCATATCGGTCTTCACTGCCATGTTACCACAGCCAATGTCGAAACCGACTCCCGAGATGGAGACGTGATTCTCGTAAGCAATCACGCCTCCCACCGGCTGTGCATAGCCCAGGTGTCCATCGGCGCACAACACGCCCTTGATTGCGGATCCCACACCAAGGCAACGCCACATCTGTTCGACGGTACCTTCATCGTGCTCGCCGCGGATTACGAGCGTGTCATTCTGCGTCATGTTCAGTTCCTAGTTGAGCGGTGCGTCCCGAGGACGCTCGTTGGCCACGACTTCGGCGATCTTTTCCTTAGCCTCATTGATGTGGGCGCGGTACCCCATCTTAGTGTACTTACTGAGGAAGGCTTCCCTGTCCTCGTCGGACAGTTTTGTTTTGACGAAGCGTTCGGTGGTGTCCCGGATGAGGTCCCCCGGAGCGAGTTGGGAATACGCCTCGAGGATGTCCATTCCCGGGGTGCCGAGATCCGTGAACTGTTCATCCGCGTCGTTGCGCAGAAGAAAGACCCGATCGTTCTTACCGAGGTTCACGAGATAGAGAACGGCGTTGGGAACCGTCGGCGTATCGGGATCGAGTCCCATGGCCTCCATCAGGTCACGGGCGTTATCACGGCCGGTGAGGAGCGTTCTGTCGACCAAATTCGTCGGGTGCGACGCGATCTCCAAGGCGATCACATAGGACATGATGTTCTTCAACTCGAAGAGCATCGAGACGACCGGCAACACCTTGGCAAATTCCCTGGGAGTGTTGTCGACGATGAGCGCGACCGGCGAGACGCCGACCGAAGGATTCTCGAAATCGAAGTTGGAGTCAAAACCGAGAATGACGGCCTTGCCGATACCGCGAGGAACGATGCGGTGGGCGACGCTGATGTGTTCGGAAAAACGATCGTTGTTGTCCATGACGAGACTCCTGCCTATTCGAAGCTGAGACCCTGACGGGTCCTAGTGATGAAACCGTTCGCTCGGACGATGAGGCCCTTGCGTTCGAATTCCCTGCAATACTTGTAGACGTCGTTCACCGCCGTCTTTTCCTTGTAGCCGTGGGCCATCAAGTGCTTGACGATGTCCTTCACGGACCCGGTGTTGTTAGCTTCGATCCACGACCGGATGAGACCGCGGGTGCCGAGGGGATGATAGTTATGGCGGTTACGGCGGTTACGGTGACGCACCTTCTTGGGCGGTGCGGCTTTCTTTGCGGTGGTGGTGTCCTCAGCGAGAGAAACCGTTGCGCCGGGAAGAGAGTTGATGAGCGTATTCAGATCGTCAAGAGTAATTTGCACGACCAGGCTAATTTTCCGTCCCATGTAAACCTCGTTAGTTTGGGTCAGCAGGACTTTTTATAACACCGATTCTGCAACTTGTAAATTGACTCAAGATCCAAGAAACACTCTCTCCTTCGCCCAGTCATTTTCATTGTGTTTACGCTCGCGTAGCCAGAGCACAACGAGACCAATGGCGCGACCGTGGGCTTCCCATTCCCACGGCAATTCCCAATAATCGACTTCCTTTGTGCTGACAGGAATCTTGTTGTGCATGTAGATGTCGTATTCTCCCTGTGACTCGGATAGGTACAGCTCGCCCTTGGCGTACTGCTTAATGTGCACCATCTCGTGACCCAGGGTGTGCAGGATATTAAGGAAGGAGAACGTCGAGTCTATTTCGATTGTGAACTGGCGGCCGCGGTAGTGTTTATCCTCCCAGATGGCGTACCCGTATGTTCTCTCCTTCTTGAAGAGATTGCCATCGAGGATCAAGTCGATCTCGACACCATTCGCCAACCGCTTACCCAGAAGTCGTTCCGCCGACCAAGCAATGAAGTCCTTCATTAGACGACGCTGCTCGGTGGTTAGGTTCTTTGATCCAGAATTGCGGCTGCGAATGGTGACTTCCGGCATGAGGGTCTCCCTGACCCTATTTATTTGAAGCCTTTCAGCTTCTCCTTCAAATCTTCGAACGAATTCTGACCTGCCCGTAGAGCGGGAAGACCGAAAGTCGACGAAGTTGACGCCGGGGCAGGATTGGCGTCCGGCTGCATGCTGTCGTCGGCATCAAAGGTCCGCATCTTAGCTCGCTCGACACCGATCACGAAACTCCGCATCTTAGAGAGTTCGTCGTATCGGTTCTTGAGCTGCTTGATCTTCATCAAGCCGGACTTCTCCAATTCCTCGTTGGTCATGGCTGCGTACATCAAGTCGGCCGTGAACGGTAGACCGATTGATTCCGAGGTGTCGGTCATGTCCACGTCGGACGACGTCATGCCGGTACGTGTCGTCTGCGTGGCCGTGATCAAGGGGACATTGTTCTCGACGGCCAGACCGCGCAGCTCCTCGGCGATGGACTTCACCAGGGTGTAGCTGTTCGCGTTCGCTCCGGCCTTCACCCGATAGCTGGCGCAGATGTTGATATAGTCGACGTAGATGACATCGGGAATGAAGTTCTTCTTGATCCTCAATTCCTTGATGAGGGCGCGGAAGTGTCCGGTATGCGCGCCTGCCGTCGGGTACTCCTTGATGATAAGACGACCGACCGTGCGGCTCTTGACTCGCTCGACTCTACGGAAATACTCCTCCTGGGTCAATGTCCCGAGTGAGTCAATCGTGGTGTTGAGGAGATTAGCGTCGATACGCTCGGCGATCTTTTCCTCGGCCATCTCCATGGTGATGTACAGGACATTGCGTCCGTCCATGAGATTTGACGCCGCATGTGAGCACATGAGCAACGTCTTACCTACACCAGTGCCAGCAAGAATGACAGTCAGTGTCTTGCGTGACAGTCCTCCCTTGGTGATGAGGTTGAACTTCGCGAGACTGAAGGGGATCTTCTCTTCCTTCGAGTGGTAGTACGCGAATCGCTTCTCGTGATCCTCCATGTAGTCGTGACCGACGCGCATGTCGAAGCCGACGGCAAGAGCGTCCGACAGAAGATCGGGAATCGAGTCGGGCATGGTCTTGCCCGAACGATCGTCCATGATCCTGATGGACTCTATAAGCGCGTTGTGAATAGCGCGACGCTTACAGAACTTCTCCGTTGCGTCGACGATCCACTTCTGATCGCGTGACGCATTGGCGAGACCGTCAATGATCGTCTGAGCCGTCTTAAAGGTCGGCTCGGACAACTTTTCCACCGCCTTCAGGTCAATGTGAAGACTGGCCTGTGACGGAAGGCTGGCGTACTTATCAAAATGGTTCGAGATGAGGTTGTAGACGCAACGCTCCGCGTCGTCGGAAAAGTACTCGGGCTTGATATGCGGAAGAACAGTCCTGACGTAGTCCTCATCGTGCGTGAGGGAGTCTAGGATCATTCGTTCTATACTTGCTGTCACTTATCGGTGCTCCAGATCACTACTGCCCTGCGATACTCCCGCAGCGATTCATTCTTATTGACAGAGAATTCGTCGACCAGCTCTCCCTCGTGAGTTAGGTAGACATAGGAGAGATCGGCGTCGGCCTCGTACGATTCACCACCGTCTCGGTCGACACCGATCATGACTACGGCCCTGTCGTCATACTTATTCAGGAGGTTCTTAAGTTCCTTGACGGTCAGGTACCAGCCCATGTCTACTTTTCCTCGTACTCGGTTAGCAATTGAGTGACTTCGGTCTCGGTCGTGTCGATCGTGGACCCGTAGCTAAATTCCTTTTTAACTCCCTCATTGATTGCGTCAAGGATCTCCTTGGTGAAAAAGCGTTCCGGGTCCTGATAGATGTTCTTACCGAACCACTTGGATCCGTCGGGCATCTCATAGCGGGTGCCGTTCTTTTTGATGACACCGTAGCGTTCCGCCATGTCGAGCAGGCCGTAGTACCGGTCGAGACCCTTATCGTAGGTGAGGAGCACGTCGACCATCTTGTTCTCCCGTGACAGGCGGGACTTCCACATCTTGACGTGCACGATGTTGCCGATGACGTCGTTACCATCCTTCTCCTTACGCTTGGAGAGCATGGCAATCGTGGATGCTGCGTACTTAAGTCCCGAACCACCGGCGATCTCATTGGTCGGGTACATAGATCCCATGGACGCATACACGTGGTTGGTGACGAGCATCGGAACCTTCGCACGGGCGCACTTAAGCGTCAGCACTCGGAACGCAGCCTTCACCAGCTGAGCGCGAGTCATGTCCCTAGTGTCCTTGCCGTCGGCCGTATCCTCTATCTCCTTGGAGGTAGAGAGCTGACCGAGGGAGTCGAGCACCATGAGGAGCTTCGGGCGTTCCTTGAGTGGAGTCTCGATGTACTTGGTCAGGAAGTTGTCGGCCTTGGTCTTGAACTGCTGGACCGTCAACGGTTCACCGATGATGGTGCGGGAGACGTCGAGACCCCGCTCCTCCATCATCTTCTTGTTCACTGCGGCCTCGGTGTCATAGTACAGGACACCGGCATCTGGGTTTTGGTCCAGGAACGACTTGCAGATACCGAGAGTGAAGAAGGTCTTACCCGTGGTCGTCTCACCCGCAAAGCCAGTGATCTTGTTGTCGGCGACACCGCCGTAGATGTCGGCGGACATTGCTGCATTGAGCGTGTAGCTGCCGGTGTCGATGAAACCGCCAAACTCACCGGCCGACGTTCCTTCGGACGCGATGGAGAGATCCTCGTCCTTGAGATCGCTGACGATGTTCTTAAAGAATGTGTTCTTGGCCATTACGGCTCCTTAGTAGTTATATTTTACGTTCAGCAGGTACAGTGCGAGCGCGAACGCCTCGTCAAAGTCATCGGTGACGTAGGTGCTCATCTGGTTCACAAAGGCGTGTTCGTGTGGGTTGCCTTCCTTCTCCATCAGAGTGACGATGGGTTTGCGAAATGCATCGGCCCAACCGTACTCTACCATTGATCCGATGGACGCCTTGGCGGCGCCACGGAGATCGGCGAACAGTAGATCACAATTCATAACGTCGTTACGATCACGATTGACAATCGCCTTGTCATTCTTCATCACATCGGTATAGCCGCCCGACTTAAAGACCTCGGTCTTATTGACATACGCGTCCTTGCCTCGCATTGGGCTCAACGCCTCAATGTTGAAGTCCTTGAAGCGAATGACCACGTCGCTACGATACTTGACCGCCTGGTCATATGTCAACCCGGTGATTGGACCGCAGAGATATACTTTCTTCATGATACCCTCATGCAAAGAACGCCGCTAACGACGACTGCGGCCTGTCGCTCCAGCCTATGGTATTAAGGAGAAGGCGTATAGGCTGTAGAAAGGCCTTCTCAAACTGCAGTTCGTAGTCGATGTATTGCTCCAGTCCGAACTCGAGAGGCAGGACGGAGGGACACGACAACACGTTCTCACCCGTAGGATTGGGCATTCGCATGTACGAGAACTTGATCTTGTCGCCATCCTCGATCTTCTTGTACTGACGGCCGAGGTTGTGCTTGTCGATCATCTTATTGTACGTGATCGCCCCGCGCGTATGGAACGGTACACCCGAGGTGTAGTTGCCGTTGGCATCAATGTAGGTATGGATACCGTTGACACCACGAGGCGCGGCGATCTCGTCGAAGGGACGGGAGAAGAAGTCCTTACGAACCTTGGCCACAAAATCCTGCAGCGTCTTCTCGTCCTTGGTCAGGATGATCTTGATTGCCTCCTTCATCCACTCCCGACAGATGGCAGGTGTGGACGACTTAACAACCTCTAGGCCGGTAACCTTGAGTTCCGGTTCGGTAAGGCGTGCGCCTTCGTCATCCCGAACCCACAGCGCGTACTTCTTCTTAGCCGTCCAGATCCCGTACTCGGCGATCTTCTCACGCTTCATGTTGAGCTTATCGGCGAATGCGTTGTGGTACCTTGCCCACTCTGAGGACGCGTCCTTGATGACGCCAAGGAGACGTTCCTTGCAGATGCGGTCGACCAACTCGGTCAGTGCATTGGGATCGGAGTGAGCGTAACCCCTACCGAGTACCTTCTGAACCAGAGGGCCGAGATTGACGTATGCGGAGTCGGTGTCGATCGCGACAATGTAGTCCTTGAGGACGCCGGTCTTCTTGACCAGCCACTCGTTGATGCGACGTGCGACCCACTGGACGGCAACCTGACCAGAGAGCGTTACCGACTCGGCCATGCGCATGTCGAACCACAGGAAGTGCTCGTTGGACATGGCGCCGTAACCGGAGTTGAGCGCGTACTTCATTGCGAGCTGAAGGTTGTTGAGTCGGGTCATCTCGACCTCGAGGCCCTTCTTCTGCTCGGGCGTGAGGGAGGTGTCCTCCTTCAGCCGCTTATTGATGTCCTTGGCCTTCTTACGGTTCTCACCTCGATGTACGTACAGCTTCTCCATCAGCCGCGGGAAGAACCCCTGCTTATTCCTCGAGTACAGGTGGGAAGAACCACTGACGGCGAACTCACCGATCTCCTTGCGGTACTGGTCGAACCCACCTGCGAGGATCTGTGGGACAGTCATGCGTGGGATGATGTACGGCTGCAGCGTCTCAGGTGAGATGTTCAACGCCATAATGAGGTGAGGGTACAGGGAGTCGAAGTCGAAGGACGCCATCCACTTGTGACGGCCGACCTGCACGTCCTTGACGTAGCCACCTTCGAACGAGGTCTTGACCGCGCTGCGCTTGGTGGGAACTACGATCTTATCGGCCATAAGCTCGTTGTGGATGAGGGTCTCCCACATCTTAACGGTACCGAAGGCATCCCCGTAATTGATCTTGCTGTAGTAGGAGATGGTGAAGATGAGGTTCAGTAGGCCGAGCTTGTCGTCCAGCATCTCCATGAGACGCACGTCCTTGACGTTGTACTCAATGAACTTCTGAGGGTTCTTAAGGTACAGGTCGTTCAGAGACGCGTAGTCCGAGTAGTCCAGCTTCTTTTCCTTGAGCTCGACGTGGGAGATGAAGTTCAGCGAGTACGACTCCTGCGGCTTATGCGTGAACTTCTGGTACGCGCACATCAGGTCGATGATGGTGATACCCGTGACGTTCCACGTCTCCTGCTCCTTGCCGTTCATAACGGTGGTGCGGGTGCTGATGAGACCCCACGGGGAAAGGCTCTTAGCGTCGTCCTGACCGAGAATCCTAAGGATGCGGTTGATGAGGTATGGAGCGTCGAAGAAGTCAATGTTCCAACCAACTACAACGTCGATGGGATATGACCGCCACACCTCAATGAACTTCCTGAGCAGTGCCGCTTCGTCCTCGCACTTATAGTACACCTCCCCGTGGGCTGGCTTGTATTCCACGGTCGAGAATATGTACATCTTCTTTGAGATGGACAGTGCGATGGATGTGATGGGATGAGCGGCCTGTGACGGTTTGGGGAAACCCGCGTCGGACTTGACCTCGATGTCTACGTGTGCAATGCAGATCAGCGACGGATCAAAGTCAATGTCACCCGGGTAGGAGTCGGCGATAAAAGGGTATGCCCAGCTGGTTGATCCGTACGACTCGACGCCCTGCGTCCCGTCCAGCATCTGTATATGTGCTCTGGCCGCGGACGTGCTTTCGAAATCAATGCGACGGCAGGGGCGACCGTGAATGGTCCTATAGTCGCCCTTCTCGTCGAGCATGAATAGGTAGGGCTTGACCTTTACTCGTGTGTTGCGGTGAACCCCGTCAACGACCTCCCGAAGGAGGACACTGCCCATGTGTAGTGCAAAGTTTGTGTAGAAGCGCGACATTCATGTCCCATTGCGAGTACATTCATAAGCAGTCTACCTCCCAGGGAAGGTGTTGTCAATTCAAGATCTGTTCGACTCTTACGGTCGATTTGGTGGCGAACACGTCACCGAGGATTTCGTTGGACTTGCACATTGCTTCTGCAGTGACTACGACGCAGCGACGCGGATCGTTCCGATCACTCAACGCAACGTACATGGTGCCACTGTCGTCCTTATAGACCGCCATCATCACGTTGTCATTCTCGATGAAGTTCTTAAACTGCTCGAGAGTCTTTGGGTCGTCCGACTGAACGTCAGCTGCCGCCGTCTTATTCATGTTCTTGACTCGCTTGAAAAGATTACGTATCACGACCATTGCCCTTCTCGGGTCTCTTACGGCCGACGATGTACATCGACTTCAGAGTCCAGTTGTTCTTTTCCTTGAACGGTACGACTCTGATGCCGTCCGACGGAACGTCCGCCGATGGGGTCAACATGTCACACAACCCCCATCGGTCGAGCATGCCGGCGATGGCATCACGCTGGCGAACGTCGTCGGCCGTCATAATGACAGGCTTACCGTCGAGCGCCATCAGCTCCTTGTAGTGGGTTATGTAGTAGCGTCCTCGCTTATGGAGGATGTGGCAGACCTGGATCAGAGTGACGACACCATGGTCATCGACTGCATGCCCAATCCGAGTCAGCGTTTCGCGTATCTTAAGGAAATCCTCAGGATCCCTTAGCTCTATTTCGAGGAAGCCTTCCGGCGCCTTCACGATCTGCACTCCCAACGGTCATGACGATTTCATCCACATCAGCCTTCTTTAGGACCCTGAGGACTTCGCTCGCCTTGACCTTATTTATACCGTACCACTTTGAAATCGCGTCCAGTCGTTCGTCCTGTTCCGGCTTAGACCACTTGCTGAACCGCTTACGAGCGGGCAGGAGACCTTTGTAGCAGAGGAACTGGACCTCCTTAGGTAGATCCGGAAAGCTGTTCATCTCGTTTGCAAGAAGGCACGAGTCGGGGAAATACGAGAACTGCTTATTCACAATCCATGGCGTATATGCCGACTCGGCCACAATCGGATCTTCCTCGAACGGATTGGTCTTGCTGTACCCAGCCGCATCGACGAGATCGAACACCTTCATTTGAACGTACACTGGCTCATGACTTCGGCGAAGAAAGCAACCAGATTAATTTCCTGGTCGGCAACAAAGGCCGCCTGGTACTGGTACTTTCCGTACAAAAGTGCAAGCATCGCGAGGTTGTGCGGTTCCATTAGGTCGGAACACCGCTCAAAGAAATCCCTCATGATGGTGGTTGTGTCCAGATCGGCATTCTGTCCGACCCACGCCCTCATACCAACGAAGTTGCGGGCACGCAGGAACTCGATGAGCGGATCGACGTCGTTCTTCTTTGAGAGAACGGCGTTGCTTATCTTACCGTCATGCGAGTTCGCCTGCAGCTCGTTGATGATCTTCCTGAAATCCGGGAAGTACTTAGCGATCACCTTTGCGACCAAAGGACGCTCGTATGTTACCTTCTCGGTGTCAAGGATGTGGGACACGCGTTTGAATTGCGCGGACATCATTGACACAACCTCATCGCGTGGGATCGAGAAGTCAATCAACGCGAGTCGGGACCTCAGCGGCTCGATGATCCTGTTCGGAAAGTTGCAAGTCAGAATGAACCCGCAATTCTCGGAGTACTCCTCGATGAAGTTACGAAGAGCAGGCTGCGTCGAGTTGGCGTTGAGGTAATCGGCCTCGTCAAGAATGACGTACTTCCTACCGCCACCGAATGAAACGGACGACGCGTACTGCGTGATGTCCGTCCTAAGAACGTCAATGTTGCTGTGGAGCGACGCGTTGATGACCAACACGTCGGCTCCGATTTCGTTAAGCAGTGCCTTGGCAATTGTGGTCTTACCCACACCCGGCTTACCGGAGAGGAGAAGGTTGGGGACTACGCCTGAGGCGACGTACTCCTTGAACTTACTCGTGAGGTGCGCGGGGAATACACAATCAGCAACGGTCTGCGGGCGATACTTCTCAACCCACAGCTTCTCCATTAGACCACCTGACGCGGGAGCCAGTAGGTGATGGACGGCGAGTCAAACTTCACGTAGTCGTTGTGAACGTAGACCTGATAATCAAGGTTCATCATCTTGAACGACGTGCGGGGAAGCGGGATGTTGAAGTTGTAGTTGGTCTCACCGAGGACCGACGTGTAGGCGTCCTTGGACGAGTTGTTGCCGTCGGATGCGACCATCCTGATGTACTCGCCGTCACCAACGAAGGAGATGGTGGGAACCGCGAGAACGGACGCCGCCTTCAGGGTCGTGGTCAGTTCCGACGAAGCGAGAGCGAAGTCGGTGATCGGCGTCGGGACGTTCGGATCCTTGCTCGGCGACTCCTTGATGAGGGACTGGTCGCTGAGGACGTAGGTGATAGTCTGCTTGCCGTTGGTGATCTTGATCGCACCGTCGTCGAAGTTCAGCTCGGGTTCGCCGTCCAGGAGGGAAAGGACGCCGAGGAACTTCTTGAGATTGTAGATACCAACCTGCTTCTCGAAAGTCTCGGACACGCGAGCCGTGCAGAACACAGTAAGCGAGGGAGTACCCACTCGGATCTCACTGCCCTCCCTGAGGATGATGGACGGGTTGATGCCGGAAAGGTTTTCGAGGATGGTCTTGGTTTCGTTGCTGAGCTTCATGATTCCCTCATGTTGAGTTGCCAGTTGAGACTATAACACATTGTGTGTGAGTCAAACTACTTTTTGCGTGCGACGTGTGCAGGATCAATCGTCGGGTGTGCGCCCACCGCAGCGAGTGCGGAGAGTGAACCGCCGAAGTTGTACGAACCGTAATGCTCGAGCTGCATCCACGGGCACAGCCAGACCTTGCCGCCCATGCGACGCACGTGCTGACAGAACCAATAGTCCTCGGAGAGGTAACGCTCGCTACCCCACGGATCTACCGCCGCCTGGAAGTACATGCCGATCTTACGATCGCCGTTATGTTCCTGCGAACGCGCGTGGTCGGGGCGATACATGATGTCCGGGTACGCCTTCAGGTAACGCTCAAAGACGTCGCGCTTGATCATCATGAACCCGGTGCCCAGCTCGAGAACCTCGGCCGGTTCGTCCAGACGGATGACGCCGTCAGCAGTAGGAGCGGGATTGAACACAAAGTCACCGACAAAGTCGGCGAGCTGGTTCGGGTTCTCGTCACCGATGCCCTTATCGACAGCAAGCTTAACCTTCTCCCAGCTGATATTCTTCTTGGGATAGGCAGCGCCGATGATGTCATAGTCCGTCTCCGGTCCCTGGAGGGCGAGTAGCTGTAGGACCAGCACGGGATCAAACCCGATGTCACTGTCAATGAACATCAGGTGAGTGCAATCCGACTCTAGGAAGTGGTCGGCGCAGTAGTTGCGTGCTCGGGTGATGAGGCTCTCATTGAAGAGGAAGTAGCTCTTCAGCTCGACGCCTTCCGCCACGCAACGCGCGGAGAGATCGGCGATCGAACGCGTGAAGGTGCCTGCACACTGCCCACCGTACATCGGTGTGGCAAGGAAGAGCTTACGCTTACGCAGCTCCTCTCGAGATACGGAGATCTGCTTCATTAGTCTTCGTCCTTTTTAAGATATTGCATCTTGAGACGTTCGGCGAAATAGATGATCTTGTTGATGTCGTAGATGGCATCAACATCGGCCTTCTCGCCCAGTCGGTAGCATGCCTTGAAGATGTTGCCCAAGGCAAATGACATGTTCTTATGCTCGATGAGGTCGTTCAACTCCTTCGCGTCCGCAGGAAGCATGTAGTAGGATGTGGATCCACCATCCGATTTCTTCTTGGCGACATTACGTTCAGCCATGATGACGTGTTCCTTGGGTATGTAATCTCTGCAACTTGGAGCGCATTCCCTGTAGAGACCACAGGGACACCCTCCACCTTGATCGTACTTCGCCATCAGAAGAATGCCTTCAGTGAACCCGTATCGCCCTTCTCGACCTCAAAGGATCGGGTGGTGTTGTACTGCATGACAGTACCAGACACCCATTCGCGTGAGGTCGGATTCTCGAGGGCGTTCTCGACTTCAGTCGCCATGTCGGCCGCGGTCTGCACCGGGACGTTCTGACAGATGTGGTTTGTCGAGGAGCGCGGCTTAAGCAACTCGAAGTCAGAGGGGAGACCCATGATGGTCATGGCCTCACGGTAGTTGATGTACCGATCCTCAACGGGATGCGTCAGCATGTTGGGATAGTGACCGACGAATGCGCCAATGTGTCCCTTGGGAATGATGGTGTTGCGACGCATCACGCCCTTGTCGATTGCTTCCTTGTCCTGAATGCGCTTAATATAATCGGCCTGCTTGGTGTAGCCTTCCTTGCGCAGCCACGCCTCGACCTTTGGGTGAGGGTGATCGGGTGTCGACTCAATGATGGACACCACGTCGTTCCCTCGCACCGGGATGCCGTAGCGTTCGTAGCCGGCAACGAAATCCTTGTGGGATGCGCCACCTGCGATCTCTTCGAGGATGTACCGATAGAACGGATCCTCGGAGGGAATCTTGCTGTTGATCGGTTCGGTCTGAAAGTTCGACTTCTCGTTGGTGATGAGTTCCTCGATGCTCGGGAACGGACGATCAAAGTAGTCGAAGATCGGCGCCTTATCGCCCTTCCAGAAAAAGAAGAAGGAGCGATTGCGTACCTGCGGAACACCGTGCAGTAGTGACCGAGTACGATAGAACGACGCGGTGTACCCGTGCGACGTTGCGATCTCAATGAGTCGCTTACGGACGCCGAGACCAATGTTCGACATCAACCCCGGGGCATTCTCACCCCAGTAGACGCGAGGTGCGAGGTTCTCAAAGACGTACTCGGCCGTCTTGTACATCCACTCGTTTTTCTCATTGTCCGAACTGGACGTCGTGCTGAGGGCGGAGAGGCCGGCACACGGACACACGGACGAGACCGAATCCACCTTCGTGTCGAAAGTGGGCGGGCCTTCATCCAGATTGTGATAGGGGATGTCCAGTCCACGCTGCTTGTAGTAATTCACAAGGTGTGAATCGTTTGCAGCGAAGGGAGTGTAGGAGAGCATGTACTCGGGAGGACGGCCGGTTGCCTTTTCGACACCAATTGCTTCGCCACCGATTAGCGGGATGATTACTGAATGCTTCATTTCAACCAATCAACGTTATCAATTACGAGACGCCTCATCCTGACTTGCCGCTCCGGATCCTCATAGTGTAGAGGGATCGCGGTGGCTATCAATAAAAGACCGCCTTTCAGTATCTTATTTATATCATCCCGAGGAGCCACATCTAAGAATATCTTCTTGGAGAGTGGATTCGGCGCCGTGTTGGCGACTAGAGCATAGTAACCGAAGTACATGTCGTGGGCGAGTTTGGCCCAGTCGTAGTTTGCGTCCCCGGCCTTGCCGGGTCCACCGAACTCGCCGCGCGGGTCGATGAGGGTGATGCGGTCGGTCTGCGGATCGTAGAGAATGTTGCCGAGATGCAGGTCGCCGTGAATGGCACCAACGGGTTTACCTGAGGTGGCGAGCTCCTCGGCCGCTTGAATAAGAAAATCCGCTACGGGTCCGTGGAACTCGGCCTTTTTAATGCGGCTCAGGGACTTATCCCGCCACATCAACCCGCAATCCCGTCGGAACGTCGACATCCTTTCCAGGGACATCCGTTCACTGTGGAAGTGCCGTTCAATGATACCGGTAACCCTACGAATGATGTACTGCCAGGTTGACTCCGGAACGTCATCGTACAAAAGAAGATCCGACAGCAGTACGCCCGATGCCATGGACATTGCCAGCCCGTGACTGCACTCGAACGTCCTAGGTACGAACATCGACTGCTCGCGCGTCAGCTCGGCATACCACAGCTTCTCGGCAATGATCTTATCGGCGGTAGATCCATCAAGCGGTCGCTTAGTCAGAATGCCTAGATCGGAATCGTAGTCAAAGACATTGAAGACACGGGCTTTGCGATTGAGCAACTTGGCTCGAGTCTCGTGATATGTGCGCGGATCGCCAATGTCGTGCCAATCGGTCTGCCGGTTATCAATGAACATGTGGCCCATGCGCTCATATTCCTCGAGAGCGTCGGAGATCTCGGGTCCTTCGGATGTCATGAAGGCATGCAGCGCGTCGCCTGCGGATTCGAACGAATACAGACCGACGAGTGCTAATCCGCTTGGAAGTGGCTCACGGGGTTTGTTCACAAAGAGCTTAGTTCCTATACCGCCCCACATGCACCACGGTGACTGGTCCACAACCTCCGTGGTCATAAGAAAGTCAAACCCGAAAGGAATGTGGTCGTCCAGTATGATGGAATCGCCGAGCCACACGACCACTCCTTGATCGAAAGTCTTCAGCTCGGACATACCGACCCTGATGGCGTGATGTGGCCCCTTCATCTCACCCTGTTTGACGAATCGTACGCGGTCGCCGTACCGACGCTTCACGTGATTACGAATGTCATCCAACCGCCCGTCCACGATGATGATCTCGCCGACGTGAGGCTCCTGTAGGATGCGGTCGAGAATGAAGTCAATGCAGGGCTTGCCGTTCACTGGCACCATTGCCTTTGACATTGAAGTGGTCAGCGGACGAAGCCGTGTGGCCTCACCCGCTGCAGGAATGACTACGGAGAACGTCGGTTTGACATCGGTCATGCAAAGAACCCAGCTAGAGTAGCCTTAGGAGTCTCAGACTCTTCTAACACATTCTCCGTCTTAGGTTCAAACAATTCGGGAGTCACCTTGCTCGTCGGTGCGGTGTGCACGGTGTTGGTCGCCTTGGCCACTGCACTCATGATGGTGTCGGCCATGAAGGTGCCGTCGTAGTAGTCCTCACGCAGTCGAGCGTGCAGTTCCTTCAGCACCATGTTGCGGCGGCGGTCGTGCTCGCACATCTCCTTGATACGAGCCGCAAGTTCCTGCGGTGTCTTAGGACGCAGATAGTCCGGCACAGGGATGTGCTTCTGCTCGTCGTACGTGGGATGGAAGAACGGCACTACACCGGCGTGCGTCATCTCAATGAACTTGGAGGTGACCCATCCCTTCTTAATAGGAATCATGAAAGTGGTCTTAACGCGACGGAAGCGTTCCTGTAGGACATTGAGCTGCGCCGACCCTTTGAAACGAGTGTCCTCGGCGACGATCTTCTCCGCCCACTGGCCCCAGATCTCAACGTCCTGACGGTGATCAAGCACCCACTTCTTGAGCTCGGGATAGCGGGACGGGTCGCCCTCGTTGAGCACCATCATGAAGTCAATGTCCCTACCGTCAGCGATGTCGAGGAGATTGGGACGGATGCGTCCGACGCAGAAGGCCGTCTCCATCCCATCATAGGTGTAGGGAATGGTGTGAGTCGTGAGGTTGCGCTGATCGTCGTATCCCGCGTAGGTGCGACGCTCGTAGGATCCGTTGTACTGGCTCAGGGAGCAGAACGGGTTCCGCATGAAGTCCCTGGGCTTCTTAAGTGTGTACCTGGGATCATTGATGATGGTGATGTACGGGATCTTGTTGTCATTGAACCAATAAGCCTGCGGGGTGCCGTAGTGAATGGTCATCTCCAGAGGTGTGATCAACCGATCCTCGTCGAGGAGCATGGTCTTACCGTGAACCAGTGCGTTCGACAGCTGACCGATCATCATCACCGTGCAGTCGAGTTGGAATCCCCGATCGTTAAAATAACGGATGAGGTGTTGGCGGTGCTCGTCGGACCGTACGTCATCGTACTTGTCACCTGCCCAGCAGTCCACAACATTATTGTGGGGGAACATGTCCCTTCGCTGCCGCTCTGATATACGTGCAAAGTCACTCTTACCAACGAGGTAGAACTCGTGCTCTGGGTAGCATGAGGCAAGAGCTGATAGGACTGCACGGGGCTCATTGTCACCTCCGATGGGATTGCTACTGTCCACGAAGCGAATGGACTTTCCGAGCTTCAGGAAACCGATCTTCATACTTCCATCCTAAGGAAATCCTCCGGCGTCACGCCCTTGTCGTCGATGTAGAGATCGGCGTACGGCTTGCCAAAGATTAGTTCGTCGTATTCCACGGCATTGCGTTCGAGCCAGTCCACGAGTGTTGGTTTCACCGTGGCATGGATGAGATCGAGATCCCCATTGCAGGATACCTGACCTCGGGCAGTAAAGAGCGTCACCTTCCATCCGTCGCGCCGCATGACCGCCAGCTTAGCGATCAGAGCGCGGTTGGGGCTGGCGTTTGCGTAATCACGTCCCTCAGTGTAGCACAGGGTATCGTCTACGTCGACGACGACCCGCTTGGACTTTGGTGAGCGTTCAGATATACCATACATTGCGTTAGGCATTCTTCCTCGTAGGCCGCATCGTTCAATCTGCGGTTTCGATACGACGGGTGCGGAAGGCAGAAGTGCTCTGCCCCGAGACTCTTGAGTATGCGGGACACCGTCCCACCCAGCGCCACCACGGGTCCGTCGTGTAGTATCAATACCGCGTGTAGAAAGTTACTGTCAATCTGATTTGCCTTGAAAGCACCGGGATGCGCAAAGGCGTTCACAAAGGAGTGATACGGTATGTCCATGCGATCGCACCAGAGGTGCAGTCTACCGATAGCGCTGTATCGTTGAACGGTAGGATGACGCTCGATCCCGGGGTTCATGCCTACAAAGAGGACACGTCGTACACTTGCCACTTAATACCAGCCTCAAGCATTCTAGACTTACTCTGATCGAACGAATCCCGCCACTTGTCCGGGATGTCGCCGAGGACACCAATCTTCACCGTTTCGATCCCGACCTGCAGCACGCCCTTGATGCAATCGGAACAGATGGGAAGACCGTACACGTAGAGGGTGCAGCCCTTCAGCGACACTCCTACGTATGCGGCATTATATATGCAGTTCTGCTCGGCGTGAACTATGATGTCGTACTTCACCGCTCGATTGTGTATGCGTTCGTCGTCAGCGACACCACGCGGGAAGCCGTTCCAGCCCGCCGAGATCTCCCTCTTATCCTTGACGGCAATTGCTCCCACCTTGGTGCTGGGGTCCTTAGAGAAGCTGGCGTAGGTCTTTGCGAGGGTGAACCAACGCCGGTCCCATTCGTTTAACATCATCATTCCCGGTCTTCAAATTCTTGAAGGTTCATTTCCCAATTTCATCCCACGCTTCTTGCCCAAACTTCTCGATGTACTGTGTAGGCGTGATGTCGATGGATCCATCCCTCACGTACGCATCCACCATGTAGAAGTGTCTCTCGTAGAAATGAAGACTGCCGGCGGTCCAGATGATGGGTCCGCGCGGTATGCCGAGATCGTCTGCGAGTTTATCCGACACGTACTTCTGCCAATGGTAATCATTGCGATAACCAAAGACCGCATCATTGGAACGCATGGAGACGTGAGTAACCAACTCCTTGTCACGCACAAGGTACTGCGCGTGCGTGGTGCACACGAAGTCGCGCATGCCGTTGGCCGTATGATCCGTATGCATGCTCGGGCGAATGTAGATCATGACTCCGCGTCGAGATGACAGATCCTTCCTAAGCTCGGCGAGGACGTTGGCGTACTGATTGCCGTTCTCTTCGGAGAAGATCATCCACCCGTAGTTGGAGTTGATGCGTCCGTCCTTATCGGCAATGTCCGTCCAGATCTTAGGCGGCCCACCCGGAATGTCACTGACGAACAGCGACTGGGAGAGATACCAATCCAGTTCGGCCTGCACGTACTCGTGATTGACCTTGCCGAATATCTTCTCGTCGTCCGCGAGAAAGTGGACGGGTGCGAGCTCAAGGGTCTTAACCCCGTTAGGAAGGGTCACAATTCCCTTTCCATGAATCCATGCGTGGGCGAACTCGCGCCGCAGCGCATCAACGCGTAGCCGTATCATTGTGTTCCCTACTTCTTACGGTTGTAGATGTCACGGTTCGGGATCTGCCCGTCCATCTTGCCGCGCATGTAGGAGACGCCAAAGGACGCGTAATTGATGATGTCCTTGAAGGTATCCTCGATGGACTCGAAGTTCGGCTCAGTCGTCGCCTGCGCCTCTCCGGCCTCGAGCAGGGAACGCGCGCGCAGCATCTTCTGATGCAGCATGTCATAGATGGTGTTGATGCCGTGCAGGTAGTGATCGGCCTGCCTGACGTTTGAGTTCGGATTCTGGTAGTCACGACTCTTGCGGATCTGCAAGTCCATGCATTCCTTGAGTACCTTCACTGACTCACGTTCCGTATCGGGATTGCTCGGGGGCACTGGTGTATGCATCGGGTATGTCAAGTCCTTCTTAAGCTGCTTCCACATCGCTGTTCTCACCAAAGTTCAGTTCGGCCGTGAACGTTATACCATTGAGCAGGCGTTTGTTCCATAGACACACCTCGGGTTCGCGCATGCTACGATGGGCACGAGGATTGAACACATAATACGTCATGTCCTTGTCGCCGACGGAATAGTTACGCTTGGTGAGGTACGGTTCACAGTAGTATACTGGATTGATGAGCCATAAGATGTCAACATGCCATTCAGTATCGGGAATGACATTCCTACACGAGCCAAAGACAATTGCGTTAAGCACACCGCGATGCTTCATGAGGGTGTCCGCACTGATCTTATGGTAGGACACCAGCTCGTGCTCCTCATGCCCGGCCGTGATGCACTTAACCTCAATCCAGCCGTCTTCCCATTCAGCATCATGGTTGTAGCTGTCGGGATTGTTCAAGTCTATGCTTGTCTTTACCGTTAAGTCAAGACCGAGAACCTGCTTAACGGCATACTCGACAATCATTCCTCGAACGGTGTTGTAGAGCTGAAGCTCCAACGACTTTTCGTTCAAGTTGGTCTTGTGATTGTCGTTCATGCGATGCGCGGCAATACGCATTCTCCTATAGTCATCGATGGTCGGTCGTACCACGATGGTTGAGGGGAAGAGGAGGCCCGAGAGCCTCCTCATATAGTCGCGATTGTCTTCTTGTGGTAACGTCATTTTGCCTTGGTAGAAGAAGTTGTTCCTACACCGGCCATGCCGGCAACCTCAGCCCCCGTGAAGGTGGCATCGCTCACATTGCGCGAGGTCGCATAGCGCATGGTTGCGGCCGAAGCTGTGGACATCGCAAGTCCCATGTTCGCCATCGTGTATGTCGCGGTGTTCAGATGCGACGTACCCATGCCACCGCCGACGGCCCAGGCATCCTGGTTTGCGCCGAGGTAGATCATCAGGTGACCGGCACCCTGGAACGCCTGGATGCGTTCCTTCACAAAGGTAGCGGTCTTCCTAGAGGCGTTCTCCCCGCCGTCGGTGATCACAACCAGCGCAAGGTCTCCGGTCGGGAACGTCGTAAGGCTGGTGATGGCGTGATCCACGGCGTCGTAGAGAGGAGTTCCGCCGGCCGGACGGATCTGGGAGGACTCGAGAGGGATCCAGTTCTCGACATCCACGCGGGTGCGTGGAGTGTCAATGCGCAGGACATTGAGGTGATTGCTGTCAAAGAGCACCATGCTGACGTACGCCTTGAAGCCTTCCTTCTTAGCGGTGTCGGCAAGACCCTTCACGTACTCGTTTGCGCCCGATGCAATCTTATCCTGCCAGCCGCAAGAAGAAGCCCTTCCACGCAATGCTCCTCATTGACAACTCGGGCTCGATGATCGTCATCGATAATCTCGGTGACGGTAGTGGTCGTGGTGGTGACTTTCTTCTTAGCCATTTCGGCCTCCTATGATTTAGTTTAGGCACTTCTCCTGACGGCCGCCTACCGTAACCTCACGGAGGTTCTTCAACCACGGCTTCAGTTCATTGCAGATGCTGGTCACCTTCTGGGTGTCATATACCTTGAGGGTGATGCCGTACTTCAACGAATAGACCTTCTTGACCATTTCTTTGAGATCGTTAATGGTGGCACCGCGATCATTGGCTAGGACGGCCGCCCAGAGCATCATTGCCGTCACTTTGGTGGTGTCACCGGTGAGTGCCCACGACAACATTTCCCTGGGGAGACTCGAGAAGTGCTGGGAGAGCGACGGAAGGACGTCGATGAACTCGGCGGCATAGTCGATCCCGTGAAAGAGATTCGGGAAGGGACTCTCACCGTCGTACTCGTTTCCGACGAATGACTCGGAAACAAAAACATCGGCCACCTTTTTGGCAGCGAGTTTGGCGCACGCGTCGGGCGTCGAAAGGGCCGGCGAAACTCCGGATAGTTTCCCCATGTCAAGCATGAAGGATGTCTCCACGAGGGCTTCTGCGAGCCTGAAGATCAACATGCGGGAGTCGAACTCCCCGAGCATGCGCTCCTCCTTGACATAGATGGCCACGTGGGTCAGTCGGACCCCAAGGTCATAACAGATGTCAAGGAAATCCCCGCTCGGATCGGAGATGAACTTCTCGATGATGTCCTTGCTTTCGGATAGTGTTCGTTCGAATTCTTCAATGCTGAGCATGTTCTCTCACGGATCCAACCAGTCCCACCTTGACCGAGGAGTCTCCTCGGACGTCGGCTTTCGGTGACGGCGGAACCGAATGAACAACCAGACGGCAATGCCCAGACTTATGATGAGGCTGCTGCCACCCATCAGTAGTGCCGCTAGGACAAGTGCTTCGATCTTCACTCATGCGTCTCCGCCCGAGTGGCTGAGATTACCACTCGGGCAGATTATGTCAACGGTGAAGAAGTGTGATTACCCCTCGATGCGGAGGTAACGCTGCTTGCTGTCGAGAGTCGGGCGATCCGCGTAGGACCACGTGCCGGCCTTCTCACGGTTTCCCGTCCAACCGCCGTCCGCACGCATGTACCGAACGCCGCGGGCGTCAGTGACCTGCCACCTTGCGGCCTCGTCACGGGCACGGGCGTCCGCCCACTCCTGCTCCCGCTGAAGCTTATCGAAGGGAGAGAGCAGCTCGTCGCCGAACGGTTCGGATGCACGGGCGAGCAGGATGACCTCGGCACGGTGCATGATGGACGCCAGAGGATTGGACGACCAAGAGGTGTTTCGTGCCTGCTGACGGAAGGAACGCTCGATCATATCGGCAACGTCCTCACGCCGCACGTAACCGTATTCTCCGGTATCGGGATTGCCCTGCTCGGCGAGTTCCTCGCAGTAGCGGAGGGTGCCCTTGAGCCAGTGCAGCTCGACGGCGTTGTGGACGGCGTTGTCACCGACCCAGCGGATCGCCTCGTAAGGATCCTTCTGAGCGCGGCGGATGAAGTCGTTGAAGCTGTCCTGTGACTCTGCGATCAGAGCCTCATAGAGGGAACGGATCTTTTCGATGGGGAAAGCTCTCATGATGATGTCCTCAGTTCTTGACGGCGGTGATGCTGAACTTCAGAGTGAAGGCCTCAGCGGTTACAGTGAAATGATCGGGAGAGATCTCGTATGCCGATGACGGCGAGGGCGGCGACGTTGGCGATGATGTTAAGCATGGCGTCCTCCTCACTGAGCCAGCTGTGCGAGATCGATGCGGGCGGCACCCCAGGGAAGGCCGAAGTGGTCGGCGCAGATCGGACCGTAGCCGACGGCGGTGGACCGCTCGTCCTCGAGCTTGCGGTTGCAGAAGCAGCAGCGGCCCGTGAGGTACCCGTGCTTGGTGGCGGCGGCGACCGGGTCGGCAGCGAAGACCTTCAGTGCGGAGACGAGTTCGGGAGGCGTGACCACCTTGGGGGACATCTGGAAGTCGCCCTGCTGAGTCACTCGGCCGTACCAGACACGTTCGCCAAAGGAACCCGGGGTCGTGACGTTGATGGAGCCGGGCACGCGGGCCTTAGAACCAGCCTCGGAGAGGCGGATCTCACCGACGGTGGGATCCTGCAGTACGATGGCGGGCCGCTTCAGATGGGCCTTGGCCTTGGCGAAGAGGTCGATGAGGGTCTTCATAGAACCGACGGCGACCGTCTTGCGTTCCACGACCTTGCCCGTTGCCTTATCTGCCAGCTTGATGACGTAGGGCCACTGCTTGGGGCTGAGGTCACCCTTGCGGGTAAACTGCTGGAGCAGGGACTGTGCGAAGTCGATGTCGCGGGAATCCGTCAGATTGGCCAGATTGGCCGTCAGGGTAGAAATTGCTTCACGGTAGGTCATTTCGACACTCCTCATTGCGAATATGGTATCAAATCTACACCGATTCGGGAGTGGTGTCAATAGCCCTTTTACTGGGACGGTTTATCGGTAACCGGTTCAGTTACGGATGTCGAATCCTGGGATTGCGAGTGCAAATTGACTTCCATGGTCGGCATGCAACCGTAGCTGGAAGTTTCGGCCGACATGCGCGCGACGAACATGAGGAAGTCGTACTGCTCTTGCGTCACCATCATGTCGAAACGCGTGCAGTCATCGCAACCAAGTAGGGCGATCTCAACCTTCTTCATTTGCCCATTCCATTAAGACGTCGCCGTGACACGGCTCAGGCGAGCACCAGCAACCGAGAGTCTTACCGTGGAGTTCGGCGCGTGCCTTCTTATCGAGACCCTGCGCCTTACCCCAGATGCGATACATTGTTATCACAGCGGCGCGATCGCCGTCAACGCCGATCTTAAAGGGATTGCCCCACGGACCGGGACGCCCTATGTACACGTCATAGGGTTCCTTCTTGCAGTGCACGACCTTCACTGCGCCGCACCGGCAATGTCATTCCCCATCTCTCGGCTCTCCTGCTGGGGTGGAGGTATTACGTCAACAAGCTGCTGGGCTTTCCGCAGCAATCGGGTCACGCCTCGTTCCCGCATCGTGTCCATGTGGTAAGTGCAGCGGCATCCGCCATTTGTGTGCATCCCGGTTGGCCGTACGATGACGCAGCCGCCGTCTCCGCAACCACCGACTTGCGCTGCAATCTGTCGATACTCGTCGGCAAACTTCTGCACAGCAGCAGGGATTGTGTGGTCATCCATTCTTGAATTTCGCGTGAGGCTTCGGTTCCTTCTCGAAAAATTGTGTGCCGAAGCGAGTGTCGATGATCATCTGGAGATTTTCCATTTGTCGGCGGACAAAGAAGTTAGGTTTCTCTCGGCCGTTATTGTAGTGATCTATCGTCTCTCTGATCGCGTCCTTCACATTCCTCAGTTTCATCTCGAGGAAGTTGCGTTGGTTCTGAAGAGCAACGATTTCCTTCTTCAGATCTTCAACTTCAGACATTACAGCCTCTCTATGGTGACGGTGCAGACTCCGCGGCATCCAATGACGTTGGCGGCCGCTCTGGAAAGATCGAGTGACCGCCCACGTACGAACGGGCCTCGGTCATTGACTCGCACCACGACGCTTCGCTTCCCGTGAGTGACCCGCAATTTTGTGCCGAAGGGATAGCTGCGGTGGGCAGCAGTATGGGCATTGGGATTGAAGCGTTCTCCGCTGGCCGTACGCTTACTCTTACTACACTGCCCTGGCTTAGAACAATCGTACCAGGATGCCTTAACTCTTTGAGCCACCGCATCGGTGGTCATCATGCTCAGTGCTAAGACTATTATCCCTACCCGCTGCAGCAATGATCAATTCCTTCTTGTCGTTGACGGGAGCAAGCATTTCGGTGAAGATGTCAATGGACGTTTCCTTCACCGGTCGAAAATACTGAGCGGCGAACTGCTGTTCTCCATCACAGTACATGTACCCAAGAATGGGATTGATGACTTCTTCGAATCTAAGGCAAGTGATGGTGCCGATTTCCGAGGGCACGTTGGTCTCAATGGTGCGAATCGTATAGATGCGACCTTCTTCTGGGAACTGTCCCAGGCGTGCCTCATCCTTGGTTCTGGCACGAAATGTGGCGAGTGCCACTACGAGCTGGCCAATGCGAAACATGATACCTCCATCATTATAAAACGGTTGCCGGTTCGCTCTCCGTGTACAGTCTATATATCGTCGTCGGATCCTATGTCAACTACGCGGATCTCTTTATCGTCCTCCGTTCTACCGATGGACTTCCACACAGTCTCCTCAGTGTACTCGCACTGGAATTCATCTGGGAGTTTGGGGTCGCCGAAGACGAATACCGACGGCCCCTCCAGCGTCTTTCCGAGAAATACATTGTGAAAGATCAACTCGTGAGGTGCCGTCAGTCCATTCTCGAGCAGCTCGGCGCATTCCCGCTCCACCTGTGCGACCACGTGGGCCGGTGGGATAGGTCCATGCCAACGCAGCTCCACCTTCACTTCTTTGTCGCCTCGGTGATTTCCTTGCGACGGACGCCGGCAAGCTTACGCAGTTCATTTAGCGCCTTGCGGGCGCGTGCAGCGGAGGCCTTCACACCCTTCTCGGAAAACTTTGCGTTCTCCTCGACGTAGGTGTTCCACGCGGCCAGCATCTGTTCATCAGTCGTCATTTGAGTTTCCTGTGTTGTCATTTCATTCCCACTGCTTCTTTTTGCGAGTTAGATCCTTCCAGCACTTCACGTAGAAACCGCGGGAACGACCGATGTCGTCGTATGCATCGGGAAGCTTAAGCCTGTCGCGAGTGCGGGGGCTGCATCCCATGCCGTCTTCGTCGATAGAATCGATCTCACACTGGCTGACCCACTGACGGCGACCGATGGGGTGACGGAAGTAGGTCCATTCCAGATAGTAAGAATTAGGCTTACCCCAGAACCAGCTCTGAGGCTTTGCCCGGTAGTGCTTCTTGATCTTGAACACTTGATGCTCCAAAGGTTGTTACCTACGTTGCATCATGCGCTCCCATTTGATCGTAGAACATGTTACCCTCGTATAGTGGAGGAGAGCGGGCGGTCTCGATCCCAGACCTCTCTCGAGGTCCCACACCGTTTCCAACGGTGGCCGGTCACCCGACCGGTTCGCTCTCCAAGATTGGAGCGGCAAGTGGATTTGCACCACCCTTCACTGGGATCTAGTGTCTAGAATTGATCGCCAGTTATCACACCTTGAGGCCGCAGAATTACTTAGGCAGTGAGTCGACGAAATCCAGACAGTCGTTCTGCCATTGCATCACGTCGTCGATGTCGGGACCGAATGCAGCCCCGTACGCCAGGGACACCTCCTTCTCGAGGAGGGTTTCGGATCCCTTGGTTATCCTAAGAACCCCAAGGGATGCCGTCTTGCGTGTGACCTCACAGTGATAGATGTCGTCGAGGTCCGCTTCCCAGAGCGCGTCCATTATGCAGTCTTTCTCCTACGCTTCAACTTCGACGCCGACATGTCGGTGATGAACTTACCGTTCTGCGACTCGGACGTCCTCTGCTTGATTTCAGAGAAGCGGTCGGCGCAGAAAGAAGCGGCCGGCGAGTTCGGCTTGACCAACGGGACCACGTTGCAGGTACCGCGGATGTAACCCACGGCCTGGTCCATGACCTCGTTTGACACGGCGTTCTTCTTTTCATTGATGTCGAGGTGAACCTCACAGACCCGCTCACCCACGGCCTCGTGGATCTTCAGGTACAGCTCGGCGATCTTGTACACCTCGTTCATCAGGCGAAGATGCGGCTTGTTCTTCTTCTGGTCGTAGTCACGCTCACGGCAGACTTCGCCGAATACCTTGCAGCCACGGTTACCGTTGATGTGCACGACGACGCAGACGGTGTAGTCGGCGTACCAGACTCCACCCACCTTGTGACGCTCCGAGTCGCCGCCAACGTAGATCTTTGTCTCCGTTGCCTGCTCGCGTATGAACGCCTTTACGGCCTCTATGTCTATCTTCTTACGGTAATCCATGACACTATCTCCAATGGGAGTATTTATCCACTCCGCCGAAGATGTCAATAATTAGACCTCTACGGTACGGAGCGTCCAGAAGTCGCTGCTCAGTCCGCTCGTGAGGAACCCGTACGGCAGGTAGAAGTAACCTTTGTCACCCCAGCCTTCGCCCCACGAATTGCGGACAATGAAGCACTTCTTTGAGTCGTCATATCCGATGGCCATGACTGCGTGACCACCGAGGCGGCGTTCGTTCTTCTTTGGCATCGGCACAATGCCCGTCTTTGCCACATCATCCGTCTCAAAGCTCTCATAGACAGTGAAGCCGAACACAAACGGATACCCGTCGGCAAGGCACTGCTTCATCGTGGTGAGGTTGCGCGTGATACGCTGGTACTGGATTGACTGGTGATTGAGTGCGTCGGCGTATGCCGCGGCGGACGGATTCAGCTTGAACTTCGAGATGTCATACGGCCAGATGGTCTCGTTACACACGCCTTTGTTCTTGATGACCCGCATGCCGTCACGCAGGTATGCGCCCGTGTCCTGGTTGACGGTACCCATGATGAGGCGTTCACCGTAGTACACGAACAGACGGGAGGGATTGAAGTCCGTGCAGCCAGTCTTGCGATTGACGAACTGAAACATTCCGCCGATGGCATTGGCCGTGCAGGATCCCAACGGGCCCTGGTTATAGATGGGTGAATCCTGAGAACGCAGGTCGACCTTAGCGGGTACCGTCGTCGACATTGCGGTAAACGTGTAGTCGCGAACGTCCGGAAGATCCGGCATCCATCCGTACTTGTTGTACTTCTCCTTGAAGCCAAAGAGACGGCGGACAAAGTCGATGACGCGAATGAATACGTTGTGCATAAGACGCTCCTTGATGGCGTTCTATTTATTGGCCTTCTCGTGCAGCTCGAGGAATATCCCATTGATGATGCCATGCACTAAAGTCATCGACCGACCATGCCTTCTTCTCTTGCCTTGTGAGGCGATCCTTCCAATAGCGACGAGGATTGACACAACCAGAACAGCTGCAAGAGGCCAGATTATCGGCCATGCGGCGAATGTTGTGGAGAGTCCAGTCATCACGAGAATACCTTCCGTTCAAAATGCGCTTAGCCTTAGCGCGCATGCGCCACTTATGATGGCGCCGAATTGCGAGTCCCTTCAAGATAACCTCCGACGTGTGTCGGTGCGGCCCGATGCCGCCCGAGCGTCATACGCGGAGACTCTCCACGATGGACGCAACCGCCCGAGGGTTATCAATGAGGTAGCGGCGAACCGCTTCGAGAATCATGGGGGACGTATCGCCCGCGGCTCCCGAGGTCCTGAGGATGTGGAGGACGCCGTCGATACGTTCGATCACTTCCGACGCGTCGACGGGATACTGCTCTAGATTTCTCATTTGTACACTTCGCTAGACATTATCGGCTTTAATGTACGCTTCGTTATTCATTAACGGCGTCAATGACAAAGATCTGTCCGGGGTTGACCTTGAAGTTGGTGTCCAGAACTTCCTTCCCATCGAGGAATGAACGCACGCGGATGAGGTTGATGTCCTTGGGAACTACGTACTTACCGGACTTCGGTGCGGCCTCGGATTTGACCGAGAGGAATGGGAGAAGCAGAAATCCCCAGAGGGTTCGGCGGGCGAATTTACCGAGCGGCAAATTATTCATGGGATTCTCCTATTTCTATGACCATTTTTACCTAGCGGTAAAAAAAATGGCGGTGTGCAGAGGTCTCGATCCTCAGACTCGTTGCTGAGTCCGTTGCGCTTAGCAGGCGAACCCAATCCCCGACTGGTTTACACACCATGTATGGAGCGCACGACAGGACTCGAACCTGCATCTTCCTCCAGCTACCTTACTCACCCTTCGCAGGGGTGGGGGTTACGTGCGCGTATTCATATGGACCTCACGGAGAGATTCGAACTCTCATTCACAGTCCGGTTAACTGTCTCGGCGTTCGAAGCGCCGGCGGCTACGTGAGGTTGGAGGGGCAGGCGGGGCTCGAACCCGCATTCTGAGGTTTTGCAGACCTTGCTGTTACCATTCCAGCGCACTGCTCCATTTTAACCTTTGGTGGAGACGACGGTAATCGAAACCTTTACTCACCCGTGCGAGGGGTGTATTTTCCCACTTAAACTACGTCCCCATAATTTGGTGAAGGTAACCGGTGTCGAACCGATGTCTGCGCACTGCTCTCCCAGTTGAGCTATACCCCCGCACCCTAGACAGGACTCGAACCTGCATATCCCCGCTTAGAAGGCGGGCGCCTTTCCGGTTCGGCGCACTAGGGCAAGAATTGCAGTCTATATATACGCCACGCTCGCATGTGTCAATTGAGACGATTGCTTCCGTCGGATGAAGAAGCAACCTTACTCTTCAGTTCCCGCCAAGTCAGCGTGCCCAGCATCATAGAGACACCCGAGTCTGTAAAGCGATAACCCCATACCACCGGGACATCGGACTCCGACATTGCCAGTCCGATGAAACCGCGAACGCCTGCCTCGTGCAGTGCATCCCTGATCTCTGCGTAGAGGAAGGGATCCTTCTCGAGAGGCCCCGTCCTTACAATGTGGTCAACATCGATACCGATGAACGAACCCGTCCACGGCTTGCCGGAACCCGCCAGAAGGGCGGCAACCAACTTAATCATGCTAGTGGGAACTGTCAGAGTGTTGTCTAGAACGTTGATCATTGATCTGTGCCACCCTTTGATCGAGGTAAGCCCTAAGTTCCCTCCTCGTGATCAACCCTTCGTACTCAGCTCGTGCGAGCGGACCGCTCAGAGTGGATGGCAAGAACTCGCTTATGGACATACCTAATTTATCCGCGCGGGGCTTGATCTCGTTAAGAAGAATGACGGAGCACTTCTTAGAACAATCGACTTCGGTCATTACTCGACCTTTACCTCGGTGTACTGCACCGCCGGGAGCGCCTTGTCGAGCAGACCGTGATTGGTGTGGTGACTCGGGGCGCGCCAGCCTTCCGGCTTAATCAGATCGGGCAGACCCAGGGGATTAGGACGGCTTGCCTTGACACCGGGTTCCTTCGACATGTTGGCAAGGTGAACCTCGTCCCACGCCAGACTGGAATCCACACCGTAGAGATCCAGCGTACCGATTGCGACGACACAGAGGTCGATGAGAGCATCCACGACACCCTCGGCGTCATTCTCCTCAATGGCGGATAGCATTTCATTGAGTTCCTCCTTGAGGAACCTGTACCTGAAACCAATCATCTCCTTCAGCTTATCGGGAGGCAGTGCATTCACGCGCTCGTGAAATCCGTAGTGCCCGTGCATTTCATTGATGTCGTTAATCCAGTCTCTGCTCATGATGCTTTCTCCATTACGGATGCCGGTGCGCCGCCGGTCCTGCTTACGATCTTTGCCCATTTCTTCTGGGCCATGTATCTCTCGACACCTTCACGTGCAGTGATAAGTGTCTTACCGTCAAGGTGATCGACTTCATGCTGTATTGCACGAGCTGCATGGTCGACATAACGCTCGGTCACCACGTTGCCGTTCGGTTGCGAATAGCGAACCTTGATTGCCCGACTGCGTACCATCTTCAATACCAGGCCTGGATAGGTGAGGCAACCCTCCTCTAGGTTCATTGTCTCTTCTGAGAGATCGACAATGATGGGATTGAACATGACAATGTTCGGCTGGGCTGGGATGGCTATGACGCGATAGGAGAGACCCAGCTGAGGTGCGGCCAAGCCCAGGGCTCCGTGGGCGTTCATAGTCTCAACCAGATCACGAGCCAGTTCAACGGGATCCATGGGAGGATCCTTGAAATCAAACTTTGCGGCAACCAAAACAATGGCCGCGTGATCGTAACGTACTAAGGAGCGAATCATTCGAACACCTTCAGGGTCTTGAATGCATCCTGCAGTGCCTTCACCTGGTTGCGCGCGTCGTCCAGCGCGTTGTGATAGGCGCCCTCCTTCTTCAGTGCGGAGAACTCGACGTTCACGAGATCGAACACCGTTCTGGTGTCTCGCACGTTGCGGAAGGACCACGGGGTGCTCATCTTAGCGAACGAGCATGCCGTATCCCAGATCGGAATGTCGAAAGTCGCGCCGTGCGCCCAGACTTTCACGTCGGTGCCGAGGCTGCGGAACCAGACGTTGAACGCCTCAATGACTTCGGTGATCGGCTGCTTATCGGTGCTGAACGCTCGACGAGCTTCCGCTCGGTCGGGATGCGCCCACCACTTCGCCGTGTCTGGATTGACCACGAGCCCGATGGCGACGCAACTGGACGGTTCCACGTTCTTATAGAACTCGCTTACCACGACGCCTCCTGGCGTGAACGCAACGGCACCGACTGATAGGATACATGACCACGGTACCGTTGCCAAAGTCTCAAGATCCAACATTACGTGGATTTCATCGTGCTGCATAAACTCTATTCCTTAGTGACGTGCTGCTGTAGTTGTGTAGACGAGGAAGGTATACTATACACGGATACTGAATGGAGGATCGGTTCTCGGGCAGTCCTTCGTAGTACATTGCGTAGATGTCGATACCAGTGACGTTCTTACCGATGTAATCCTCACCGAGGAAGCGGATGTGGTGTGGTGTAGTCACCAGCAGGTTGTATAAATCATTCTCGGATTGATAAGGAATGATAACATCAACCCCCTTCACTGCGGCCAACTGCGTATACCGTTCGTACACCGTCTGAACAGGACGCTGCTTTTCTTCCCTATCGGTAACATCGGTCTGCAGGGCGCACATCAGACGATCACAATTTGCTGCGGCCGTCCTAATGAAGTGAACGTGACCTGCATGGAGCAGGTCGAATGTCGATGCGATCATTCCGATCCGAATCACAGATCAATCACCTTTGGCTTGTATCCCTTGTGATTAACTTCGCCGGGATAACCGCGCGGGTGACAGATGACTCGAGTACCGTAGGGAAGAACGTAATCGCTCGGATCGTGAGTGTGACCGTGTATCCAAAGCTTCGGGATCTTCTTGAATTCTGTGCCTACGTAGTGACTTAAGTCCGAGTGAAACGCAAAGTTGAGAACAGACTCCCGCCACTTGGGATGGCATGACTCAATGAAAGGAGAATGATGCGTGACGATGACGTCGGCCTCAGATTCCCTGAGGAACACAAGGTCATGCTTGAACTTAGCGTTGTATCGTTCTTGGGTCAGGCCTTTGATGTAATGACTGTCGACCAGTCCTCGGTTGTAGAAGTACCATTGGTCATCCGTCTCGATCTTAGTCCAGAGTGTGGCCCACGCAAACTTAACGCCGTCCTTCTCGAAGATGCCGAAGTCTGCGTCAACCTCAGGGAACGAGCCACCGTAGTAGTCGTGATTTCCCATCACATTGATGTCAAAGCTATTTGAAGCCGCAGCCCGTCTTCCAGGATCGGGATGAAGGTCACCGGCATTGATATGAACGGCGGCCTCAGGCCGGTGCCAACCGTAACCTACTACACCATCGAACTCCACGTGGAGATCAGACATAATGGCAATCTTCATGATTATTTTTTCTTCTTTGTGACAACTTTATTGGTTGATTGTAGAGAGACGACACCGGCGATCTCGAATGAATCGAACAGCTCACCCTGATAGGCGTCTTTAGAGTTTTCAAGCACGGCAACAGAATCGCACGGTAGGTACTCCCGATCATCGAACAATCCACCGCAGTGATCGCAGTAGAACTTCTTACCTGTGTGATCCGGTGCATAACTTATACGACATACGATCGAACCGTCAACGACTTTTGGCAATGGTATCTTCCTTCCAACGATCATAGGCATCAGGGTCTATCCAATCTACTCTGGACGCGCCCGGACGAAACCTGTCCCACACAAACCACGCGTAAGGCACCATTCCACCGTTTTCCTTTCCCGTTCCAAAATACGACTCGGTGCAGGAGAAACGGCGCGAGAAGAACAGTATGCGAGACGGTGGGTTCTTACTGAAGAATTTATACCTCGTCTGAGACTCAACCCAGGTAGCACGACACAGCATTGCAACGTACGGTGAAAGGGAGATGGCCTTCTCGGTAAACTTCTGTGCCATATCGCGTGCGTACGGAGGATTGGATATAATGACGTCGGATTTGGTGATCGGCTGGTCATTGATGAAGTCGTGATACGTTATTGGGATCATTGGGTTTCTTGGTACTAAAATGTCGCTAGAGACGACGCCGTATCCCAGACGCATGAACTCCATGGACATCCAGCCGCGCCCTGCCGCAGGTTCCCAAATACATCCCGCACCTATCCGGGCGAGGTGCTTATCGATGTGGACGCGTTCCTTCTCTATCAATGCAAACGTGGCGTGCTGAGGCGTCGGATAGTAATCATTCGACTCCACATTCTCATTTCGAGTGATGTGCATGTTGTTCATACCTCAACCCTCACACTGAAGTTGCCATCCTTAGAGAACTTGATGACTCGCTCGAACTTATCAGCCATCTGGTCGGTGCGGTGGCTGATGATGAAGACGCTCGAGTCACCGGTGATGCGATTGAGCAGCCGCATGAGTTCCTCGGCACCAGCCGGGTCCAGCGAGCTGTCGAAGATCTCGTCCATGATGACCACGTTGGTGGATGCGGAGTTCTTTGCTCGGGCCACGGCGCGCCAGGTGAACAGTATCGCTAGGTCAATGCGCATCTTCTCGCCTTCCGAGAAGGAGCTGTAGGTGAACTCGTCGCGGAAACGGGACTTGATGCTCTCGTTGAACTCCGAGTCAAGATTGAACTCGACAAAGAAGTCTAGATCCTTCAGAAAGCCGTTGATGAGTTCGTTAATCATGGGGATGTAGGTGCCAATGATGCGGGCTTTCGCGCCGCCGTCCTGCAGCGTGGTGTGGATCGCAGCAAGAGTCGTGCGGCGATTGTACAGTGCCGTGCGTTCTTCATCCACCGCCGCGAGATCTGCCTCAAGAGCGGGAATGTCCGGAAGGTCGAGCGTCGGTACCGTCTCGGAGATCTCGGTCATCTTTGAGTTCTCATAGGCGATGTTGCGGTCGATGTTCTCGACCTTTGTCTTGAGATTGGAGATGCTGGACCTAATGTCGGCAAGGTTCTTATTGGTCGCAGCGTACAGTGAGGCCTTCTCCTTGTACTCGGACATCTGGACAATCTGTTGGCTCATGACGTCGGCGAGTTCGGTCTCGCGTTCCTTGAGTTCCTTCTCGGCCTTCTTCTTATGCTTCTCGTCCATGTTCTGATCGCAGTGCGGGCACTTGGCCATACCGCCAAAGAACTTAAGACGCGAGCGGATGCTGGTCAGCTCATTTGCATTGAGTGTCATTGACTCCTTGAGAGTGGAGATCTCGCCCTCATAGGAATTCTTATCCATGTCACGCGCGATACGCTCATGCGTCTTAGAGAGCGTCTTACCTTCTTTCATCAGCTCGGTCTTGATTTCCTTGAGCTCGGCGATACGGTCCTCGTGCCCCTTGCGTCGTTGAGCGACGTCCTGAAGAACGGCAGCATTGAACTTCTGACGCATGCTGATACGCTCAAGCACCAGGTCGCGGCGATGATCGGCGTCCTTCATCAGAGTCGTGACTTCCTGCACCATCGGCTTGAGCAAGTCCATCATCACGCCGAGTACCCGCATGTCGAGCAGATCCTCGAGTACGTCACGCCTGTGCTGCGCCGGAAGTTTCATGAACGGCACGTACGACGCGGAACCCAGAACCACAACCTGCATGAAGGCCTTGTAGTTGATACGCAGGATATGCTTCTCTAGGTACTCCTGTTGATCGGCTACCTTGCCCTCCATGTTCATCATCTCGCCGTCGACATGGATCTCGAACACGGTGGGCTTCATGCCGCGCCTAATGAGGTACGTGCGGCCGCCGGTCTGGAACTCGCACTCGACGAGCATGTCCTTGCGGTTGATGGAGTTCACAAGCTGGTTCTTGCTTATCTGGCGGAAGGGCTTGCCGTACAGAACAAACGACATTGCATCCGTCAGGGTTGACTTACCGCCACCGTTGGGTCCGACGATCAGAGTGGTTCCCGGGGCGCCAAGGTCAACCTCAGTGAAGACGTTGCCCGTCGAGAGAAGGTTCTTCCAGCGAATAGTTCCTAGACGGATCAACCAACACCTGCTACGAATTTACGCCAATCAATCATGCTCTTCATGACGTAGTTTCTATTCATAATCATGCGCAGGATGGAGTCAAGGCTGTCGCACTTTTCCTTCTGTAGTGCCACGCGTAGGCGCAGCTTCACCACATCGGGATCCGACATCAGATGATCATTCACATCCGGCTTCATGATACGACGACGTTCGGGTTCCCAACCGCGACGATCGAGTTCCTCCTTGGACATTACGCCCAGGAGACGATCGGTCTTTGCTGCCTTGAGTTCATTCATCTCCTCATTGAGGGTGTGGAGGATCATGCGCTCCTCACTGAGGATCCTAAGGTACTTAGAGTGCAGCTTAGGCGTCTTACCCGACTCACGGTCCAGATCCACATCGTCCACGACCGAGTCCTCGGCCCACATCGAGTGAATTTCATCTAGACGCATTAGAGCCTCATTTGGGCTTTGACGTACAGCTCCTTGATGATGTCCTTGGACTGTTCGTCGACAACCATTTCGGTTAGGACCTTCAGTGTGTCCGTCTCGTCGACGATATGCACCGAGGAGGGATCGAACTCAGTATCATTACCGGTACCGTCGATCACCTGTAGATCAACTACACCCGAGGCTTCCACTTTGTCAATAACTCTCTCAAGCAGAAAGGGGTCGTTCTTCGATCTCACCATCAGCTTGACGTACTGTCCCTTCACCCGGTGCGAGATGATCTTACTCATGACCTCCTCCTCACCCTCGGTGTCATCGTACACTATCTTGGTGAATGCAGCGAGCGGATTGTTGACGTACTCGACATCCAGGGTGTCGGTGTTGATGATGACAAATCCCCTGTCCTCACCGTAGTCGGCCCAGGTGTACTGCTCGGTGGCTCCAATGTAGTGTATGTTTCCCTGACGCGAGCGAGTGTGGAAGTGACCGCTGAGCACCAGAGAAGATGAAGCCATCGTGCTGGGATCCGTACCGCCACTGCACACCTGACCGCCGTCCATCTTAAACCCTGTTAGCGCCAGGTGGCCCATGACGATTTCGGGGCGGGCGGCGAGTATAGCGTCCGAAGCTTCCTGAGTTCCCTCGCAGATCCATGGGACCAACGCGGTGTTCCTGCCACCCAGGTCGATGACTGTCGGCGACGCAATGACCCTGACGTGCTCGCCGTAGAGGGTGTTGATAGAGTTGAGCTCGTTGGTGTCTCGATAGTAGCAGTCATGATTTCCCACAATGTAATCGGTATCCACACCCATCTGGATCAACGGGTGCACCAGCGAGTCCCAACACGCCTTGGCCGTCACATAGTTGACGTACTTGCGTCGGTCGAACAGGTCGCCTAAGTGGATGACTCTCTTGATGCCTGTCTCCCGTAACCACGGAAGAAAGGTGCCCTCCATGAACGCGATCTGATTGCTACGCAGGTACGGGTCGTCTCCCCTGACTCCAAAGTGAGTGTCGGCGATGACGGCAACCTTCATTTACGAGTACCCTTCTTCTTCCAGACTGTCTTGATCTCAGGCTTAGGCACCTGGGTCTCCATCTTTTGAGCCAGGGCGACCATGTATTCGTTGGTGAGGATGTCGTTGAGAGGGGACGCTTCCCCGCTTCCCATCATCTGGTACTCAACATCGGGCAGCATGCTCTCCGCGATCTTGTACTTAGCGTATAATCCCTTCTTTTCCTTCTGGATCCTGCGGATGAAGGCGTAGTAGATGGTGATGGCAAGATAACCAAATGGGTTCTGCGTCCTATCGGGATCGAACACCTCGATAGCTGAGACGCAGTCGCTGATGGCATCGGACACCATGTCATCAAGGAAGGGATAGCCTGAGAAGTTCTTCCTCAGGGCCATGCGTTCCGACATGGTGATGATCATCTGCCCAATGGAATCCGGCATGCGCGGAGGTGGCTTACCCTGGTCGGCGCATTCTTGCTGCAGTGTCTTGTACTTTACGATAGCGGTGTACAACACCTGCTTATCGACGTAGTTCGTCTTGTCCTGGGTCATTACGACTCCTATTCACGTTTTACTCTAACGTCTCTTCATGTCAAACATTCCATCATTACCATTTTTTAATTTGACACCCGATTCGTTAGACCGGTATAATTAAGATACTACATACGACGATCAATAAGATCAGCAAGGATTCGATTAGATCCATTCTAATAAGATACTGATAAGAAATTCTTTTAAGGTAATATAAGATATCCATTGAGTAGATTATCCTTTCATAGAATTCTTATTAAGATTTTAAGATCAAGATAAAATAAGATTTCTATAATGCTAGAGTTGCGTCCTAGATCTCGATGGTAATGAGTTCATACGCCAATTCCTCATCCCTGTAAATCTCGAGGCGGTGCAGAAAGTGTCGCCACGAATAGTTCTCGTGTACCTTGTGTCTCAGGTCATCAGCAAAGTCGTGGAAGACACCTTCGGCCTTTCCCTTCCTCAGCACGCGTCCGATTGACTGCATCAGTCGGATCCTCTGCTTCAGTGGATACGCCAGCACTACGTGGTGTAGGTTGTTCACGCTGAACCCCTCGGAGAAAGTTCCTAGGGACGCCAGCGCGACGATGTCATTCTCTGCAGCCATGCGCGACCTCACCATCTCGCGTTGCTCGACGTTGGTCTCCCCGTACACCAGCATGGCCCGCTTACCGAACCTCTCTTTCAGTTTCTCAAAGAACGGCAGTCCGTACGCCTCGTTCCTATTGAACAGGATGAGGGAATTGCCTTTCAGCTTAGAGACGTAGTCGATGATGACGTCTTGACGGTCGAGGTGCTTGATGATGTACTCGGTCTCCTGTACGTACCTCATTGGTGCGGCCTTGCCGTCCCGATTGACTCCGCCTCGGTAGACCTCCATACGGTTCTTCTCAGGCCAACTCAACTGGACACCGATGATCCGCAGCCTAGCAGTATCGCCGGCCTCGATCCGATCCTTAGTCTTCGAGACCCGGATCACATGTCCAAAGGCTCCCACGAGGCTCATCTCGCTGCTCTTTGTATCCTTGAGGGTTCCGCTGAACCCAAAGCGGAAGGCAACCGTACGGGCATTGGAGATGATCTGAGTGAGCTTCTTCGAGTCCCAGTTGTGAACCTCGTCCGCGCAAATGACGGAGAACCGCTCGAACCACCCCGGCGGCATCTTGGCGGCGGACTGCCATGTGGAGATTACGAAGTCGGCCTTGAAGTTGTGTTTCTCCGACCCACCCATGATCGTGTGAATGCTGATCGGGGTCGGCGAGTACTGCTTGAACTCGTCGGCCATCTGAGTCACAAGGTTGGTTCGTGTAGTCATTAGGAGAGCGGGTTTCCCAGTCTCCTCCATGAAGTAGCGGGCAAGCCGGTACATCATCAGGGTCTTACCCGATGATGTCGACGAGAGGAGGATGCAGCGGTCGCGTATCACTGCCTTGGCAAATGCCTGCATCTGATAGTCACGATCCTCGAATTCGTCCGAGGTGACGGAGGACGCCCACTTGATTAGCTCGTCCTCACGGCCGATCCACTTGAGTCCCTGGGGCGCGAGCGATGGGTCGATCTCGACGGCGTATCCCAGCTTCTGAAAGAAGCTAGCGGCCTCACGCACGAGTCCCTTCAGTAGGGCCGGAGCGTAGGCGGAGAAGATGCGGATGCGGCCGTCCCAGAACCCAGCCTTCACGGAGGGGATGAAGTCCCTGCCGGGCACGTCAAAGGTCAGATGTTCTTGGAGATCCAGAAGAGGGGTCAGCGGCCCACGCAGTATGACGTGCGTCTCGTTCTTCGGAATGATGTGAATGACGTCGGACATAACCGTGAGCGTTACCTTCACGATATTTATCCGGGGAATGAAGAGCAGTTTACCCACACGCTCAGGTGCGCGGCTACCTCGCTGCCATCACGCAACGCGAGGGTAGGGATCGTCCGCCTATGTGCGGATACATCCCGACTCGATCTCCCAGCTGCGCACTCAGTCCACTGCTGGGATGGGCGTTAGCCCCTCTTCTTGGACCCCAGCATGTGGCCCTCGATCTCAACGTCACCGCGAGTGGTAATGTCGGAGATGATGGGCTGCGGGGTTGAGGGCGAGTACCCTTCACGGATCATGTACCGAGTGAGGTCCATGACCGTCGTGGTGCCCATGTCATCGACATAGTCGATGGCGATCTGACGGGCGGTCTTGCCGGAAGGGTGGAAGAACTTGCGTGCACGAACGGGATGGGAGTTGCCCTTCACGTTCGGAACCTTCGACATGTCAAAGGCCTCGATGACCTTCGGCTTGGGAAGGGTGGGTGCCTCAACACCTACGGGCTTCTTGGCCGGAATCACCCCTTGCACAGTGAACGGATACCCCGCCTCAAGCAGGTAGTTGAGGGCTTCCATCAATTTGGAATCGGTGGTGTCACCCTTGATCGAGAAAACGACTTTCATTGCGAAACTCCTCTTTCGGCAATTCATGCAGTCTACACCGAATCGGTGAAGGTGTCAATATACATGCTGTAAAGTAGGCGGCATCGGGAGTCACTATATATGGTGCATTTTCCGGGGTATTTTATGTGTAACTGGCGAGGTTACATTAAAGGTCTATCCGTAACCGGATCGGTTTCTTTTTCTTAAGAAAGTTATTTACATCGGTGGTGATTCGGTGTAGACTATTGAACATGCGGTGGCAATCGCCGCAACGGAAACAAGAGGATCTTATCATGAGCCACGAAGTTGAAACAATGGCCTACGCGGGCGAAACCCCTTGGCACGGTCTGGGCGTCTCGGTCTCGAACGACCTGAGCCCGCAGGAAATGCTCGTCGCCGCCGGTCTTGACTGGGAAGTCAAGAAGAAGCCGCTCTACTTCAATACGCAGAGCAAGTACGTCAAGACCACCAGCAAGCAGCTGCTCGCTCGTGTCCGTCCCGGTCAGCCGGACGAGGAACTGGACATCGTCGGTTCGGGCTGGCAGCCCGTGCAGAACGCCGAGGGTGCGGAGTTCTTCGACGAATACGTCCGCGAGGGCGGCATGCAGATGCACACCGCCGGCTCGCTCCGCAACGGAACGATCGTCTGGTTCCTCGCCAAGATCATGGACGGTTTCGAGGCGGTCCCGAACGATCTGATCGAGTCCTACATGCTCTTCACCATCCCGCACATCTACGGCCGTCCGACCGACGTCCGCCACACGCCGATCCGGGTGGTCTGCAAGAACACGATGGCTCAGGCACTGAATAAGGGTCGGTCCAACCAGATCGTGAAGGTCTCCCACCGCAACAAGTTCGACCCGAACATCGTGAAGGAGCATCTCGGTCTCGCCAAGGCCCGCCTCAACGAATACAAGGAACACGCGACGTTCCTTGCCGGCAAGAAGCTGGACACCGAGTCGGCCAGCGAGTTCTTCGCCACGGTGTTCCCCCGCACCTCCGACGCGAAGGGAACTGGCGGCGTCAGCAAGCAGCACGACCGCGCCATGTCCATCCTCGAGACTCAGCCGGGCGCCGAGTTCGCCATGGGCACCTGGTGGCAGGCGTTCAACGCGGTCACGTTCATCTGCGACCACGAGATGGGCAAGGATGCAACCCGTCTGGACAACGCCTGGTACGGCGTCAACGCGAACCGCAAGCTGAAGGCCATGAACCTGGCGCTGGACATGGCCGGCAAGGCCGCCTCCAACAAGGTCCTGCTGGCCGCTTGACACCAAAGAGAGCGGGGGTAACACCCCGCTCTTTCCTTGACTTCTGCACCGAATCGGTGTAGTCTGGTATCAAGAAGAGGAGATCGTAATGACCGCCAACCGCGAAAAACTTATCGACAAGATCCGCAAGCTGATGGCCAAGGCCAACGGCACCGACAACCAGGACGAGGCCGCACTCTTCATGGAGAAGGTGCAGGAACTCCTGGTCCGCAACGACCAGGCCGACATCGGCGAACTCACCGAGGACAGCGTCGGTGTCATGGAAGGCGAGCGCATCAAGCCGCGTTATGACACTCCCTGGTTCCGCGGTCTTGCCAACCGGGTGGCCAAGTACTACATGTGCGGGTTCGTCCGCTACCGTGTCACTGGAGCCCGCGACCACAACACCTACTGTTTCGTGGGCCGCCAGTCCCGCATCATCGTCGCCTCGCAGATGTTCGCATACATCGAGCAGACGATCTACCGCCTCTCGAACGAGGCCAGCAAGGACGGCATCGTCCGCCGCAATTTCCAGAAAGGTGCCGCAATCAATATGGCGTGGCGCCTCGAGAACATGCTGGCCAAGTCCAAGGCAGATAACCCCGGCAACCTTCCGGCTCTCTACGACGAGGCGATGTCCGAGGTCAACGATCACATGAAGGGCATCAAGCGGATCAAGAGCCGTCAAATCGTCCTCGGTGGTGCGGGTTACAGCGCGGGCATCGCTGCGGCGAACAACATCTCAATGAACGCACAGGTGAACGCAACCCGGGCACCCTCCGCTCCTCTATTGACACGGAGGTAAGTGTAAGGTATGTTGCGATTCGACGACGACGACACCTTCACCATCAGCTGGCTCTCGGAAGCGGGAGCCAAATCCGGAATCAAGATTTACGAACGCATGGGATACACAAAGGTGTCCCATCGTAAAGACGACGCGGCAGGCAGGATCTGGGTCACCTTCCGCGACGGCAAAACTACGACTCAGTCATTATGAGGTAAAAATGGCAAAAGCAGCAGTTAAGACCGCAGGTGCGAATCTCATTCAGGAGCTCGCCCACAGTCTGTCACAGGCCGAGGACGGCGCCGTCTGGGGGAACCTGGACGTCAAGGTCAAGCACGAAGGCCGGCAGATCATCCTCCCCGCCGATCCGATGAACATGTCGTACGATGCGGCCATCGCATCGCTCGAGCAGATCAAGAAGGACGAGGAGCAGGAATACGACTGTCACGAACTCGTCGAGGGCGCGCCCTGGGATTCGCTCGTCGCCGTATATAAGGCGATGGTGCAGATCTACGGCATCGTCTCGCCGCAGTCCGTCCAGACCTTCTTTGGCGAAATGCGTCCGGACTTCATCGCAGTCCGTTCCGGCCCGAACCCGGAGGACGTCATCATGGTTCCCCAGGGACAGATGACCATTCCCAACGTGACCAAGCCCATCAATGTCCAGCTGCATCGCCGCGGCGCCGTCATCGGTGGTATCGTTCGCCGGCGTGACCAGGCTCGCATCGCCGAGATCGTCGCCACCGCGCGTGCGATCATCCGCGACAACAGCGTGTACAAGGGCAAGGCAATCAAGCTCTCGGTCGACGATGACGGTGACGTCATCCTCACGCAGCAGCCTGAGTTCCTCGACCTGAGCTCGACCAGCGAGACGGACATCGTCCACAACCGTGACGTCGAGAACCTCATCAAGGTGAACGTCTTCAGCCCGCTCAAGAACACGGCTGCCTGCCGCAAGCACGGCATCCCGCTCAAGCGCGGCATCCTGATGTCCGGCCCCTACGGCACCGGCAAGTCGCTGACCGCTCGTGTGACCGCCAAGGTCGCGAACGACAACGGCTGGACCTTCATCATGCTGAACCGTTCCCTCGGTCTCGCCTCGGCCCTCAATCTGGCCAAGCTCTACCAGCCCTGCGTCATCTTCGCCGAGGACGTGGATCGTACGGCCGATCGCCAGGAGGAGTCCGTCAACGACCTCGTGAACATCCTCGACGGCGTCGACACGAAGTCGAATGAGATCATGGTGGTCCTCACCACGAACTTCATCGACAACATCGACAAGTCCCTCCTCCGTCCCGGCCGTTTCGACGCCGTCATCTCGCTGACCAACCCGGACGCCGAGGCAGCCCAGCGCCTCATGCTGAAGTACACGGGTGAACTCCTCGAGAAGGGCGCCGATCTCTCGCCGGTTGGTGAAGTGGTGCAGGGAATGTCGCCGGCCGCCATCCGCGAGGTGGTGGAACGCGCCAAGCTCAGCATGCTCTCGGACGATCGCAAGCAGCTGACCCCGGCGGATCTCCGTACGGCCGGCTACGGCATGAAGCAGCACATGGAGCTGCTGGCCGCTCCGCCGACCCACGAGTCCGACGAGGAGAAGCTCGGCAAGACCTTCGTGAAGCTGATCGAGAAGTCGGTCTTGGGCTTCTCGGGAGATGAAGTGCAGCACGCCCTCTTGAACATTCAGGACAACGTCCGCGCTGTCCGTGAGGAGGGCAACCGCCACATGCGGCTGACCAAGGCCGCGGCGGGTTCTGCCCAGGGTGCCAACGAGAAGGCGCAGAAGATCCTGTAGAAGGCGGGCGTCAAGGCCTAACCCTCCGGGTTCACGAGCGCCGGGGACGCGGTTTGACCATTTTCCGCGTCCCCACCTACACTCCCACCGATGCTGGCCCGAGTCGGTATCTAAACAGGGAGCCTTGCAGGGGTGTGAGGCATCGGGCCATCTCAGCGGCAGGAGGAGAAGCCATGGGCAAATCTTTCGTTTGGAATTACGACTCCACTCAACTCTGCGCCAAGATGTGGCTCGACGGAGTGAGTGCCGGCAGAATTGCCGAACACTTCAACACAACGCGCGGCGTCATCATGGGAAAACTCTGGAGGGAGAAACTCCTTGGGGTCGAACGCCGCAAGCAGACCCGCGATCTTCGCGTGCTGCGTCCCAAGGAGAAGGCGGCGGTTCCCCCGACTTTCTATCCCGTCCTTCAGCAGCGGGAGCTTCCTCCCGAACCCGAACCGCTTCACCTCGAGCTCATGGAGCTCAATCCCAACAACTGTCGTTGGCCGTACGGCGACGATAGTTACACCTTCTGCGGCCACACCACGCACGACGTCGGGGTGTACTGCAACTATCACCGCGTTGTCTCCACACTCGATAGGACGGCATATGAATATTCCCGACAGCTTCGCTCTTCACGCGTTCCGAAAGCACTTACCTCATCTTGAGATGGAGCTGGTGGAAATCCCGACCTACATGCACGCCGGGATCATCCGCTATCTCCTCTGGGGTATTCCTCCGGGCGGCTTCCTCCGTTCCGTCATCTGCAATGACTTCATGGGAATCGTGGGACGTGCCGACGGGACCAACATAAATCACCTCAGGGATTACGCGAACCTGATGTCGATCATCCCTGGGGGTTGCGTGGGCTCGGTCGAGAAGTACGACAACTGGGTCAAGCTCAACGGCCTACTGGGACGCTGTTCCTGCGGTGTAATCAACGGCGGAGTGGAACCGCATAAGCTCGACTGCCTCAATGAGGTGGATTATGGAACGTGAACATGGCGGGAGCGAACGCAATTGAGAATCCAAGTCGACTTCCGCAGCCGCATGGCCCTCGCAACCGTCCTAGTCGAGGGTCTGACCGAACGTCCCAATGATTTCTATCTTACGACCTACTACTTGGTGGATCGTAAGCTGGAACTCAAATACTGGATAGGCAGTGGTTCATCATACCTGAGCGTCACGTTAGACGGAGGAAGCCACTTCGAGGACGAAGTTGCGATCGGCCCATGCCGCACCTTCAAGCCATTCACGATCGCCGGAGCGTGGGCGTGGTGGCACTTCAGGAAGTGGAGGCACAAGGAGCAATTCAAACACCAGCACCGTGCAGTGACCCAGATCTTTGAGAACGTAGAGAAAAAGCAATGATCATTATGTTCGGTCTTATCGACCGTATCCTTGACATCATCGGTATCAGTGCGTGGTGGACATTCAAGCTCGTCCGCTGGTGGTACCGCAAGACGACTTAAGTGCTTACCCGTTGTGTCTCTCGGGCAGGAAGAAGGGACTTAGAATAGGGAAACATACTATGGGTATCTTTGGTGCATTGAAGAAGGCAGTCAGCGCCGGCGTTGGAGCTTCCACGCAGGAACTAAAGGCGAAGTATTCTGAGAACAAGGACTTCCTCGAGGCGGTCTGCGCGGCCGTGGCGCTCGTCGCCGCAGCCGACGGCGAGATTGAGGACGCGGAAGTCGGCGCCATCCAGCGCCTCGTCAAGGGCAACGACAAGCTGTCGGCGATCTACAAGGACCACGAGATCTCGGAAGTCTCCACCGTCATGCTGGCCCAGGCTAAGACGGTCTCCGGCAAGCAGCAGCTCGCCCGCCAGCTCGACGACATCAAGGGCAACCCGCAGATGTGCGAGGACACCTACCTCATTGCGATGGACATTGCCTTCGCCGATGGCGAACTCGAGCCGGCCGAGGAGGAAATCCTCAAGAAGATCGCCAAGCGTCTGAACGTGGATCCGTCCAAGTTCGACTTCTGAGCTCCCTGACGGTGTACTATCCGTGACACCGTAACTTGATGGGGCTCGGCGCAATGACCGAGCCCCATTTTTTTATTGACGCCCCGTGCAGTGATGTGTATATATAGACTTGTGATCGTTGAAGGACGATGATAACTTTCAGGACCCGGGGGCAGCGCCCGGCGCCTCCACCACAGACCCCTGGCGGTTCCACCATTGAACCCGTTGGGCGTGGAAACTCAACGGCAAGATGCCGCTGGGGGTCAGTGATGGGGGCGAACTAGGATCGACTGGATAGCGAAGACCGGCTGGAGATCACCGTAGGCGACTACGTTAAGCGCAAAACTCTAGGTGCCAACGACAACGTTGCTCCTCGTCTCGCCCTCGCGGCCTGACATGAGTCCGGTGGGAACTTGGAAACAGAATCCCACCAACCATTTTGTGGTGTAGCACTTAAGGTAAGCGCACTCGGCTGTTAACCGAGATGAATGTTGGTTCGATCCCAACCGCCACAGCCAATATGATGGGAAGGTTCTGTAGCTCAATGGTAGAGCGGTGGTCTTATAAGCCATGATCGCTAGATCGGCGAACGATGCGGGTTCGATTCCTGCCAGAATCACCATCAAGAGAATGCCCTACTGTCGTAGGAGACTCTCCCTTCTTCCCTGGCGTGTATTCGACGGGGATCGGATAGTAAAGGCATTCTCGACGAGACAAGAAGCGGATGATTGGGTTAAGGCGCAGGTGACTGGGAAGTAGGTATACCTCTGTGGTCGAGAGCCACAGGCTTACGGGTTCGAGGCCCGTCCTGCGCACCATTTGTAACAGGAGACCGAAATGGAACTTTTGATTGGAATCGCCATCGGTGCTGCCGCAGTCTACGGCTGGCAGTGGTACGTTAAGAACAATACCTCCGCATGAAGGACGACCTCACTCGCGAGGTTCTCACAGCGGTTCGTTATCTAGGTGGCATTGCCCCGCGACTGACGTCGTCAAGGCAGTGATACTTCGAGGTTATAAGAGACTCGACGTGCAGCTCACCATGCAGCGTTCCATGGACAGGAATTACCTTGCCCTTGGGAAACGCATGGAACTGGAGCTGACCAAAGAGGGTCTTGAGATGACCGATCCTCCCAATCCGATGCCGGAAGGTCTCGGACACGCCTAAGCGGTGGTGACTGCAATTGGTAGACATCTGCGACTCAAAATCGCGGTTCTGTGGGTTCGAGTCCCACCCGCCGCACCAAGCGCCCGTAGGCAAAATGGTAAAGCTGCGTGACTCAGAATCACGTGCATGGGAGTTCGAGTCTCCCCGGGCGCACCAATCTCCCTGTCCCTAGGAGAAAATCATAGGGGTTTACATTCCGCACCAACTGTCGTATAGTAAAACGATCAGAAGAAGGAGTGTAAAAATGTCTAAGTCAATTTCCCTTTTCGGTAAGTCCTGGGTCGTCGGCATCATCGACGCCGTCGGTTCCTTCGGCATCATGCAGGTGTTCGACATCGCCCAGCACGGCTCTTCGTCCGATGAGGACTACTGGGCCGGTGCCGACCGCCGCGCTCACGATGCGGCCGTCAAGGCCATGAACGGCTGGCAGAACCACTTTATCCGCACCTGTCCCACCGACACGCTGGTCGTCCGCATGGTCTCCGGTGGCCGTTGCGACGTAGTCGTCAATAAGGTCTAACGTGCGCGGCCTCGCGGCGGCGGCCGTCCTCATCGCAACGACAGTGACCCCGGCTCAGGCCGGGTCACAATTCTTCATCAACATCCCGAGTATTGTTCTCGGTCTCGGCGGGGGAGGTTACGGCTATCCCCCGCCTCCTCCGTATCCACCCCAGTACGCGCCGCAATACCCGGTCTACGGCGGCTACTACTATTACAAGGGTGACTACCCGCAATACGCCTATGGGCAGGGCTACGGGGCTTCCGGCGGGTACTACGACGGCTACCAGGGCGGGTACGGCTACCGCAAACACCGCCACCAGAAGCCTTGGAAAGCCCCCGTGGAGGAGGTTCCCGTCGACGACGGCGGTACCCAGGGACATCAATTCAACCCGCCACCGGGCTGCAATAAGCCTCCAATGTGCACGGGCGGAAAGCCGTGGAGACCGCAGCAGTGACACGGGTTAGTCCCGGCATGAAGATAACGGCTAGATCCGCGTCGGACAAAACCGACGATTGGTTCTTCTGGATTTTATGGAACGGAACCGTCAACGTGACGGCGGAAGTTCTTGACGCACTCAATGTACCGCGCAAGCCCGGGCAGATCTTTTTGACGAGGGGAGAAGCCCTCGAGTATGCCGAGGAATACCGGTATTGGGTAAACCGTATACACCTATACCAAATCTGACCTATGGGTAAGGATATATAGCATCGGGGACATAGTGCGTGGGGCCGATGCTTGGATTTCTAGAATTTCTCAATGAACGCAAGGAAGGGTCCGTCAAGGAACTTCCCTGGCAAAAGGACCCAAAGATCGGGTGGTGGAAGGATCACGATCACGTAACCCTGTATCACGGGACGCATGATCGCAATGTCGATTCCATTGCGCACCACGGTCTGAAGTCCCCGGACCAAGGATCCACCGCGGGCCACATTTCGATGGCGCTGGATCCGCATACCGCGCACGGGTACGCCAGCATGACGGGCGGCGAGACACACTTCCGCTCCGCGGGATACAAGGGAGCACAGACGGTTCCTCATCATGAACGCAGCGTCATGGTCTACCGAGTTCCGCGTAGCTTCATTGAGAAGCACCACTCGGACATGCGCGGCAATATGGATTCTACCCGAACAAAGCTCACCGATAAGAGTGAGTACGAGCGTCACGCGGCGGCTGGCAAGTCCGACTCAGAGCACTACAGGGCAACCGAGGTCCGACTACCACACGTTCCGAATGAATATCTCGTCGGTCACATGAAGAAGTTTAAGACCAAAGAAGAAGCCGATGCGCACGCGGCCAAGTCCAAGGCACTTATGAAGAAGAGAGCGAAATGAAAACCTTCCGCGAGTTCCTGTCAGAAGGGAAGTCGACTTGGAAGAAGGATATGTACCGCGGCGTGCGACCAAAGAAGCACGGCAAGGACTACGCGTCGGATCCGGGCGACCTCGGTAAGGGGGAATACTGGACCAGCAACATTCACCATGCTAGAGGTTATGGGAAGACGACCAAGAAGAAGATTCGCATACAGAATCCCCTACACCTGACATCGAAGCAAGCGTCCATTTTGATTGACCGCTATAAGACCGTAAGAGGACACTCGCACCAGCGAGAGAAGGCGGCTGCAAAGATGACGCAGCACTTTAAGTCACGAGGCTATGACGGAGTGGTGGTGAAAGGATATGAAGGAGGCAGTGATCACGTCACTGTGATAAAGCTCAAATAGGGGGTTAAAGTGAGGCTACTTGCTCTGGCGACATTCGCAATGCTTTTGATTGTAGCGATTTCGACAGGTGCAGCGGCTTCGGTCCCAACGGTCAAGGTACCGAGCGTGGATCCGGCCCCCTCTATCGTCATCCGCAACAACCTGGGCGGCATGATCGGCGACTTTCTTCTGCTCAAGAAATTCCTCGAGAAGTACAACGTCAAGGTGACGTTCGACGGTCCGTGCATCTCCGCGTGCACTATGTTGCTGCGCCTCCCCCAGAAGAACATCTGCGTCACCCAGTCCGCTTCCTTCTGGTTCCATCGTGCGTCGCACCCGGATCCTGAGGTGGCCGAAAAGGCGAGCGTCGCCCTGCTCGAGTTCTATCCTGACTGGGTTAGGAAGTATATCACCGATCACGGCGGTCTGACTAAGGACTTCATCATCATGAAATACGCCGACGTGAAGCCCCACATGCCTACTTGCCGTTGACATGCTTTCGGCGACAAGTATATATAGCACACGCGGGTAGGACAAATAGCTAAGTCGCTGCTCTCATAAGGCAGAGGAGTCGGGGCAGATCCGGCACACCGCAACCAATTTAGGACTGTAAGATGATTGACGGTACCGAGAATACCAAGCACTTCGATAGCGACGAAACGGTCGCACGCAAGATCTGGGACATCTATGTCAAGGCAGCGGGCGGTAAGACCTATGACGGTAAGCCGCTGCCGACCTGGGATGAACTCGGTGAGGAGCGCCAGCGCTGCTGGTTTGCGGTGGCCGAATACTTCAATAAATAGTCCTGATTCAATTGGGTCCGTTTCTCCACACGGGACTGTAAACCCCGCGTCTATGAAATAAGTGGAGTGGCACGACGAAAGGTTCAAATCCTTGCGGACCCACCATTCTTTACGGTCGGGGAACCCAACTTGAAAATCACCGTAACCGATGTACAGTCCGTTGGAGTCCAACTTAGATTCCGCGAAGCGACACACGTCCTCAGCCTTATGTGGAAGGACGAGTTCGACGACCTCAAGTTACCTCTTCAGTTCGACAAGAATGAGTTCTGGCTCCAACTGGAGATGAACGACGTACCTACGGCCAATCACGTGGGTGCGCCTACTAAGGAACAGGTCAAACTAGGTCTCGACTGGGTGAAGGCCCTTCCCGATGACGCTCACCTCGTCGTACACTGCTGGGCCGGTATCAGTAGGTCTACGGCAATGGCCCTCGGCATCCTTGTGCAGAAGCACGGGATCGAGTATATCCCTCAGGCAATCGAGTGGTTGCAAGAGAACCGTCCCATTGCGTGTCCCAATCCCCTCGTCATCCAGCACTTGGACGAATTGCTCGAATGCAGGGGTCTTCTTAACGCAGCGGTCGAAAAGATGATCGGCGCTAAGATCATTGCATTTCCGCGTCGTAGCGTTTGACATTCACGCCTGGGTATATTAGATCTGTAACTGTCGGTTGGCCGTTATAGTTCAGTGGTAGAACGCTGGCTTTCAATCCGTGAAGCGTAGGTTCGATTCCTACTAGCGGCGCCAAATGGAGAGTCAAAATGAAGTTCTTCTGAATGCTTTGGTTTTAAGACAGGTCCTCCTCGTCGGGTTCTCCGCGTCAACTCGAAACCCAATGAGGACTAATACGAATGCTAGCCTATCTTAAGATCAAGATCGTCAGCCTTGCAGCTGAGTCTCGACTCATCCGTTCCGCGGAACGCGAGTGGAAGAAAACCAAGCGCCATCCAAGGAACCGCAATAAGAATGCCGAAGAGATCTTCTTCGGCTTGAAAGACCACCGAAAGGGAATCGTCAGGGATGAAGCCCGTTGGGCCCAAATCGCTTACGGTTTTCTCAGAGGACTCCGATACGACCAGGTCGAGCGCCCCAAGCGCAAGCCAGTAAATCGTAAGCGCGTGGCTGAACTCGCAGTCAAGTACTATCGGGATACGGATCGTCTGAGGAATGATACTCCTCAGGAAATCTACAATCTCGTACTAAAGTGGCTGGACGCCGACTAGGTCCAGTCTTTACCGCGGGAGGGAGTCTTCTCCTCCTTTCTTCTCCCTCCCGCGGCCCCACCAAAATCTCCCCAGGATAAATAAGGCATCCAAGCGGGAGTGCGAGATGGCAACTGAAGTAGCGAACAAGTTGGAAGGACGATGGCTCGCCTTCGTCACCTCGATTGCCCTCTTCTTCGGCGGCTGGTGGATTCAGAACCAGTATGAAGCCGTGATGAAGACGCAGCAGCAGCTATCCGAATACGCGCACTATGTTGACGACAAGTACGTGCAGAAGGACTACATGGGTGTGATCATTGATCGTCTCGACCGAATTGAGACAAAGGTCGACGAATTAAAGTCCGCAGAAAAAGCAAAGACCCGCTAACTTTCTTATTGACCCCTATCGAAAACCGTATATATAGACATGACCATGAAAAACGAAACCACCATTAAGCACTTCCCGCAGACAGGCTTCCAGCCTGTTGGTACGGATATGGGTGCCCCGATGTAGGTTTCTTCAATCATCGAAGAAATTCAAGTCGGGCCCCAGATCGAAAGATCCGGGGCCTTTCTTATTGTCGTTGTAGTTCAGTGGCAGAACACCAGTGTGGTATACTGGGGACTAGGGTTCAATTCCCTGCAGCGGCACCATATAACAGCGTGTACGAGAGTCTGGTGCATCCCATGGAGGAAGAAAGTTGGCTTAGTTAAGTGGCATAACACTTGCCTCGTAAGCATGTGTCGTGAGTTCGATTCTCACAGCCGGCACCATTTACAACCGATGCACTTTGGTGTAGAATAGACTAAATGGTTTATGTCGACGCCGCAATACATCGGAGGCCTAACGGGAGAAAGCGGTACTGTCACATGACGGCCGATTCCCTCGAAGAGCTTCACGCCTTCGCCGAGAAGATCGGCGTCAAGCGTTGTTGGTTTGAATACTCGAGACGTGGTGTTCCTCACTACGACTTGAATGAAGAGAAGAGACTACTGGCCCTGCAAAACGGGGCTATTGCTGATTGACATCGTTTGGGACATCTAAATAAGACTGCTGGTTTAGTGTAGAGGTAACACGACGGGTTGTGTCCCCGTTATCGAAGGTTCAAATCCTTCAGCCAGTTCCAATTCACAGCTTTCATAGGAGGTTCGCATGGTTGAGTTCGGTGGAGTGAGGATTACAGGGTTCGACACCTTTGACGTCCTCGTGAGGGACAAGGGTCTTACCTACGTTCTGCCGTTCAGTCATGGCGGCGGCAGATTGTATGATACAAAGAAGTCGTACGGCTCGACTATCGAGGAGTGCGGAGAGAAAGGCTTCATGGCCTGGTGCATGAAGAGGTGGGTTTCCCACTCTGGCACCGACATGGCATAAACACACTGGCCTGTAGCTCAATGGTAGAGTCGGCGCTTGATAAGCGTTAGACGCGGGTTCGATTCCCGACTGGCCAACCATTTTTCTGGTACCTTGACACAAATGCTGGCTTAGGATAGTGGTAGTCTTCCAGTGCGCCACACTGGAGGTACGGGTTCGATTCCCGTAGCCCGCACCAAATTGAGGGGGTCTGAATGAGCTTTGTGTTCGACGGATGGACTGCCGCCTTTGGCATTTACATCCTGGGCTGCTTCTTAGGAGCGTCACACATCAAGACGTACTCCTATATGAAGGAGAAGTACACAAAGGAAGTTACCGTTTACAGCATACCGAAGCTGATCCTAGTCTGTGCCCTGTGGCCGGTGATTGTGGTCCTCTTCATTCTTGCGGTGACGGTAGGCATCAGGATGCCCGTTTCGAAATAATGCGCATGTCTTCCATGGGTAGGAACTCCGGCTGTCGACCGGGTAAAGAGGGTTCGAGTCCCTTCATGCGCGCCAATAGGAGATAGCAATGGAACGCACAGCCGGAGTCGGTTTCTTTGGCCTGCTCACGATACTGTTCATTGGGCTGAAGCTGACAGGATACATCACGTGGTCCTGGTGGTGGGTATTGGGACCCCTGTGGATTCCTACGGCAGTATTCTTCGGCGGCATGGCCGTCGCCGCGGTGATGGCGCTGATGATCGCAGGTGCCGCTGCAATGTTCGCGTTGCTGTTTAGTTTGATAAGACGTTAAGGTTCTCTGGTGTAGCTGGGGCGCATGGGTGCTTGAAAACCATCACGAAGAGGTTCGATTCCTCTGGGAACCACACGGTGAATAGAGAAGGTTCGATTCCTTCCAAGCGCACCATATCGTCGGTAAGTAAAGGCGTTCACTGTGAGTGACTATCCAGTGAGTACGCGGCCCAGGACCTAGTCATTCCTTGGGTGTCAAACGGAGGATGGGCAGAGATAGCTTCGATAAGCGATTCTCGGATACCCCACCGGCCGACGTCGAATTGCTTCTCGGGCGGTCGGGTGATCGCTCTGGTCTCATAAGCCGGCAAACTGAGTTCGAGTCTCAGGTGAAGCACCACTATCGTGAGGTTCCGGAGTTCAGGGTCGCGCCCACGACCGGATGTCAGTGCAAATCTGAGCCTCACGGCCAC
>JBBAQX010000002.1:79483-89932 GCA_040400085.1 Lysinibacter sp. | reverse complement strand
GTTCAGGGTCGCGCCCACGACCGGATGTCAGTGCAAATCTGAGCCTCACGGCCACGGCCCCGTCGTCTACTGGTTAGGACGTAGGACTCTCAATCCTGAGGAGGGCTACCAATTCAGTTACCGCGCTTGGCCCGTCGCGGTATAGAAGTCCTCGGGGTGAAGCGGCTTCGCGGTGCGGTCCAACGCGCCGACAGTCGTCAAGCTAACGGGCCAGCCAATTTCCCAGTCTCTCAGATGTCCCAGGCTAATTGACATTCGCGTCCAATGTGGTATGTTCTGTACAACCAATGTACTAACACAGAGGAGTTCAAATGAAGCTTTCCATCGTTCCATAAAACTGCGGCCTTCCTGCCTGTGCCGCAGCGGGCCCGATGGGTTTCCTCCTCTTCCCCATCGGGCCCACACTTTTGGTTCCGTAGCTCACCTGGATAGAGTGCCCCGGTCCTAACGGGGAGGTAGGGAGTTCGAGTCTCTCCGGAATCGCCAGTTTAGTAAGGATGATTACCCATGGACGTCGAGACCGTTAAGCGACAGCTCAAGAGTGGGATGACCTACTCTCACATCGGGAACCTCAACGGCAAATCACGCAACTACGTCGCCTCATTCGTCCGCAGGAAAACCAGAGGCGTCAGCTGTCACTACTTAGGCACTCACCAAGAATGGTCGATGGGCCTACCCACAAGACCTCTTAGAGAACGTAAGAAGCCGTCAATGCCGTATGTCCCCGGCGTGACGGAGGATGGCCGGAAGTATGACGATCGCGAAGAAGAAGCCAGACCCCGTCCGCCGCATCCGCAGAATGGTGGCGATCGCGGCCAAGAAGCCCGGCTACGGTAAGCATCAGCTCTATGCCGAGATATACGATGCACGGGGCGAGCGCATTTCATTTGGCTGGAATCACGCTGGGAGGTCCGACCTCCTGGCGCACTATGTCAGGCACAGTAAGGTCGACGGTACCTGTGCCGAGGCAGCCGCGGTCATCCAGGCACTCTCTAGGTACCGTTCCGTCGTCGGTTCGACGCTCCTCATTGCACGTGCTAAGAAGCCCTATAGGGGCGGTCCCGTAGTCTCGGGTATTGCTTACCCGTGCGAAGGTTGTCGCCGCCTGATCCGTGATTTCGGCATTCTCAATGCATTCTATTCTACGGATGACTGGGGTGTCGAAGAATACCAAGTGTACAAGGATGAAGACACATGAGACTGACCATTTTTGACGAAGCCGGACTGATGCCGACGGACTCAGCCGAATACGACCTCCTTCGTGAGGCTGCGTGGCTGGGCGCCCAGGTTGAAGGCATGGGCTGCGAGATCGGCGTCCGCCGCGGCGGCGGCAGCAGGATGATCATGGAGGAGTTCGTCAGGTCGAACAAACTCAAGACCCACGTGATGGTCGATCCGTGGGGTGATATCCCGTACATGACGACCGAGAACAATCACGTCGTCCTTCCGACGGACTACACCAACGAGATGCGTGCGCAGTTCCTCACCGAACTAGGTGTGTGGTCGCAGGGAAAGAACGTGAACGGCATCGTCTTCATGTTGCAGGATACCGAATTCTTTAAGCGATTCCCCGACTACGTCCCGACTTACGTGGACAAGCAGATCATTCAGGAGACTCACTATTGCATGGTTCACCTTGACGGGCCGCACAGTTCGGAACCCGTCAACATTGAGGTGGACTTCTTTGCTCCTCGGATGAGGTCCGGCGCAATGATGGTGTGCGACGACACCAACCTCTACGACCACTGGGGAATCAGCGATCCACACATACTGAAGAGCGGCTTTGAACTCTATAAGACGGGCCAGCGCAAGGCTGTGTATCGCCGCAAGTGACCAAGATCTACACCGGCATCGGAAGCAGGGAGACACCTGCTTCCGTTTGCGTTAGAATGACGGCCATAGCACAGCGGCTGCGAGAGAGGGGTTTCCTTCTCCGTTCCGGCGCGGCTGAAGGTGCCGACGAGGCGTTCGAGGCCGGTGCCGAGGATCTTAAGGAGATATGGGTTCCGTACGTTGGCTTTCGTGGTCACCCGTCCCGCCTCGTCCCAACGTTTGATGCATTTGACATGGCAGCTAAGTTCCATCCGGCCTGGCACCGATGCAGTCCGGCGGCCCGTCGGTTCCACGCGCGAAATGTACATCAGGTTCTCGGCGTGGATCTGAAGACTCCGACCAGCCACGTTATCTGCTGGACAAAGGACGGTAAGGCATCGGGTGGGGATTCCGTTGACCGGTTCAGAAATTGACATTTTAGGCGGTTTGGTGTAAAGTGATTCAAGAGGAGAATCATTATGCGTCGAGAGAAGCACGTAAGCACCGCGGCCCAGTACGAACTGGACATCATCGCCGGCGCCGACTCGTTCACCACGTATCAGCATGGCTATCGGGAAGCTTGGAAGACCACCGGCTTCCGTACTCTTGAGGCCGCCAAGTCGGCCGCAATGCTCTGGGCTGAGGCCGCTCGCATCAATCGCAACGCTCGACCCATCATGATCTACGCAGTAAAGAGTGGCCACCAGGCTTTAGTCGGACTGCTCGAGGTCAACGGTCGTTGGAAGGAGGCGATCCGCAAATGAGCGGCATCACCGTGGTCCTGACCATGGAAGAAGCCCGCTACATTCGCGGCCTCCTGGGATCATGCGCTAGGCTTGGATTCGAAGGAGTCAACCACAATATCTACGCGGCGATTTATGACCTTGTCGAGAATTATGACCCGAACGTCCACATACCCATCATCGCGGCCAGCCTTCTTACTCCTATTCCAGAGGTGAAATGATGATGTCTGACCTCGACAAGTTTGTGCTGGACCAATTCCAGAAAGTATTCGACGAAATCGAGTACCGCTGGGGTTTCACAACGGCGCAGATTGCCGAGCTATGCTACATGATCGTCTGGCCTACCCAGATTGTCTACACGACGATGAAGAATGAGGAGGGCGCCACCGCACTGGCGGCATTCTTCTTCATCCTTCTCCTCGCCCTGACGTACGTCCTACGCATGCAGGACAACCTCCTGAGATCGAATCGACGCGTGGCCGTTGAGGCCATGGTTCAGATAAGGGAGAGGTGGTTCTTCAAGCTCATTCGTCTAATGGCACTATTCAATGCCGTTCAGTCAATCTTCACACTCATCCTTGTGAGCCGAGGGTGGGGCATACTGCACGAAGTCTCCATGATCGTCAACTTCGCCGCCCTCTACTTCTTCTACTGTCTGGATGACGTTGACGGCGAGAAGCGCAAGCGCATGGAGAAAGAGGCGGCGGAGAAGGAATTGCAGAGAGTGCAGGAACATGCCTGATGTCTACTTGACTCCAGAGGAGTCGCAAGCGGAGTTCAAGAAGACCGAGGCGGCGTACTTTATGTCCCGATACGGAACCTGTACCGCAAAGCCGAATGGGTCTCCCAATTGCGGCGGGGACTGCTACGAGTGCTTTGGTGCCAACTGGCGTCCGATGGGCGCGCGTAACTTCACTGAGCTCCTAGAGCTCTGGAAGAAGACTCACACAAAGGAGATGTTATGAATCGACGTGAATTGGTTTTCCTGTCTAGGGATTCTCAGGATCCACTATAGACGGCGGGATATTCCACGCTTCCAGTTCCCCAGGGCCCATACGATGCATTGTAAAGTGCCTGTAGCGGAAGGTAACCGTTGAGTCAAGGAAACCCACCTCCTGACCGTCGGTCGTGAAATCGAGGCTTTCCAGCCCCATTGGAAACGCGTCCTCCAGGCGGAACTCAATGTTCGGCCGATAGCTGCTACCCGGGACCATGACCGTCACGTCCGAGAAGAGATCCGATGCTCTCTGGGTTTTTGCACTGCCGACCAGTGAACGGTACTGTTCCGGGCGATCCGGGGCGACGCTGCGTACCATCCAGTCCCACATCTCGAGGTAGTTGGTCATGTCCTCGTTGATCTTAAAGCTCACCGAGAAGTCGTCGCGGTACAGCGTGTCCCCGGGCCAAGGCATCTGATCCATGGGAGCCCACTGAGTGGCCACCCCAATGCGGAGGGAGGGGATGCGGACCTTCTGCACGAAGTACACCAGGTTCGGCGCTCGCTTGAGCACCATCCGTGCACCTTTGTCGTTAAGAAGATTTGGATTGGTGGGAGTGACTACCATGAGCCTATTTATTGACACATACGGGGCTTCGGATTATTCTAAGTGGGGGAGGGCGGACATGATCACAGTGTTACTGACTGCAAATGAGGCCGCTGCCGTGCGAGAGGTGATCGGAAAGACCAAACCCGATGATTACGCAAAAGAACTGAATCCTATGTACAAGGAAATGTCCGATATGCCCTCAGAGAGATTGAGTGTCATCCGCTCCCAGGACTGGAAATGCCCAAGTGAGGTACCCGATGTCGTCTAGGTTCTTTATCTCGGACACCCACTTTGGTCACGAGAACATCATCAAGCTGGCGGATCGCCCGTTCAAGACCGTCGAAGAGATGGCCATGATCGCCAATTGGAACTCGGTCGTCAAGCCCAACGACGAGGTCTACCACCTCGGGGACTTCTCCTACCGGGCCAGCGGCATAGAGTACCTGGAGACGACCTTCCGGAGGCTCCGTGGCAGGAAACACCTGGTCCTGGGTAATCACGACGGGGTGGACTCGACGAGGCTCCCGTGGGCCTCCGTGGGGTCCCACTACCGGGGCAGGGCGGGTAAGATCCGGGTCCACCTGATGCACTATCCCATGCGTGAGTGGGACGGCTACTGGAGAGGCACAGTCCACCTCCACGGCCACACCCACGGGACGCTGCCGGACATTCCCGGTTCCATGGACGTCGGCGTGGAGCGGCTGAATTACACCCCGATCGAACTCGGAGAGGTCACGGCGAGGTTCACCGAGTGGTCCAACAATAGTCAAGGCAAGCGCCCGGCGTGGGACGCGAACATGGAGAAGGCGCGATGAAGTGGCGTCCGTTCAAGTCGAGAGACTGGCCCGAGAATCTGCCGCGATCATACTTCTCGAAGCACGATCCCGAGGTTCCGACTTTCGGTGCACTCGGCCCGTTGATACTCAGTCTAATCGACGCCGTCGAGGGTCTGACGCGAAGGTGCGACGACCTCGAGAGGGAAGTTCTACACTTGAATGGACACGTGGATTGAAAGGTAGAGAATCATGAAATTCAAGCTCGGTGACATCGTTCGCCTGAAGAGCGGGTCGCCCAAACTCGTGGTCGTATCAGTCGAGAAGTCGAATCGTTATGTGGGCGATGAGATCGACGACGACGTGACGGTCGTTTGGATCGTGTACGGATCTGGAATCGTACAGGTATACACGGGACCGTCAGTCGTCTTCGTCCATTACTAGTCGCGCGGGGACTTGAGTCCGTTGACGACGCGTTCGATGTCATAGCGACGGATGCCGATGTCGGCCAAATCACGATCGGTCAATGCCTGCAGCTGGGCAATATCGCTGCGACGCTTCTGCCAACGACTGTAGCTATCCAATGCGTTCCTAAACAATTCTTACTCCTATATGTAGACACTAAGAAAGCGGGTTATTCACCCGCCATCCGTACTATATAATACATAAAGAAGGCACGAGCTATGACATTTGGGAATGGCAGTAACTTTGGTGGAAAGGCACCGTTTCCCGGTTGCAACACATCCACGGAAGAACGTATGGAGTTGTACGACGGTCTTCCTCGTGAGGTGAGGGACATCCTTAAGTATACCTACGTCAACATCACGTTGAGCCACTACAACACGCGGGTTCACACTCCAAAGCAGGTCGCGGACATGATGACCAAATCACAGATGGAGGCAACCGTCGGTACGTACGGCCATCTCCATCCTGACGTAATAGAGAAAGTGACGGTGACTCTTGACTGACATCATTGATCCAGCGGCCGATGATCGCCGCTTTGAGATTGCGCTGCGTCTCTTTGGCAAGGAAGTCTTTGCCATCGCTCTCTTCTCGAGCAGCCCAAGTGCAAAGTGGCTGTGGATGAGCTTAGGCTCCGTGCTCACCCTCACCGTCATCGTGATTGTGTACGGTTCCAACCTGAGTGCATTCTACCACAGTTTATTGTCGAGTTGACATTGGTGTAGAATAGTACAGTCGGTCGGAAAGGCCGGCATTGCTGATTGACATCATGAAAGAGGAAAGCATGAGCGACTATCTCGCAATGTCCGTGGCGTTGATGGGTCTCGCCGCGTCCCTCATCGCAAGGCTTCTAAACCGCTTCCGGTGGATAGCCTACGCAGGTCTGGCCATCATCCTCTACGTCGCCGGACACATGATCTGGCGTGGTGGGTTGGAAGTCTGGGGGCCATGGCGTTGAACCAGCCCCTTGATTGCTCGTGGCGACGCTGTTCACATCCGAGAAAATGAAGTCCTCGCGCTCGACACCCTGAAAGTAGACGACCATTTACTTGTAAACCCAGAGGGGGTGGGACTTCTTTACGGGCATGCTACCCACGTTCTTATGCGTGGTCTTGTGGACTATGACGTAGTGTCCGAGGTCCTTGTGCGTCTGGTCGTGATGACCCCGAATGACGTCGCCGACATTCGGGTATCCATCTGGGCTGCCGTGGCCCGAGATGACGACATGCTTATCGGAGTACGGCTTCTTAGCTAGAAGGTACGTGCCCTCATGCTTGGGATCCGACGTCCAGCCCGCGTGATACTCGTTCTTGTGCGGTTGGTCCGGGTGAAGTCTCGATCCTGACGGGAGGAGAGCTGAAGATCCGTGCGGCGCGCGCCCTTCATCGAGGAACTGCTTGAGCGTCTTCATGTGTGTTTCCTTTTGTCTAATTTATGGGTTTTTTCGCCGGATTGACATCGGAGTTTATATGGTCAGGGACCCTTTACTAAAGAATAAGAAACTGAATAAAGAAAGGGACCCGCAAGGGTCCCTTTCTCTTTCTCTTTGCCGAAGCTTAGAGGATGTTGTCGACCAATACACGCCTATAGTAGACGTTGCTGTCCTTGCGGAGCGTAGCGGCCATCTGACCCACGGCGCCGTTGACACGGCCGACCGAGAACGGGTTCTGGATGATCGCGTAGCGCGTCTTGAACGCGATGTTCGGCTGGTGGGTGTTCGGATCGACCACGCGGCTGAACTGCAGCGGGACGTACGGGCAGTAGTAGAGGCCAGCATCCATCGGAGTGGCGCCCTTGTAACCAACCACCATGTAGTTGGCACCGGCGTACGGGTCGATGTAGACGCGGTAGCGCTTCATCGCGATACCGGCGAAGGTGTTGCCCGTGTCGTCGACGGTCAGACCCTCGTTGTTGATTGCCGGGGTGTAGTCGAGTACACCGGCCATCTGCAGAGCGGAGGCGACGTTGGACGAGCAGATGATGATGTTGCCCTTACCGCGACGGGTTTCCTTCGCGATCTGGTTCGCTTCCATCTCAATGAAGAAGGCGAGACCCTTGAACTTCTCACCGAGCCAGCGGCCGTTGGAGTCAACGTCGAGGTTGAAGCGTCCGTTGGCAGCAGTGACGCCGTTCACAGCGCCGCGAGCGGCGGTGAGGTAGACGGTGCGGATGAGCTCACGGTTGATTTCGGCAACCACTTCGGTGGAGAGCATTTCCGACAGGAGCTTCTCGGCGTCGAGGCCGTGAGTCTTCTGCAGGTCATGCGCGAGTTCCACAGAGTAGTGCGCCTTCATTGCGCGGCCACCCGGGGTCACGGTGATCTTGTCGACCGTGAATGCCATTTCCGGGAAGGCGACGTTACCGGTCGCACCCAGAGCTTCGAGCTGAGCAGTGCTCATGCCGTCGGCGTAGTTGTAGATGCCGGTCTCAGCCAGGTTGGCCGTGCCGGTCGTGGTGTTGCCCGGGTACGTACCAACGTGCTTGTCACCGAGAACGTCGGTGCCACCAGAGACGGTGGAGCGGTTGGTTTCCGGTTCGTCGTAGAACGCCTCGTTGCCGGCGACGTTGCCGTACAGAGCGCGGAGGGCGAAGATGAGGCCGGACGGACCGTTCATCGGCTGAACGCCGGCGATGTCGTTGGCCATCAGGTTCGGCATGCTGCGACGCAGCATCTGAATGAGAACCGGATCCTGCCACTTAACCTGGCCGGACTGGTCACCGTTTCCGATGGTGTTGGTCGGAACGTCGCCCGCGGCTTCGGCAAATGACATGGGAGCCATTCCGTTCGAAGACTTGAGCTCGTCCACCGTGTTCTCGATCACACGGGCGAGAGAAGCTCGCTTCCAGGGATCGCTCACCTTGGCATAACGCTCGCTGTCGATGACGTTCTTCCACTTCTCGACCAGCGCGCTGTTGAAACCGTAGCTGTCCATTGTTTTCTCCTTGACGGGTATTCTTGAGGTTATTTATTAGACGTTCGCTTTAGAACGCCGAGTTGATGCGATCGGCGAACGCGTCCCCGGTTCTCTTAGCTTCCGGCTTAGGCGCGGAGGCGTCTTCGACCACGGTCTTGTCCTGAATCGGGTCCTCAGCCTTTTCCTTCTTGTTGAAGAAGGACTCCTTAACGGAGACGAGCTTCTTTGCGAAGTCATCGGCGTCGGTGTAGCGGATGCCCTCGGCGAGGTTCTTGAGCTTGGCCGCCTGGGTATCGGTCAGACCCTCGGACATGTCGTCGATGACGCTCTCGATGAGTGCCTCGTCGATTGCATTCTTAAGGGCCATGTTCTCGCGATGTGCTTCATTCAGACGGTCCTGCAGCTCGTCATTGCGCGCCACCAGGCCTTCCAAAACGTCGTCCGCATCCTCGGGAATTTCCATGTTGTGCTCGACGAACACCTGCTGGAGGCTGCTCATCAGGCTCTCTGCCATCTCGACCTTGAAGGCCGACTCGATAGCGAGTTCGTTTTCTGACATCCAGTTCTCGACCACGTAGGCGAGGTACTGGTCAATTGCCTCCTCGAGTTCACCGACGGCGGCGGCAACTTCCTCGGCGATGATTTCATCGCGGGCAGCGGCTTCGGCTTCGGCGAGCTCGGCGGCACGGGCTTCGACGGCTGCCTCGAAAACAGTCTTGATCTGTTCCTTGGCTTCGTCGGTGGTCTCTTCGTTGAAGAGGACGGAGATGTCGATGGCCTCAGCGGCCTCTTCGATCTTCTTCTTGTCCTTCTTAGCTTCAGACATCGTATGTCTCCTTGATTCGTGTGGTTATTTATTCGTTGCACTCTTCTACATGAAGAGCGTAGTTAAAGGCTCGCCATGAACTTCTTGAAGCGGGCCAGAGCCTGCTCCTCGATTTCACGACGCGTTAGTCTCTTCATCTCGGCCTTCTCGGCCTGAAGCTTCTCCCAGATACCGGTACCTTCATTGAACTGGAACACTCCCTCCATTACGCCCTTGACCCAGGCATCCGGAGCCGACGGATCGGCGACGATGTCGGCCGCGGCGGCCAGACGGAAGTCCTTCTGGATCTCCATGATACCGTCCTTGTTCGGCTGTAGCGTGCCGAGGCCGCGGGACGAGACGCCCAGACTACCGCCGGACTCCATGATTCCCTTGGCAATGTCGCCGTAGGGGGTCTTAGCGATTCGGGCCTTACCGACGAAGTTGTGACCATCCTGCTTCAATTCGGTGACGATGTGGCTGATGCGCTCCAGGTTGATCGAAGGACCCTGAGGATGACCCAGCTCGCCGAAACCGCGTCCCTTCTTGACGTGCTCCTCGTTGTAGCGATTGACCTCGTTTGCGAGGACGTCCGTCGGGTAGAAGCGCTTGTTGCGGTTGACGACGTTGGCCTGGAGGAAGACGCCCTCGATGTAGAGGTTCTTAGCCTTCTGTCCAGTCGCCTCGTCGATAACCTCCTCGGTGCCGTAATGAACGTCCTCAAGCAATTCGGTTATGAGTAGCATTTCTATCCCCTATGTCGACGCCCATCCACCGACTGCGTGGTGGATCTTACCGTCCGTATGTTTGTATTTAACGGCGATGGGCCTGTCCCACTTCTGATGCTTATCCAGAATGTACTTATGGGCGGCATCGCGATTCGGATGAGTCGTGTGACGGTGGAAATCGATACCGCGATTGAACGTGCGGGAGTCGCCGGAGTAACCCTCCGCGTCGTCGTTCTCCGAGTCACGCTTCTTCTGCTCGTCCCAGTGCTTGTGGACGTCGCTCTCCTTGTCGGACGGCACGTGCATGATGTAGTCATGCCCACCTTCCGTCAGGTAGTCCTCGTGCAGGAACTCGGAGAAGGTCTTCACTGCTTTACCTTATAATTCTTCTTAGCCAACCTCAAACCGGCCTCGCGCTTGGCGGCGACTCCCCAGTTCTTCTGTGCGGTGTCGAGGTTCTTCTCGGCGGTCTTCATAGTGGCGGCTCCTACCGCCCGGTCCTCGGCCCTCGCCGCAACGTCTTTAGCGGTACGCTGGGACTTTACGGCCTTCTTGACGTACGACTGGATGGTATTCTTATCGAGCTCGTCGATCTGCTCCTCGTCGAGATCGTCCTCATCGCCACCGAACAGGGCCGCCTCGATCTTACTGCGCAGGACGGCGT
>JBBAQX010000002.1:54145-79383 GCA_040400085.1 Lysinibacter sp. | reverse complement strand
TCGTCCTCATCGCCACCGAACAGGGCCGCCTCGATCTTACTGCGCAGGACGGCGTCGAGCGACTCCTGCAGCGAAGCCACGTCCTCGTTGATGATGTGTTCGACTAACTTGCTCATGTTAATTATTCCTAAAAATTTGTGAATGTATAGTGCCGTCTCTTACAGCCACCACGTGATAGCCTCCACCTTTCAATGTCTTTTCGTAATCACCCAACTCATCTTTCTTGTAACCCTTTTCAGAGAGGTGACTACCGATGGCCTTAACACTACGCTTCTGATGCGCCTCGGAATTGTGGCTACCCTGGTACTCATGATACGAACCGCTAGGATTTTTGTACTTTCTTCCAGACGTTAAGGTAAAACCATGCGAAGAGAAAACCTCGTGATGATATGGATCCTTCGCGTTCCTATTTTCGGTTATGAATTCACGTAGCGTCTTCATGTGTTATCCGATCGTTGTCTGGTTGTTGGACGTCGAGACTCGCTTCGAGACGTCGAGGATCAGTGTACCCGTCGACGAGGCGGAGAGGTTCATCACCAGTGTGGCCGCACCGTCCTCACGGAGAGACAGCCCGCGCTGATAGAAATCGAACACCTGCGTACCCACGAGGTTGAGGAGGTTGTTCGCACCGCGGTAGACTGACCACGTTCCGTTGGACGTAAAGATCGCCGACGACACTTCCAGGGCGGAGATGGTCTCTGCCTTGCTGAACGTCGTCGCGGCGTTGGCCGCCGTCCAGTTCGTCGTGACGTTCATGAAGGTGGAGTTGACCACCTGGTTGATCGGACGGGCCTCACCGTATGTTGAGTTCACGGTGACATAGACGTACGAACCGTTGGAGAACTTAGTGTCGAATGTCGTGTTGGTACCCACCACGTTCGCACCGGTGACGGCTACCGTTCCGCTCTGTGTGTCGTAGGGCAACGAGAAGTCGTACAGGTTGTAGGTGTTGCTGGCGGTGAGTCTCACCGTCGCTCGACCGCCGAACTGGTTCTTGATGATGGGCATTTACTTGTCCTTTCGGCTCTGAACGTAGGCCTTGCGCTGCGCCTTCATGCGCTCTTCCCGATCAATAGTTCCAGCAGCCTTCTGCTTCTTCTTCCAGTGCTGAGCGTGTTCCTTGTGACGGGCATAGTCCTCGGCACCATATCCGCTACTGTCCCTCTTCGCTTGGGCTGCTTTCGCCATTGACAGCGCTCGGCGACTGCGAAGATTATAGATGTTTTCTTCGTGCTTGTGTTGTTTTTCGTTCTCGGGGTCGTACCAACGATGATCAGGATTCGCCATAGCAGACGAATTCCAGCTCTTATTCTGATAGGCGTGCGCAATACCATAGGCCTTACCCTTGCCGGTCGGTTCGTCGATCCGGGCGCAGAGTGCCTCGTCGATCATCTCCTCGAGACCGGTGACGTCGCCGTCGATGGCCGCCTCTACGATCTCGTGAATGCGACCGATCTGGCGCTTGACTACCGAGTCCTGTCGACTGGCCGTTCTACGGGCAGACTGGACTAGGTGAGCGGCGTACTCGGAGTCAGGGTTACCCTTGACTCGGGCGAGTGCGTTCTTGAGACGCTCCTTCTTGTCGTTGGCGAGTTCGAGCGAGCGCTTCATGCGAAGCACCGCCGACATACCGCGCTCAGTGCCTTCATTTGTCGTCGGTGGAATTACGGGACCCTTAGCCATTCTTCTGCGTGTCCTTCCAAGACTTAGCGATTGCCTTGGTGGCCTTCAGTGTCTTTGCCGCCTTGTTCTGATTGAACAGGGCCTGTCCGCGCTTTGCCTTCACTGCGTAGTCCGTGGAATCCATGTCGTGTTCACGGGCGCTAATGTCGTCGTCGTCTCGACCAAAGCTATCGAACTTGTGACTGTATTCCTTTGATAGCTTATCGTGCGTGGCCGACATGTTGTTGTACTTGTTGATCAGACTGGGAAGCTTACCCTTGCCGATCAGCTCGTCGATCTGGGTTTCTTCCTGTGCGTGCTTCAGTGCGCGGGTCGCCATCTTCTGACCCTTTTCACGCTTGTTCCACGTGTCGATCTCGCGGCTCGCGTTGTCCATGTGGCGCTTCTGCTTCTCGGGATACTTAGTGCCGTCGGTCGCCATGGACTTGTCCTCTTCCTTATCGGCGCGGGCCCAAGCGCGTTCACCGGAGGTCTTGGACTTCTTCATGTAGGACTTGAGCGTCTTAACGGAGAGTTCGTTGACGGGCTCGACGTCCTCATCGTCTTCGTCGTCCGGATCGTTCGGACCACCAAAGAGGGCTTCCTCGATCTTCGCACGCAAGCGGAGGTCGATCTGCTCCTCCAGAGACGTTACGTCCTCGTTCACAATTGATTCAACGATATGCTTGGTCATTTCTTTACCTCGGGATCTTTCGAGTTATTTATTTGCTGGGGTCCCTGCGGAGGCTGTTGGGCGAAACCCGGTTGCCCGGGCATTCCGGGCATACCCGGCATTGGCATTCCAGGCTGGCCTGGGAAACCACCCGGGAAACCGTTGCCCGTCGGATCCATGACATCAAGACCGTTGGAACCGTCCGGCTTCTCCTCGTAGCGCGGATCGTCCTCCTCCTTCTTGATCTCCGAATCCATCTTCTTGATCTCGTCGTCGTCCTGACGGAACACCCGACGGCGGACATGGTCGTGGGAGAAGTACTTTCCGACGAAATCCTGAAGGTCCTTGGCTACCTCAATGCGGCGGCTGATGATCTCGTTGTCCTTGACTTCGGCAAAGTGGTTGTCAGCCTGGAACTCGAAGTACGCGGAGGACTGGAAGTAGGCGACGTCCTCCACCGCCATGACACCAGTCAGGATGAGCTGCTTGTTGAGCAACTCAAAGAGCAGGGTCGAGAACTGACGACGCAGCTGATCGACAAACCTGGAGAACTTGACTTCGTCTCGCGAGATCTCCGCTGCCTTGGAGAAGGTGAACCCGCTGGTCTCGGGGTTCATGCGGGTGATAGGAACGTTCAGGGCCCGATAGAGGTCCTTCTTGAAGTACACCACATCGTCCATGACGCCGAGGTTCTGCGCACCCTGCAGCGTGTCGATCTGCGTGCCCTTACCGCCTTCGCGACGCGGGAGCCAGTAGTCCTCGTGCATGGTCATGAACCGACGGTCGTCCTTGACGGTACCGTTGGTCGAGTCGTAGACCAGCTTGTTCTTGTGACGGACCATCATGTCACGAAGGTACTGCTCTGCCTTCTGCTTAGGAAGGTTACCTACGTCGATGTAGAACACGCGACGTTCGGGAGCGCGGACCAGTCGGTAGATGATGACCGAGTCCTCCAGGGCCTTGAGGGAATTGAGCGTCCTCATTGCCTTGTGGAGGTGGGAGATTACAATGTTGCCCGTCTTGTCGTACAGACCCGAGTGCGCGTAGGCTACGGCGTCCTTGGCGATCTTCATGCCGTAGACGGTGTTGTCAATGCCGGTGATACCGTTGGCGCCGGTGAAGCCGTTGTTCGTCTGGGCACCGAATCCGTTGGTCGAGTAGATGTAGTACTCGCCCTTCATCTGGAACACCGGGGCTCCGGTCTTCGGATCGGTGTTCTTCTTGACTTCCTTAATGCGGCGGATCTTGCCCGGATGGATGTACCGGACTTCCTTGATGCCTTCCTTGGGCTTGGTCTGGTCGACGATCACGTGGTAGTAGAGACGACCGTCGATGTACCACTGGCGGAAGATGCGATGCGCGGAGTTGTTGAAGTCCAGTAGCTCGATGATACGGTCGAAGCTGCGGCGGATCTTATCCTGAATGTCCTTGTCGGCGAACACGGAGCCCTTGTCGAAGTTCTCCATGTTGATCTTAACGACCTCACCGTCCTCGTCGATTGAGATCGCCTCGTTCACGATGTCGTCGATGGCGTAGTCCACATCCGGGTACTCCGCCATCTCGCGGTACTTATTGATTAGGTCGGCTTCGTTGTTGACGCCGGAATTGAGATCGAAGGCCTGCCCGTAGAAGGCGCCTTCGGCGACGACTAGGGAACCGTCCGGAGATGGCGGTATGAAGGTAAGACGATTCTTCTCGTCGTCCTCCTTAGCTCTCTGGAGAGTAAACCCGAATAGGTTGATCGCCAAGGCGCATCCTCACACTGTTAAATCGGAACGAGTGACGTTCTTAGAAGAACGTCGCGCCGTCTCCCGGAAGGATGTCCGTATCGTTCACCCAGTAGTCGTAGGCGAAGACCACGCCGAACTCGGCGATACGATCGCGGTCACCCCAGTTGAGGTCGATCTGCGATACCTGGGAAGGCCAGACGCCGACGAAGCGGTATGTGCGAAGCAGGGAACCGTCCTTGCCGTACTTATAGACTTCCGCGTCCGTCTTATACGTGGCCGGGGAGGAAGTTACCGGAGCGACCGTGGTGTTGCGCTGCGCGGCGTTGATGAGGTGGGACCAACGCTCCATCGCGCGACGAACCAGCTGATCCTCGTCGTTGATGATGGTGACCTGCCAGTCCGGGTACACTCGGTCACCGGCGACCTTGATGTCGCGGCCGAAGTACGGAACGGATGTCACGCCGAGGATCATCGGAGGAACGCTGGCTGCCATGCAGGTCATGGTGAACTTTTCCTGCGCGGCCGCGTCGCTACCACCGAGGGCGGGAATGGTGAGGCGCACTTCAAACTTGGAAGTGCGGTCTCCGCCGCCGGTTAGGGCGGACTTGAAGGATTCGATAGAAAAGGCCACTTGGCTCTCCCTTGTTCTCTTGACTTATTTATCCCTTTAGGAAGAGGGCGCGTTCTTCCCTCCTCCTCGTCACGAGACCCGGCAGTACCTTGCCGGCCGCCTTGGTCCACTTAAGGAACTCATCGGCAGCCCCGTTGTAATTCTTAGCATTCAACTTCTTGAGCAGCGTGGAGCTCTTGAGATTCCCCATACCGACATTGAACGCAAAACTCACGACGGCACCGAATTGATTGTCCGACACCGGTACGGTAATGACCGCGGCCACTCCCTGCGCGAACTTCTCGACATCGGAACGGAGGATGTCCTCGGCCTGCTGCATGGTAATCACCATCCCAGGATGGACGGCGGGAAGACCGGCACGGGACGTATGCCCGTAACCGATCGTCCACGGCTCGCCGCCAGTTCCAGGATCGGGGTATGCCTTCAGACGAAGACCTTCCGACTTCTTGATGTGATCGAGCGTTTCCTGGTTAATCTTCATCCTCGTCCCTAGCAGCCTTCCTCGCATTCACCTTTGCGTATCCGCCCAGCTTCGCGTCGGCCATGTCCATTCCCTTTGAGCGCTTATTGTCGCTCTTATTTTCTTTGTCGGTCAGAGGGATGCCACTCTCGGCCTTCCAGTTGTTCTTCCTGATCTTGTCGCCGGCCTTAGCATTGTAGGACCTCAAGGTTTCACTGGAGACCTCATCGATGCCGTGACGCGCATTGACTCGATGCTCGGGTTCTTGAGGATGCGCTTCTTGGCATTGGCGATACCCTTCGAACGGTTGTCGAGACCGCGGTTCTCCTTGTTGGAGATCTGCCATCCCATACCGTCGCGCTGGTGGCGTTCGTCGCCCAGCTTATCGCCGAGGTCCGACTTCCACTGGTTGGCTGAGATGTAGTAGGCGCCCGCCTTCTTGTTCGAGATCTCGTCGATCTGCTCCTCGGCAACCGGACGCTTCGGACCAAGTGCCTTGCGGGCGCCGAGGGCGTATCCCTTGTAGGTCGCGCCGCTGTCTCGGTCGACGTTGTTGCGCTGGCTGATGGACTTGAACAGCTTCTTCACTGCGCCCTTCTGGTTGCCGATGGCCTTGTTGAACTTGGCCGAGACCTGCATCTCGTCGATTTCAGTCTCTTCAGTCTTGAGTTTCCTGTTATATTCGTCGGCGGCACGGTTCCATGTCTTCGGGTACTTCCCGACGGACTTGATGACGTTCGTGGCTAGACGTGCACCGCGCGTGCGCTTTGCATAGGTCTTCTTATCGTCGCCCGACCAATTCCACGGAAGATCATTGGTCTTCTCTATTTTATTGGTTTCTGCGTCATTCTTCTTGAGGTATCGACGAGCCAGATCCTTGGAAACTTCATCGATCGCCTCCTCCGAGACACGCTTGCGTGCCTTTGCGAGGCCCACGCGACGCTTCTCGTAGGTCTTCTCGTTGTCCGAGTAGATTCCCTTGTCGTCGTCATGCTCCTTTACGCGGGCAACGTAGCGCTTCAGCTTCTCCTGCGAGAGCTCGTTGACATCAGTCTCTTCCTTAGCTAGACGATCTGCCGCCCTCTCGACGCCCTTTCCACGATTCAGCGTCTTGCGCCAAGTGTTCTTATCCCACTTGCCGTTGTTGCGGTTCTCAGTGGACTTGATTGCATTTCCCGCAACGCTGTTGGAGATGTCGGGTCCACCGGCCTTCTTGACGTAGCCGGCGAGGGTCTTGCGGGAGAGCTCATCGATCCGTTCCTCGTCCACCTTCTTCGGCGCACGTGACCAGGTCATGTTACCCGTGACCTTGCCGGTCTTCTTATATCCGTCGTGATACTGCTGGGCGCTGTTGCCAAACATCTTCTCGGCGTCGATCTTCGGCGTACCCTTCGCACCGTGGGAAAGCCCCAATCGATATGCGGCCTTTTCGGCCCAGGCGGCCTCGTCAATTTCCACGTTCTCCTGTAGCTGCTGGATGAATTCGCCGAACGACATATGGTTCTTCATGGAGCACTATTCCCTATTCACAATCCGATTTATGTTGGATAAAAGAGGAGGGGATTGCTCCCCTCCATTTGGATCACACAAAGTTCGCGATAACCTCATCGAAGTCGGCGCCAGTCTTTGTGGCGACGAACCTCAGGGTGATGAAGTTAATCGAGCGTGCCGGCTTGATGAAGATGTCGCCAACAAACTCGCTGCGGTCGATGACCTCAGGAGTGTTGTTGCGCTCATCGCAGACCACGCGGAAGTCGTAGATACCGCGTCGACCCTGTACGTCACGGAGGTAAGGCTCGACCATGTTGCGGAACATCGCGCGAGTGAACTCGTCGTTGAACTCGAACAGGGTCGACTTAGACGCCGTGGAGATCGCCTTCTCGAGTACGATGAAGAGGCGACGTACGTTGATACGGTCGAAGGCCGAAGGCTTTGCCAGGAGGGTCTTGTCTCCGTAGAGAACCGTTCCCTGTCCCGGGAACGTGACCACCGGGTTGACGCCGGCCGGGTAGAGAATGTCGCGCTGTGCCTTGCTCGGATTGAAGGCGAGGCGGACGACGTTCTTGATCTGACCGCGGTTGAAACCACCCGGGGACCACCAGGCGTCACGGTCAGTTTCCGTACGGGCAATGAGACCGGCGATGTCGCCGTTCAGCGGAACCCAACGGTAGATGTCGTTGTAGCGATCGTACATGTACTTGTAACCGCTGTCGAGCACACCGTAGCTGGTGGAGCGGAGCGAGTTACGGAAGGCAACAATGTCACCCGTTACGTTGTACGCATTGTTCACAACGTCGTTGATGTCCGGGGAGATCAACGCGATGCAGTCCTTGCGGACTTCGCAGATGTTGTCGATGAGGTAGTTGGCGAGCTGCTCGCCGTTGACACCACCGCGTGCCTTACCCTGGATGAGCATGGAGACGTTGACGTCCTCGGCCGACTTGAACTTGTCGTAGGCGCGGGCCAGAGCGGAGACCGCAATCGCGGACTCATTATCGGGCTGCGTACCACCGGAGAAGCTCGAGACGTACGGGATCGTGTTCGCCTGCGGGGCAATGAGAGCGGCCGTGGTGCTGGTCGCACCCGCGCGATCGTTGGTTACCCAGATGAAGCGGGATCCTTCGTTCAGCACGCTCTTGTAGAAGATCGTGCCGCCCTGCTCGCCACGGGCATCGGTGGCACGGGACAGGTTCGGCCAGATTTCCAGGACGGATCCCGGGGCATTGGTGAACTTGCCGTCCTCGTCGATGACCACGAGGTGGAGTTCGTCGAAGGAGCTCGTGCCGTTCGCGTTGCGGGTGGAGACGTACGTGCTGGTGCCCGGTGCGGCGCCGATCACGTCGTAGTATTCCCAGTAGCGTACGATTGCCGAGGCGTTGGTCGCGTTCGATGTGATGGCGACGTTGTCGCTCATGAAGTAACGCGTGGCGAAGTTGATCGTCGCGGAGACGGTCGCGTTCGCGGTTACCGTGGGAGTACCCAGGGCGGTGACCTTCATGTACTGCGTGCCGATGGTCGAGTTACCGGCCACGACGTAGTCGCCGACCGACAGCTGAGTCAGTACGTTGTTGGCGAGGGTCGTGAGGACTGTGTTCGAGCTCGATCCCGAGTTGCAGATGAGGGTCGCTGTGTTGGATCCGACGGAGAAGGACATCGTCACGAGGTCGGCGTTCGACGTCGTGTAGATCTTGCTCGCGTACGCACTCGGGCTGTCGCAGACTGCGATCTTCAGCGAGTTGCCGAGGTCGCTCGGCCACTTAGCGTAGTAGTGGCTGTTTGCGTTGAACGAACCGGCCTTGAACACAAAGTCGTCTTCGTTCTTGATCTGAGCCGGAACCGCTCCCGCGTCGTCACCGAAGGCAACTGCGTTGTTGGCGGTGTTGGACGCAGCACGGCTTACCCAGAGCTTATCGCCGTAAGCGAGGAAGCTCGCGGCGGAAAGCCACGTCTCGAAGTTGGATGAAGTTGGACGCCCGTGCGAAAGGACGAGCTACTCTTCATTGCTCACCAGTACCCGCTGCTCGACCGGACCCCAGGCGAACACACCGCCGATGCCAGCTTCAGTTGCGGCTACGGCCGGAATGATCGTGGTGAGGTCGAATTCCTGTACCAGAACGCCGGCGCTGACCTGAAATCCCATGGACTGTCTCCCTGTCCTTTATAAGTTATGCATTAGTCGGGATATTTATAGAAGGGGTTCCTTCAGACCTTACTGACCAAAGTAGTCGGAGAATGGGTCGGTCGGGGAAGTGTCCTCTCCGACTTCATCTATCGCGTTGTCGACCAGACCGAATGGAGCGATATCCCGTTCTCCCCACGAGTCATTTGCCTGGTCGATGAGGGCTTTGCGGAGTCCGGTGGTGTCCACCGAGTCCTTGAAGTACTGTTGATCCGACAGCCAGCTGAACAGGACCAGCGTCATCACGAGGTCATCGTGGGCGCCGTCCTCGGCCTTGAAGGTGTTGTTCTTACCGACAAAGCGTCCCAGCTCCCAGAGGATGTCGCGATCGTTGATGACCAGCTGATCCCTCTCGACCAGCTGCTTGAGGTTGGTGCAGCCGATCCTCTTGACCTGCGGGGTCGTCTTAACACCGTAGCGGGACTGCGTTCCGAAGCCGCCGCCGACTCGTGAACCGTGCTTGCCCTTCACCTGCGTCATGATCACGTTCTCGTATTCGTCGATCTGTAGCAGATCCTCGGCAACGCGCAGACCTACGTCGTTCGTCTCGACTAGCACCATCGCAGTATTATAGTACACGGCGGTGTCGTGAACGGTCTCGTGCACTAGGTAGGGCGGCAACTTGTTGTTGCGGTAGGATGCCACAACCTCCCACGGCTTGCTCGTGACGTCGATGACAGTCATTGCCTGATAGTCGAGACCAAGGCCACGGCTCACGTCTACACTGCAGACGTACGTATGGTCCTTCACCGGCCGCTTGAAGATCTTGACGCCGAGTGTCGTCGTCTCCTCTGGGTTGGCGTACGGAATGGTCGCCAGCTTGCGGCCGTTGATGAGGGTCGCGCTGGATCCAAGGAACTCCGTGTCGTATTCCTGAGCGAATCCCTCGTCGCCGAGACGCTCGCGTTCCTTGATGGCCCATGCTTCGTCGCGTCCCGGCATCTCCGACCAGTGCGCGTCAACTCGCTTGAAGTCGTTGGTCTTGTTCTCGCTGTCTACCCACAGCTTATAGAACATATCAAGACCGTTGGGAGTGGTGGTGATGAACAGCTTGGTCTTCTTACCTGCGGAGATGGCCGGGAACACCGACTCGTAGAACTTCTTCTGTGTGTTCGGATGAATGTGGGCGAACTCGTCCATGTAGATCATGGAGTAGGACTTACCGCGGATACCGCTCATGGAGGTGGCCGCGGCCTGGATCATCGACCCGTTCTCAAAAGCGAGACGCGTTGCACGCCAGGTGACCATACCCTGCTGGAGCCACGCGGGAACCCACTCGATTGCCAACTTGATGCGGTCGAGAATTTCGATCGCCTGCTCCAACTTGTTGGCGGTCAGTGCGACCTTATAGCGGCGCTTAAAGAGGACGTGCCAGAGAATGATCGCCGTGGCCGCCGTCGTCTTGCCCATCTGACGGCCGAGCTTGACGAGGATGTATCGGTTCTTGAGCGCGGCCTTGGCGAACCTGACCTGATACGGGAAGGGGTCGTACTTAAGAACCTGACCGTCGGGAACTTCGACCTTCATGTACTTCTTTGTGAAGTACTCCAGTCCGGTGTCCGGATCCGAGCAGCGAGCGTATTCCTCGAGGTGAGTCTGAGTGTAGGCAAAGATGACACCCGTCTTACGCAGGTGATCATTCTTCATAAAGCCTAGTTCGCCCTGCACGATCTCCGGACTGGGGAGATACGTTGCGAGCAGTTCTTCGTTCAACATTTTCTTATCTTTCTTGTTTCAACACATCACATGCGTTCGTCCTCGATGTCGTCCTCATTGTCGACTTCACCGCGGTACCTGTTCATCATCTTCAGCATGTCATTGGTCGATCCGACGAGCACTACGTTCTGCGTATTGTTGACGACCTTCTGGGCCGCGCCTTCGGTGCCGTTCGGATTCGCGGGCTTCTTAGCGATGTTCACAAGACGCTCGTTGGCCGTGACGAATTTATCAAAGAGATTGGCGAGTGCCTCCGCTTCCTTATTCGATCCGGACGTCTTGACCACATCGGACATGGTTAAGACCGCTTCCTTTACGTCGTCGATTACCTCTCGGATGTTTCGGCGCGCGTACTCGAAGTCGTCCTCGGGATTGGTCGTGGTGAGGTAGTTCCCACGAGGTTCCATTATAATGGTAGTCGGCAGGGTGGGTTCGTCCAACCCCAGCGCGTCGTCTATCCCGTCAGTCTTCTTCACGGTTCTTTCTCTTTTCCCTGATACGGTTCAGCGAGTGGTGCGGGTGTTGTGATAGTAGATGGGATTCCTCGAGGAACTCACGTAGCGTCTTCGGTGTCCTTGTCATGTCCGGTCCGTCCTTTCTGAATCCGTGCTTGCGATAGAGACCCTCAAGCTTCTTTTTATCCGTCGCGTCGTCCTGCGGCTTCGCGACCAGAGTGGCGTGCTGCTCGTGCGAGTCGAGGTGCGCGGTCAACTTCTTCAGCACCTCGTGGGCGCCGCCCTTGCCGCGGTGCTCTACCGGGGTGTGCATCCCGGTGACGTAGACCTTCTTGTTCGAACCCGATCCCATGACCTTGATCTTGGAGCCCGTCGGTTCGTGGACGAATTCCTTCTCATAGGACTTGCCGAGCTTCAGGACTACGACCATCAGTCTTCTTTCTTGTGCGCGACGAGGCGCTGGAGGTTCTGTCTGCGCTTCAATCTATAGAGTGCGGACGCCTTTTCCCATCCCGGACCGGAGTGCTGCCTCTTGTTCACGTCCTCGACGTCCTTACCAGAGGTGTGGGTCTCGCCCCGTCCCACGCGGTTCACGTGGTGTGCGTCGTCGTAGTGATCCAACGCGTGGACGTGAACGTCCGGGTCCTTGTGCAGTTTGCGCCAGACCTTCATGCCGCCGGTGCTCTGGTGCTTGGACGACATCATCATATGTTCTCCTCGGTGATGACAATGTAGTCCCACGGGTCGTACTTCTCGATCTGATCTATGGTAACGGTCTCATTGATGTCCGTGGTCGGTTCGTTGTTTGCAGTCATACCCGGACGGATGTACGTGGTGACGGACGGGGTGTTCGCCGTGAGGGACGCGTACATATTGGTGATGGCGATCTTGATGACCTTCGCTTCGGGCACCGGACCGTAGAAGTAGGTCTTTACCGTCAGAGGAATACGCCACGTGACCGCGCGCCTGCGCTCAAAGCCGTCTTCGTACAGGTCCTGATAGTCAATGGGGCCGATGTTGACGTAGACGTCAGTCTTCAACTCGGGCGCCCCATCCAGCATCTTTACCGTGACGTTCCACTGAGGACGGAAGTACGGGAAGATCTGCTCGACGATCTTAAGAGCGTCATCCTCGTTGTTCGCGTAGATCGTGACCTCATAGTCGAGATCGTACGGGACCGGGTTGTACGTCTTAGTCGGCTTACCATCGGGCAGGCCAAAACGGATGGTTCCCATGGTGTGCAGGGTGCGATTGGAGTCGTACCTGACGCCTCTGAGTTCAAAGCTGATGGCGGGCAGGGTCACTGCGGTCTTCTGGTTGAGATCCGGGGATCCTTCCACGCGCGCTAGGTACTTTTCTCTAGGACCGTAATACAACGGTACTGCGATCTCCTGTGCGATTGACCCGTCCTCATTCAGCCTGTCGATGGTGATGTCATTGAACAGCGTGCCGACGAGCGCGGTCATCTTTCGGATTGTTGCGTGATAGAATTTGTGTCCAAGCATTACAGTTTCTCCGCCGGGATGTGGTGATGTACCTCGTACCTCTGGGAGACACTGTGTCCTCCGAGACGATCGGTCATCCTGCGATAGAGCTTGTTGCGACTACCCTCGGGTGGCTCTGGAAGATCGGTACCAGGACCACGCTTTCCCTTGTCGCTAATGAAGGTGTACCGCTTAACGTGAGGATTCTCCTTAGCATGGTGTTTCATGATGTTGTGCACCGTGCTAAAGATCTTACGCGCGTGTGGTCCCTGGTCATCGGTCTTCTTAAAACCAATGTTGCCGGCGGCGTTGCGCTCGTTTCCAAATAGGACGTTGTGATGCCCGGTCTCGCGATCCTTCTCGATGAAGACCTTGTAGTTAGTGCCCTTGTGATCCTTGAAGCCGTAGATGTGGCTATCCTCGGCGGCGTCATCTTCCTCGAACTTGTAGGACTCATCCAACCACTGTGTGAAAGTAAGCATTAGTAGTTGCCTCCCACGCTGAAGGGATCGGTCTCATCCCAGGAGATGACCTCGTCCGCCGCTTCCTCGATCTCTACGTTCTGAGAGAGATCGGTTCGGTTGGTGTCCATATCCTCCCACTCGAGGATCCAGCCGTCACCGGGTTCGGTCAGCATGATGCCGTTCTCGGTGGCCAGCGCCGTCTCAAAGACGTCGTGAGTGTAGTGACCGTAGACGGAATCGATCTCGTCGATGCCCGTGTGGAATACCGCGGTCGAGTCCTCGTACAGTTCGAGGGAGAGGTCCCACGCCTGCAGCCCGCCGAGCTGGTAGAAGAAGGCCTTCTTGTCCACGTACTTGACGGTGAAGGCCGAGCCGATCATAGGAATGAAGATCAAGTCGCCTTCACGCGGCCTGATCAAGTCACCGCGCTGCGTCGTGATCTCCTCGGAGAACGTCAGCATGGACACCGTCACGATCAACTCGTCCCGCAGCTCGACTCCGAACTTCGACAGCAACGCACCCTCGCCGCCCATGTGGGAGGTGGTCTTGATGTAGAAGTTGATCGGGTAGGCGCTCTCGAAACGGGCATACTCCGGCTCGGACAGGATGCTGTCCCGGTTGATAACCGTCCTTGGGATGTAGAAGCAGGTGTGCCCGTTGACCTCGATGGACTCGGCCACCAGCTCACTCAGGAGGTTCTGCTCCTCGTCATCCTCAAAGAAGTCGAAGTGAACGTTGGCCATTTAGTCGTCCTTCTTCACGATCTTCTTAAGCGTCTTAGGATGGAGTGGACCCTTGGACTCCTCACCGCCGGCGTAGTAGGCAACGTGAGCGTGAATGTGGCTGATGCCATGCCGATGGGCATACGCGGTACGGTGATTGCCATCGGCGATCTTTGCCTCGCCGTTGTGCCAGACGTTGATGCGGATCGGGTTGTCCTTGGAATTGAACTTACTCGGGTGACCGACCTCCTTGGCGAGCCGGGCGTGCTTATACGACTCAGGATCGTTACGGAACTCCTCCTCGCCATTCTCTCCCTTGAGATGGGCAATGTGTGAGACCGGTATCTGGACGGCGTGCTTGGTCGCATAGGTCTCCGGACCGCGGCGGCCCTCCTTCTTGACGCGAGCGCGTTCCCGCTTCAGCCAGTCGCCACCGGGATTGTTGTCGTGGAACTCGACTTCCTCTTCGAGCCACTGAAGAAAGGTAAGCATTAGTCCCCCTTGTATCCGAGAGAGTCGTACCGCTTCTGCATCTCGTCGCGGAACTGCTGTTCCTTGCTGTCGCGGTGCGGCTGCTTGGCGGGATGACCGGCCTCCTGCTTCTTCGCCCCGTGGTACTGCGTACGGATGTAGTGGCTGGTCGTCGGGTGCAGCTTATGCTGTTCGTTGTGGCGCTGAGCGATGATGTTCACCGCATCCTGGTGCGACTTAGCGTGGACCTCATGGTCGGTGTGCACCGCCTTCTTGCCCTTGCCGTGAGTCATGCGCGCGGTGTAGATACCCGGCGCATCCTTTTCGATAGTAGCCTTCGGCCATGCGCCGGTACTACCTTCGTTGATTGCGTCTAGGAATTGAGAGAAGGACAGCATTAAGTTCGACCCTTGTGTAAAGTATTCATCTCACCCATACATGTCGGCATTGATGGGGGAGTAGGTATTGATGAGTTCGTCCTCGAGCTTCTGGATCTCGGTCTCGGCCTGCATCATGATCTCCATACCGTTGACGGTGATTCCACCCGGCAGCTGCGCGCCGGAGTACTTAGAGAGGTTCTGTCCCCAGTTCTGCTTGATGAGCGCGGTCGCGTAGCGCTGCAACCACTGGTCCGCCCACACATCGGGATACGTGGTGGGATCGTTGATTCGGTACGCCTCAATCAGAACGTACGCACCCTCGACCAATTTCTCCGGGGCGACGTCAAGGTAGAGCTGGTTGGTCTTCTCGCCGTAGCGAAATGGGAACTTGCCGACGAGGATCATCTCCATGGTATTGAGTCCCATGCGCATGATGACGTAGTCGCTCATGCCTCCCTGCGCAGCGCCGAAGATGACGTCGGACAGCATCACCTGGAATGCCGCGGCGGTGAAGAAGTTTCCGGACGTTGGGTTCGTGCTGAAACCGATTGGGAATACGTCGATGACGCCGATGATCTCCTGAGGCATGACGAGCATCTTGCTCGTGACCTCCGCCGCCTGAAGCTGGTGGGCGACGTAGACCTTCTCGGATCCGTCGTAGTGGAAGCGGGCGTACTTATACAGGGCCTCATCGATACGATCGTCGATCGCCTCGTCGGTCAGACCCGAACGCTTGAACACACCGCCGCCGATACGACGCAGGCAGTGCTTCTTGAACTCTTCTCTCGTTGTCGGGATTGCCATCTGTACCTCGTGTCGGTTTATTTATCTAAATGCCCAGCAACATCGCCGCGCGGCCGATCCTGCGCTTGCGGGACTTATACGTCGCCCTGCCCGTTGCACTGACCACACCGAGGGAACGCGCCCTGGAACTCGCAATCGGAGTCCGCAGCGCACGAATCTTGACCCAGCTGATCCTCGCATGCGCGTCACCCGTGGTGCGTCCCACCACGGTGGAAGTTCCCGTACCACTTGAGTTGCCTACGGCCGGGACGACGTTCGTGCCCACGCCGGACGCAATGCCGGTGCCCACCGCCCTGCCGACCGTGGGTGTTACCTGAGTGCCGCGTCCGTTGACCGTCGCCGTTCCGGTCGCCGAGGCAACCGTTGCCGCAGTGGAGATACCGACGGCGGACCCAGAACCATCACCGGAAGCCGTTCCCGTGCCCTGACGGACGGACATACCGACGGCCTGAGCGGAACCCGATCCCGTCGAGGAGCCTGTCGTGGCCTGAGTGGACCCGCCCTGACCGCTGGCCGTTCCCTGTCCACTGGCGATACCGACGGCGGCATTGGTGCCGAGGCCGGAGGACGTACCCGATCCCGTACCGGAAGCATTGCCCGTGGACGCGGCTGTGGACGAACCAATCGCGGGGGCGCTGGACGTTCCCGAGGACGATGCGACCGTCGGGGTGATGATGCTGAAGAAGCCGACCGCGCTCGCAGTGGAGGTTCCGTTGGCCCGCGCAATACTGGACGCAATCGGAGTCCTGAGAGCGCGGATCTTGATCCACGAGACCTTCGCGTATGCCGAGAAGATGGCCAGCGTACCGACTGCACTCGCGATTCCCTGACCCGAGGCATTGGCGACGGCCGCAATGTTCGCCGCGCCCGAACCCGCACTGGAACCCGCACCCGATGCGCTGCCGACACCCGAGAAGACCGACAGACCCGCACCGGATGCGGATCCTGAACCCGAAGAATTACCTGCACCGGAGTTGGTGGAGCGACCGACCGCTGCCGCCGTACCCTGACCTGACGCCGACGCGACGGAGGCATCCGTGGCTGCACCCGAACCCGTAGGAGTGCCGGTGCCCGAGGAGTTGCCCACGGAGGAGTTGACGCCAGTGCCGCTACCGGACGCTGTATCCTGACCGGTGGAGGATCCGCTCGATGCCGCCGCGGACGAACCAATCGCCGCGGCCGATCCTACTCCGGATGCGGACGCAACGGAGGAGTTGACGCCGGTACCGACGCCGATCTCGGTACCGGTCCCCGACGACGAACCGGAGGACGCTGCGGTCGACGAACCCCCGCCCGATGCGCTGCCGATACCCGATGCCGAGGCAACTGCTGACTTGACTCCGGTACCGACCGCGTTGCCCGCACCCGTACCCAACGCCGATCCGCTCGATGCGGCGGTCGACGAACCGACTGCCTGCGCGCTGCCCTGACCGGATGCGGATCCAATGGAGTTCGATGCGTATGCTGCCGCACCGCTCGCTGTTCCCGTACCACTCGAGGAACCCGCGGATGCCGCCGTTGATGTGGAGACTGCCGCGGCGGTACCGGTACCGGACGCGCTCGCGACGGACGCATCGGTGGAGAACCCAACGCCGACCGGCGTTCCCGTACCGCTCGAGGAACCTACCGCCGGACAGATCGCGCGTCCGACACCGGTGACACTGGACGTTCCCGCCGCGGAGGCGACGCCCGAACTGATGGACGCGCCGGTCGCGAACGCAAAGCCCGCACCGCTAGCATTGCCGGAGAAGGTGAGCAGGAACGCACTGGCCGCATTGGCGGTTCCCGTACCGCTCGCGCTGGCGACGGCGACTGCAGTGGAGACGGTGATGCCCGATGCCGTTCCCGTACCGCTGGCGCTCGCGACTGCAGGGAATGTACCGGTCGCCGTACCGTTCGCAGCTCCAGTTCCTGCGGCACTACCGACGGAGGCGGCCGTGGACGTGGAGATTGCACTGGCGCTTCCCGATCCGCTCGCGCTACCCGTAGCTGCGTTGAGACCGATGGAGACGGCAGTGGCGTTACCGGATCCCGAGGAGGACGCCGTGGATGCCGCGGTGGAAGTACCCGAGGCGAACGCAAAGCCCGCACCGCTTGAGTTACCGAGGGATGCTCCCGTCGACGTGCTCAGACCGGTTGGAGTTCCCGTTCCGCTCGAGTTGCCCACGGAGGAGTTGACGCCAGTACCGCTCGCGCTCGCCGTTCCCGTACCACTGGACGATCCCGTAGACGCGGCGGTGGATGCAGAGACGGCAGCACCTGTACCCGTACCGGTGGAGGAACCGGTCGCAGGCTTGAGTGCCGTTCCCGATCCCGATGCGGATCCCGTACCGCTTGACGAACCGGACGAAGCTGCGGTGGACGAACCGACTCCGGCCGCGGCTCCGGTACCAGCAGCGGATGCGGCGCTCGCGTTGAGACCGGTACCGACGGCGTTGCCTGCACCCGTTCCACTGGAGGATCCCGAAGACGCTGCGGTGGAAGACGAGACGCCCGAGGCCGTACCGCTACCCGATGCGGATGCCGCTCTCGCGTTGACTCCGGTGCCTACGACGCTCGCGCTGCCCGTACCGGAAGCGGAACCCGCCGCGGCAATATTGACGGCGGACGCGGCGCTCGCCGATCCAACGCCGCTCGAGGATGCGACGGACGCATCGGTCGCCGCTCCGGTTCCGGTCGGCGTACCCGTACCTGAGGAACTGCCCACCGATCCGTTGACCCCGGTACCGACCGCGCTGCCTGCTCCGGTACCCGATGCGGACGCGTTGCTCGTCGCGGTAGACGTGGAGACCGCCGCGGCGATGCCCGATCCCGAGGAGGATCCGGTCGCCGGTGTGATGTACGAACCAATGCCGGTGGCGCTGCCCGATCCGCTGGAGGATCCGGAGGAAGCTGCCGTGGATGCACCGACACCTGCTGCGGATCCAGTACCGGACGCCGACGCGGTGACTGGGAAGGTTCCGGTTGCCTGACCGCTCGCGCTGCCCGTACCACTGGACGAACCTGCGGACGCCGCCGTAGAAGTACCGACTGCCGCCGCGGAACCCGTGCCGGAGGCGCTCGCGACGCTCGAGACCGTGGATCGACCGGACGCCGCGGCGGATCCCGTTCCCGATGCGGAGCCTGTCGAGGAGCTCGTGGAGGACGCCGTGGCACTGGCCGTACCTGTGCCGGAGGAGGACGCGACGGACGCGTCTGTAGCAGAACCAGTACCGGTCGGCGTTCCTGTACCGCTGGAGTTACCTACGGAGGCATTGACGCCGGTTCCAGTACCGCTGGCGCTTCCCGTTCCCGAGGCAGATCCCGAGGACGCCGCGCTGGACGAACCCACACCCGTCGCCGTTCCGGTGCCCGATGAGGATCCGGCCGCAGGCTTGAGCGCGATACCGGAACCGCTCGCCGTTCCCGTACCACTGGACGAGCTGGAGGAAGCGGCGAAGGACTGACCGACGGCGGATGCAGTACCCGTGCCCGATGCGCTCGCCACGGAAGCTGCGGTCGGTGTCGACGTCGCCTGAGCAGTGCCGGTACCGGAAGCGGAACCCTGTGCGGCCGAGAAGGAGGAGCCGACGGATGTTGCCGTTCCGGTACCGGTGGCCGATGCGTTGGACGCAGCGGTTGACGTTGCGGTGGCGGTTGCAGTGCCGACACCGGAGGAGGATGCCGTGGACGCGTCTGTAGCGAAACCAATGGCGGAGGGAGTACCCGTACCACTGGAGTTACCGACGGCGGGCTTGAGTGCGATGCCTACGCCGGACGCGGTTCCCGATCCACTGGAGGACGCCGCGGATGCAGCGGTGGAAGTCGATACGCCGGATGCAGCGCCACTTCCCGAGGCGGATGCGGCGCTCGCGTTGACTCCGGTACCGACCGCAGTGACGGAGGACGTACCGGACGCGGAGGCGACGGATGTAGCGCTGGACGAACCGATGCCCGTCGCAGTTCCAGTTCCCGAGGAGGACGCATTCGCCGCCGAGAAGGAGAAGCCGACTGCGGACGCGGTACCCACACCGGATGCGGATGCGACTCCGGTAAAGAACGAGAGTCCGACACCGGACGCAGTTCCAGTTCCGGAGGAGGACGCGGTGGACGCCGCGGTGGCGCTGGCGACGGCGGACACGGTACCCGTACCACTGGACGAGGCGACGGACGCGTCGGTCGCGCTACCGGTGCCCGTCGGCGTACCAGTGCCGCTTGCGCTACCTGTGGACGAATTGACGCCCGTGCCAACCGCGGTGACTGAGGAAGTTCCCGATGCGGATGCCGAGGACGCCGCACTGGAGGACGCGACTGCCGCTGCAGTGCCGACACCGGACGCACCGGCGCTCGCCGGTTTGACGGCGACACCAGCACCGGACGCGGTACCCGTACCTGATGAGGACGCGATGGATGCTGCACTGGAGGAACCGACCGCGGCGACAGTCGACGTACCTGACGCGGAGGCAACGGACGCCGAAATAGAAAAGCCGACGCCAGTTGCTGTACCGACGCCGGATGCGGATGTGGACGACGGGAGGATGCCCGTGCCCGTAGCGGTGACTGAGGACGTACCCGCGGCGGAACCGGAGCCGGCAAATGTCGCGGCAGCAGTCGCCGTTCCCTGACCGGAACCGTTAGCAGTCGCTGTGCCTGCGTAGTAGGAGAAGCCGGTCGCCGAGGCAACGCCGGATCCGCTCGCCGCCGCGGTCGCCGCGGTGAACGAACGTCCGACGGCCTGAGGAGTACCCGTACCCGATGCGGAGGCGACGGTCGCGTTGATGCCCGTGCCGCCCGCGGTGACGGTCGAACTACCCGATGCGGACGCCGTCGCGCTGGTGACTGTACCGCCGCTGGGTGAACCAGCTAATGGTGCGCCGCCTAATGGGTGGTTGCCGAGCACTCCCTAGTGACTCCGGTTAGAGTTGAGCGGCGGCGATGAAGAACTGGTCGATCTGCTCGTCCGTCAGGCCCAGGTTGTATCCCAGGGCCAGCAGCAGTGGGTTGTCCCTCCTGAATTCCGTGGCGAACTCCCAGGTGATCTGCGTCGCCTTGTCGGAAGCCGCGATGATCGCCTCCACCTGGTCGAGAAGTCCCTGGGACAGGAGCAGGAGTCTGACCTGTCGGGGCGTGACGCTCCTCGGGATCTCGGGAGGTGGGCTGACGTCGTCGACGAGAGCGGTCCCGTCCCACAACCAGCCGTAACCGTAGTTCGGCTGGTTGAGTTCCACGGCCGTGCAGTCCTCGGGAACGATCTCGGGGAACGCGTCCCCGGAGACGAAGTTCACCGCCCGTCCGTTCAAGTCTATGTAAGCGTAGATGGTCATGTCACCACACCCAGAATTCCGCGCGGCCGTCGCCGCCCTTGCCCGACGTACCGGACGTCTTCACCCCGCCGCCTCCGCCTCCCGGCTGAGTTCCGGAGACCGCCGTGGACGCCGTGGCCCCCGCGCCTCCCGTTCCTCCGAAGACGCTGGTGCCGCCCGCGCTGTTACCGGTGTTCAGCGTGCCACCTCCGCCTGCGCCACCGAACAGCGCGTTGCCTCCGGGGTTGACGCTGGCAAAGCTGCCGTTACCTCCGGTCCAAGGCCAGGTCGCACTCGATCCCTGACCCGTTCCCGCGCCACCCCACCCCGGGTCCGTGTTCGTTCCACCGGAGGCGATGAGTCCGGCTCCGGTTCCCGGCCCGCCACCCGAGCCACCACCTCCGCCACCGTATGCGGTGATCAAGTTGGTCGACGAGGCGAATGTTGAGCTGCCTCCGGGGTTGCCGTTGGTGCTCGTAGTGACCGCAGCGCCACCCGCACCCACGGTGTAGGAGATGTTCGCTCCCGGTGCACCGAGGTCGGACAGCCTGTACAGACGCTCGGTGTAGCCACCTCCCCCGCCGCCCCCGGCGTTTGAACCAGCAGCAGCGCCACCCGAACCACCACCGCCCCACAGCCTGACGAGGACGAACGTCCCGATGGATGGGATGGTGAAGTTGCGGGTGCCCGCGGTGTTGTCCTGCGTCAGGGTCGGGATCGTCGATTGGTCGATGAGTCGGAACCAGTTCATCGCCGTCGTGGCGAGTGTGTCCGTGGACTTGAACGTGGTCGACCACTTCGTTCCCGCGTTGATCGTTCCCGCCGCGACGGCGACCGTACCACAGGAGATGACACCGGAGATGTCCGCGTCACCCGACCTCGTGAGGACCCACGCGACGGCGCCTGATCCGATGTTGGTCACAATGAAGATGCCGTTCTGCGCCGCGGTGGCCTGGTTCTTAACGAGGACACGATCGTTCAGAGCGAGGGTGACACCGTCGATGGCGAGAGCGGCGAGAGTACCGGAGTTGGTCAGAGTGGTCGACGTGGCAGTGACGGTCAGCGCGGCGGTAGTCGCCACACGAACGGATCGCTTGATCCACGCACCCGGCAGGTTCTCGAGGGTGAGTTCCGCGAACAGCGGTGCGGACGTGCCGTTGGAGACGAGTGCCTGTCCGGCAGTACCCGCCGCTGTGAAGGCGAACGCGGTTCCGGTACCGTAGGGAACTGCTCCGGCCGTCGGGGTCGCCGAACCGTTGGTGCCTCCCGACGCGATGGGGAGGGTACCGGAGACGTGGGTGGTCAGGCCGACCTTTCCCCACGTCGGGGTCGTACCGGAGATGAGGACGTTGCCCGCGGCGGCGGTGGCCAGCCTCGACAGTGCCGTGGTCGTCGACGCGTAGAGAAGGTCGCCGATGGCGAACGTGGCCAGACCCGTTCCACCGTTGACGGCATTGAGAGTTCCCGCAACGGTGACGGCTCCTACGTTGGCCGCGGACGGTGTCAGACCCGTCGTACCGAATGAGATGGACGTGACCGCTCCGGCCGAGGTCAGGTAAGTGTTGGCGTCCAGCGACCACGTGTTGGCCGCGGTCTTCCTGAGTAGACCGGATGTACCGGCGAGACCTGCGATGGAATCGAGATCGGCGTCCCAAGCCTGCACGAGTGAACCGATCGCCCTGGTGTCCAGTATGCGAGCCCACGGCATCGCCGTCGTACCCAGCGTGTCGATCGTCCTGAAGTCGGTGTCGAACATGAAGCCGCCGTTGACGGTTCCCTGGTCGATCGCAACGGCGGCCCCGGCGAGGTCCGCGGAGACGTCGGCATCGGCCGCTCGAGTCAGGACCCACGCGACCACACCCGATCCAATGTTGGTCACCGTGTAGATGCCGTTCTGAGCGGATGTGGCCTGATCCTTGACCAGTACTCGATCGTTCAGCGCTACGGCCACGCCGTCGATGGAGAGGGCGGCGAGCGCGCCTGCGTTCGTCAGGGTCGTCGTCGTCGCGGTCACCGTGAGTGCCGCCGTCGTGGCGACTCGAACGGATCGCTTGACCCAGGCACCGGGAAGGTTCTCCAGCGTCAGTGTCGCGAAGACCGGGGTGGACGAACCGTTGGAGACGAGCGCCTGACCTGCCGTTCCCGCGTTGGTGAACACGTAGGACGTGCCGTTACCGACGGCCACGGCGCCAGCGGTCGGAGTGGCGAGACTGTTCGTTCCACCGGAGCCGGTCGGGAGGGCCGTGGCCAGAGTCACGACGCCGGTGGCCCTGTTGATCGAGAGGGGATTGCCCAGGTAGGTGCCGGTGTCGTCGTGACGGTAGATGCGGAACGTTGAGCCCGCCGTGGAACCGGTCTCGCCGTCGCCGCCCGCCAGGATGGACCAACGGGACGAGTTGTTGGTCCTGAGGATAATGCCCTTTTCCTGGGTATTCGCGCCGCTCACAAAGAAGTAGCTGGAGGATGCGTTGTTCGCCACCGTGGTGCCCGAGGGCAGCGGCGCATTGAAGGTGACGTTATCGACGGAGAAGTTCGGGATGTACACCACGCCGGTCGCACGGTTGATCTGCAGCGGGGAGTCGATGAACGCACCGCTGTCGTCCGAGCGGGAAAAGGAGAAGTTCGAACCTGCGCTCGATCCCGTTTCCGCCACGCTGTCGATCTGGAACTTCCATCGGTCAACGGTGCCCGTCCTGAAGACCAGTGCGCGGAACTGTCCGGAGTTCGCGGTGATGTTGATGGCGCCGTATCCGCCCGTAGGAGTTCCGACGGTCGTGCCGCTACTCAGCGTCAGAGTCACGGCTCCGGTCGCTCGGCTGATGACCAGCGGGGAGTCGATGAACGCACCGGCGTCGCTGTACCTCGCGATGTAGAAGTCCGAACCCGCGTTCGCTCCGGCCTCGGCGGAGTTGTCGACGTAGACCATCCAGCGGGTGGATCCGTTGGACTGATAGACGAAGCCTCTGGTGTTGCCCGCCGCGCCATTGATGAAGAAGTTGGACTGGCCGACGCCGTTGCCTACCTTGCGTCCCGACGCGATGTTCAGGTAGGTGAGGCCGGTGGAACGCTCGACGTAGAGAGGGGTGTCGACGAAGGTGCCCGCGTCGCTGTAGCGATAGACGCCCCAGTCGGATCCGGTGTTAGAACCGGACTCGGCCGTGGACAGGACTCCGGCCCACCAGCGATCGACACCAGCCGTCTGGTATCGGATGGTCCTATTGGAACCCGCCGGGCCGTTGTAGATGAAAGTCGAGAAGACGGTGTTGTTGCCGAAGGTGTTCGTGTTGCTGAACGCGTTCGGCTCCTCCTCCTGCACGATGGTCGCCGCGGGTGCGGTGATGAAGACCTGTGCGGAACCGGAGAGAGACAGGAGCGAGCCAGTGGAACTCTCGACGAGGGTGCGGGTCAGGGTCGTGCCGACGGACGTGTAGGTGCCCGTGCCGATCTCCCAGGCGGTGCCGTCCTCGATGACGTAGTGTACGGTGTCGCCGTTGCCGACCGCTGTTGAGAACGCGCGGTAACCCGACACCGCCGCGCCGAGGGTGATGGTACCCGTGCCCGTGGTCGCAGTCGTCGCCCTTACGCGATTGTATAGTTTGGCCATTCGTCGTTCAACCTATTCGGTCAATTTATCAAGGATTGGCTATGATCTCCACCGTCAGTGCGGTCGGGTCGGTGATGTCCGAGATCTGAGACGGCGACAGTATCTGACTCACGGTGGTCATCGTGGTCGAGACGTTGGAGTGGAACCAGGTGGCGATGACGTTGCCCTCGCACTTGAGGTTCACCCTGATGTCCACGGGAGTGGTGCCTCCCTTGCCGTAGCGATACTCGACGTAGATCTCGTCACCGATGGCGAGGGACGGATCCTCGAAGCCCAACTCGGTGCTGGCCGCGACCGGATCGTCGACGGACCTGATGTAGTCCATGTCGTCGGCCACGTCCTCGTCGACCGAGAGGTAGAGGTTGCCGGACGACCCAGTCTCGGTAGTCCAGGTGCCCGGGAACACGTCCCGGTTGGGGTGAAGGTTGTACAGGTATCCCGATGCCGCGGATGCGCTGGAGGTCGACGTGGCATTAGCGACGGAACCCGGGGGAGGCTCGGTGACGAACGCCAGACTTCCCGTTCCCGAGGCCGCGGCGACTGCCCACCTGAGAAGTGATCCGAGGCCCGCCACGGAACCAGTGCCGGCGGCCACGGCAGTTCCCGCTCCAATCGAAGATCCTCCTGCCAGCGGGCTTCCCTGGGCGCTGGCGCCCGCCACCGCGGAGATCGTACTGCCGCCGATGACACCGGACGCACCGGTACCCGACGCTAGCGCAGTCGATGCCGCCGTGGAGATGCCCGTTGCGGCGACGGATGATGCGCCCGCGGCGGATCCCGTGGACGCGAAGTACGCAATTCCTACAGCCGCTACTGAGGAAGTGCCCGATGCGCTCGCCGTCACTCCCTTGATGAACGCGCCGGCGAAGGAACCGTCCCCGACGCCGGATGAGGAGGCGAGGGACGCGGCGGTGGATCTTCCGGTCGCCAGTACGCTAGAAGTACCGCTCGCCGACGCGACTCCGGAGAAGATGCCCACCGCGAGCACGACCTGAGTGCCGGTACCGCTCGCCGACGCGAC
>JBBAQX010000002.1:13014-54045 GCA_040400085.1 Lysinibacter sp. | reverse complement strand
AGAAGATGCCCACCGCGAGCACGACCTGAGTGCCGGTACCGCTCGCCGACGCGACTCCGGAGAAGATGCCCACCGCGAGCACGACCTGAGTGCCGGTACCGCTCGCCGACGCGACGCTAGCCGCAAAGGATCGACCCGTTGACGCGACCGTAGACGTACCCGCAGCCGAGGCGACGGATGATCTGATCCCAGTTCCGGTCGATGAGACGGCGGAGGTTCCTGCCCCACCAGCGACTCCCTCGACGGTGGATGCTCCGATGCCGTACGTCGCGGTGCCGTGTCCGTAGGAGTCGAATGTCGACTCGGCGACGTAGTCGACCGGCCCGAGGGCGGTGATGTACGTGTTGGAGACCGGGGACAGCCGGATGTTGCTGTAGACCGCAGGGTCGACATTCATCACGTCCAGCTCGAAGGTGGTGTTCCCCGAGACTGGACTTAGGACGATGGTTTTACTGTCGACTGCCACTCACACGCCTCCCTACGGCGTCGGCATGATGGTATTGATGGAGACGCCTGCCTTGTCGGTCACCGCATCGAGGTAGGCGACTACGTAGTGGTTCTCGAAGTAACCCGTGTTGATGACGTAGTAACCCGTGCTGTTCGACGTGGTCTGGGCGACGAATCGATCGTTGCCCGTTCGGAATGCCTTGACCACGGCGCCGGAGATCGGGGCGGAAGCACCGTCCAACACTCTACCGGTTATTGTGTAATTCGCACCGGTGATCGGCAACTCGAAGAGCCCCGTCTCCGTCGGATCGAATACGATGTCGGTAAGTGCCATTCGCTTACGCCGCGGTCAGCAGCGCCCTCACTCTGATGTTGGAGCCGATGGACGCCGGGGTGTACCGGATGTACGTGGTCTCGTTGCCTTTGTCCGTAGTGTTGTACGAACCCCAGACGGTGCCGCCGTCCGTGCTCTTCTGCCAGGTGGCGGGGGAGCCGACGGTCGTGTCGGTCAGTAGGAGCGATCCGGTTACCGCATCGTACAGTCTGACTTTTAGCGCTGGGACGGTTCCGGAATACGCGGTGACGAAACGCCAGGCGAACATCGGAGTCGCCACGTCGCTCTCCCCGACGCTCGGCTGCCAGTGATCGTCCGTGGACAGGTCATCATAGATGACACCACCGCACGCAATGCGGGCCGGAATCATGAGCGGTCCGAGAGTCCTGAAGCTCAGGCGGAACTGGATGTACGGCGCGCCGGCGACACCCATCATTATTCCGCAGTTATTCAGAAGGGTCCACGATCCCGTGTCGTCGGTGATACCGGTCGTGCGGTACTCCGTGCGGAACGGTTCGGTGGACATGCCCAGGTTCTTACCGGTACCGCCGCCAATGTTCGAGATCTCGGTGAACCATGCCTGCGAGAACTTATCGATGTTCGGGCAGGACAATCTCGGGGTGAGGACGTAGTCGTTGCTCGTGTGCTCCCAGTCGGCGACCGGACACGCGTACAGACGATTGAGGATGGCCGTGGTACCGAGAGTCGCGATGTAGAGGATACCGCCTTCGGCCCAGACCGAGTAGGCGGCGCCCGTCATGGACGGATGCGGCGTGGTCGACGAGTCGGCGGCGGACTGGTCGATCTGCCTCGTGTCACAGCCCCAGATGCGATCCCACTGTCCACCGTCCGTCCTGTACTGAGTGAAGTAGCTGCGGAACGGCGTGGTGGTTGCGTTGACTGGGACGAAGAAGCGGTCCGTCGATAGCGAGTACTCGATGCTGGACAGTAGCGAGGACGCGGCGAACGTGTTGACGGAACCGGGCGGGGTCTCGACCGAGTTGTCGGCGATGAACGTCGTCTGAGCTGCGGTGATGGTCGACACGTCGTTGGTTCGGTAGATGCGGGTGCCGGTGGTAAAGTAGATGCACTGCAGACCGGATCCCGGCCCGTGCGACGCCGTCGCGATGCGGCCGTTGTTCAGCTGGGTGGCCGTACCGGAGAGGGCAGCGGTGGTGCCGGACTTGAGTGCGAGGGAGGTCGTGTCCTTACCGGCCGTCAGGGTGAGTGCCGCTCGGAGGTTGTGCTTGAAGAGCGTGACGGTGGACGTACCGTCGATACCCCACAGGAAGTGCTGGGTGTAGCTGTCCCTGGGTTGAATGCCACATCCGATGGCGGTGATGTTGGTCACCGTGGACGCATCGGCCAACCAGTAGCAGGCACGAATGTTGTCGACCGTAGTGGCCGCCGGGATGGTGGTACCGACGGTGGTGAAGATCTCCGGACGCAGTCCCTTTGCCACGAACAGACCGCCGTTCGTCGTGGTCGCGTTCGTGTTGAGGGTTATCGCACGCAGCTCCTCGATGACATACGGGGTTCCGGAGGTGATGGTGCCTGCCGTCGTCGTGAGGGTGATACCCGTGTCGGAACCGATGGCTGAGATTTCGTACCAGGTCGTGATCAGAGTCGGATCGGTAGATCCAAAGCCAATGCGCGAGCCGACGGCGATGCGGCTGGCCGACCACGCGGTGGTCGTACCCGTGACGGCCGTACCGGAGACGGCGACGGTGCCCGTCGTGTACTTGTCGTACGTCATGCGGAAACCGCGAATGGTGTGGTTGGTGGCCGCGGGATAGGTCAGGGTGACGAAACCCTTCCACGTGAACGCCTGAGTCGTGCGGTCGTACTCGTACATGATGATGCGTCGGGTCGCGGCGGTAGCCGCGTTGTCGGCGAGGAACACCCAGTCCTTAGTGGAGGACCACTGAAGTGCCCATGGGAACGTGCCTGGGATCTGCGTGGACTGTTCCATCGGCCGCGCGATTGCGACTGGGAACGGTCCGACGAAACCGTCATCGGGGCTGGAGCTCAGGTACTTCTGAGTGATGCGCGGGCCAAGTCCGACCTTGTCCGGGTCGTATAAATCGACGCCGTACTGATAGCTGGACAGCTGACCGAACTTAAGAGGGGTAGCGCGCTTCATGGTTTCTCCTTAGATACCGGAAATTTATCCCGGAGGAATGTATACCTTGGATGTGAACACCACGTAGAGGTCGTCGAGATCGGTGATGGTGCCTATCTGACCGACCGACAGTACATGTTCGACGATCACTGGGATCGCCGATACGTTGCTGTGCGTCCACGTGGCAATGTTGGTTGTGTTCTGTTGCAGGGTGACTACGAGGTCCACCGGAGTGCTGCTAATGGTCGGGTACTTCGTGAGACGGTACTTGATGATGAGGGCCGCGGCGTTGCTGTACGGGGAAGCGTCCAGCTTCATCCTCGTGACGTCGATCGTACCGTCCGGTTCGCCGGAGATGTACGTGGCGTCGTTCTGCGTCAGCTTTGACACGGAGGGATATAGTGGCGTGGAGTTGTTCTCGTTCTTCCAGTTGCCCTGCACGATGTCCTGTACGGGGAGCATGGTGAAGATGTTGGCCCCCAGTGCGACCACCGTCGTGTTGCCCGATGCGGCTCCGATGCTCTGGTAGAGTCTCGAGCCAATGCCCGTGGCGGTTCCCGTCGCGTTCGACGTCGCGTCGCCCGGTACCGGACCGGAGATCGCCACGGTGACGTAGATCTTATCCAGGATGACACTGTTCTGACGTGCGGTCGGAGCATTCGTGTTCGCCTGCTGGACGGAGGCGGTCACGACCAGCTTATCCAGGATGACACTGTTCTGACGTGCGGTCGGAGCATCCGTGTTCGCCTGCTGGACGCCCATGGTGACAAACAGCTTGTCGGCAATGACGCTCGTGAAGTAGGACGATGCGCCGACGTTCGCCTGCTGGACGGAGGCGGTTGTGATGATCTTGTCTAGACTGACCGTCATGTGTCAGTCCCTACGTTCTGGATCGGACGCCGAATTCCGTCGCGTTCAACTCCACCACACTCCAGTCTGTGGATGTGGATGGACTGTTTGCCCAGTACTGGAAGATCGTCGAGTTCGCGTTCGTGGCGGTGGGTACCGTCTGGTCCGTACCGTCGTAGTCCGTTCCGCCAATGCGCGCAAAGAAATCGACGGACTGCGGCCCGGTCAAGTCCTTCGTGAATGCACCGGTGATCTTAACTGCCTTGATGGATTCGGTGGCGGTGAGGGCGCTAACATTCGAGTAGCCGGTGGAGAAGCGTTGGTTGACGGTATTGGACGATATGAGGTCGTTGCCGATTGTGATCTCGTCCACCGCGGTGTACGCGCTGTTGGACCAGGCCGCATACGTTCCCGAGGCGTCCGGCACCAGCGTCTGCACTCTCGATCCCAACGTGTTCCAGTCCGCTACGATTACCTCGCTGTACCAGACGCCGCCGTAGCTGCCGTTGTCCGATCCCGAAGTGAGTCGTAGCGAGGTGATGGCGCTGACGGTACCCGAGAACGTCGTGTCGAATGAGTTGGTGTAAACGGCGGGTATGCCGTTGACGTAGACGCGGATCTCACCGGTTCCTACGGTGCCGATCTTGATGTATACGTCGTACGTAAGAAGAACTCGATCTGGGTTGAATTGAGTGGTTGTGGCGAGAGTGATCCAACTCGATCCGTTCCAGTACTTCAGGGTGATGATGCCCCCTTCGAGCTTAAGCCCGATGCAAGCCGTCGATCCGGAGTACCAGATTATTGTGATCGGTGCAATACCTGAGATTAAGTTAGCACCATTCCAACTGGCCACAAAGTGCGTCCAGAAGTCGTTGGACGAGAAGCTCGGGGTGGTCATGTACGTCGAGCTGGTGACGGGAAGGACGCTGATTGAACAGCGGACGTTGGTGGAGTTGTACGTACCATCGGTCGTGGAGTGACCGATGGAGCCGGTGTTGGTGAGGATGAAGTCCTCCTTCTCCGTTCCCTGAAAGTAAACGACCATGCCCGTCTCCCAACTGTCCTACTTAGAATTTATCAAGGCGGCGGGTAGGCCTTGGAGGTCAGCACGATGTAGAGGTCGTCGTAGTCGGTGATGAGCGCGGTCTGCTCGGGAGTCAGCGTCTGGGTGATGGTGGCCGTGGTGGTCGTCACGTTCGTGTGGGTCCACGTGGCGACATTGGTCGTGTTCTGCTGCAGGCTCACGATGAAGTCCACGGGCGTCTGGGTGATGGTCGGGTACTTATTGATACGGTACTTAACTACCGGTTGAGTGCTGTTGGCGTAGGGCGACAGCTCGAATTTAAGGCGGGCAATGTCGGTCGCAGCATCGGGTTCGCCGGAGATGTACGTCGAGTCATTGACCCCGTACTTTGCAACTGAGGGATAGAGCGGCGACGAGTTAGTCTCGTTTTTCCAGTTGCCGGTGACCGTGTCGGACGCAGGGAGCATGGTGTACATACTCAGTCCGACTCCCGTCACCGTCGAGTTGCCTGTGGACTGTCCGATACCCGGCTTCAGGAGGACGCCTACGGCGGTTGCCGATCCAGTGGCGGTGGATACTGCATTCGCCCCGTTGGGTGCCGAGATGACTACCGATACGTAGATCTTATCGGCGTACACGTGGTCGAAGTAGATGACATTCGCCGTGGTCAGCTGGATGGCCGCGGAGGTGTAGAGCTTGTCCAGAAAGACATTGTTGAAGTAGTCGGTGTTTGCCGTCGTCCTCTGCACCGCTGCGGAGGTGTACAGCTTGTCGACATACACGGCGTCTATCGTGGCGTTCGCTTGAACTACGGCCGATGTGTAGAGCGTGTCGACTGACACCGTCATGCGTTAGGTCCTCGACCGAACGCCGAACTCGGCAGAATTGACGTCCGATACCGTCCACGCGCCGGATGTGGATGGGTTGTTTGCCCATGCCTGAGAGATGCTCGAGTTCGCGTTGGTCGCTAGAGGTACCGTCTGGTCCGTGCCGTCGTAATCGGTCGCACTGATACGAGTGAAGAAGTTCAGCGACTGAGGACCGGCGAGATCCTTCACGAACGCGCCACCGACCTTGACGGACGCAATGCTCTCTCCCGCATTCAGCGCCGATAGGTCGGAGAAATTGACGGAGAAGCGCTGGTTGATCGTGTTGGACGTCATGAAGTCTGCAGTCGGACTGGTCTCGTCCACCGAGGTGTAACCCGCGCCCGTCCAGGCGTTGTACGTTCCCGATCCGTTTGGCGTCAGGGTGATGACTTTCGCGCCGATGGTGTTGAAGTCAGCGATGATGAACTCAGTGTGGTACGACTGTCCACTTGAACCACCCGAATTCGATCCCGGAGTCCACCTGACATTGGTGACGTTCGTTATTGTGCCACCGAGAGAGAAGTCCGTCGTGTTGTTATTGATGGCGGGCGTCCTATTGCAGTAAAGGCGGGCCTCACCCGTGCCTGACGCGCCGATCTTCAGGAAGACGTCCATGGTTGTCCAGTTTCGGTACACGTCGAATGAACCGCTGGTTCCCATGATGACCCAGGAGGATCCGTTCCACCACTTCATAGCGATGTACGTATTGTTGTAGTGAAGGGCGATGATCGGTGTCGATCCGCTGTACCAAAGGGCGCAGAGTTCGGTGCCCTCACCTGTTCCGGTCTGAGGTGCGTCTCGCGTGACGGTGTAGTGAGTCCAGCACTGGGTCGTCGAGAACGTCGTCGACTCCATGTAGTTGTTCATGTAGCCGGCCACGCGTAGCGAGACGCGTGAGTTGGAAGTGTCGGCCCCGGCGGTCTGGACCGCGTTCTGATTGCTTAGGACGAAATCCTCTCGCTCACTTCCCTGAAAGTAGACTACCATAGCTGACCTCCCTTACGTTATGAGACCGGCCTTGTCCCTGATCTTCCTTCGGGCCTTGAGCATGCGCTCACGCTGGATCTGAGGCTCGGTCACACCACCCGCCAGAGCGTCCTGATACGCGTCGGACATGGCGGTGACGATCTTCTTCGACAGTCCGGGATCTCTGGAGCGAGAAGCGATACCGGCTGAACCGGCCACCTCGGTCTCCTTCGGTTGTCCCTCGATCCACTTGCCGTCGATCTTACGATAACCACGCTCGGCGAGGAAGTCCTTCGAGTAATCCTTGAGATTCCTCGGAATGTACTTCATCTCGCAGCGAGCCATGTGCAACGCGATCACCGCCTCTCCCGGGGACAGCTGGGGTAGGTGACCGTCGGTATGACCCCACAGCCTCATCAGCCCAGCCACGTCCCCGGTAAGGAGGCAGCGTCGATAGTCAGCGTTATGCTTCATTAATTCCCAACATAGCCTTGCGGGCGGAGTCGATTGCCGCCTTGACCTCATCCGGGGTGGCATTGGCCGCCATGGCTTCCTTAGCCGCGGCCTCCATTGCCATCCTTACATTATCCGCCACCCGGTAGTCGCCGTTACGATCATCACGAGGACGATGCGTGACGGCGATACCCGAAGCTTCCGCGATGTGCGGCTTCTTGCTCACTGGATTAGTCCAGCGTGATGGTGGAGGCGGTGGTCAGACGCGGGGTGACACCCGAGCCGCAGACGATGTTCGGCGTGATGGTGCCCTGGAACAGGGCGGCAGCGGCACCACCGCCGGACTTGCCGGCGGAGAAGTGCGTGGCCGTACCAGAACCACCGGTGCCTGCCGGGAAGTCGATGTTCGCCACCGGCGTGATGGTGCCGGTGGATTCCGTCCAGCCACCCGTGGTGCGCGCGACGTTGACGCGGGCATAGGAGGTGTAGGTGATTTCGGAAGTGGCGAGTGTGCCAGTGTCCGTCGGGTCGGCGGTGTGCAGGGCGACGACGATGTTGGTTTCCGGCGCGGTGGCCGCGTTGTCGGCATAGTTGCCCCAAGCGACTGCCTGGAAGACCAGCTTCATGATCGCGGTTTCGGTGGTGTTAGAGATACTCATGTCTTTTTCCTTCTCTGAAGACTATCCAATTTATACAGTACGGTAGTCGAAACCGATGGAGTCGCAGTACACGTACAGCCCTCCTGTGGTCGTCGACAGAATCACGCGATCCCTCCCACCCGCTTCGGGGGTGAGGTCGGCCATGATACCTTCGGGCCACAGGTAGCTGAGGTCCCAATTGTCAATGCCGTAGTCGCCCTGGTTGATGAACTCGAGGGTGAGCCTGGCGATGCGTCCAGTAGGCGGCCAGTTGACTACGGTCAAATTGGTTATGCGCCCGGCGACATTGACAATGCAGTGCTTGCCGAGGGAGTAGTCGATCTCCACGTCGCCCGACACAGTGATCTCCTGAGAGGGTTCCAACCACGGGTCGGGACCAGGTCCCTTAGGCGAGATGTACGTGGTGAACGTGTCGTTGGCGACTCGAAGTTTCGTCGACGGCGTGTTGGCCACGACCGCATAGTAGGAGTCGTTGGCGACCCTGACTCTCGTTGAGTTCGTGTTTGATACACGAACACGCGTCATCTAGACACCGCAGGATCGAGACGAATACGACCCTTCAGCGGCTTTGTCCTCTGGGTGAAGGAGTCGGTCACGATCACGTCGTACACGTAGCGACGTGGTTCGATCAGAAGGTTATTGACGGCGGACATGCTCAGTGTGAGGCCGCCGTTGAATGTCGTCACCGTGAGTGGGTAGTATGTGTCGGACTCGTAGTGAGGACGCATCTCGGCGATTGCCGTGGCGGCGGAGAGATCCAGTGGGAGTCCCGCGTCATCGAACATGTCGATGGTCACGGAGAAGTCCGTTCCCTGGTACATCACGAAGTTCTGGATGCTGCTCGACGTGCTCATGCCGATATTTATCTCCGGCTTAATACGCCTTTACGTTGTCGCTTCCGCTGCTAGGATCGTCATCGGGCGATGGATGGAAGAGATCGTCGGTCTCGGTGTTAGTGTCGGTAATGACGATGAGCTTCTTACCTTCGATCTTTACCGTGCCCGGGGAAGTCGACACGAGGTCGCCGTTGCCGTGGGAGCACTCGTCACCGACCACGGCGATGAGTCGCCCATTGGCCTTCACGGTGCTCTGTCCCGTCACGATGGTAGCGGCGCTACAGCTTCTCGAGTCGGCGTGACGGTGTATCTTGATAGGCATTATGCGACTCCACTTACGACAATGCGTCCGATGCCACCGTCCAGATTGAGTGCGGTGCCGGTCCTGCCCGATCCGCCCGTACCGAAGCCGGTCGCGTAGTCGGGATCGTAGTCGAACGGAGGGACGGGTACCTGACCGAGTGCCGTTGCTCTCGCGCCCTGTTCGTTGTTGATGATGGTTCCCGCGGAGTAGTTGGAACCGCCACCACCGCCGCCCCCGCCGATGTCGTATCCGCAACCGCCGGAGCCGCCACCGTAGTAACCGGAGCCACCACCGCCCCCGCCGCCTCCACCACCTCCGCCGGTGCGAGCGGGACCGCCCTTACCACCGAAGTAGGCGCCCGATGTACCGCCGGCGTTGCTGCCCACGGTTCCCTTACCGTCACCACCCCAGTAGCGGCCGTTGGTCTCGCCGTACTCGCCGGTGAGGTTGCCGCCTGCGGTTGAGGATGCCGTACCACCGATGCCGCCCGCCGTCTGCGTGCCGCCCGCGCCCGGTTGGGCTGATCCCTGAGAATCGGACGTGCCGACACTGCCTGTGCCGCCGACGAGTCCGCCACCACTGCCACCGTGGCCGCCGTCGTCCGCGGAGTTCTCACCCGCACCGCCACCGCCACCACCGGCACCTGCGATGACGAGCGGCACCGTTCCACGGAAGATGCCCGTGATACCTCCACCGGCACCTGCTCCTGAACCGGAGCTCGTCGCTCCGCTGGTTCCTCGGCCGCCACCGTCACCGATCATTAGGTTGAGTGTCTCACCCGGCACCACGTCGATGACGGTCTCAATGTAGCCACCCGGACCACCGGAACCGCCGAATCCCTCGGCGCGTCCTGCCCCGCCACCGCCCGCTCCCCACGTCTTAACGGTGAGCGTAGATACGGTGTTTGGTACGGTGTAGGTCGTGTTGCCTACCGTACCAAATACTACTTTGAAGGGGATCCTGGCACGCCCGAGCATGCCCATCGTTATCGGCATAGTTCTTCCCTATGCAATCAAGTCGCCAATGAGGATGACTTCCGAGGCACTCTTGAACCAGAGCGTGGCGCCGGAGTACTGACCGAAGAGCTTTAGCTTACCGCCCGATGAACGGATCGTGACACCGGATCCCGCGGCGAAGCTGACCTGCCCGACGCCGTACTGGACGACGTCGACCCTGTCGCCGTTCTCAAAGGTCGCGCTCGGAACGGTCAGTGTGATGCCGCCCGCCGAGTTCATGCTGACCATCTTACCCTTGTCGCTGGATCCGAGAGTGTAGCTGGCGACCCTTGCGTTCTCCGGTACGTTGGTGACGGTGTTGTAGACGTTCTCGGTCGTCGCGACCTGAGTGGTGTTGGTGTACCGAGGAGCGGACGGTGCACTAGGCGTTCCGGAGAAGTTCGGGGACGCGAGCGGGGCCGCACCGAGATTGGTTCGTGCCGTGGCCGCATCGGAAGCCCCGGTACCGCCATCGTTGATCGACAGATCGGCGATACCCGCGATCGAGCCACCGGTGATCGCGACGCTTCCTGGGGCCTGCGTGGCCATACCACCGAGACCGAGGTTGGTCCTTGCCGTTGCGGCATCGGACGCCCCGGTTCCACCGTCGGTGATCGGGATGTCCGCGCCACCCGCTCGATAGACGCGGTTACCCTCGATGGTGATGTCACCTGCTGAGAGTCGTGCGATGGTCGTGTCCGTGGCGCCGATGTCGATGGACGTCAGCGTGCCAACCTGCGTGATGCCGGTATAGGCTCCGGCGAGACGGGCGGCGGGGAGAGTACCAAAGAGCTGGTTGGTCGAGTTGCTGTAGTACGTACCGGGCTGGCCGTTCAGCGTCGCCGCGTCACCCGAGGACAGTACAGTCGGGCTGAAGTTCTTCCACTTGCTCTCGGACGCGATGTATACTAGGATCTGTCCGTTGCCGACGGCAACTAGGTTCGCGTCGGCCACGTCGGAGAAGGAGATCTTGGACGCGTAGATGGAATAGTCGGACGTGTTGACCGTCAGGACGCGGTGAGTCGAGTTGCCCGTTGTGATCGTGACGTTGGAACCGAGACCGAGGTTGGTCCTCGCACCGGAGAAGGAGACGTTGGTTTGGAAGGTCAGATTGGCCGGTACGCCGATTGCGCCGCCGTAGACGTTCGAGACGTAGAGTGCGTTTGCCTGGAATGAACCCTGGATGGCCGCGTTGCCGACGGCCGTGTTGGAGTTCACCGTGACGACCTTTGTCGACATGGCGTAGGCGATGTCGTTGGTCCTCAGCCGCCAGTACTGGACGGTGTTCGTATTTGCAGTATTGGCGACTGTGATTGTCACTTGTCGAGCTTCTCCAAGATGCGAGACATCATGCTCTTGAGTTCGGCAATGTCGGCCTCGATGTTATTTATCTTAGCCGCCGCACGCTTCTTTTTCTTATAGGCCTCGAGACCATCAAAGTCAGTGGAGATGAGGGCGCCCGGGTTGTTGGTCGGACGCCTGAGGCGAACGTCGCTCATTCTACACCTGCAGTGCTAGGAAGCGAACGTCATTGAGCAACGGAACGCGTGCTGGGTTATCCGAGAGAAGGACGATCTTGATGGACATCGTCTTATAGTTCGAGTAGACCGAGCCGTCGGTGGACGTGTAGGTCAGGATTCCGTCGTCATCCAGCTTAGCTGCATTCGGGTTGGTGGCGGGCACCGTCTTCGGTACGCCGAACTGGAAGTCCACGAAGTCCCTGCGGTCGATTGGGCTAGAGAAGCTGTCGCCGCTGTCGGTCGCCTCGAGTTCCGTCCAGACCTTGTCGTCGAACGGCTGGGGATCCTCGCTGTTGTGGAACTTCATGTAGACCTTGATGTTCGTTCCGGCCGGCTTATACGCCGCCACGATCACCACCGCGTCCTCCGCTTCCTGACCGTCGTCTAGCACAACGTTGCGCGAGACGTACTTGGAGATGGCCGCACCGTACCTAGTGTTCGCCTCGTTTGTCGCGTCGTTGTTGATGAGGTTCTCGATGTGGAGACTCGTCTTACGGCGAAGGTCGACCACCGGGGAGAGGTAGGGAGTCTCCGTCGTCAGTGACAGCTGGTAGTTCACGCTCGCGTCGCTGTTGATGTCGGCAACCTCGTTGGTTCGGCTCTTGACGATGCGCGTTCTGTCGAGGAACTCCGTCTCCTCGTCGTTCTGCATTGCCCAGGTACCCGCCGAGTCCTGCGTGTTGTCCGAGAACGTTCCCGCGTAGGCGATGCGAATGCCGGTGCGTGCCGGCGTCAGCATTGCGAACTTCGGGACGGCCGCGTGGTAGTTGAGGTCGTCCAGCGAGACAATGTTCGCGGTAGCAACTCGGCTGGCCGTGTTGATGAGCGCGACGTTGCCCACCGCGGAAGGACGGTGGAACTGAATGACCTGTCCCGGTGCCCAGCCCGTGGTGCTCGAGTCGAGGTAGACCAGCTCGCTCGCCTCGTCGACCCACTGCACGATGCCGTAGGGCTGGGAGGTGTTGGCGCCGGTGAATACCCGCGAGATGTTCGCGCTGTTGACGGTGTACGCCAGGTCGCCCACTCGGATGTAGGTCTCCGAGCTGGCCCTCTGCAGTCCGGACAGGGTGATGAACTCGTCCGGTTCGTTGGTGAACTTAGCGGAGTAGGTACCCGTCGAGAAGTTGGCGCGATAGAGGATGAACTTGACGTCCTCCTTCTGGATCGGCGACCACGTGTTCATGTTCGACGAGACAAATGCCACGCCGGAGTACGGGTTCTGGTAGATCTGCTCGCCGGTGATCACGTCGTATCCGCCGGTCTCGCCGAGCCAGATGCGGTACTCCGGGGAGTCGCCGTCCGGCTTCACGAGGAACGCGTAGTACTCGCCAGTCGCGACGAACACAGGATCCTCGAGGACAAAGGTGGTGGCCGCCGACGAGTCGGTCGACACCGCGACCTCGGCGCTCGTCAGATAGGACTTGCCGAGGATGCGGCTGGTGTCCGGGTTGCCGTTCTTTACCTCCGTCAGCATCAGCGTGATACCCACGGACGGATCCTTCGCCTGGAAGTAGACGTCGATCTTGGTGATGAACATGCCCGAGACGCCATCCGGTGCGATGACTTGGATCGTCTGTGCGATCGGGTCGTGATCGGAGTGCGGCTGCGGCGGGAAGGGGGTCACCTCCAGCGGCTTCGGCTTCGGAATGTTCTTAACCTGTGTGGTCGTGGTCGTCTGCACGATGGTCGTCGTGTTCGAAGTCTGCGTGACGCTCAGCTCGGGTTCGACGGTGGTCAGGGTGATGCCCTGGGTCGTGACCGTCATGTTCGAGGAGGAGAAGCGGGCGTCCGCTCGAGTCGTGATCGCGTCCTCTCCGGTCACCAGGTCGGCGACGTCGACCAGGGAGAAGTTGCGGTCACCGGTGCGGAACGTACCTGCCGGGATGTTGAAGATACCCATGACCACGCCCTTGGAGTCGGACTTGAGCGCGGCGCCGAAGGCACCGATGCGCTTGAGGATCCTGTCCTCACGTCCGGCCTGGAGGGTATCGGTCGTGTTGTCGTACTCACCCGGCGCGCAATGAGCGTCCACGTTAACGCCGTCGAAGAATGCGTGAACCGTGGTGTTCGGCTTCATGTTGTTGGCGATGAAGGCCACCAGCCTCGAGTCGATGTACGGCTCGACCGTCACGTCCTTGACGAAGGTACCGAGATCGTGAACCTCGGTGTTCTTGTCGACGTGGAGCTGATTGATGATCTGCTCCTTCTCGGTCGTCGTGGTCGTCGTGGTGGAGGTGGTCTTCTTGGACTTGGTCGCCGAGGTCGTGGTGTTCGAGGACGTCTGCTGTCCGGTGGTCACCCAGTCACCGTACTTAGTGCCGAGCGGCGAGTTGGCGAAGTCCTCCCACGGCGTGGCATTGTCGATGGTGACGTTGGTGTTCGGTACGCTCTTCTCGTCGACCGTATCGCAGAACGCCGGGTACAGGTTGATCTTACCGTTCCATGCCCAGACGGACTCGGTGCAGTTGCGGTACTTGCTGGCGAGACGCTGGACGACGTACTGCTCGTGCGTGTACGGGACGGTGACGGAGTGTCCGGTCTTCTGCGTCGAGGAGTCGGCGTCGATGTAGGTCAGGTCTACAGTGTGGCGATCGATGTACGGGCGTCCCACCGAGTTGCGGCTGTCGATAGAGATCTTGTACTCGAAGTCGGTCGCCTTGCCCAGGTTGTGGTTGTTGAACGGATCGGCGAAGATGCCGTTCTTGAACCGGTCCAGACCGTTGACGTCCGTGATGGTGAAGTCGCGAGCCTTCTGCTCCACGGCATTGAGGACCACGTAGTACTCGAGACGCTGGATGCGCTTGTCGAGGGCGCCGATGTCGCGCATCGTGTAGCGACGGTTCGTCACCACGCTGTGCTTGACCTTCAGGTCGGAGCGTCCGTAGTCGACGGACTCGCGCTGAGTCAGTGTCGGCCATGCCGGGACGTAGGTGTTCGCCACGATCATGACGTCGTTGTCCGGGCGAGGCGTGCGCGGGTTCTCGTCCGGCTCGCCCTTGATCACCGAGAAGTCACCGGCCCTGTTGACCACCACGAGGTCGCGGCGGGGCAGGTAGTAGGAGACGTCGGCCTGGAAGTTGCTGTCCGGCTGCGGGGTGAACCCGACGGTTCCCGACTGGAAGGTGGACGATCCGGACGTCGCCGGGTTGATGGTGGCCGTGCTCGCGTCGGTCGTGATGATCGCCGTGTTGGCTTTGTAGGGACGAATGTCGACGCAGTTGCGAAGATCGTAGATGGTTCCGTCCGGTCCGGCATGGCGCGGGATCTCCGCCCAGTGGATCGTGGTCGTGTTGGCGGTGTTGCTGGTCGGGTAGCTGTCGACGCAGAAGTAGCCGACGCCTCCCGACGCATTCGCCGTGAAGTGGTTCAGCTTCACCAGCATCTTGGTGGCACCGGTGATCTTCGATGTGTAGGACGGCTTTACGACCAGACGGGCAACGTCGTAGAATCCATCACGCTGTCCGGTGTCCAGAGTGAACCAGTCCTTACCGTCCACATTGGTGTTCGAGTAGGTCGTGCCGACGTACACCGCGGCCAGAGAGAAGGCGTCCGGGTGGCCTAGAATCCACGGTCCCTTGGAGGTGGCCGCGTTGTTCGAGCAGTCGATCTTAACGAAGCTGCCCTTGCGGACGGTCTTCATTGACGGGAAGGCATTGTACTTCTGGACCTGATAGGCCACCGCCACGTTCGCGGTGGAAGGCAGGGCCGTACCCATTCCGAGGTTGGTGTTGACGGCGAACGTCGTATTGCTCGTGACGGTGATGTTCGCGCCCGTGCTGGACAGGTCGACGTGAGTTCCGACGGGATACAGCTTGCCGTAGGCGGCCGACGCGTTGGTCACGGCGAAGGGATCGTCCGTCACCAGCCTAGTGTTGTTCGCGACCTGTAGGATGAGACGGTACTCGTCGCCCGACTGATGGGTAACGCGGATGTACTCGCCGGCATTGTACTGAGTGGAGAAGGTGGTGCCGACACCGGTGATGTTCGCGCTGCCCGTGGTGATCGAGACCGCGCCGGACAGGTTTGCCGTAAGGACCTGGTTCTTCAGGACGACGTCGAACTTCAGCTTCTCCCCGAGGGTGGTGAGGAGTCCCGAGGAGTTGAGACGCTCGGGTCCGCCGGCCGACGGGGCGTTCAGCGATACGGAGATGTAACCGTTGGACTGCAGCGTCGCGTTGGCTGTGTCATTGAATACGAACTGAGTGTCGGTTGCACCGGAGTTGTCGGAGAGGGACTTGACGGCGGCCGGACCGATTGGGAACACCATGGTGCGCATGGTGGCATCGAACAGCTCGGCCTTGTAGTAGAGCGATCCGTTCGCGTAGCGGCTGGCGCTCAGGAACACGTCGGCTCGCGCCGCGCCGTGGGATCCGGTCGCGTACAGGGACTTGACCTCGGAGAAGGCCTTGCCCGTGCTCATCCTGATGTTGTCGAGATAGGCGATGTACTGGCAGCTCGGCGTTCCCTTGGTCCCGCTGTAGTACTGCATGCTGCGCAGGTTCGTGTAACCAATGATGGTGCCAGCCCGCGCTCCGGAGGCGGGTTCTAGGTCCGTGATGGTCGACTGAGCGGCGTCGTAGAGGGTGACCTCAGGAAAGTTGTCGTCGAACTGACCGAGGAACTCGTTCACGATGACGTAGTTGCCGTAGTTCATCGTGACGACCTGCGCCTCCGAGGTCTTCTCGGTGAAGGCGCGCTCGACCGGGACGTTGGTGGCGCCGATCTTCTCGACGCGATGTCCCTTCACGTAACCGATGCCCGTGGACACCGAGTAGGAGAACAGGTTGGCGTCCTCGAGGTTCGTGTTGGCATTGACACCGGCCACGGTCTCGATGGTGAACGGCTTGACGACGTAGTCGCCCGACTCCTCGTAGGTGCGGCGGTCGATCTCACCACCCAGCGCGTTGTACGCCGGATCGGTGTTCTGTTCGGTCGGCTTGTTGCCGTCGAACTCGACCACGGAGAAGAAGTTCTTGTTCGCTGCCGCCTCGGCGCGGGTCTTGGCGACCAGCTTCGGGATGAGACGCAGGCGGTGGGCACCCGGTGCGTTGTAGTTCGGGTAACCCAGCGCGTTGTCGTTGAGGGAAGGTTCCTGGTCCTCGGTGATGATCTGCTCGGTCGTGTCGAAGCCGAGGCGATACCCGTTGACCTCCTGGTCGAACTCGCGGATCAACACGATCTGCGCGGCGACGCGAGAGAAGAAGCCCTTCTGGTAGATGATGCCGTCGGAGACGGACACACCGTAACCGGACCCGATGACGTCGACGTTGGTCAGGACGCGGATGCGGTCGACGTAGTTCGCTTCATTGAGGACGTCGAGCGTGCTCTGGTTCGGGGAGTAGACGCGGATGTACTCTCCCTGCTGAAAGACGCTGTCACCGTTGGTTCCCGTACGGACGTACTTGACGTAGAAACGGTTGGTGCTCGGGTACAGGGCCTCGAAGCCCTTCTTGGAGACGAGTGAGATGGCGCGGACGCCGGAGGTCTCACCGACCAGCACGTAGTTCTGAGTGATGGAGTCGATACCGCGGCTTGGATCGAGCTCGAAGAAGTTGGCGACCGCTACGTAGGTCAGGTTCTCCATGTACGTGACATGGACGCCGTCGACTACGGAGCCGTCCTTGAAGATGTGGTCGCCGAAACGCTGGATCTGCTTCTGCAGGATCGTCTGAAGCTGCGTGAGCTCTCGCGCCTGCACGGGAACGCGAGGGCGGAAGAGCAGGCGATAGAAGTCGTTGGTCTCAGCGTAGTCGTCGAAGTACGGACCGACATTGAGATTTGTGTTGAGCTCGCTCATCTATGTCCTACAGCTTGAGTTCTACGTAGACGATCTCAGAGGAGTTGATCTGTCGCTGAATCGCCGTCATCTGGTTGACGAACATAATCTGACCGGTGTCAGTGTTCACATCCGAGTTATTTATAGCAGTCAAAGTAGCCACCGAGGAGCTGGTCGCTCCGAGGATGTTCTCGTCCTGCACGAAGGTTCCCGTCACGTCGGCAAAGTAGATGGACGACGTATTCGCCGAGATGATGGTCGCCGTGGCGCCGCTCGTCAGTCCGGTGATGACCTCGCCGGCGGAGGGAGGCGTGGTGATACCCGGGAGCAGGGAGATGAATGCCTGGTTGTACGCCAGTGCGATGTTAGTCGTGACGTCCGTCTGGTCGTAGTTCTGCGGGTTCTTCATGATGCCCGTCACTCGGTACGGGACGGCGAGACCCTCATCGGGATCCACTCGGACGGAGAACTTGACGGTGTCGGCTCCCAGTTCGGTGTAGGGATCGTACCCATGACCACCCTTCGGTCCGGTGACCGCCTTCAGGGTCGCCACCGACTGGTGCAGGGCGTTACACGTGATGGACGCGTTGGCCCAAGTGTAGCCGGAGCCCGGGTTCACTATGACCACCTTATTGATGACTCCAGAGGAGTTGTTCACGGTGGCGTATGCCTTTGCCCCCGCTCCATTTCCGCCGATGTCGACGTACGGTGAGATGAGGACGGTCGACCCGACGGTCACGAGGTTGTTGCCCGTGGTGGTCGTGATGTAGTAGCCGGAGGCATTTGCTGCCGACTGTGAGATCTTCGCCACGAATCCGGCGCCGCCGCCACCGGTGACGTAGAGGGAGGAGTCCGAATAGAAGTTCGCCTCCATGTGGTCGAAACGGTTGACGCGGAAGAAGTTGTTCGCCAGCGCCTCGACGACCGTCGTGGATTCCTGGGAGGGCCAGCCGTTCGCGCTGCCCGTGACGCGGATGCGGTCGATTGCACCGGACACCGCGCTCTCCGATACCGGGATGGACGTCTCGACCGGGATCGTGTTGCTCGTCGCGTGGACCGACATGGCGTCCTCGCTGATGGAGAACATGTACTTCCACTTGTAGCCGTCGGCCGTCTGGAAGGTCGCGTTGGTGGTCATGTTCGGCGGGACGGTCGACGGATTGCCGTCCCCGTTGTCCAGACACTTGTACACGTTGCGGCTCTGGGTCACGACGTAGTAGTTGAGGCCGGACAGGTCCACCTCGTCGTCGTACTCGTCGTACACCACCTGCGGATTCCAGTTGATGCGGCGGCACATGCGCTTGACGCCGCTGGGAAGGATCTTCTTGAGGACCATCAGCTCGTTCCGCACCTGCTGTGAGAACAGGACGGACGCGTTCGCGGTGGCCGGTGCCACGTCGCCGTTCGCCCAGGGCGTGTACTTGCTGGTGAAGACGTAGTAGTTGTTGTCGTCGTAGTCGGCCTCGATAGCACCGAGGATTACGTTGACGCCATCTGTAGTGAGCTTGTTGGTCATCGTGTGAACCTACTGGAGTTGAATTGCATCAGGTGCCCTCGACGATCGTCAGGCCGATGGAGTAGACGCGTGCACCGGAGATGATACCCATCTGCCTACCCGCGGCATCAGGTACCGACGTTCCGCTCGCGTAACCGACCGAGGCGACCACGGCGGTACCGACGCCGTACGCCATGCCCTGTCCGCCGGAGCCGGTGAGTGAGTACTGGAGGATGCCGCCCGTTCCCGAGGAGCGGTTCTCATTGTCCAGGTACGCCGCCGCGGTACCGAACAGCTCGACGCCCGCCGGGTGATAGACGTTGCGGATCGCCTGTTCGTACGTATTGATGGGCAGCTCGGTGTTGATGTCGTAGGAGTACTCCTGATAGTAGAAGCTGTCCTGAATGACCTTGTTGGAATTGAGCATACCGTCGTTGTCGAGCCAGTAACCGTTCTGCTTACCGACCGCGCCGAGGATGACCTTGCCCGTGACCTGGTCCGAGTCGTCCTCGCCCCAACACAGCTTCTTGCGATCCTCAGTCGTCAGGATGTCCCCGCCGTCATCGGCCAGGAACTCGTCGTTGCCGTACTTGAGACGGATGAGCTCGTCCCTGTAGTAGCCGTAGCCGCTGTTCTCGATGGTGTACTCGGTGGCCGCGTCCTTGGAGGGAGTGACCACTCCCTCGATGACCGCGTCGAAACCGTACACCCCTCCGTTCGGATCGGTGAACCCGAGCTGCGACACGAAGGGATCCTCCACGATAACCGACGCGTCGTCGATGTAGAGGGCCCCCGGGGACAGGGTCGAGATGAGCTGGATGGTTCCCACCTGGATCGGCGTGATGGACTCCCAGTCCGATATGGTCACGTCGTCGTTCAGCGTGGATCCCGTACCATTCGTCACGATGACGCTGCCACCGGCCTCGGTCGCGACCGCAAAGAGGCTCTCCATCAGGATCGTCTCGTTGTACAGGAAGGTGGCTGAGTTGAGCGTGTCCGCTTCGTAGGGAGCGATGATGGACACGTCGGCCATGATGTTCTCGAAGTTGCCGATGCTCTCGATGGCGAAATTCGCACCGGTACCTGACGTGACGATGTCGAGGTACTCGTCGAGTTCGGTCTGCAGGTAGAAGTCGTCCTCCGTCAGCACGGCGCCGGACAGTACGTCTACCGTCGCATTGTAGGTGTAGCCGAAGCCACCGTTCACAATGTTGAAGTCGATCGTGCCACCCGCGAGGCTCGACACCGCCGAGATGCGGATGGCCCCGTAGCCGTTCACGTCGTTGTACTTGTCACCGACTCTCGCGCCGGAGATGACGCGTGTCGGTTTGAACTGGACCATAGAGCCCACGATCTCCGGGGCGTTGGTCGGGCTCATGCCGTTGGAGTAGATGTGGTCGCCTACCTGGAAGTTGCCCTCCACGTTGGAGATGAACAGGACGTACACGGGGCGACCGCGCACGTGCATCTCGACGTAGGACTCGGCGAGGGCGGTCGCCTTCGATTCCCAGGCGCGGATGCGGGTCTGCACCAGGCTCGCGTTGTCCGGATTGGGAGAGAGCTCGATGTACTTGGCGCGGAAGAACACGCCTGCGCTCGGGGCGAGCATGTCCTTGGAGGGAACGTAGACCGTCGCCTCCTTGTCGTACAGCAGGCGGAACAGGAGCCTCAATCCCTCAAAGCTACCCTTGGAACGGTACACGTCCAGGATGTGCTTCTCGAGGAACCGCGCGTCCACCATGGTACGCGGCAGGCTCCACATGTACTTATTGATGAAGTGGGAGAGGTAGCCCTCCTCGGTCTCGTCGATGTCACCGAAGTCGAGCAGTCTCCGACTCTTATTGCGGTTGCTCGACTCGTCCTTCCACTTATAGAACTCCTGCACGAAGGCAATGAAGTTCGGTCCCTCGTCCCGATAGAACTCGGGGAACTGCCTCGGCAGGTACTGCGAGGTCTTTGGAAAGACTCGGTTGCGGCTCAATTACTCGGCCTCCACATCCACGGTAAGGGTCGCCTCGTTGAGGGATAGGAAGACGTTGCCGGCCACAAAGATGTCGTCATTCTCGGGCTCGCCGCGGAATTCGATGGCCGTATCGTAGGAGAACGGGTTCAGCGTCAGGTTGACCTCACCCGTGTCGTAGTTGACGGTGCCTACCTCGGACTGCAGGACGACTCGCTTATCGCCGTCCTTGGTGTAGATGAACAGGCTGCCGTCACCGTCGTCCTGGATGGCCACGTCGTAGAACTGCTGGTTGTACAGGTAGGTAAAGTTGCTCGACTGCACGATGGCGTCGTGGTACAGCGGGTCGGCGTTGCGCGTCTCGTTCCTGAGCTGGTTCTGGAATGAGAAAGTGATGCCGTTGTTGACGCCCTCGACGGGATACGTCTTCTTGAGGACGGTTACCCTGACGGTGTTGCGCAGGATGGATGGGTCCGCGTCGTCGACGGCGCGCAGCAGACGGGAATAGCGAAGGTCGACACCAAAGCCGGTCACCTCGGTGTCGAAGAAGTCCCTGATCGCCGACGCGACGGCGCTGCGGATGCCTTCCTTCGAGGACGTGGTGGTCGCCTTGCCGTAGACCACGGAGGCGTGCAGCTCGGCGTAGAGGTACTCGGCGTCGATGATCTCAGGCTCGGTGACCACGTTCTTACCGGAGACGTAGTTGATGATCTCGGTCTTCATGCGGTCCGAGATGATGGTGTCGCCGTACGGCTTGACGGAGATCATGACCTTGCCGTAGCGCTTGGGCACGACCTCCTCACCGCCGTACGCGATGACGTCCTGCACCTGTGGGAACTTTGCCCGGATGAGGTTGATGAAGTCCGTCTTAGTGACGGCGCGTTCCTGCGTGGTGAAGTGGCGGGGTGCGTTGAACTTGATGGACTCGACGGTCTCCTTTGCGGAACCGCCGTGCGCGCGTGACTTGACGCCGACCGACGAGACGGTGTAGCCGTCGAAGGTTGCCGCCGGGGAGAACGTAGCGGACCCGTTGGGGACGTCCCCGGCGGATGACAGGTACGTCAGGCGGACGAGATTGCCGGGGACCACGGCCTTTCCAATGATGCCGTCGCCGAACCTGACCTCGTGGCGTCCGTCGTACGCACCCTGCAGGAAGTAGACGGTGTCACGCCCGGTCAGACCGTACAGGTTCTCGGCCAGAGTGAACTCGGTGTTGGCGAAGTTCACGTTGGACTCCTGCACGACCACGGACATAGTGTTCACGTCGGCGTTCGGGCTCTGCAGTACGTAGCGGCTGTTGGTGTTCGCAGTGAACACTTCCTTGACCACGCGTCCCTCGTGGATGGTCACCTCGTCGGAGACGTACTGACCGTTCTCATTCATTCGGATGGTGATCGGTTCCAGAGTCGAGAACGTGTATGCCTTGCGGGTTCCGGTCGAGTCCGTGTAGCTGCTGGTGAATGGGAAGTACCTCGGGACGGTGACGGAGGTCGGCATGCTGCCTCCCGTGTCGACCGTCAGGGTGACCACGGCGCGGGAGCTGGTGGTCGACCTCGGGATGTAGTTCAGCTCCTTAGCGTGGGAGTACGCGGAGTCAAGCAACTTGCTCGTGTCGAGGAACGACTCGGAGCCGACCATGTTGAGGTAGTGGCTTTCGAGGTGAGTGTTGTACGCCAGCAGGTCGAGCAGGACGGCCATGTTGGATCCATCAAAATCATAATCTTTAAATCTAGCCTGAGAAGACAAATATGACTTTAATGACGCACGTAGTGCATTGAAGTCAAGTTCGGACGCTGCCAAGAAGTTGTTTGCCATTTAGCGAACCCTGCGGATGATTTCTTTCAGTACCACCGTCTCCGGGGTATTCACCACGCCGAATTTGACGGTGGCCTCATACGAATTCATGTCGGGAGCCACGTTGACCTCGATCGACTCGACCTTGGCCCGCGGCTCGTGATTCTCTATCGTCGTGGCGATTGCCAGTCGGATGAGCTGCGCCGTGACGGGCGAGACGTTCTCGAAGAGGTACTTGCCGAGACCCGACCCAATGTAGGGGCGGAACGGACGCTCGTACATTCCCGTCATCAGGAGGTTCCTGACGGACCGCTTGACGGCGTCGGAGTTCTTCGATAAGAGGATGTCACCGTTCAGAGGGTGGGCGTCGAAGTCCACCTTGAAGTCGGAATAACGGAATGGAATTCGTTGCAGCTCGCCCATGTGGGTATTTATTGACATCCAGGGACGGTCGGTGGATAAGGTGGTGACATGGCAGAAGTACTCAAACACGGTAGGATGCACGACGTCGCCGCCAACTTCACAGACTTCATCCCGCATGTGGTCATCGAGACTGCGGCGAAGGCCATGCACGCTGAGGTACTGGCCCACGTCAGGGCAATGCACCCCAAAATTGTGGCACAGGATTGGGACGAGGTTCCCCAGGATGTGCGGGACCACTACATGGACCAGACCTACCGCTACATGTCGGCCGGTCTGAAGATGTGGCCCGGTCTTGAGGTCGTCCCATTCGAGGAGGGCAGCGATGACCATAAGCTGGTGCTGCCATTGGCCGAGCACGAGCTGGAGGAAACGCCGCTCGAGACCGACTGGGGTCATCCGGTCGGCAAGGAGGAACTGTGATGAGTAAGATAGTTGCGGCCGCTGCCGAGGCGCTGCTGAAGGCATGGCCGGGGTGGGATGCAATGCCATTTGGTGATGGCGTGACCCGCCTACGCCTCCCCTTGTTTACGGAAGCCCGCGATGAGTGACCTCACCCGCATGATCTCGCCCGAAGTGGTGGAGGCGGCTTGCATAGACGATTACGGAGACAAATGGACCGACTTTCACCCCCGCTTCACAGAAGCGTTTAAGGACCTCCTGCGGGCCAAGAAGCGCAAGAACATCGCCGCAGGGCTGGCCGCATGGCCGGGGCGCAAGGACGAGTGGCGGAATAACATCAATCTGCTGACCGGACAGTTGTCCAACTATTCCGTCATCATCCTCCCCCATGGCGGTGAGGAGAATTTGGGCCGTCAGCCCGGGGAATGGACTGGAGAAGGTCCGTGACGACCGACATTGTCAGGAAGGCCGACGAGGCCGGCGAGTTCGTGAAGGACGTCGACGGTTTCGTCTACTACTGGCCCAAGGGAGCAGGAACCATCCCAGCCTATCAGCTGCGGCAACTCGCCGACGAGTTGGATCGCCGCAACGCGGACTGGGAGAAGGAAATCAACGACTACTTTGAGAAGAACAAATGAGACAGGACAAGGACAGGGAGAAGCTGAAGATTCCGGAGGAGGTGGTTGCCACCCTCGTGAATCGCGTCTACTCCGAGTACCATCTGGACATCGCGTGGTCCGACGCCGAGGCAATGATCCGCGATTCACTCATGGCGTGGCCAGGGATTGAACTGCATAAGGTACAGGTTCCCGACGACAGTGATGACGTTCGTTACACATTGAAGACTAAGGGGATTCTTCTCCCGATAGAGGATAAGTGATGACATTAATCAAGAAGTTTGCGGTGGCGTTCGTCATATCGGCGATCGTGATCACCACGGCCCTGGTCCTCGGGATCAGCTTCGTGCTCGGCCTCATCTGGGTACTGAAGGTGTTCGGCGACATCGCGGCGCTGTTCTACCTCGCAGGAACTGGGGCGGCCTTCATTGCGCTCCTGTGGGTCACCGTGGAAATGCTGTACTGATCACTCGCTGCGTGACCCTCCGGGAAGCGACTCGATGACCGTCGTCGTGGTGTAGGTCTTCGGGTTCTGCTCGAGCTTCTCTTTGTCGGTCTTCTTACCGATCTTGTCCTTGTCGTCGGCACCGGACTTCTGTTCGTACTTGATGATGCCCGACTGGACCCAGGTCTTCCAGACGTTCTCGGCATAGTGCTCGAAGTTGGCGATGGGGTTCCACTTCTCGTTCTTTGCCTTCTCCTCATCCACCGTTGACGGGGCGTCCTTACCCTGCTTCTCGGTGCGGCTGCCGGTCGCCTGCACCGAGTTGTCCTGTCTCTCGGTGACCGGGAGACTCAGGCCGGTGGACGACTTCGTGACTCCGCTTCCGGCCTGATTCTTCGCGATCTGGTACGCGGAGTCCCATTCGTTCTTCGTCAGGGGAGACGTCTGGATGCCCAACAGACTGGCCGCCATGGACGCCGCGGTGGTTACCAACGATTCCAGGTCGTCCGTGATCGTGGCACATTCCTGCACGGCGCCGGTGGGATCGGGGATGCCGAACAGGGCCTGCCCGAGACCCTGCATGACCTTCGACATGGTGACGGTGGTGATGTCGGATCCGTCGTCGGACGAACCGACCGCACCGAGGACGGCCTTTGCTGCTCCGGCAACGGTGCCGCCTCCCATGGTCATCAGGTACGCCAGGCCGGCCGCGGCGCCACCGATGTGGTCCCTGAAGACGGCCACACCGTTCGCGTCTCCGAGGTAACCGAACCGATCCTTGAGGTCGGTCACTCCCTTGACGGTCTTTACCTTTAGCGGGTTGTTCGTACGGACGGTATGCGGAATGGTGTCCTGCGTGTCGGTGTCATCCAGCTGCGTGTGGTCACTGAGACCACGGAATGCTGGGTGGGACGACGTCGGGAACAGCTTCGGGTTGCTGCTGACGGGAGGACACTGAATGAGTCCGGTCAGCTTGCTCATCAGCTCCTTGCCGACGGACGCGGCGGAACCGGCCGACTCGGTGAACCCTGCGATGCCGGAGAGAAGCGGGTTGCTCGGGAAGCCGAGCTGCCTCAGGATCTCCTGCACGGCGGTGATGCCACCGTAGACGTCGGGGTTACGCTTCAGCGCGATGTACAGCGAGTAGTAGTTGTCGTTCAGCGCGGGCTGGACCTCCGCGTCGGTTTCACGAGTGGCGAGCGGCGGATCCTCGGTGATGTCCGACCCGCCGGACGCGCAGATGAAACGGTTGTCGCTCACGAGGATGTCGTCGTAACGCGTGCCGATGCGGCGGGCGGTCCTTCCCTCCGGGGCGACGATGGTGATGAGGGTGCGTCCGTCACTGCGGTAGTCGAGGTACATGCGCTCGAAGGACAGCTTGGTCGCCAGGTCGACGGCCTTACGGTAGACCTCATCCTTCGCACCGGTGAACTCGATGCGCACGGTCGAACCGACGTGGCTCTCGGGATCCGGCGTCCAGTAGTTGGAGTCGACGAACCAGCTGCGGATACGCCAGGCGAGGTTGATGGAGTACCCCTCCTTGTAGGCATTGTCCGCGTCTAGTCGGTTCAGCACGTTGACGACCACGCGGCGCATGTTGAGGATGATCTCCTCCTCGGACGTCGAGTCCTGAGGAGCAAGCTCCTGCGGGCGGCCCTCCCAGATCAACGCACTACGGACGGTGTATCCCGAACCGATGGGTATGGTGTCGACGATGGGGCTGGGTACTTTCTCGTCGATTGGGAATGTCTCGCGCGCCGACGCGTCGATCTGCACAAAGTAACCGGGATCGTTGGACACATCGGGCAGGGTCGGCTTCTTAGGAATGGAATCACCGACCAGCTTAACGAACTTCTCACGAGGAACGTACCGCGTGAACGTGGAGAAGTCGTAACTACCCGAGCGGCTGCCCGTGTAACCTGTCACAGGAGGTGGATTGGTCGTCACCGCACCCGTCACCACATCGACATAGACGCCCGACGGTTCGAGACCGACCCCCGATTGCTTTGTCAGCGGGATGGTCTGACGAGCGGGAACTCCGATGAGGACCCACTTTGGAACGACGTCGCCTGAGGCCAGCGTGACTTGGCTGCCGACTACCTTCGAACCCGGAGGGAGGAATAGCTTCTTCATCCAATCATACACCTATTATTCAAGTCAGTTGTGGCCCCAATGGCGAGTGCGACCCTTGCCGCCGCCTTCATAGTACGAGACGTGAGTGAATGACGGGTAACGCCCCACGCCGTTCGCGTCGAGCGTACGGTCGACCCATGCCGCCACCTGCGACGGCGAGACGCCGCGGATCTGTACGTCGACAGCCTGTCCCTTCATGTGGTCGGAGTTCTTTGCCGCTCCCAACCCACGGGCGCGCAGCGCGTTGTTGTAGGAGAGGGAACGGTAACCCGACATGACGTGGACGTTGCCGAACGTGGCGAGCATCGGCTCCAGTACGTTCATTGCCACGACCGAGAGGTTGCGGATGATCTGGTCGGACGAGAGCATGCCGCCGCCGGACATGTTCATACCGGCGTGGAACTTGCTGGTCGGGCAGAGCTGTCCCAGGGTGAAGTTCGGCGAGATCTTCTGTCCCCAGTTGATTCCGGCACCACTGTCGGATCCCTCGACGTACGCACCCTTGGAACTGTTGTTCTTCGGGGTGAGGTCGTACTGGCCGGTACCGCCGTAGCTGACGTCAGTCGCGTTACCCGAGTTCTCGGACGCGTTGCCCGCACCACCGCCGGTGTAACCCTCCGTTGAGGAAGGTGTGCCGGTGTAGGAGGTGTCGAACGTCCCACCGAAGCAGTCCTTGTAGAAACCAGCGGCGAGGTTGGCACGAGCATCGAACTCGCTGCCGCCCTTCCATCCCCGGTACTGTTCGTACAGGGCGCCGGCCCTAAAGATCTCGAGTGCGTTGCCGCTACCGTTGATGAGCGTCGCGCCGCCCTTGCCGGACATGTAGGAACGGGCTTCATAATCGAGGAAGGCCAGCTGCGTGTCACGCGTCCTGTAGTCCATGCCGTTCTGGCTGGCAAAGCGCAGGAGAGCGTCGCGACGTTCCGCTCGCCACTGCACCAGTCCCGTGGCGGTCTTACCTACGTCGTTGATCTCGATGGCGGGGTTGAGACCGGATTCATTGACCATGTTGGAGACCATCATGGACGCGCCTTCCTTGGACCAACCGCGGTTCACAAGGTCGTTGGCGATGTAGCAGCCGTCGGCCTTGAAGTTTCCAGTGTCGGCCGGGGTGATCTGCGAACCGAGCTGCGCAGGGGTGAAGTTCGCCTCCTGATAGGAACCGCCTTCCCCACCACCTCCTCCGCCACCTCCTCCGCCACCGGATCCACCGGCGGTTTCGGAGCCGTCGCACATGGCCTCGTTCTTGTCGATCTCACCCTGGGTTACCTGCTCGGAGTCGAGGTTGCCGTCCTTGCTGGCCGGGTTGCCGTCATTGGAGAGGTTCGCAGGCGGTTCCTCGACGTTGACCGTCGACACTGCATCGACGCTGGATGCGTCCGGCGCGTCGCCGGCGAGACCGGAGTTGAGGTTGATGTCCGAGCCGCCGTCGATATTGACGTCTCCGCCAGCCTTGATGTCGGTGGCACCCGAGGACTGCGCGGCCAGTCGTCCACCCGTCTTGACTCCCATGGCCCCGCCCGCCTCGACGTGGGTTGTCGTCCCGGACTTGATGTCCAGTGAGGATCCTGCCTCGATTCCGGTCTTAGCACCGGACTTGACCTGCACGTCGGCCTTGGACTCGACGTGAGTGTCGCCGTCGGCAACCATGGTCATCTTACCCTTGGCGGACATCGTGGTCGAGCCCTTGGAGCTCTGCATGATCTCGCCGAGGGACTGAGTCATGATGTTGTGGGCGTGCGTGGCCTTCGCCTGCATGGTCAGTTCGTTACGGTTGCCCGCGGTGAACTCGTTGTGATCCTGCTGCGTGGTCATGTGACGGTTGCCGTCGACGCTGTCGTCGCTGTTGCCTCTGACGGCGCGGGACGCCTTGCCGCCGACGGACGTGGTCATGTCCTTGCCGACCCTGTGCACCGCGTTCTTCTTCGCCTGGAACAGGTGGGATCCCTCGGTGACGGTCGCACGGTTGCCTCGGATCAACTCCGTCATGTCGGACGCGCCGTTGAATGTGATCTTACCCGTGACGTCGTAGATCAAGTCGCCCTCGACGGAGACCTTCATGGATCCGCCTACCGAGATGTTCATGTTGCCGGCGACGCCGATGTTGTTGTCGCCGAGCACGACGGTGTACCCGTCCTTCTTGATGTAGAACAGACCGGAACCGTCGGACTGGACCTGGATCATAGAACCGGATCCGTGCATGATCTCGACCTTCTGACGGCCCGGGGTGTCGTCCAGCATGATGTGGTGACCGGCCTCGGTTGAACGCACCACGTGGGTGCGTCCGTACTCGCCGCCGTGAGGGTACTGAGGTACCGCCCAGTTCGCCGGGATGGCGCGGGCTTCCAGTGTGTCGGCCTCTCGTGCGACCTTGAAGCCGTGCTGGGAGACTTCCTGCTGAACGGCCGAGTACTGATTCGCCGGGTTACCCTGAGCGGCATCGGTGCTCGGGATGCCGGAACCGGTCGTGAGACCGTTGGATCGGGCGTACGCGGGAACGTCCGACTCTCGACGCATTGCGTAGGCCGGTGACGGGTGGCTCGGTCCTCCCATGAAACCACGTGGGCGTCCACCCACGTCATTCAGGAAGCTGGCCTTCTGGAAGTTGGATGAGGAGCCCGCGTTCGTCGGATCGACCTCGGTGGGACCGACCGCATTGGTTCCCGTACCGACTACCTTCTGGACGCCACCGACCGGTGCGTTCGCCGCTTCACCAAAGACGGTGCGTGCCCACTCCGATACGTTGAACCCTGGGTCACCCGCTCCGACCTCACCGGCACCCATGACGGCTGCCTGAGGGAAACGACGCAGGAATGCCTCGGAGAGCTTCTGCAGCGCCTGCAGCTGCACCGGCCAGTAGAGGGACTCGAGCGGTCCTCGTCCGTCCTTGGAGTTTCCGTTGCGTCCACCGACCAGTGCGACCGATAGTGCCGAGGCCAACTGACCTCCGATGTCGAACCCGTTGTTCTTACCGGTCTGCAGGGCGCCCTTGATGATCTGTCCGGTCTGGTCAATGATGTAGTCGAACTGGCTCAGGTTCTGAGAGACCGTTTCCGCCGAGTTCGTCTGCGTCCGACGGAAGGCGTCGACCGTGTACGTCGAGTGCTTGCTGGAACCCGTACCGTGCACCACGAGGGCGCCGGCATTCTCCGGGGCAGACGCCGCAATCTTGTCGTAGTCCGTGCGTACGCTCACGCCGGCATTCTCTGCGGTCAGTTCGCTGCCCGCCGGACCCAGCAGGTTGCCGAAGCTGGCGGTCGACAGGGGGCTGGCTCCGCCGGAGGACAGGAATCCGCCCGCACCTCCCATGGCGAACAGCCTTGTGACAAGGTCGACACCATTGACCACCGCGCTGACGCCGAGCCCTGCGGTCGACGGGAATGTCGAGTTGACCTGTGACACCGCCTTGGTGACTTCTGCCACGGTCGCGCGGTCCATGATCTTTGTCATGGTCGGCTGCTGATAGTCAGGCTTACCCGAGGTGTTGGTGACCTTCTCGACCTGCTCGAGGACCTTGAGCGCGTCCTTGTTCTTCAGCAGGTTGACGAGGTTGAGAAGACCGCCGACGGTCGCGCCGAAGCGAGTCGGGAGTCCCAGGCCGCCGATGACGGTAGCCAGTGCCGTCTGGAAGTAGCCGCCCATCGGACCCGCGGCGACGGAGCTGAGGCCCATGTTCGCGCCGACGATGTCGCGCTGCATCTTGGAGAGACCGGGTGCGCCGACGAACGAACCGCAGACGATGGGCTGCTGCGCGTCGCGACCGTCGAGGAAGAACCCAAAGACCCAGGAGCCGTCGACCAGGCCGTGTGTCGATCCGACGCCCGACATACCCGATGCCGTTGTCGGCAGCATGACGTACGCCCAGGGAAGGTGCTCCGTCGGGATGGATCCCTCGGCGCGTTCGGAATGGAAACCGATGGCGCGAATGCGAACGCGTCCGACCTGCATAGGATCGGCGACGTCCTCGACGACTCCAACGTACGGCACCATCTCCCCGTCTCGGGAGTAGCTCTCTGGTTCAAGGTCAGGTATCATTTCATTCCCGATTCAAATCCGACGGTCCGATCTTCTGCCAGAATCCGTCACGGTGCAGGTCCACGGACATTGTGTGCTTGTCCGGGACTAGGATGGAATCCCTCAGGTTCGCCACTATGTACTTACCGTAGAGGAACTTGTCTGGTTCGGCCTTACCCAGCGAGTCGAACCGCGGGATGACCAGGTGAATGATGTCGCCGATGTCGACCATCGTGTCACCCGGGACCGTAATGGAGATACGGATCTGCTCGAGGAGAACCTTGATTGATTGATAGGCGAGGCCGCTCTTCTTGACGATGTCCGGCTTCTCCTCGGGATCCTTCAGGCGGAAGAATGCCTTGGGCGACTGCGCGCCCGCGTAACCGAGATCGACCACACCGGTGTCGGTCAGGAAGCGGTCGGTGTTCGGCCTCTCCTTCTCGTAGTTGCCGCGGGGCGACGCGGTGGCGAAGGTGTCCTTGGATCCACCCATGAGGACATTGAAGTCCTGCAGGAAGTTGAAGGTCTTGCTCGTGACCTCCTTGTCAATGATGGAGTACTGCACCACCTCGTTGTCGTACGCACCTTCCTCCACCTTTTCCAATGAATTGAAGCGGCTGACGATACGCATGATGTTGATGCGGCGAATGTCCCGTGCATTGACGGAGTCCAACTGGAACTTATCGGATGCGTAGGTCCAGTAGTCCTTACTCCACTCCTCTGGGTTCGGTAGTGCGGACCCACCTTCCACGGCATCGTTGGAACGGTTGTTGATCGGTTGGGCGACGAGTTGGTCCAGAGTGGTGAAGTACCAATAGTCCCACCGCTCGAAGAACAGGAAGTAGTTGCTGCTGCCGTCCTCGGTGTACGCGCGACGGCGCACCATGTCGATTGCCTCGAACGGCTTATAGGACGGGATCACGAGGATCTTGGCCGGGTCCTTGATGACGGTGTCACGCGTCCTAAGTTCCTTGCGGGTTCTTAGGTACGTAATCATTAGATCGTTGACGATGGACAGTGCCTCATCCGTCTGAGGGTAGCTCTTGCTGACGGTGTTGCGCGCGTTCCAGATCATCTCAGGACTGCAGAAGTGCAGACGGTAGACGGAGCTGTTGCCCTTCTCGTCCGGGTGCTCGTCAGTCAAACGCCAGACGATGAACTCGCCTTCCTTGGGTCGGTTCTCCGGCGTGCGGTACCGAATGCGAATGCGCTCCTCACCGACGATGGGAACTTGGTTAATGAGACCGATTGCATCGTACACGGTGATGGTGCCGTGGATGCCCGGTTCAAAGATGGAGCTCGTGATCTCGATCTCAGTGAACACTGCGCGTAGATCGAAGACCTCGTCCTGATGATTGACGATGTCCAGCTTCTCTACGTCGACTACGTGGGCAATACCGCGGGTTTCGGTGGATCCTACCAATCTCTACTCCCTCTCGCCCTTGAAGCTGGCGACGAAATCGGCGTGAGCCTTGGCCGCGTAGCGTCGGGACAGGAGGCGGATGGACTTGCGCCCTTCATTGCGGTCCCATTCCCACTGCCAGACCGTCTTCTCATTGTCAAAGCCGACACGGTCCTCGGGAGGTAGGATCGCCCGGCTCTCCGGGGTCATCCAGTAGTCGGCTTCCGGATTCTCGTAGTGGTGCACCGTGGACATCGCATCCTCGACGGTGCCGTACTTCGCGCGGATGTACTGATTGAAGTCGTCGTCACAGAGCGGCCAGTCGTGATACGGATCTAGGATCTCGTTGGACGCCAGCACCAGCCAGTAGTACCTCGAGTCGCCGTAGTAATCGAACGCGATGGTGTCGGCGCGCTCGTGCTCCATGATACGGTACGGATAGAAGATGCCGTACTGATAGATGATGTCCCGCGCCATGTCCGCGCGTAGCATTAGGTTGCGTAGGGAGACGCCGTCCTCGTACTGTACCTTGGGGAAGTATCGGAAGTAGTCCATTAGGATCCCAATGCGTTGCCGTCAGAGTCCGTCTGGACCTCGGTGTTGTTCGCCGCCGTCCTCCCGGTGAAGTCCTCGCGGGTGAGGGTCTCGACTTCCTTGAGGTTCAGAGTCATGTCGATCACGACGGGTTCATCGGATCCTCGGAAGAAGGCGTTGGTGCCGTCGGACGTTAAGTTGGTGTCGATGCCCGTCACGACGCACTTGAAGATCGGATAGAGGAACGGCTTGTCGTCCGCAAAGAAGCCGACGTAGACCTCGTCGGGGAAGTTCAGCAGGAACTCGTTCTTCTTCTCGGGATGCATGCGCTCGCGCACGTAATTGATGATCGACCGGACGGTTCTGGACTCGGCCTCGGATCGGGGAGTGAACCTCCACGACAGGGTGTGATCTCGAGGCGCCACGCCGCGGAAGACCGCTGTCACGTGGGGATTTACAATGTTGCCGGCGAACCTGTCGATGAGGCCCCCGAGGTCGTCCGAGATGAAGCCTGCGGTGTTGCGGGCAAATGCCTGGGACAGCCCGGTCACCGAGTCGCCGAGGGAGGCGATGTCCATACCGCCTCCGGCGAGGTACTTATTGATGATGGGTTCGAGCGAGTCCACGGCACCACCCAACTTGTCGAAGGCGACGTCGCCGTACTGGATGGCATAGTACTCGCGCAGGTTGAGCGGAAGAGGGAGGACCACGTCGGCCTGCTGAAGTCGGATGGCCTTGGTCTTGGGGTTCTTGCGATCGTACGTCACGAAGTCCAGGATCGTGTAGTAACGCCCGTGCTCGGAGGGGTAACGCATCGACTGCGTACCCAGCGCGTTCTTTCTTGAGGCCGCCATCACCGTCGTTGGATTGTCGGGATTGCCGCCACCGTAGTTTCCGAATACGGACACCGGGACTCTTCCTAAATATTGGAACCGGGATATTTATAGGTGACGTCATGGCCTGGCGGGGAAAGTTCAGACCGAAGAATCCACAGAAGTACGCGGGCGACCCCACCTCGATCGTCTATCGGTCTTCTTTGGAACTCAAGGTGATGCGAAAGTTCGACACCAACGAGTCGGTGATCAGATGGGCCAGTGAGGAGCTGGTCGTGCCCTACTACAATCCCGTTAAGCAGAGACCGGCCCGGTACTTTCCGGACTTTGTCGTCCAGAGGAAGGACGGGAAGACCATGATGGTCGAAGTGAAACCGGCGAAGGAGTCGTCCCCGCCGGTTCACAAGAAGGGTAAGAAGCGTCAGTCCATCATTACGGAGGAGTTGACGTGGGCGACCAACAAGGCCAAGTGGGAGGCCGCCCGCGAGTTCTGTCGACGCAACGGTTGGGAGTTCGTCATCCTAACCGAGAAGGACATCAATCGAGAGTGAAGAGCGGGCCGCCGGGGTGCGCCTCCGAAGTGGTAATCTTGAGCGCGCGGATGGCGGCGGCTGCATTGTCGCCATAGATGTCACCCCAGCGCAGTACTCCTCGATGTCCGAGGTATTCACATTGCTGTCGACGCAGGCAAAGCCCGCGTACACTTCATCAGGTGTCATAATCAGTCCTTCCTCAGTAGATCCTGCGGTCCTTCGTTAACGATCATGGGGGCGTCGTCGATGCTTGCGTTCTCCTGGCCGTCGGGTCCGCCGTTCATGCCGGCCTTGTCGATTCCCGTCGGCTGGCCCGAACCGTCGCCCTTGCCTTCACCCTGCTTACCCTTCATTCCCTTCATGGTCGAGCGTCCACCATTCGCAATGTTGTCTCGTGCCTCCGAGAAGGCCTTGCGGTTGGCCTCGGTGTACGGGAACTCGAACAGCTTCGGCGTGTTACGGGCCTTCGGTACGTATCCGAACACCTTATAGGGAGAAAGCTTGGACAGCAATCCGTCGTCCACGGAATACTCCTGACACTCACTGACGCTGCCGCTGCAGGGAATGGCGGTGACGTAGATGGCGCCGGGATTGCTCTTCGTCTTATCGAAGATGACCACGCTCATTATGACGGCATCCTCAGTCGCTGGGCGATCCGTCGGCCATCCCTTGTACGAGGAGAAGCTGAACCAGATGGCGCTGGAGATGTAGAACATGACGGTGAGGACGATCACTTTGGAGAGAACGGCTCCCTCCACGCGCATCATGAGATACGCGACGACCACCGTGGTGAAGAGAAAGTAGAGAACGAGAGGGTTCATTGACTGTTGGGTCCTCCGGGCGTCTGTGCCGTCTCGACCATCTTGACTTGGATCTGAGTCACCGACACGACGTTGCCCATTGAATCGAGAGTGAAGTTGAACGCCGTCTTCTCGTCCCAGACCTTCTCGAGGATCACGGTCCTTCGATCCACGATCTGCATACGTGGGTTCAACTTAATGAGTTCGACGTCCACGGGCAAGTTGCGCACGCGCGTCTGGCTGCTGTACACATCATTGTACTTGCAACCGTAGAGGTGAACGTTGATGGAGTACTCGCCCGGCTTGATGACGCGCAGGTACCAGTATTCCTTGTCCTCGGGGTTCGGGACCATCTGTCCGGAGGAGTTCACGATGGTGTCATTACGGGCACCGAGGTCGTCCCTCTCGATGTTCATGCCCGTGCCTTCCTTGTGGGAGAAGTACACGGTGTTGCCGTCGGGATCCCTGGCCCAGAGATCCACGTCACAGTCGACGTTGGGATCCCTGTCCTTGTTCCACTCGGCGGTGGCGATGAACTCGGCCTTCTTCTGGATGTTGGCTTCCTCGTGCTTCTTCTTGGCCATGATCTCGGCCGCGAGCCAGAGGACAAAGAGAACCATAACCATCTTCAGCATGATGTCCGAGAGGGTTACGGGCGACTCGTATCCGTCATAGTTCCCGTGCAAAGCCGTGGATCCTGAATGAATGGGTGAGCAGGAAGCGCTTGAAACTCAGCAGCATGAATGCGACCAGACCTGCTGCCGTTGGAAACAGCGCAGCGCTCGTCTTATCACTGACCACGCTGGCGAAGGTTTCGGTGTCGATCCCCTGAGTCGCGTTCATCAACGCCGCAAGGCCGGCGACTGTACCAAGGAAGCCCATGGTCGGAAGCATGAAGGTGAGGAATGCGACGACGTCGAACTTAGTGAAGTAGAGCGACGTGGCGATGTCCGACACGTCGATCTTATTCGCGATGAAACGGTTGAGTTCCCACGCCATCATTGTCGTCGCCACCATGAGATAGGCGAAGACGGCGATGATTGAGGCGGCCATGTAGGTATGGTCGGTCGCAATGACTCGAGCGAGGACGCTGGAATAGTGAAGCCAGAATAGACCCGTTGCTGCCAGTCCGTCGACGACTAGGGCCGCAATCAGAGGCCTTTGGAATATTTCATTGGGTATCATGTCATTCTCCTAACCCAATTTATAATCCCCGGTTTACTCTTCCGGGGTCTCTGTCTTGATGGGTTCGTTCCGCAGGTACTGGAAACCCGTGACGACCACGACCTTGGTGTTCAACGAGTCCTGGATCATCTTCTCCACGCGATCAATGTCGGCGATGGAGCGGATGGACTTATCCAGCTTTACCTCGCGCCGGCTGATGATCGGACCGCTCGGTGACGGCATGGTGTAGGCAACGAAGTACACCCACATCATCGGCTTCGGTGGTCCCTTAGCTTCCGGTTTCTTTTTCGACATTTCGTCCTCGCTCATGAGCTGTATCCTCCGTCGGATGGACCCGTGCGGTTAGTTGGGTTGGCCTGTTCTGGCGGAGTGAACGCATCGCACGCCTGCTCGATAAGCTTGTAGTTATCGTACAGGGGACGGGACATACACTGCTCGTCGAGTTTCGGCTCGGCCTTTGCCTCACTCACTATCGCGGCCCCCGACACTGCAGTCAGTAGGGCCGTGATGTAGATCTTCTTTGTCTTTTTCATAATGAACTCCTCTTTAGTAGACCGTTTCGACCGGGATTGGTTCGAAAAGATGTAGGACGATGCCGATAGGCGACAGGATGGTGGTCAGATGCTTCATTGGAACGCTCGGCATTTGGTTCCCAGTCCAGAACGAATAGAACTCCCTCTTCTCCATTTCATTATCGGATTCGACGAATGCCCACACTGCAAGCGAACCGTCGTAGTCCAGTGCAATGTGCAGGATCTCCGCTCCCTGATGCATGGGCACCATGTGCCTCACCGTAGGAGCAAGGAACGCGGTGTCAAGCTTATACTTGTATATGGTTTTCATCGGAATACAATCACCAGACAGAGGAAGAATACAACGAACGCGAGGAATGCAATGAGGAGGAGATTGTCGTTCTTTCGAATCCTCACTACTACGGGTTTCCCGACCATTATCCCAGAGACCGAGCTCCTCGGCGCAAGACGGATCTGACGGGTCTTACGCGACTGAAAGGCCACATTATTGTCGTCGTACTGATAGACGCGATACGGAAAGTCGACAACGTTGTATGCCTCGGGATAGTCATCGAGTTTAGTCATGCACTACTTCTTACGGGGTTGAGCCACCCTTCCTGTCCACGCGGAGCGCATGTTGAGTCTCTTGTAGTCGTCCCCGGCCTTGGCGATGGTCCTCAGGACGTGGGCCGCTCGCTTGGGCGAAATGTCGCACCAATTCTGCTCGACCGGAAAGAAGACGTTCGCGCATGCCCACTTGTAGTCAAGGCCCAACCATTCGGCGGCGGTGACGGTCTCGTCCTTCAGCGAACCGAGCTTCTTGCGTTCCATTGCCTGCGCTGCCGCCCATCCCGCAATGCACGATGGCGCCCCGCAGTGGTACTTAAGGTAGTCCATGCAGAACCCGCAGGTTTTCTCGCGCAGGTCGTTGTTGTCGTGCTCCAGCTCCTCCACTATGGAGGCTAGCCTGAGGAGGTTCTTGACTCTGATGCTCATGGCTTACACGCCTTTTCGGCTTCCAGTTCGTCGACATCAATCTCTGTGTACTTCTTCATCGGTCTCTCCTGACTGCATACGCTCAAGACTCTCGTCGATGCGTTGACGGTTGATCCTAATGGCTTCCTCGGTCGGAGCGTATGGGCCGAAGAGATTCTTAGGAAGGCCGTCGGGTAGTTGCGGATAGTTCACAGTATACCCGCGCCGCCGCATTTCGTCAATAAGCTGCTGGTATCGGTCGCGGATGAACCCCAGCTTGTCGTAGAAGAAGGCGACGTGCCCCTTGCCCAGCGTGTACTCGGGAGGGATCTTGGTGTCCTTACCACGCTCCGCCCACGACTTTGCGAGGGCGTACACTCTGGAGATCTCGCGGTACTCGGCCACCAGGTGCTTATAGTGCAGTGATGACGGCGGGACGAGGTTAATGCGGGTCACTGCTTCTCTTTCTTGTCATGTTCGTCCCAAGCGATGCGCCAGGCAAGTGTTTCAAAGACAATGGCCGAGACTATATCACGAAAGCTCAATCCCTTGCCAAGATTCAGCACGGCCTGCCCAGTAAGACGCGCGACAAACGTCTGGGAGTCCTCGGGCGATTTCCGTTTCATACGTCCCTTTCCTTATCATAGAACGCGACCGCAATGGGGAAGCGTAGGGACCCGTCCGGTGTGACGTTCTGATAGCGGACGGTAACCGTCCGCGGCGGAGGATTCCGCTTCAGGAGCTCCCTGGTGAATTCCTGAGAGCCTTTGATACCCGCGTGGAAGTCGCGGCCGGCGGGGTTCCTGCAGTGCACGCTCTTGGCGTAGCCCGCCCAGTTGCCGACTCCCTCGACCAACTCGATGACCTCGAACTCCTCGTCGCTGAACTCCTTGCGTTTGAGAAGACGCTTGGAGCGCTTCTGTTCGTACGGAGCGTCGAGTCGGATCATCTGGCCTTCATAGCCGTTCTTGAGCAGCTCGCCGTACTGGAAGTCGAGCGCCTCCTCGGACTCCAGTCGTGTCGTGGTGACGATGACGATTGACGGTCCCCGCAACTCGCGGATGAGGTTGTGATGACGAACGCCGAACTTATCGGGGCCGATCTGATCGTAGACATGGTACTGAATGACGGAGGCGGACCGCTTGAGGTCCTCGGTCGACGGCTTGGACTGCCTGGCGATGGAGATGAGTTCGTTGAAGTTGTCACGAAGATCGTGATTGTACAGTTCGCCGTCGAGCACGGCGTCGGGGTTGGCCTCGAAGAACGGGCGCAACTGTTCCGCGATGTGAGGGACTGTGACCACGGGCTTTCCCTGCCGCGAGAACATGCCGCTGCGGGTGGCTATGCAGCGCATGCCGTCGAGTTTCGGCTGGGAGAAGACGGAACCCCACTTGCGGTCCCATCCCTTGTACTTGTCGGCAAGCATCGGCTCGATGATGTTCGAGCGTCCGGCAGATTCCTTGGTGCGGGTGTACTTGCGGTCGAGCTTCTTGGTGTACTGTGACTCGACCTCGGCCTCGGCCTGCTGTGCCCCGGTGGTCGCATTGGATCGACCGACGTTCTTTGGCTCGGTGTACTTCCACTCGGACGTGACGAGCTGCCCACCCTCGATGCCTGAGATCGCGCGGTATCGGTCGTTCTCCCGCTCCATCCACCACACACGCACGTTGCCGTTGTCGTCGATGTGGTACAGTGTGTCGTACTTGATCACTTCTTCAGTTCCTTATCGGTGATGAGCTTATGGATGGCGCCTATGGACTCGGTGGTCTTCTTGTCCAGCTCGACCAGGCGGGATGCGATCTCCACGTCGCCGTCGAAGTCGACGGAACCGAGGGCCTTGCCGCGGAAGGTGACGGGACGGCGCTCGCGATAGGCAACCCCGTACTTGAAGTCCGAGGAGGAGAAGTAGCCGCCGGGGAAGTGGGAGTTGAGACCCTCAACGACGCGCTGGGATGTCCGGTAGAGCTGTTGCGACTTGGCGAAGGCAATTACCTGGGAAGCCGCGGAGTACACGGCGTCGACGATGCCCTGCACATTCAAGGATCCGTCCTTCTTCTCAACGAAGCGTACCCGCTTGCCGTAGTCACCGATGATGATCTCGTAGCGACCCGTCTCGGTGGAGGAACGGCGCCAGTTGCGGCCGCTGCGGCCGACCTCGGTCTGACGGCGAATGGCGATGTTCGGATCGCCGTGAATTCCCTCGGGAACGGTGTCGGAGGGGGTTGCCTTGAAGTGGAAGTTCTTCAGCTCGTTGATGAAGAGATTCACACCGCGGTCGGCCAGCGGCTTCTGGATGTGGGCGAGGAGACGCTTCTGGAAAACATGGTCCTCACGGGCGCGGCGGGCAATCCTTTCCTCGGCGGCCTTGCGTTCGGCCTCCTCACGGGCCGCCTGGTTCTTCTGCTCGTCGGCCTTCTTAGCTGCCGCCTGCTTGAGGGCCTCGGCCTGGGCGAGCATCTGCTCCGGGGTCATTCTGCTAATGTCCATTACGGTTCTCCTCTTGATGGAACCAGACTACACCGAATCACCTATGGTGTCAATGGTACACTATTTTAATGTAACCGGAGCAGATACCGATTAAACCGTCAGTTAATCGCTCTGACGATCGGGTCCGAATTGTTCGCCGTTTCGATGACCTGCTCGATGTTCTCGGAGTCTGTCTCCACGAATGAGAAATTCTTCATCCATGCCTGGATCTCTTCATCGCTGTACTTGCTGCGAAGAAGTGCGGCGACCTTGCGCTGCTTGTCACCGGGAGCGAGACTGGCATAGTCCTCGATGAGGTCGCTCGGCGGCGCCTCGATCTGACCGACCTGACCGGGCATGTAGTCCCGAATGATGAAGTAGAACACCTCACCCTTGCCCATGTTCACAATGTAGACCACCGAGTCGGGCGTGTCCATAGATGCGGTGGCGCGGATCCCAACGTCATCGGGCGAATCGGCCTTGCGGTAGACCATCTCCAACCCGAGGACGTAGGTGTGGATGTTCTTCACGTCCATCATCAGCGACGTGTCCATCAGTTCCTTCTCCATGAGATGCGGCATTGCATTGAACATGTAGACGAACGGAGGAGCCGCCTGCTTATAGGTGTCGACGGTGTAGTTCTCAGCGAAACCGACAATGATGCCGTGCCCCTGATCGCGCGGCATGATCTTATGAGTGAGGGAGAGACGCAGTGCAACTTCTTCCGAAATCATTTTGATTACCCCTTATGTTGAGTGGTACGCCGCTTACAGACTAGTGTCAACTTACGCGGTGATGAATTGGTACTCCGTGTTCTCGTGCTCGATCGACTGGTGCCCCTCGAGTGAGTTGAGGTATTCTTGGACCTCGTCGTCATCGGCCCCGTCGTCTGAAAGGCACATCACGACGTGGGAATCTCTGTCAAGTTCAGTGTCGAACGTTAACATTGCCGGCTCCTCGCGTCCAGTCAGATCCTTCATCGTGAGGAGGTACTTCTTCTGCGGGCGAGTCGATGTATTGATAAAGTCCTTGAGTTCATCCACTCGTTTCTCGGCGGAGGCCGAGATCAATAAGTGCGAGATCTTTTGGATCTCGGCAATGCGTTGGTTCACCTCGTACAGCGCCGTGTGCAGCTTCTCACCGAGGGAGCGGAGTTCTTCATTGGTCAGGCTCATTGGATCACCACCTTGTCATGAGGACGCCGCTGGCTCGTCGGAGTGACGAACCAGTAGTCCGGATAGTACTTCTTTGCGGCTGTGAGGGCGTGCACCATGTCGAGGGCGTGGACCGTACCCACGATTTCAGTGCCAATAAGACCTCGGCGGCGGCGCACGTCGTAGGGACGCATGTCGGCAGG
>JBBAQX010000002.1:11666-12914 GCA_040400085.1 Lysinibacter sp. | reverse complement strand
GGTTCGCTCATTTGTAGATCTCGAAGATGGAGAGTTCGCGCTTGGTGGCGCGCTCAATTTCGCCGATGATGCGCTGGCGGACCTCAGTGTCGTACACCTCGCCGTGGCCGATCTTGCTGATGCCCTTCATGCCGTGCTTGAGGACCTTGTAGAGTTCCTCGTCCGTCATGCTTACGGGCAGGGTCTTGACGGACTCGACAAGCTCCTTGACTTCCTTGGCGCCCTCGACGGAGAACATGCCAAAGCTGGCGTTGATCTCCTCGATGGTCATGCCCGAGTAGTTGAGTTCGGTGAACTTGGTCATGATCATGACTCCGCTGTGATGGTGATTTCGACGACTTCGGCTTCCTTCCACATCTTGATGGCGTCCTTGTAGACACCGTCAGGCTTTTCGTGGGAGGCCCACTTGACGAAGGCCTTGAGATTCTGCTCGGCGAGCTCCTTGGAGAAGTAGGTCAGGTACATGTCGAAGTTCTTGTGGAACTCGTAGTGATTGCCCTGCCACTGCCCAGTGGGCTTGTGGCGCAGTGCGTAGCGCTTAGCGATGGTCGGCATATACTTCAGCCTTTCCTGCTTCGGTCGGGCGATAGACCCGATACGTGGTGGTCTTGTTGTAAGGCATGTTGCCCTTCTCTTCGGTGACGTCAACCAGCCCGCGCTTCACGAGGGAGTCGAGCAGGCGCTTGGTGTTGCTGTAGTTGCCCCAGATCCAACCGCACCCGTAGCCCTCGCCGAACCAGGACTTGTGCTCGACCAGGGAGCGCAGAATGGACCGCTGGGTATTACCGAGACGCATCAGTTGCCTCCCAGGGTTGCGACGCAGACGTCCTGGGAGTAGTGCTCCAGGCAGGACTGCATGGCGGTGTTCTCATGGGAGTAGAACCCCATGACGATGACGATGCCGACGGCAAAGCCGAGGCCGAATGCGATGAGTTTCACGTGGATGCTCCTTGGGACTGCAGGTCGAGACAGACGTCCTCGGCCCACTTGCGAATTGACATGACTTGCTTGAGGCGTTCGGCGAAGGCGTCGCGTTCCTCACGGAAGGCCGCACCCGGATCCTCGTATGTCTGGAAGTCGCGCGGGTGGGGGACGGCCGCAACCAATGCCTGGAAGAGTTGCTCGGCCTTGGACATGACCTCAATGTGCTGGTCCATCAGGACCGACCCAGAGGTACCGTTGAGGTTGATCTTCATTCCATCACCTCGGGGCTGAGCAGCTGGGTGATGGTGTAGTCCCAACCCGCTG
>JBBAQX010000002.1:1253-11566 GCA_040400085.1 Lysinibacter sp. | reverse complement strand
GTCGCGTTCGTGGCGGCAGATGACTACATATTGCATGATGATCTCCTCCGATCGTGCTAATCTACCACGATCGGAGGATGGTGTCAATAGTTCACCTTTTATCGGTAACTGATATGGTTACCCAATCGTTGCCGTGTATTCGATGCTGAACGGGCCGACCGTATAAGGCTCGGCAACGGGAGTCACGTACACGCGCTTTCTGTTGCGCAGCGTGAACGCTCCCTTCCCGGTCTTGTAGATGGACCACGTGGCGACGATCTCCGCCCCACGTCCATCGACGGCTTCCTTGCTCGCGACGAGTACATTCTTCTTACCCAGTCTCTCAATCATAATGCCCTCCGGCTATTCACTGCTCAGTTACGTCGTGCTTCTTCAGAACGTTCAGGATGCGTGCTATCAGCAGTATCCCTTGGAACATGAATGTGGATAGAGTAACAATAATGAAGACGCTCGGCAATAGGTCAACCCAATGACCGGTGAACGGCATGGGACGATAGATCGCGATGAAGAACGCTGCCACATAGTGCGACACGCAGTATGGACAGTGTACTAACTCGAAGATGATACCGTCGGGCAGGCGCATTCGAATAAAGTCGAACGTCTGCGTTTTCGTTATAGTGAAGCTGATGCTGGCGGTTGCAACCGCCAGCCAGCAGATGAGAGTCATCTGGTCCACGTTAGCAACCGCAGCCGCAACAGCTGTTCTGGCGCCGCCTCTCACGGAAGGCCGCCGCGGCCTGGCGCGCCTTCTCCTTCTTCTCGAGTGCGGCCGCTTCCTTGAGGAGGGCGGTCGCATCCGGACCTTGGACGGACTTGATGTCGTCGGTCTTCTCGTTAGCACCGCCCTTGAGCGGCTTCTTGACTAGGATTCCCATGGTCACTCCATTTCAAGGATGGCCGCCGTCATGTCGGCCTGGGTTACACCCGTGACGCACTTTGATGCCACGTCACGGCGGATTGCCTCGCGCTTGGCTCGTTCCACGATGGTCGCCGCCATCGCACCACTTACCCGTTCACGAAGGTGGGCGGTCTCGAACACCTTCACCGCGGCCAGCATGGCCAGGTTCTTGGTGGTCGTTCCCGAGACAGGGATTCCCTTGAGGTATCCCTGCACGATGGAAGTGAAGTCCTCCACCGATGGTCTGTCAATGAGGATGCGGGCGTCGATGCGTCCCTCACGGACAATTGCCGGATCGATAGTATCGGGCCGGTTGGTCGCGAGGATGACCATGGCCGCACTCTCGCTGATGCCGTCCATCTCCGTGAGGAAGGACGGGACGATCGTCTTTTCCATATCGCTCGAGCGGCCGGTGCCACGCGTTCCAAGGATTGCGTCCGCCTCGTCGATGAAGATGATGGCGGTCTGTCCGGTTCGCTGGCGATGCTCCCTGGCGACATTGAACAGGGAACGGATCCGTTCCTCGGAGGCGCCGACATAGCGGTTGAGCAGTTCGGGAGCCTTCACGTAGATGAAGCCCTCGCTTCCGAGTTCCGTCGCCGCCGCCTTGCCGAGCATGGTCTTACCGCAGCCCGGAGGTCCGTACAGCAGGACACCTTTCGGTGCTTTAGCCTTGTAGGCGCCGAAGACCGGAGCAGTACCGCGGATCATTGTGACCGCCTCCTGCAGTTCCCTCTTAGCCCGATCATTGCCGCCGATCTCGTCCCACTTGACTTTGGTGAAGGACTCGATCACCGCCTTGGGCGGGGCGACCACCTCCATGAACACAGAGCCGCTCTCGTCGAGAAGACCCGTGCTGCCGACCGCCGGTGCGGCGCCCTTGAACGAATCGGAGATGACGACCACTCGTTTCTCTCCGCCGAAGGTCACCTCGATGCGGTTACCTGGGAGGATGCCCTCGACCACGCAGGGTGCGCCGAAGTTGATGTTGAACGGAAGGAGGGCGACGATCTGCCTGGTCTCAGGGTGAAGCATGACCCGCGTTCCGATACCGGCACCCTTGAAACCGTAGGCCTGGTATATACCGTGCCCGGTCACCGACACCAGAGTGTGGGTCGGGTTCTTTGCCACGATAGTGCCGGGGATGGTGACACCCTCGGTTATGTTCTTGATGAAACGATCCTGCGCATCCACGTGTTCACGCAGTTTCTGCATCATATCAACTGACGCCATCCCCAGTCTCCTCTTTGATGATCCTCAACAGTCCGAATAACACGGGCGACCGACCGTGTCAATTTGAACACACCCACACCACACAAAGGCAACCGCAAGTAGTCTAAATGAATTGGCCCCGGGTGTAACGTCTCGTCCCAGAAAGGTCGGAGAAGGACTCCGTTACTGCGGGTGTTTTTCAATGCCGACCCACCGCCCGCTGGGGTCGTCTGCACCTCCGCTAATAAAGGCGGCCCTGCAGCCGGGGGTTATTTCAAAACGAATAGTTCTTGGTTGACCGCCGGCACTTGACCTGCCAGGGAGAATTCAGTCCGTCCCGGAACACCGGCTTCAGCACGGCCTCCGGATCCTTCAATACGATACCCTCGTCCTCGGGTGCAACCAGGCCCTCGTAAAGCTTTCGCAGACCCTTCGTAAAAGTCTGGGCAATCTCTACGTTCGGAACTTCGTCTGGGTTCTTGAGCCTCGCCAGGCGATCGACGAGCGGTGTTCCGGCGAGATCCTTGCCCTTGTACCGCAGCACGTCGAAGACGTAGGCAGTGTTCTTGACGTCCTTAGTCTTGCTGTGCAGCAGCTCAAAGACGAAGACGGAGTCAGGGAAGGCGGAGAAGTACCGAATGATGTCGGCGGTCGGTACCCAGGCCTTGTGCCGCTCCCAGTGCCGCGTCCAGAACTCGACATGGCCTTTCGAATCGACGACGGCGAGCGAGCACGTCCCGTTCTTCTTGATCTGGGCGATGTACCCGCGGTTCTCGTAGAACCCGATGAGGCCCGGAGCAATTGCTTGCTCCGGTCTCGGTGGGAAGATGCGGTTCACTGCAGCGTGCCCTTCTCGTCGGCCAGCTTCAGAATGTCCTTAGCGCGGACGATCGCGCTGTCGATGTCGTCGGCCTCCATGGACGGCTTGATGGCGAGGACGCCCACGGTGTCGATGAAGGACTCGGCGAGGCCACACTCGAAAATCTTCACGATCGTCTGGTCGGAGACCACGCGCTTGACGGATCCCTTCTGGAGCATGATGAAGTCCTCGGGCAGACCCTTGACCTTCGACAGAGCGGCCGATACCTTCTCCAGCAAGTCCTGGTCCTGCATGTACTCGGGATTGATGACGAACCGCTCGGGGTCGGCCTCCAGAGTGTCGTAGGGGAGATTGTGCCGCTCGAGATCGGCGACCTCATCGTCGGTCAGGGGCGAGGCGGACGACCGCTTGCGCATCTCGCAGCTGGCCTTGGCCTTGCCGTCAATGCCGCGGAAGTTATCGGGACGGGACTTTCCCTTGGTGAAAATCTTCCGCATCTCGATCTTGACTGACTCACCCAGGGTCTTCTGGATGGTGGTCAGATTCTTGACCAGGTTGGAGACGATCGCGTAGTCCTCAAGACCCTTGATCTGATGCTCGATCTTGTCGTCCTTCTTGGCCTTGGGAGCCTTGGGCTCGATGACCTTGGCCGTCGCGAACACGTTCTTCATGATGTCGTCCTCTCATTGCGATAGTGTCAATATTACACCAACGGAGAAGTGGTGTCAATAACCAATGTTACTAGGACAGTTTCCTCAGCTGTACTTGTCCTTGAAGCGGTGATACTGCTGAATCAGCTGTGACACTCGCTGCTTGGTGATTCCGTAGATCTCGCCGATCTCCTCGAGAGTCATCCGCTCCTTGAGCTTCACGATCGCGGCGCGGCGCGGCATTGCCCGCTTGATGACCTTGGCGGTTCCCTTGTTCACGGCGAAGGCGATGCCCGGCGGGCGGCGTTCAATGCCGTAGTACTCGAGGTACTTGAAGACCGTCGGGGTGGAGATCCCCATGATGCGGCCGACCGCCTCGGCACTGTTGCTGGCGTAGAGCTCCTTCAACCACTTGGCGTCGATATTCAGGCGGCGGCGGCCGACCGGCTTCCGCGCTGGACGGAGACCCTTCAGTCGGTACCGCGTGAGGTTCTTGTCGACCGGAGTCACGCTGATGTCGAGATAGGCGGCGATCTCCTTCATGGTCATGCCGTTCTCGACATAGAGCTTCTGAAGGGTGGCCTTCGGGATGGTGATGCTGTGGCGTCCCATGATGTCCTCTTAATCGTTGTACAGGGTGAGGGTTCGGGAACCGAACCACTCGTGATAGACGACGGCGCTCAGTTCGCCGTCGTCCTTCTCGACGTCCTTGGCGACAAACACGACATCGCTGTCGAGCAGCACTCGGACGATCTTTGGCCACTGGCCGGGCTTTAGGCCGACGTCGGACGCGTCGGCCGAGAAGTGGGTGGTGTTCTCCGCGGTCAGTGCCGCGGGATCGGCACGGTGATTGCGGTCCTCGGGCAGGTTCTTGATGTTCGTGCTGGTAGCCATTGCGGTTACTCCTCATTGCGATGGTGTTAAATCTACACCGATTCGGGATTACTGTCAATAGCCCTTTTTTCCGAGGAAACGTGCGGTTTTGGGGGTGGGATAAATACTGCCATGGCTGGACTCGTCTTTACGACCATCATGCGGAAGGCAAACGCCGAGGGTAAGATCCCCGGGCGGCCGGACACGCGTGGCTGGTTTCGCGACCAGGCTAAGAAAGTCGTCTCGGTCAATAACAATAAGCTGCTGCAGGATCCCAACGTCGTCACGACACTGGAGCCCGGCAATATGTACTTCTTCGCATACGACGCGAAGACCAAGGACGCCCTCCCGTACTGGGACGCCTTCCCGCTGGTGTTTCCGTTCCGTGTAGAAGGCAACCGCATGTGGGGTCTCAACCTTCACTACCTTCCTTTCGCACTGCGTGCCCAGTTAATGGATGCGCTGTACACGACCGTGGATAAGCGCTACAAGAATGAGAACCGTCGCCTTCGCATCAGCTACGAACTTCTCAACGGTGCCGCAAAGTTCGAGGCCTTCAAGCCCTGCATCAAGTCGTACCTTTCCACGCATTTCAGGTCAAGATTCCTGAAGATCCCCCATGACCAGTGGGACATTGCAATGATGCTGCCACTGCAGCGCTTCCAGAAGGCGTCGCAGTCCCACGTCTGGGAACAATCCAAGGACATTGTAAACGGGGACACCTGGTAAATGGACGTCGGAGCATTCGCCGCCAACATCAATTCATTCAACGGACTGCACAGCCCGAACAAGTTTCGCGTGAGGGTGTATCCGAAGTTCGGTGCCGACGTGAGGTTCATGGAGTTCCTGTGCGATACGGTGACGCTGCCGGGAGCTACCGTCTCGACTTCGAGCAGCAGGCCTCTCGGTTACGGTCCGCTGTTCTTCGCACCGACCACGACGGTCTACGATCCGGTGAACGCCAGCTTCCTGGTCGACAACACCGGCATGGTGCTTGACCAGATCACCTCGTGGCAGCAGCGTGTCGTCAACCACATGTACGAACCCGGCGGTGCGCTCGACAATTCATTTGGGTCCGAACCCTTCTTGGTCGGCTATGTCGACGAGTACGCCGCGCGCGTGGAGATCGAAACGTACACCCAGTCGGCCGAGGTACTGTCAACATACACCCTGCACGACGCGTGGCCCAGCTCCGTCGGTGCGATCCAGCTCGCGTGGTCCAACAAGGACCAGTACTCGGTGCTGCCCGTAACATTCACCTACAGATCATGGACTTCAACGCATATGTCCCAGGAGGATCTCTAATTGTCATCGCTTCCCGTTATTTCTCATCCTAAGTTCCAGGTGGAGCTGCCGTCCAGCGGAAAGAAGGTATCCTTCCGCCCCTTCACCGGTCGTGAACAGAAGATCATGCTCATCGCCAAGGAGTCCGGCGCACTGGCCGATGTTGTCGGCAGTCTGGTGGAAGTCATCAATGCGTGCTGCCCCGACGCCGACGTCAAGCGCCTGCCCATGTTCGATCTCGAGTACCTATTCCTTCGCATCCGTGCGAAGTCCGTCGGCGGTATCATTGAGGTCCGCGTCACCGATCCGGATGACGATAAGAAGTACGACGCAAAGGTCGACCTCGAGGCCATCGACATCGAGTACCCAAAGGAAAAGCCTTCGGACATTGTGAAGATCAACGATGACGTGGCGCTAAAGCTCAGGCATCCTGCCGCAGCCGACATCGTTAAGCTCGGATCCGACGCGGACGAGTGGGACATGCTGGCCACTTCCGTTCATACGGTCATCGACGGTGACAACATCATTGCCGCGAGTGACCTCAACCACGGGGAGCTGAAGGAATGGCTCAAGTCCCTTCCGCTGTCCGCACTGGATGGAGTTAAGACGTTCTTCTCGGCTAGACCGACACTAAAGCTCAAGGCCGTATATAAAAAGGACGGTGCGGAGAAGTCGCAGACGATGTCCGGTCTCGGCGATTTTTTCAACTAGGCCTGATCCACGCTGACCTGCTTGCGTGGTACAGGCTTACCTTCTTCATGAAACATAAGCACGGTTGGGACATTGAGACTATGGAGGGTATGTACCCCTTCGAATTTGAAGTCTACGTGACCCTGCTTAATGATTGGCTTGAGACGGAGAAGAAGCTGGCCGAGGAGGCCGCACAGAGGCGCTGATGCTACCGAACATCGACAACAATAAGGACGACATCAAGGATCTCACCAAGGCGCTCGAGGAAGCATTCGAGCCCGTGGTCAAGGACATCCTTGAGACCATCAAGACCGTCCGCAAGGCGTTCCCAGAGGTCGGTAAGAAGGAAGCGTTGGTTCACGCCGTTCAATTCGCGATGGACTCACTCAAGGAATCCGTCGATAAGATGACGGAAGGTAAGGGAACGCCGACCCAGGACGAGATCATGGGTCTGTTCTCCAAGCTAAAGAGCGCCGACGAGGAGGGTCGTAAGGAGATCCTCGGCGTACTGCTCAACAACAGCAAGCTTCAGAACGCCCTACTCGACGCCATCACTGGTGAGATGCTCAAGTCCATCGACATGAGCCTTGAGGAACTGGTCGACGCCAGTCACGGCGAACGCAGGGATCGTGAGGAGGAGAAGCGCCGACGCGCCGATGCCGACCGCGATCGCAACCGTAACGAAGCGAACCGCAAGGCTAAGAGTAACGCACCTAAGTCGGAAGGACCGATCTCAAAGATGGCCAATGCCATCCCCGACGCGCTGTCCGACATCGTCAAGGCATTCCAGAACTTCGGGCTTGCCCTCGGTGCCTTCGGTCTGTTCAGCATGCTGCCAAAGCAGGTGCAGGAAACCTTTGCCGCATTCACCGCCACATTTACGTACATCCGTAAGATCATGGAGAGCGGGTTCCTAAAGCCCGTCCTCAAGTTGCTAGAGGCTCTTCCCGTTCTAGGCACCATCATCAAGAAGCTGCCTCTGCTCAACATGATCATTGCTGCGTTCGAGATCATTCCCAAGGTCGTGAAGGCATTCAGCGCCGAGGGAATCTGGAAGGCAATGGAGGTCGGCCTCAAGGCCGTGTACGATTACTTTGTCGGAGACGTATTGGGTCTCGTCGCCAAGTTCGGTGACTGGATTCAGGAGAAGCTCTTTGGTAAGGTGTTCCTCGACCTAGAGGGCGCGGTCAAGGTATTCTCCGACGGAATCCATAAGTGGATCGACGACTTCGTTGCGATCTACAAGTCCGTCTTCAGCGGCGACTGGAAAGGCGCGCTGAAGGGTCTGGGCACATTGCTGGCCGATGGGATCGACAATCTGGTGAATACCGTACTGACGGCATTCGGATTGCCCGCGGATTTCAACTTAGCCGAGAAGGCCAAGGAAATCTGGGCAGCCGTGGCCGGTGCGTTCTCCACAGCAAAGCAGTTCATTGTCGATGCAGCCAACGGTGTGGTGAAGTTCGTTTCCGACAGCGTTTCGTATCTCATTGATACGGTGAAGACGAAGTGGAATGCCGCGGTGGACGGCATCATGGACTTTGGCGAGTACATGAGCACTCTCGCAACCGACATGTGGACGTCCTTCAAGACGGGTATGTCCGACGCATGGAACGGTGCGATCTCGAACATCTCCGATGCCGGCGACTACGTGAAGGGTATCTTTGACTCGGTCGGCAAGTGGATCAGCGACAGCTGGGCTGCCGGTGTTGCCGGCGTAGGCGACCTCGCAACGTCGATCACAGACACCGTCACGGGCATCTGGACTTCCATCACCGACAAGATCGCCTCGGTGTTCACTAGCGCAATCGAGTCGATGACCGAACTCAAGGACATGATGAAGAAGTGGTTCGAGAACATGGTCAAGAAGACCGCGAACTACATTCTGGATTTCCTACCGATGGGAATAGGTGACGGTCTTAAGTACAACGTAGAGGAACCGCCTCAGGCTAGCGCCGCACCTACGACTCGTATGGAACCCGCCGCCGATCCGAATGCCACCGAGCGTCGTATGGTGACAGGAACGCAGAAGCTCGAGGAGACAAAGCTAAAGAACTACTCGCGCGGCAATCCTCCGCCTCCTGCTGCCGTCAAGGTCGACAACAGTCGCGTCACCAACTCGACGACATACACGACGAATGGAAACGTGCAGGCCGCACCCAACAGCCCGCTTAGGTACGGTGCCCGATGAATGAGGACATCAAGCAGCGCATTAGGATAACCAACTATCAGTGGAGGCACCGCCGTCGCATGGCGTGGATGGCCTTTGCGTCCATCCTGGTGGTTACCTTCCTCTGCTTCTTCGTGGTGGATATAGAGCGCTTAGATAAGCTTGAGACCGTGGTAACGTGGTTCTATATGGCGATGGCCTCGATCGTCGGTGCGTACATGGGCTTTGCAACGTACGCGTCGGTGGCCGGGAACAACGACATGTGGCAGAACGGAGCACCGGACTCCGATCCGTACTCGTCGCTCCCACCGCAATCCGGCGTGGTGCCCGATAACCCGGATGCGCCGAAACGGCGCTCACGAGTACCAAAGCTACCTATCTCAGTTGAGTGATTTCTTCTTCTTAGGCTTGGCCTTTGCCTTGGGCTTCGGTGCCCCTGGCTTTGGCGTATCCTCGATCTGACGCAAAGTCTCGATGTAGGTCTGTGTGTTAGCCTGCACCGGTTCCTTTTCCTTGGGAGTCAGGAACTTCTTGATCTTGCTTAGGATACTCATGTCTTCCTCGGTTGAAATGAAACGGGGGAGGCGAACCTCCCCCGATCAATTTATCGCGATCCCGATGCGATTGACTTGAAGAACTCAAGATCGTCATCGTCACTGCCTGCTCCGGTCTCCATCGGAGGAGGTGCGGACGGACCCGGGGACGACGGCTTGACCGACGGCTCTTCCAAGGGCGGGCTGGACGCGGGAGCGTCACGGTAGGAATCCGCCGGCTTCGGGTTTGACGCCATTGCCGGGGACATGCCCATCACTCGCAGGAACTTCTTCTCCAGTTCGTCATAGGACTTGAACTGGTTGGGATTGAGGAATTCCTGCAGCGAATGGCACTGCTTCCACACCGCACCGAGCTTCTCCTTGTCGCCACCCAGGAGCGGTCCGCGTTCCGCGAACTCACAACGGTCGTAATTCGGGAAGCCTTCGACCTTGCGGACCTTCACGCGGAAGTTCGCGCCGTTCATGAGATCGAAGACGTTGATCTTCGGCTCATCGGGGAACTGCGGGTTCATCTTGTCCATGATCATCTCGAAGATCTTCTTCCCGTACTCGTACAGGAATACCTTGCCGTTGTTCTCCGGCTTAGCGGGATCCTCAATGACGATGATGTTGCTGACGAAGCGCGTGCGCTGTCCGATCTTCTTCGCCTTGTCGATGTTCGCCTGGATCTTCGAGGCGTACAGCTTACGGGCAAAGTCGTTCACCGGGTCCTCCTCGCCGATGGTGCGGCGGGACTTCTCGATGTACCACTCACCCGTCGGACCCTGGAACCCGTAGTTGTACATGCGCACAAAGAAGGCGGGCTCGATGCCGTTGGGGAAGTTCGGGTTCGGCGGAGGGGGAAGGAAACGGATGACCGCATAGGCGTTGCCCGCGGTGTCCGGCGTCGGCTTCCAGAAACGAGTGTCCTCGGTGCGGCCGAAGGACTTGGTGTCCTGAAGCTGCTTCTGGAGGCTGTTGGTGAGGGAGTCTTGCTGCTTAAGCAGGTCGTCGATATTCATAGGTATTACACCTTTGTTTGCATTGCGCTTTTGGTGGCCTACTTGGCAATTCGCCTACGGCCGGTTTGCTAGTTCTCTGGTCGGTTGACCTCCATATCAGTTCATTGTGATTAGTTTAATCCTAAGCAGGATCGTGTCAATGGGAAAGAGAAGGAATGGAT
>JBBAQX010000002.1:0-1153 GCA_040400085.1 Lysinibacter sp. | reverse complement strand
ATAGCATTGCCAGCACGATGAACCACCCGAGCCAAAATTGAACGAAGTTCAAAATAGCAGCCTCTTAACTGTGGGCTTCACGAGCCTCTCCTCGATGCATTCCGCCTCGAGGTTGGCCTTGAGCTGTTGGTTCTGCTTCACGAGGGATGCGACCGTTTCGATCTCAATGTTCTCTCGTGTCTGATAAAGCATCAACGCTTCACGATACCCGCATCCCTTCTCGGACACGAGTCTCTCTATCTCTAGATGGAAAAGCTTTGGATCAATCAAGACTAAATCACTACAAAGGGGATTGGAGCGGGTAGCCGGGATCGAACCGGCGCTCATGACTTGGAAGGACATTGCACTACCATTATACTATACCCGCGTTTCCCACTATTTATAGGATCTTCCGTGAACCGCTTCCGCTTCATCGTCCGTCTCCATCTTCTGGGCCGGACTCTAAATCTATCTGGAGGAAATCTTCAGTGGCAGGTCACAAGCGCATTGCAAGCAAGGGCGAACTCATTCCCGGTAAACGCACATGTAGCGATGGGTCGGAGCCAAGATGGCCAATTCAGAGTCCCCCAATATCCAACTCAGCCACCAATGAAGGTGTCCCTCTTGACCCGGGCTATGAGACCAAAAATGTATGCAACACGCAGGAATGCCATGAATGCCCAAACGAATATCGCGAGCCAAGCTGCAATCAGACAATAGACCAATCCGGATTCTTGTGTGAGCGATGGATCTGCGACGATCAAAGGCATTGTTGCTAGAGTCAGGATGAAACCGATCAACGTTGCTCTCAGAGTGTACCCGACAAATCGGGACATCGCACGAGTGCCTCGGACCTCTGAAATGAAGCCATCAGTGTTGCCTACGACGAAACCATAAACTCCAAACAAAAAACCCGTCTGGATTGACGCCCACCCGAATACCGCAGAATATAGATTTTCGAGTTTCCAACCGAGTTGAATGTATTGGGCGGTTAAGTCTGTTCGATAGTGTATCAGCGCTACAAGACTCAGGATCCCAAAGAACAGTGGCCCCCAAGCCTCAACGACTAGCTTGAATGATGACGACTGTCTCATTTTGACTCACTTGACATTAGTAGCCCGTTGAAGATTTCCTCACACGTCTTATCGTGATACGACCATGGAAGGACCGCACA
>JBBAQX010000001.1:0-205069 GCA_040400085.1 Lysinibacter sp. | reverse complement strand
CTGAAGCCAAGAAGGGTAAGACCCACTCAGAAGAGACCAAACGGAAGATGTCTGAAGCCAAGAAGGGTAAGACCCACTCAGAAGAGACCAAACGGAAGATGTCTGAGTTCAACAAGGGTAAGACCCTCTCAGAAGACCACAAACGGAAGATGTCTGAAGCCAACAAGGGTAAGACCCACTCAGAAGAGACCAAACGGAAGATGTCTGAGTCTGCTATCAAGCGAGAGGCCCTGGCTCGACAGAAGAGGGGTCAGGAAGTACCCACCCTTTTTGAGCCCCGGGAACCCTGTAACCCGGTGTAAGGACCAAACATGCCGACAACCAAGCACCTCAATCGGATCAACGAAGTCATCGCCTGGGGGGTCTCCCAAGCCCTACAGCATCTCACCCTGGCGGATCTGTCCTCCCTCATGGAGAATCCACCCTCGGCGCCTGGGGGGTCCTCCAAGACTCAGAAGTCCCCCCCGAAGACCCCCAAGGCTGCCAAGGAGCCCAAGGCTGCCAAGGTTCGCGGCAAGAAAACCAACCTGGAGAAGCGCTACAAGCCCTCTACGGTGAAGGTGGTTCGGTTCCTTTCGAGGGTCAGGGCTATCACCCACTCGCCCCTGATCCAGGCTGACCGCGTGACCCGGGCCAACGACGCCTTCAAAAGCCTGCCTGCTGTGGCCCAGCGTCGCGTCCTGGATATCATCAACCAGAACCACCCTGACTGGTTCACCAAGGTACCTGGCCTGTCCCTTTCGGCCTGACTTTTCCCCTGACCAACTAAAAGCCAAGAGGCTCTCCCGTAGAAGGGAGGGGGCCTCTTGGCTTTTAGCCTTTTATTCTGTACCCTTGTTGATCAGGGAGTCCTAGCTCGTGGAATATACATACCAACGCACAGCCGCATCCGAATCGGACGCTCAAGAGGTACCCCCTGAGATCGGGGAGGTCCAAACCTCTGACTACATCGTCCTACTTTTCGCCCTGGACACGTACTTCCGGTACGTTCAGGAGACCACGGGGAGTGATGAGACCGAGGATGCAGTAGCCTCGGAAGGTTTGAAGCTCTTCCGGTTCGTGGATAGGGCCGTAGGTTCAACGGTTCAGGCTTTCTTGCGGCAGGGTATCAATAGCCCCCCGGCAGTAGCCTTCCTGGAGGCAGCCTTCTCTTCCGCGATGACCCCGGATGGTGTCGCCAAGAGGGCTTACAAGATCCGTGGCCTGTTGACCCGTGGTGGCCCTGCGGTGGTCAAGCATGTTTTCGGAACAACCCTCAAGGCACGTCGCGCTGTGGCGGAGGCTTTGGATGCTGTCCGTATGGACGACCCTGATGCTGCCCTGGCGAAGCTCTCGGTTCTCGACCTTCGGAACAACCGCCTTGAAGCATGGATCGACCTGGCTTCGGATACGGCGGTACCGAAGGCACCCCCCGTCATGTCTGCGGTCGCAGAGGCAGCCACCGTGGCTACCCAGGCCATCCCCAACCTCCAAGCTCAACAAGCGATCCAAGATGGCACACGCCCTGGGTCATCTGTGACCCAGGTGGCTTCGGTGGCCAAGACCACGGCTCTTGCTGACGTGGAAGCACAGGCAACCAAGGCAGCCGCCAAGGTCATCTCCAAGAGTGGGGAGGAAGATCGTCCTCTGACTCGTTCGGAAGTGATTGGGGTAGCCACGGCAGTAGCAGCGGCTTCCAAGGCAGAGCCTACTGATCTGTCCAACGTTCCCCGGGCCTTCATTAACGGTGGTCGCCCCCTGGACCCTGAGCAGATGGCAGCGGCCTTGACGGATGGTCGGGTCCTGGTAGCGGCTGGGGCTGGTTCTGGTAAGAGCACCACCCTGATCAGCCGGGTAGGCTTCCTGGTTCAGGACCGCAAGGTTCCACCCAATCGGATTCTGGTTTGCACCTTCGCTGCCAAGGCAGCCGATGAGCTAAAGACCAAGATCAACAAGAAGCTGGGGGGCGAATTCGTCAAGACGAAAGAGAACCCGGGGGGCATGGCGGTAGGGACCATGCACTCGGTCTTCTACGGGATGGTTCGCAAGTACGGTAATGCCGAAGAGAAGGCCATGCTTGCCTTTCCTCGGTTGATTGCCGATGCCAAGAAGGGCCAGAAGAACATCCCGCCTTCGTCCCTGAGCCGGGCGATCATGGGGATCTGGAAAGAGTGTGGCCCGGAGAGCCTGGCCAACCTTACGGGGTTCCCTGTTGAGTGGTTCAAGAAGATCCCGAAGGCCAAAGAGGTGGGTCTCTACCTCAACAAGTGGCGCGGGAATGAAATCACCCTTGCCGATGCCAAGGGCCTTGTTCGTTCGGAGAAGGAAGCCCAGGCATACGCCTGGTACATTCTTTACTCGGGCTTGAAGGGTGACCTGGGCCCTCGGTGGCTGCCTCCTTGCGGCCCGGTAAAGTCGTTCTCTGGCTTCACCTCCAAGTACCGGAAGACCGGGGAGCGGCTGGGGGATATGGACGACATGCTCAGTGTCTTCCGGGATATCCTGGTCCGGGACCCCATGGCTCGGAAAGAGGTCCAGGAGACCTACGATTACCTCCACGTTGACGAGTGCCAAGACGCCAACAAGCTCCAGCATACCATCCTGAAGCTCATGTCAGAGCACATCACGGACGGTAACGACGGGAAGTCGCTTTGGATGGTGGGTGACTACCGCCAGGCGATCTACCAATTCCGGGGAGGTGACCCGGAGTTGTTTGCAGAGCTTTATGGCCAAGAGGGTTGGAAGACTCGTCTGATTCAGACCAACTATCGTTGCCAGCCTGAGATCGTAGAGCACGCCAACGCTCTGATCTCGAACAACCCCCAGCCTATCCCCATGGATGCCAGGGCTAACCCGAGCACGGCTCGTGGCCAAGCCAGTATCCGTGTGGAGACCCCGGCTGATGACACCGTGGCGGCTATCTCTACCATTGGCCGTGCCCGGGAGGCTATCGACAACGGCTCACGTCCCCGGGACTTTGCCGTTCTGGCCCGGACCAACGCTGAGCTTAACGCCTTTGAGACCGCCTGTGTCATCAACGAGATCCCCTATGTTCGCCGGGGTGGTCGTGGGTTCCTTGAGGCCCCGGAAGCCAGGGCTGTTCTCGGATACATGCAGCTTGCCCAAGCTTCTTCGTACGAGTCCAAGAAGCAAGCCCTGATCGACGTGCTCATGAAGCCAGACCGGGGCCTCTTCGGGTTGCGCCGGGACGATGTCGAGAAGATCGTAGACGACACCCTGGACTCTGTGGCCCAGCTACAGCGCCTTGACGTGAAGATGATCGACCCGGAAGTTCTGCTGGGGCCGAAGTACGTCAAGTCCCTGGCCGATGGGCTCAAGAGGCCCATGTACGAGAAGATGGTCTTTGGGCCTCAGGACGAGTGGAAGTACAAGAAGGCTGTGGACTCCATGGCTGCCCAGCTTCCTTCGATCTTGAAGGATATCAAGACGGTTCGGATGGCTGCTGACTCGGGGATGGACACCGAAGAGCTAATCAACACCATCTTGGAGTTCAAGGCTTCCTATCCCATGTGGGACAAGGACAAGCGCCAGGAAGTCATGAAGACCATGTCCCTACGTGAGCAGATCACGGAAGACGTGGCCCTCTTTTCCGACGCTGAGGAAGGGGAGACCGACGAAGAGGCAGCCCCCGAGGTCCCCGAGGTCGATGAGCAGGGGAACCCTGTTGTCAAGCCCAAGAATGCCAACCCTGCGGCTGGCCTGGGCGCCGTCCAGTTCCTTTACGAGCTTATGAAGCCCACGGACGTTGACGTGAAGAGCGGGACGAACCCGACCACGGCAACGGGGTTCATGGCCAAGATGGACCGGTTTGCCAAGTCGGCAGGGACCCTCAAGGTGGACCTCTTCAAGTGGGAAGCAGAGCAAGCCCAGAAGCCTGAGGGGGAGCGGGAAGAGAAGCCCAACGCCCTGACGCTCTCGACGGTTCACGCCGTCAAGGGTCTGGAGTGGCCTAACGTCTCCGTCATGATGCCGGAGGGTAAGTTCCCCATGGTCCCCAAGCCCAAGAAGGGTGAGCGTCCCCCCACCCCCGAGGAAGAGCAAGCCAACATGGTGGCTGAGCGGAACCTGGCTTACGTGGCCTTGACCCGTGCTGCTACCAACCTGGAGGTTCTCTGCCCGTCCATGGTAGGTAACCGCAAGGCAGGGGTTAGCCCCTTTGTGTTTGAGGCTGACCTTGTGGCAGGCGAGAACGTGAAGAAGCCTGGGATGTCGGCAGACGGGACGGTCGAAGAGGAAGTCCCCTTTGAGTCTATCGACGATACGGGTTTCGAGGAAGTCGATTTCACGAAAACCGCAGAGGACTACGCCGTAGGTCCGGATGATGCTGTGCCTTCCTCCGCTTGGAAGGTAGATCCTCCCGTGGCCATTCCTTTGGACCCCTGGAAAGCCTGAACGATGACAACCACCAAGAAAGCTGGGGGGGCCACTTTTGTAGGCTTCACCTACGAAGAGTTCAACAAGTACATGGGCCGGGCTTTCCGGGCTCTTCGGCCCAAGCCCGTAGACCGTGGGGGGGAAATCTCCTACGTCTTGACGATCACGGATCGGTTCGTGGTCATCGTTCAGTCCTCTATCCACAAGGGCTACGACACCGCGGCACAGTCCGGGACCGACCCTATCCGGGTAGGTTGGGGTTACCTGGATCAGGGGGGTAAGTTCCGCCCCCTGGTTGCCAAGTTCGAGATCGTCAAGAGGACAGAGAACTGGCGTGACAACTTGGAAGACCGTGTTAACGACTTCGTGAGTGAATACTACGCTCATAAGATCCAATACGACGCCAGACTCTTACCCCAGGGTGGAAGCTGTACCTCTTCGGTTTGAGGTACGGCTCACCCCGGACAAGCCCCAGGATGGTAACCTCTTTGGTTACCCGGGATCAGCGACCCTCCCGGCTTTCTACGAAGACCTTCTCTTCGGAAAGTACCTGCTTTTGAACCTGAGCCTCCCGGACTTGGCTTCACCGACCAACTTCCTGGCGGCGGCCTTCTTCATGCACCGGGAGTTGCTGCTTTACCCCCAGGTGTCCAGTCTGGTCTACGCCGCCCATGCCTACCAGGTCCACGGGTACCCGGCCTTGGCCCACTTCCCCCCGGACGTGGCGACCTACCTCTTGACGCTGGGGGAGTTTCTCCCAAAGCCTCAGGTCGGAAATGACACCTCCCCTGTCCAGGTACAGCGTACCCTGGAGGAGGCCATGGCCGGGTTGCGTGCCTTCCTACAGTCCGGCTCATTTCCCTACATCCTGGTCAATGTCACCCGGAAAGAAGAGGGGACCAACGGATTCTTCTTCGGGGAGATGTCGCGTTGTGCCAACAGGTACCAGCAAGTCCTGTCGGTGCTTAATGTCTACCGGCAAGGCTACCTCAAGGGGTTTCTGTATAGCCCCCCGGACAAGGATGGCTGGCGGCAATGGCTAGCCTTCAGGAAAGGCCCTTGCGTGGGCTTTCAAGAGGCATGGCTGGCCCAGGTTCTCAGCGTAGAGAGCCTGCCGAGTCCCCCTGAGGTCAACCCCTTGGATGCTTCGGGGCTGACCTCATTTAGGCCCGAGCTTCTCCTGAGCCTGGCTGTTTTCGCCTTAGGGTCTTTATGTGTAGACAGTTAGGGTATGGACGACCCTGTCCAGATAGTGACGGTAGGTACAGATGGCTTCAGGGATTACGTGAGGACCCCGGATGGGGTTGAGCGTAATCTAGGGGCGGTCTCTGTCTTGACGCTTGTGGTAGAGGCTGCGGCCGATGTCTACGAAGCCCGGGACATTGTAAAAACCTTTCTGTCCAAGGGGGAGGCTATGTTTGCCGCGTCAACAGCGGTACTCAACAAGCTCCTCCAGCCAAAGAGGGCCATCTGGGCACAGCGGAAACCCTTTTATTCTGAACCTACACAAGGAAAGCGATACGCCATGGATGCCCCCACCTCGGAAGCCGTCTCCCAAGCCGTTGAGGCGATCAACCGCCAGATCGCCATTCTCCAGAAGCAGATTCAGGAAAATGGTGGGCTGACTGCTCAGATCAAGAAAGACGACATTGACCGTCTACGGGACCTTATCAGCAACCTCAAAAACCCTGAGGGCGCTATCAAGGGTAAGGACCAAAGCAGCAACGCTACCTACTACAAGCTGGCCTCGAATGGTCAGTATGTCCCGGTAGAGCTACCCGCTGCACCGGTAGCCTCTGAGGCATCCGTAGGGACTTTGGAGACCAACAGCCTTCTGGTTGAGGCAACCCTGGCCAAGATTGCCAAGGTTGGTTCCAAGATCACAGCGCTCGTGGGCGAGGGACGTAAGTTCAACGCCACCAAGGCCCGGGAAGACCTCTACTACGTAGCGGCCACTATGAACCACCTTCTGAACACGGCCGACCTGGCCCAGCCTTTTGTGACGGAAGAAGTCACCAAGCTGGCCAACCAGGCTGGCAAGATCCATGACCTGTTCTTCCCCCCCGGGAAGTGATCGGGCCTAAGTCTCCTATGGGGAAACAACAAGGGAAGGGCTTAGACTATGGGCACGGCAGCAGAAACTTACATTTACAGGATGGGTACGGCGCCCAACACCCACGCCGTTGTTTCCCAGAAGAACAAGGTATTCGGATACCTCACGGGAAAGAAGTCCTTTCAGCAGATCGGCGTCATGTCCGAGTTCGGGACAGACGAGAGCCGTTCTGTAGAGGGTGTCCGGGGTATCGGTTTCGGTGACCAGGTAGCAGAGCTTGTACCTGGCAACACTGAGTCGATGAGCATCTCTGTAAGCAAGACGCTTCTCTATATCTTGAACCTCATGCAGAGCACGGGGTACAAGGGAGGGGTAGATGGCCTTGTACGGAGCTTGAAGCACCACCGCTGGCCGTTTGACGTGAAGCAGGAGATGGTCTTCTCCGAGCTTGCAACCCTTGAGGCTCAATCGGCTGCGGGTCTTGAGGTCTCGGGTTTCAAGAAGGCATCTACCCAGCCCAACGGCCCTGGGTTTCTTGTCTCCGAGGTACGGGCTCTCTTCACGATCTACGAGGCTTGCTGGTACGAATCGTATGCTGCTAGCTACTCTTCGGATGCTGCCATGGTCACGGAGACGGCTTCCCTCAAGGTCTCGGATATCATTGACGGGGTCAGCACCTACGGCGAGTACATCGACACGGGTCTTAGCCCCACGGATTCCAGCGGATCTGGCCCTGGCCAGGGGTATTCGATCCGTTTCAGTGGCGGAGTCAACCCGGCCCAAGTAACCTTCTTAGCGTAACGCCTTTTCTTCGCCTAGACTAAGCCCCGGGACTAACCCCCCGGGGCTTAGTCTTTTATCCCCCCGACCTGGGGAGAAGGTAGATAAAATGGGAAAGAAGATCACGGGTACGGACCTTGCGAGTTTGCTCAGTGGGGCAACCAACATCGGTATTCTGGAGGACCCCGTCAACCTGGGGGGTTTGCCAGTAGTCTTCCGAAACCTGCGCCCTGCTGAGCACCAGGCTATTTCGGCGGAGGTCCAAGAGGAACCGGAAGAGAACTACCTCGAAGCTCTGATGCTTTCGACGATCAGCCGCGCCCTGGTAGAGATCAACGGAAACAGCCTCCGGGATATCTCGGTAGTCTCGGTACCCGACCCCAAGGACCCCAAGCGTGAGATTGGGGTTGAGCTTCATGCCTTCCTTCGCTCGCAAGTGGTGGCTACCTGGAGCCGTGAGACCTTGGCGGTGGCCTACCGCAAGGTCCTGGATATCTTCGCCCAGGCCGAAGAGAAGTCCAAGCAAGGTGTGACCTTCTATATCCCGGACGAGACAGACGACGAGAAGCTACGTCGTCTGTTGACAGAAGCCAAGGAAACCATGGGCTCCCTCCCGGTATCCCTGGTAGAGGGTATCCTTACGGAGTATGGCTTCCGGCTAGGGGTCGGTTTGGATGAGGTGCGGGACGTGGACGTGCGCCTCAAGGCAATCGACCAGCCCAAGGAAGAGCCGAAGGTTCAAGTACCCACGGGAGCCCCCGTGTATGCAAGCATCCCCCAGAGCCCCCCGGAGGATGAAGAGAGGATGCCCCCCGTAGCCGTCTCACCGGTACGCCAACAGCCTCCCCCCGTCCCGGCTCCTTCGTCCCGCTACGCTGAGATACAGGCAGCCGAAAGTAGCCTGGGGTTGGAAGTCCCTGAGAGCCAGGTAGACACCGGCTCTTCCGGGGCCTCGGAAGTCAAACCGGTCTTGAGGGTCAAGCCCAAAGAGGTTCTGATCGATGCCGGGCCCCAGGGTGGGATAAACCCCATGTTCCGTCCTCGGAGGGCTTGACCTTGGAGCCGGCCTCGGAAGATGAGGTCCGGGCAAGGTACGAGAAAACCCAGGAGGCTATGCGTAAGGAGCTAGAGGGTCCTGATGAAGAGGACTCTCTGGCAGCCTTGCCGAAAGAGCCTGAGGTTGACCCTCGGCTTTACCGGGATGTGGACCCTATCCTGTTCCGGGGCTTTTTGCCTCTTCGGGCCAAGATAGGTGAGACCCTTTTTGTTTTCAAGAGCCTTAACCACCACGAGTTTGCATACCTGGGGTGGCTCCATGAGGATAGGGGGGAGGGCTTCTACCTGGACTTCTTGGCCATGTCAGTGTTCATGGTGGGGGGTAGAAATATCCTCAAAGAGCGAGACAATGCACGGGAGGCTCTTCGGGGGTTCTTCCAAGAGATGCCACCCCCTGCCCGTACGCGGGTGGTGCAGAACTTGGCAGAGGTCAACCGCAAAGCGAACAACGCTATCCGGTTGGTAGAGGCTTTTGCCATGGAGCCTGTCTCCCGTCTACGTTGGGCCCAGACCAAGGGTCTGGACCTGCTGTCACCGTCTTTGACGGGGGTAGAGGGTACTCAGGCACTCGGCCTGAATTGGGGTCAGCTTCTCTGGCGGAGTCTCAACCATTTCCAGGACTTGCGGGAAGAGATGGAGCGTCAGTGGGAGCACGCCAAGTTTATCGGGGGGTGCTTTGCGGGCAAGGGTATCAAGCGGGTTCACACCGCGGACCACCAGCGTCGTAAGGAAGAGATTGAGACCCGTATAGCCCGTAAAGAGACGATCTTGCGGGAGGTGGTCCTCATGGAAAAGGACCCCCAGGTCCACAAGCTTCGGGATGGGAAGAGGGTTCGGATAGCCCAGACGACCGAAGAACTGGCCAAGCAGCTAGAGCAGGACCTCAAGGGAGAGGAAGATTTCCACGACCGGATTGTGAGGGCGGCTGAGGAATACCAGGAACAGGTACGCCTGTCTCGGGCCAGGGACTTGGAGGCTCTGGTGGAGGAAGGTCGCAAGAAGGCTCAGGTGCCTTTGACCAGCAAAACCGACCTCGCTGGCCTTTCGCCTCAAGAACTTGCCGACAGGCTATCTCGGCGGAGAGCGGTGGAGGCTCAGGAAGCTTCTTCCATGGTGGTGAGGCCCATGCCTCTTACCGAGGAAGAAGAGGAGTTCCATGCCAAATGGAAAAATGCCCGGGAGGCCCCCCGCGTAGACATTCGCCCTTTGCCTAGACGTAAGGAGTAGGAACCCCCCCATGCCTTCAAATCGTGAAGTCCTAGAGTTTGCCGTCAAACTCGATCCCAAGGAGGCTATCCGGGAGTCCAACCGCCTGGAAAAGTCCTGGAAGGAGCTAATGAAGCTCCCCAAGAAGTTCAGCAAGGCCAATGAAGACTCCGTACGCGGGGTGGCCAAGAACCTCGGGACTTTGCGGAGAAGCATTGCGGATACCAACAAGACTTTCCGGCAAGCCAGCCGCAACCCCTTCTTGTCTGAGGACCTGAAGCAGCACACCAAGAGGGTCATCAACACCAAGAAAGAGTACGAGGGGATGACCGCGGCTCTCCGGAAGCTCAACAAGGAGAGGAAGAACCTCAAAGACTCTTTCAAGAAGGCCGAGGAATCCGGGGACAAGGGTAGCGCGGGTAACCTCGAAAAGGCCCTCAAGCAAAACCTGAAGGACCAGACACAGGTGATAGCCTCTTACCGGAAGGCTATCAAAGACGCCGTCAAGATACCCAAGGCAGCCAAAGCCGCTGCGATGGAGTCCGCCAAGATCCTGAAAGAGGTCAAGGACTCCCTTGAAGAGTTCGAGGGTCGCGCAGGTAAGCGTGCTTCGGAACTTCGCAAGGAACTGCTGGGCTATGGCGGGGAGGATATGGCCAAAGAGTTTGGGGATTCCCTTGAGGGGGTCTTTGAATCGCTATCCTCCAAGTCTGCCTCTGGCTTTGCCTCGAACCTGCTCAAGGGCTTGGGCTCTGTAGGCAAGGGTTTGGCTGGCGCTGGCGCCAGGGCAGCCGGGAAGACAGCTATCACCGGGGGCAAAGAAGCCGGGATGATGGCCAAGGCCATGGGGGGCATGGGGGCGGGGGTTGGCAAGGTGGTCAACCTCTTGGCCAAGGTGGGCCCTATTGTGGGGATGGCTTCTGCGGCGATCATGGCCCTGGTGAAGCTCTTCATTGACGCGGAGGCTCAGGCAAAGGAGTTCAACAAGGCGGTCTTGCAGGGAGCCAGCACCACCGAGTTCCTTGCCAAGAGCGGGGGGCGAAGCCTGACCTCGTTCAACGAGCTTAAGTCCACCATGAAAGAGCTTCGGGACTCGGCGTTTGACTTCTCGACCAACCTTGAGCTTGGTATCACGTCCAAAGAACATGAGGCTTTCGTAGGTACCCTTACCAAGGAAGGAGTCTCCCTTCTCTCGATAGCCGAGGAAGCCAAGGCTTCCAAGAAGTCTGTGGAGGACTTTGCGAAGTCCCTCATCACGTCAGGAGTCGTCTACTCTCGGAGTTTCGGGGTCTCTTTGGAAGAGATTGCCACGGTGCAGAGCCAGGTCATGCAAGACCTGGGGTCTTCTTCGGAAACCGTGAGCAAGCAGTTTGCTGCCATGGACGATATCATGTCCGGGTCGGGGATTGCAGCCAACAAGTTCTTTGGGATTGTTCGCAACCTGTCTACAGACATGAGCCTCTTCAACCTCCGGATGGGGGAGGCAGCCAAGCTCTTGAAGCTGGTCAGCAAGAGCATGAATGCCAAGCAGGCAGAGAAGTTTATCCAGACGCTTGGGGGTCACTTCAAAGGGCAGGACTTCCGCGGCCGGATTCAGTCTACCCTCTTGGGTGGGGGGGCCAAGGCTACCTCGAAGAACCTCCGGGGTGAATTTGACACCAAGCTGACTGGCCTTTTGAACGAGGCCCAGGGGAAGGGGATTGACCCTGCGGCTCTGCGGGAGGCCATCTCCAAGGGAGGGGAGGACTTGACCGGGTTCATGGCCAAGAACCAGGACAAGCTGAATTCCGGGATGCGTAGTGAGATCCTGGACGCTTCCAAGCAGTCTGCCCGCCTGGCATCAGGGGACAAGGGCAACCTTCTGGATACCGCGGCAGCTTTGAAGCAAGCGGGCCCCCTGGCAACCCTGAAGCAGGTGGACTCCATTGCCAAGAACTTCTTTGGGAAGACCTCCGACAAGCTATCAGGTATGGATATGTTTGCCATGACCTCCCTCCCCGGGGGTGTCACTGAAGAGATGCTCGACGAAATCAGCAAGTTTCGTAAGGGCATGGACCAGATGCGAGCAGACCTGGCGGAGAACCTTACGAAGGGCAAGGTCACAGAGGAAGACAAGAAGACCCTGCAACGCTTGGGTATCAGTGAGACGGACACCGAGGCTGCCAAGAAGGTCTTGGGGACCTCGGACGAACAGATATTCGCCTCCCTCTCCGATGACCAACAGCGTATCGCCATGCACGGTAAGGAGATGACCGACTATGCCAAGGAGCAGACAAGCCTTACCCAGACGGTCACCGACAAGATTCAGATCCTTATCGACTTCCTCATGAACAAGTATTACAACCTCATCATGGGGATTTACGATGCAATCACGTCGCTCCCCTTCTTCAAGGATGCCACCAAATCATCCGTTACGAAGTACGGCACCGCCGAGATGCAGGCTCTCTATTCTCAATCGGGTGGCGATGAGAATATCTATCGGGACAAGCTGACCAAGACCAAGGGCTACCAGGACTTGCAGAGTCAGATCCGGAAGTCCCCCGAGAATGAGGAAGAGGCCAAGAAGCGGGATGCCGCTGTGAACAAGGTCCTTCAAGGGATGAATGACCCTTCCCGGGACCTGAACACCACGCGGGACCTTGTGGGGAGGGCCAACCTCAAAGACTCTAGCAAGGTGGACGCTATCCTCCAAGGGACTTCTTCTGGCAAGTCCCTCTCTGAAGCTATCGAGGCTGCTGGTGTCTCCGCAGAGGACCGGCAGAGGATTGCCGACCGGGGGTTGGATACCCTGGGGGCCTCATCGCTTACGAAGCTCATGGGCCAGCCCATGATGACGGATGGCAAGGCGGGTGCTGCCACCAAGCCCTCGGAACAGCCACCCCCTGCCCCAGAGGCACAGAAGACTGCGGAGGAAACCAAGGTGGCTACCGAGGCCACCACCGCAGCTATTGAGGACATGACCGATAAGACGACCAAGCAGGGCGTCAAGATAAACAAGCCCTTCCTGAAGGGCGAGGTGGGTAATACGGTTACGGATAGCACTTTGGATGCTATGCGTACGGCGTTGTACGAATACTACCTCTACAAGGATGTCCCCTTGCAGGATATGGCCAAGGCTATCCAGGCAGGGTTGGACCCCAAGGCGGTAGGGGACAAGCTGGTGGCGGGGTTGAAGAACCCCGGGGACTTCGACGCTACCAAGACGCTCATGGCCAGTGCTAATGCGGAAGGCGGAACCGTGATGCGTCCTGCCCCCGGAGAGGCTTTTGCGTCGGTTGCCCCTGGGGAGAAGATCATCCCCAAGGGTGGGGGTGGGGGTGGGGGTGGGGGAAGCACGACCATCAACGTCAATGTGGGTGACCGCATGTTGGGCGAGATCATTGAGGGTAAGGTCAAAGAGGGTTTCGAGATATGGTCTCGGCGCCAGGCTCGGAGGATGTTAGGCCATGCCCAGAATCAACCTCCAGAACCCCGAGAACTTCCAAAGGCTAGACGCCCCCGGGACAGACCCTCACTACCAGCACGCTGCGGCAACCCATCGTGGGGGGGTCCCTCTGGCTTTCCAGATCACGTCCCCTTTGGATGAACGTACTCTTCTGCTACCCCACGCGCTCATCCTTCACGTCAACCCGAAGTCGCTGGACGAGAACTTCACCAAGAAGATAGAGAGGTTTCAGACCCGTGGGGGCTTCGTTGAACAGCACTGGTGGGAAGAGCTAACCGAGATGTCTGCGGAAGCCTCTACCGGCTCGTTCATGAACATCAAGACAGGGCTGACCTCCCTGCTCAGGCGAGAGACGATAGCCTGGGATCGTTTCCAGGACCTCTACGACCTCTACCGGAACAACGGGAGTCTCTACGACCCCCAGGGGAACATCGTTCTTCAGGGGAAGGTGATGCTTCTCTATGACCGGGGGACCTACCTGGGGACCTTCCGGAGCTTTTCCCGAGATGAGACCGACGAGAACCCCTTTGCCTTCAATGTGTCGTGGTCTTTCAAGGTTGAAAAGTGCCTTTACAAGGTACCTGTGAGTTCCACGGGGTTCTCTCGGGAGAACCCCCTGCGGCAAGGGACAACCCTGGAGGGTAGCGCAATTGAAAGCCCGGTATTCCGGAAGCTGTCGGAAGATGAAGCGAGGGCCAAGGACCAGGCAGACAAGGCGCTGAGAGGGACGGCAGACAAGGCTCTTGCCGAGATTGATGCCCGTAGGAAAGCCCAGGAAGCCAAGACCGGGAAAGTTCAAACCGCGAGGCAGTCGGAATACGACGACCTCGCGGACCCTTTCCACAACAAAGCAGAGCTAGCTTTTGCAGACAGGTTTGATGCCCGTCAGAAAGCAAAAGATGCTTCCAAGGGCATCCCCGTGACGGGGGGCCTGAAACCACCGGGGCGCTAACCCATGCCAACCTATCGCCAAAGCATCGCTTCGGATATCGAGGGGAGGGCCGACTATATCCCTCCCGACCTCTACAGGGTACTCAGCTTTCACCAGAGCCTAGAGCTTGATGGGGATGAGCTTAGCTCAGGGTACCTCCCTCTCCATGGCGCCAAGCCTAACCCCAAGCTGTTCGTTATCGGGATAATACCCCCCAACCTACAGATATCCGGCCGTCTTCTGGACCGCAGCGCTACCGTTGCAGCCAAAGAGCAGATCCCCACGAGCATCGTAGATGCCACGACGGGTATCCCGGGAGCTTCTACCCCCGCAACAGCAGGCACAGCTACACCGGACCCCAGACCTGTAGCCAAGAGCAACAGCAATGCCCTCTCGGATGACGCACAACCTGGCGTGGGGGGTGCTAACCTACCCCAATCCTTCTGGGTAGCCTATGTTGAGATGTGCAACCGCTTGGGGGTAGACCCCCTTGCCCTGGCTACCGTCCTCAACAACGAGTCTGGTTTCAAGCCAGGGGCACAGAACTTTGACGGTGGCAACGGGAAGAGAACCAACGAGGCTGTTGCCAAGGGCTTGAATCAGATTATCAAGCCCATAGGTATCGGGAAGCTGGGGATGACCCCTGAGGAGTGGGCGTCCTACCAGAACCTCTCCGCAGAGGAGCAGCTATTCTGGGTTGAGAAATACTTCAAGAAGACAGGTTGCAAGGGGGCCAGTGCCGGCGCCATCTACCGCAAGAACTTTGGCGGATACCCCAATCCGGATGGCTCCCTCTATGCCTCTTACGCCCACCAGGAGTTCTACACTTCTGTCAGCGGCAAGCCTTTCCCAAACCCCAAGAACAATGACCTTTCCTATCGGTCCAACCTTGGTCTCGACAAGGACAAGAAGGGGTACATTGACCAGGCAGACCTGGATAGGGCGGTAGCAGGGGGCCCCCCTCCTGGGATTGCTTCCCAGATCGACGCTGCCAAAGCCATTGTGGGCAACTCAAAGGGCACTTCTCCCGAAGGGGCTTCGGCACGTACCAACCAGACCGATAAATGGGCCAAGACGGGTAGCGGCGCCAGCAGCGAAGCAAAGCGCCTCTTCTCCAAGTCTGCCAACAAGGACCTCAACTTCTCTGCTTTGGGCTTGGACCTACAAGCCCGGCAAGCGGCCTATATCCGCGAGCTTGCCAACGGGGTAGAGACCATGAAGAACACCCCGCCCCTTCGCTTCCTGGTCAACCCTAGCTCATTCAAGGTCTCTAGCGAGAAGATCATCAGCGATGGTACGGGGGGTCGGTACGGACCCATCGTAGAGCATTGGGGTGATGGCCAAGACAAGATCGACATGAGCGGCAAGCTGGCTGCCTTCATGGTGGGAGACCCTGGGGGAAACTCCTTCGGCGGCCTGAACCGGTCAGCCCGTAACTTCTCCGCCTCATTCCAGAACTTCCTCAGCCTCTACCTGATCTATCGCAACAACGGTGCCCTTTACATGGAATCCGGGGTCCAAGGTCAGCCCAAGACGTTTGCGGCAGTGGGCTCTGTCTACATCTACTACGACGGCACCTTGTATATCGGCTCGTTTGACACCTTCTCCTTCACGGAATCGGAAGAACAGCCCTACACCTTGGAGTACAACGGCGCCTTCACGGTGAGGTCTACCTTCCTTCTGGACTCTCAGGTCAACGAGACTTTGACTTTGGGGGGTGTCCTGCCGAGGAACCCCAAGCTGCTACCCACCAACCCCAACCCGCTACAACCGGCTTTGGCCACAGTCTACAACCTGGCCCCCCCTGAACAGGTACAGGCTGAGATCAGGGCTCAGGCTGCCAGGGACTCCGGGCTTAGCCCGCAAAAGCCTGGTCTGGGCCTGGATGCTGCTATAAAAGCAGACCTAGCCCGAAGGAATCGAAATGGCACGCAGCCCTTACACCGGAACCTTTCAGCCTAACATCCGGCCCACCGTGGTCATGTCTCCGGACGCCACCGTGCTGATCAACGGCGAAAGCAACCTTATCGGGTGTTCTTCATGCCGGAAGACTTTCGATATCAACAAGTACGTCACCTCTATCCAGGTAGACCTCAATATCGACAGCGCCCCCGGGTCAGCGTCCATCAGCCTGACGGTCCCCAGGCATACCGCAGATGACCTGTTCTTTGACGGGGAGTGCATCCTGACCCCCATGATGGAGATTGAGGTTTACGCCAAGGGCTACTTTCTGATTGAGGGGGTCCCGCAGTATTACCCTTCCTTCTGGGGCCTCATTACCGAGGTGAGCACCTCGCAGAGTGGTTCGGATACCACTGTCAGCATACAGTGCGCCGATATCCTCAAGTGGTGGGAGCTATGCCAGATCAACATCAATCCTGCTTACACGGCCCCTGTGGGCGGTAACCAGATGGGTTGGTCTATCTTCGGCAACGTCCTCTTTGGGCGTAACCCCTACGACATGATCTTCACCCTGGCCCACCAATCCTTTGGGGACGTTGTCCTGGGGACCGGGTCCCTGGTCAGCCTCTACCGGGAAGGGGACCAGCCCAAGATTTTCAAGAACAACCTGGCGGAGACCATGCTCTATTGGGAGAAGCGCTTCTCCCGTATCAGGTCCAACCTTCTCCTCTACGGAATCAATGGCGTCGCCGTGAGGGGTTCGAGCATCTCCGAAGAGATTAGCCAGGGGAAAGCCAAGAATGCTGGCAAGGGCAACCTGGTATCTTCGATCATCTTCAACGCCAACGGGAAAGACCCTCAGTCTGTCTTTGACCCTACGGACCCTGGGGTAACAGCTTTCCGGACTCAGTTTATGAGCGCCGGAGACTTGAACTTCTTTCAGGCTGAGTTCCAAACCAAGCTCGAAATCGCCAACCTCTGCAAAGAGGCGATTGGCTTTGAGTTCTTCATGGATGTAACGGGGGACATTGTCTTCAAACCCCCCTTCTACAACCTGGATATCCTCAGCAACAAGCCTCTTTCCTGGATACAGGACATTGACATTATCTCGGAAGACCTCTCGGAGTCCGAAGCCGAGGTGGTCACACAGCTTCAATGCAATGGCAATTGGGGAGGCAATACCGACTATGGTATGCCTGAGGAGCTTACCCCCCACGTCACGGTGACGGACTACCACCTTCTACGTAAGTATGGCTGGAGAACCCACACCTACGACTCAACCTTCATGGGGTCAGCTACCCAGATGTTCTATCACGGCATGGACGTGCTGGATAGACTCAATGCCCGTAGGTTCAGGGGGACGGTAACCATCCCCCTTCGTCCCGAGCTACGTCTGGGGTTCCCTGTCTACCTCGTTCACCGGGATCAGATTTGGTACGTCTCCGGTATCAGCCACAACATCGAGTTTGGGGGGAGGGCAACAACCACCCTGACGCTGACGGCAAGAAGGGGTAAGTTCCATGCCCCTAGAGGCATAGGCACCCTCACGGATAAGGGGAACGCCAAAGCCCCTGTGGGTGGGCTGAGCCCCAAGAAGCTTCAGAATCGGAAGTTCACTCTGAAGCTAGGGGATGCTGCCACCTTCCCTCCGGATACCCTTCAGAAGGCAGATGCCAAGGGGGTCAGCCCTTATGAGCCTCTCTACCTCCGGCATCCCAAGACGGGGAGGTCCCTGGGGTATCCCAATGCCGTCATGGTCTACACCAGACCCTTCAAGCCCACGGTAGGGTCCGTCTCTGAGCTTGCCGGGAAGAAACCGGACGGCCAGACCCAAGCGGTAGCCAAGAAGAACCAGGCAACATACAAGAAAAACGCCAAGGAAGAGGGTCAGAAGCTCCTCCAATCAGGTTTGGAAGGGTCTTACGACCCCGACCAGGTCCAGCTTCTACGGGACAAACTCAATCGGAATCGGTACAGCTACGGGCTAACCACAGCGGGGGTCTACGTTTACGCCTATGACAAGGGCTCTTGGATCAACCAGTTTGCCTTGCTCCCGGGCAGCAACATCACCGCTTCCAACCCGGACAACACCCCGGCGACCAACGTGATCGCCTCCAATATGTCGGTCCTGGTACGCCCTGTATCCGATGAACGTGGCTTTGAGGTAATAGGCCACTACCGGTATGGTCGGGGTGTCACCCTGCGGGATGGTTCGTTGATCGTCAACCCTGCTGGGGTTGGGCCTAACCAAAGGGCCACGGTCAGCTTTCAGTCGGCCCTCTCCGGGGACCTCTTTGCTTCCTTGACCGCCCAGAGCCAGGGTCTAACCACGATCTACACCGGGGCTCCCAACCCAGGAAGTTACCTGGCAACCCTTGACCCGACAGACCTGGCAACGGGTGCCGTCATTACCCCCGAGGGTAAGGCGGAAATCCTCACGGGTACCGCAAACTTCATTGACGCTGCCCCCCTGGGGTCCCCTGAGCAAGTGGGAACCCCACCTAGCGTAGAGGCAGGGCAGCTATCCAGGGCCTTGACGATAGCTGAGCTTGGGAAGCTCAACGAGACCGTCCCCGATGACAACTGTGTCTGCCTCTCCGGGCGGCAAGAGCTAGCCTTCCTGAATGTGGGCTACCAGGTCCAAGTGCTGCCATCTACCGGCGCCGATGCGTCCAAGCTCTTTGGAAGCCTCCAAGACCTTGAAGTCCAGGTATCGGATACCGCAAGGTTCACGGTAAACCCCGAAGACCGAAGCCCCTACCAACCTGCCAAGCTAACCTACAAAGAGGTGCAGGGGAAGATCGATGCCTTCCTCTACAATCTCTATTCCGCTTTGGACACTCCCCACCAGGAGTACGAAGATGCTTTGCGCGGTGGTTTGGCGACACAGGCAGACACCGTCTCCGTTCAACAAGGCTTTGGGCCGGGCACAGGTCCTACCAACCTGACGCCCCCCTACTCGGGTCTTCGCCGGCAAGCCCTGGGAGACCCGGCGGCCATAGCCCAGGACTTTGATGCTGCCAAGAATCGTATCGGGGTGGCCCTGGATAACTACGGCGCCAAGCTACAGTCTGCCCAGAAGCAGGCTGGGCTCCAAGGGCAACTCAGCAGCAAGAGGCATGACCTCTCCCAGGTCCAAGCTCGTTTGGCAGCCATCGCAGCCAAGCTGCAAGAGGCCAACGACCCCAACGCTGTCACCAAGCTTCAAGAAGAACAGAAAGCTCTGGAAGTGACGCGGGCAGAAATCCTTCAAACTATCGCCAATCTTGAGCTAAAGTTGGCCCAGGCTATTCAAGGGGATAACAACCTGTGACAAGCTGGAATCAGGGGAAACCTCTAGGGGTAGAGTCCTCCAAGACTTTCGTAGACCAAGACAACCCCTTCTCAGGGTTGCGCATGGGGGTAATCTCGCGGGTAGACCCTGTGAGCATGAGGGCGGACGTAGCCTTGCTATCCGGGGGTCCTGCCAAGAGGTATGAGACTCCTATAACGGCTACGCTGGCGGGGCCTCGTTCCTTCTGGGGCGGTGTCCCCGAAGAGGGGAGCCTTGTCCTTTGCGCATTCCGTAGGCAGCACCGCAACTCCTACGAGCTACACATCCTTGCCTGTATCCCTGTGGGAAACAAGATAGGGTTGCGGTTTGACCCCTTCGGGATAGATGACCCATCCACCCTGACCGAGGAAGACCAGGCTCTCTACACCAAGGTGTACGGGCCAAACCTCAGGTACAAGCGGCTTTTCCTCCGGCCTGGGGACGTGGGGGGTATGTCTTCCGCGGGTTCCGAGTTGGTTCTCTCCCGGGATATCCGGATGACCAACCGGGCGGGAGACCTCTTTGAATTGCGAGACGCTGAGAGAAGCCTCGTTATCCAGGCTGTTCATCAAGTGGTCTCCACCGGGGCCTCGTTTAGCTACTCGGGCCCTATCCGCCGCCAGGCTTTCCTGGTCCCCCCGGAGCTTCTTACCGAGGGGGCTTTCCCGGAGACAGGGTTCTACGGTCTCCCTACCTGGCAAGGTAGGGGAGCCGGGTTGCCTGGTTCCGTCTACAAGTATGCTGGGCAAGATGGGAAGGCTGCTTCCTTCCTGAATGACCCGGCCACTACCCCGGTCACCTTCTCCAACCATCGCCGGGCCAGTTACTCGGAGTTCATGCCGGGGGAGCTTTTCGAGGATGGCGAGTCGAGTGGCCTTGCCTTCACAGAGCACCGCCTAGAGGTTCGCCATGTCTCCAACCTCACCCCGGATGTCCTGGACGAGATCGACGGCTTTGGTCAATCGAGACCCGCCCGGTATATCGAGGCAGTTTATGGCACCGTGGTTGGCAATGATCCGGACTCTGCGCAAGGTCAGCGGCAGTATGGAAAGGTCCTCAGGCCCAGGATATTTACGGACTTCCTGGCCTATGCCCCAGGCGACTTTGCTTTGGAAGAGGTAGGCCGGTCCCCGGGTAGCTTCGATGAAGCCAAGAGCTTGGCAGGGGGATACCTCTTCCGGCTACAGCCACCCGGGGCCAACCAGAAAGTCCCCTTCGCTGTCTCCGTCAACAAGCAAGGGAAACTCTTCGTCAACGTCCCGAAACCCCCGGAGGACAAAGCTCTTGGGGAGGTATCCGCCGAAGTCAACCTCCTAGGGGCTCTCAAGTTCTTCATTGGCGCCTCGAACCCCACAAACACCTCGATCCACGGGACTCTTCAAGGCGGGGTCAAGCTTGACATAGGCCACAACACCGAAGGGGACAGCCAAGGGGGGAATGCTGTCGATGTCACCTACCACTCGGCGGTCAAGCAGACTTTCCGGGGCAACGGGAATGACCAGAACCTTGCTGTTGTTACCGATGTGCAGGGTAACGTCCTCTATACCACCACCGGGGAACGCCAAGAGGTTGTAGGTAGCAGCTACCTCTTGACGGTTAGCGGCAAGCTACAACAACAGGCTGACCGCATAAACCAGAATGCCTTCTCAGGGTACAGCGGAAACTTCGGAGAACTGAACCTGCTGGTTGCGGGTAAGAGTCAGTACCAGTATGCTCTACAGGTTATCGAGACGATTATCGCCGGGGGTAAAGCCTCTACCATCCTGGCAGGGGGTGTATCCGAGACGGTCCTGGCCGGTGCCAAGACAACCCAGGTCCTAGGAGGGGCCATGTCTACCACCGTCGCCGCCGGGGCTTACGCGGTATCCGTAGGGGCAGGGTCTCTTACCTTGACGACAGCTTCCGGTATCCTGGCGTTGACAGCCGGTGCCGGGGCGTTGACGGCTACCGCGGGAGGGGCTTTGGCTATGACCGCTGGACTAGCGATAACCCTCACGGCTTCAGCAGCCATCTCCCTGGTGAGTTCACAAGTTCTCTTGGGGGGTCCTGCGGCTATCTTGGGGGTATGTCGGGGAGCCCCTGTTCTTCCCCCCGGTGTGCCTACCTTGGACCTTCTGACAGGGTTGCCTCTCCCGGGTTGTGCTGTGGTCAGGTCGATCTTATGCCTCTGACTCCTCCCGGTGTGACGTTTGCCGTCATGGAAGCCATGGTGGCCGCTGGCTTCCTGGGCCCGGATAATATCAAACTGGCCAATGCCGTAGGTCTTGGGGCGTCCTCTTGGATAAGGGCCGTGACCGTGAGCACCGCGGACGTGGGGTCTCTGGGTGTGGGAGCCGGGTTGAATCCTCTGGTCCCCCCACCCTCTATCACCTCAGGGCTTCTCGCTAGCTTCTCTGCCGCAGGCTTGGGGGGTATCCAGGCACCCCGCTTGGCCCTGGCTCTCGGGTCGGGCTTGACCCTGGGTTTCCTGCAAGGGGTCCTGGTTACCCAGCATCCCAACGTCGGTGTAGGTACAGGTCTGGTGTCTTACAAGGGCGCCTCCTCGATACCTTTCTTGATCGCAGCCTTCCCGGCTTCCGGGTTGCTGGGTTTGGGAGGTCCGAAGTTGGCTGCTGCCATCGGGGTAGCTCTGGACCAGGCATTCTTTGCCTTTACCCAGCCCATTGCTATCGTGGGCAGCGTTAGCCCCTCCGCTTCATCGGGTGTGGGTACAGGCCAGGTGATTTTATGGCGTATGTGTTCTCCGGTTACGTACTAGAAAAACCTCGGGTAGGCGCTTCCAACTCCCCCTACACCTTGACCCCCGACAACCGAGTCTCGGATCAAGGGGCTTTCGATGCCGCGTACCCCGCCGATGAGTCCGTCCCGGAGAATGACTACATGGTCCTACCCCTCAGCCAAGGGGCTCTCGCTACGAGTAGCCTGGGGTGGACTCGTAACGACGGCTCCCTTCTTCGCTTCTCTTACGATGGTCTGAAGGGTAGCTTCTACCCCCTGCCGGGGAGAGGCCGAGATACTGTCGGTGTCATTTCTGACACCAGCAACACTACCCGCCTCAAGGTGCCTTCCCCACCGGTAGCGCCTTTGGGGGGTGTTCAGCCTGTCCGCCTCGTTGTTGGAACCTCTTCCTTTGCCGTTGTTGCGGTGGCGGACGACTCGTCGTTCACGTCCCCCCTGCTGCTGCCTTCCGCCACGGTGGAGGTAAGCCTGGCTACCGGCAACTTGAACTGGTCTGACGTAGACTTGACCATCTACGCCGGGGACACCGTCTACTGGCAAGGGCAGAAACCCGAAGAGAGCTACTCGGCACAGGTTGCACTTGGCCTTCTTGATGGGGTGACCCCGCGGTACTTGAACCCTCTACCGGCAACCGGACACTACCCGCTTCTAAGGGTGGGGGATGGCCTTTGGCTTACCCCGGTAGAAGTCCCCAACGAGGGTGCCTTTGGTATCCCGGCAAGCGGTACGTTTCAGTGGGCTTCCGATACCGGGAGGGTAAAGTTTGCCTCCGATATCGAGGCTATCCAGCTACCGTCTTACTACGACGGCATCCTTCTAGGTGCAGGTCTCACGGTACCCTCTTCGCCTCTGGGTACTCTGCAAGCATCAAGGCTCACCTCGGGCCTGGCCCCCCTCTCCTTTATCCAAGAGGGTACGGATCTCTGGGTTCGCGTAGGTCTCGACCAGGTACAGCTACCCTACGTAACCTTCGTAGATGCCCTTGACCCCAGCTACCCCGGGGTCTCCGGTAACGTGGAAGTTGTCCGGTCAACCGGGCAGGTTCGATTTAGCGCATCCGACACGGCGCTCTACACCGGAGAGGCTGTGACCCTCTACACCGGGGACCTCCCTTTGGAGAAGGGGCAGACCCTCCGCCTTTTCCGGAGCTACGTAAACCTGTCGGCTACCAACCCTGACTTGAAGGATGTAGCCAACCTCTACACTACCCAGGATGCCCTGTGGGCAAAGCCCATCCTGGGCACCCCCGATGTCGTGCTTCCTTTGCGCCCTGTAGATGACCGCCTCTACAGCGATGCTGCATGGCTTTCCAAGCTCGGATTGCCCCCAACAGCAGACCCGGCTACCGGGAGGTTGGAGGTCCAAGTAACCCAGGGAAGCGGGTCTTTTGTTGGTTTGCTAAAACGACTAGACCCCCCCATCGCCCTACCGGACACGTCAGCGCTGGGTTACATCCTGGACGGGCAGAAGCTTACGTTCACGTTTGCCAGTCGGGTTGTCAATCAGATCAGCGCCCTGGGGAAGGATACCCGGACGTACCAGCTACCGGACCCTCTCTTGGTCCCGGGCACAGTGTCTCTGGCCTTGGAGACGTTCCCCTCTTCCAACGTCTATAGCCCCTTGGTTCTGGGTGCTGATGTCGATCTGGATTACCCTTCGGGGTTTCTGACCTTCACGACCTCCCCCGGAGCTTTGAGGGTAGCCCCGCAGACAACAGGTGTTGTCTTGATTCCAGGGGTGACCTTCCAAGACACTACCCAGAACTTCCTGGCCTCGGGGGTTCTCCCTGGGGACGTTCTGATTGTCAGGGAGCCCTCTTCGATTTCAGGGGCTTACACGGTAAACTCGGCAGCCGCTACAACGCTGACTGTGGGGCAGCCTTTTCCGATAGGTGCCTCTTCCGTTGTCTATGAGGTTCGGCGGCCCCCGGAGGTTCTGGTAGACCGCACCTGGACGAACGTCAGTACCTTGGACCCATCAACCCAGGTAGAACGTCTGACCCCCCTGGGCACGATAGCCAATGTACCCCCCTACACCGTAGACCCCGGATGGGTAGGCCGGCTACGTTTCCGCCTTGGAGGGTCCTCTTTCACGGCGTTGGCAACCTCCAAGCCAGACGATGCCAGCCTGACCCCAGCGGCGCTTCTCCCCCAGGGGCAAGTTGAAGTGAGCCTGGCAACCGGCCATGTCCGATTTAGCCAACTGGACGTAAACCTGGCGGCTTCTCTCGATTCCGCCCTTCTTCTAGTTGCAGGGGTGGACTTCAGGGTAAGCCCCGTCCTGGGGTACTTCGATTTCGCAACCCCCTTCCTTTCCGGAGAGGAAATGACTATCCGCTATATTGCGGATTCGACGGGTGCCCTGGTTACAGAACCCGGGGGGTTCCTTGTCCGTAAAGAGCAAATAGAGATCGTGGTCGAGACGTCCACGGTGACGTTTGACCCGGCTGGGTTGCCCCTGGCTTCAAACCCCCCTCCCAAGGTGTTTCGAGGGAGCCGCCCCCTGGTCAATGGAACCCAGGTAGCGGTTGACCTGAACACCAGGACCATCAAGGTCCTTCCTTCGAGCCAGGTCACCAACTTTTTCCCGCATGGTAACTTCAAACCAGGGGAGAACGTTTACGTAGACTACTACATTCTACGCGCCCGGGGCGGAGAACGTAGTATCACGGTTCTTCAACCGCCTATTCGCACAGCCCCCGCCACCATCACGCTGGGAGCCTCTTCTTTTACCCTGGCGGGAGACCGGACCACAGAGCTTCTCCCTGGTCAAGCCATACGGGTCAACGGGGGCGATGTCTACTTGCTAGACACCGTGACCTATGACCCGGGGACCAGTCTCTCCACCGTCAACCTGAGAGCGCCCCAGGTTTTCCGGCAAGGGGCTACCGGGGTAACTCTGGAGAGAAGTTCCGGGGTGCTGCGCATGGTGGCGGTGTCCCCTTCGCTCCCTGCTTTCTTTGAGCTAGACCCCTCTCTCTACCAGGCAGCCCCCACAGGGAGTCAACGCATCACCCTGGTAGGGGACAGGGTCACTAGCTACCCACCAGGGACGCTACTCCTTCTTCAGAGCCTCACAACCTTGGACCTTTACCAGGTAGGTGGGTCTGAGTATACCCAGGGGACCACGGTTCTGACGTTGGACTATCCCTTGGCCCGGGAAGCTCAGCCTGGGGTTTCCTTCTTGGCTCGTAGTGTTCGGCCTGTCTACCCTGGGGGGACGCTAGCCTTCCAAGCCTCTGCTCCCTTGGTAGGGGATAGCGAAAGCTTGGTTATCCGCAGCACCGAAGGGCAGCGGGGGGTACTGGTTGACCCCAAAGACTACCTCTTGGACTCTGCGGGGTCCCTTCTTGTCTCGGATACCCTGGGGGACAACGAGAGCTTGTCGCTGGCCTACAAGGGTTACCGCGCCGCGGGGGCGGGGAAGAGAATCCAGGCCACCTATACCCGGACGATAGCCCCTTCGGCAACCAATGGGCTATCGGGCCAGGTGCTCCAAGCCTCCTACACCGCGTGGTCTCCGGATACTTTCTACGACAGGGTGGAGAAACTCAGCACCTTGAGGGCGGAGGTGGCCCGTAGGCAACAAGAGGAGGCTCAGGCGAGTATCCCCACAGTGGGCCCTCGGTTGAGCAACAGGGCAACGCCTTCCTTGGCAGAGCAGGGGAGAGAGAGTCTCTTTTACCCTGAGGGTCGGGCTGCCAACGATGACCTGGCCTTCCGCAGCTACCTGCTGTTCACCAACACCCTGATAAACTACCTGGAGGATGTCCGGCAGGATGCCACGGGTATTGTGGTGGGTAATCAGGATGGTCGTTTCCGGTTCGATGGGAGTCTGACCAATCCGCCGGTAGTCACGGTCAGGGTGGCTACCAATCAGATCGATGACCGCTATCTGATTGCCCCCGGCCCCTACACCGTCACAGGGCCGCCTTTCGTGGTGCTAGCTTTGGGGACTTACGCTTCGGCATGGTCACCGGCCCCGCAAAGCCGGGTGTTCAAGACGGCCAAGAATGTCTTTGGCGTGAGTACGGGGGGCTCTTCGGATGGGGACCCTTTGCTTGACCTTGGGGTCAAGAATGTGACGGGTTTGCTGGGTATCAAACAACGGCAACCCTGGGCGCTAACCACCGAAGCCACCAGCATCGGTAACACCTTGACCGTGGACACCACCGCCGGAAGCTCCGATCTTATCCGCCCTGCTTTCAGCATAGGGCAGAAGGTCACTATCCAAGATCGTGGGGGCGCTGTGTTGGCGGGTAGCCCTTACGAGGTGGCTGCTTTGACGGCAACCACCCTCACCTTCACGGGGTTGCTGGCGGGCCCCGTGGCGGAAGGGGCTACGGTATACCAGGCGGACAGCGACCTTTCCTACTACCAGGAAGGAAAGGATGTGGGGTTGGCTCCGGAGCAGGGGGTCTTGACCTACATCAAACCCTTCCCTCCTTTGGATGGTTCGGTTCCGTTGGTCCCTTCGGCTTTGGAGGTTCACTCCCCCCCTGTGGGAGAAGCTTTGACGGTGGGGGTCAGCTATGCTTTGGCTTCCTTGAGCCCGGACAAGGCCCCTGCTCTCTATGGCCAGGGTCAGGATGACAGCGGGGACCTGGCTTTCCCCGTTCTCAACCCGAGCTTTGACTGTGAAGCCAATGCCTTTGGCAAGGGTAGGCTTCAAGGGGTCCTGGATAGCGTGTCGGCTATCCAGGCCGTAACAACGGCCCCCCTTACGTTCACCGCAGACCTTCCTTCTCTGGTCACGCTACAGCGTACGGCTGGGGTTTTCCCTGCCCCTGTACCCCTGGTGGGGCAGGTTGTTCGTATCTTGACGGGTACCAACGGCCAGACTTCCTGGCATCGTATCACGGGGGTTACCCCGACAACGTTGACCGTCGAGACACCCTTTGCTTCCCTGGATAGCGGTGTGAATGCCGAGGTAGGGGTTAGCTCCTTTGCTTTGACGGGGGTGGGCACCATCCTGGCAGGGACCACCTTGGAGTCCATCGGGGCAAACTTCCAAACCAACGGTGTTCTACCTGGGTATACGGTGGTCATCCTCACGGGGCCCGACACCTATGAACGGCGGCAAGTAGCCTCGATTCCCGACGAAGACCACCTCATCCTAACAAGCTTGTTGGGCAACAACCTTGTTGGGTTCAGGGTAGAGAACCCCCTGGTCACCTACTCTGACCTGACTTCTTTGACGGGGTTTCTGGGAGCTTTGGAGGCTATTCTCGAAACCAACTTGGGCCCGGTCTACAGTGAGAAGGAAGCCCTCCTTGCAGCCTTTGACCTCATCTTTACGGACAGGGTACCCAACCCTACGGCGGTCACCGTGAATGTGGGTCCCGGTACGCTGACGGCAGCGATTCCCCTGGTAGGGTCTGTCCGCCCTGGTGACGTGGCGTTCTTCTTGACGGGGCCCAATCGAGGGGCCTACCAGATCGCCAACGTGGTGGGTAACGTGGCCACTGTATCGGGGACTTTGACCGCCAATGGCCCGGACAGCGTAAGGATGGCCGGCGCCTATGGGGTAAGCCTGGCAGGGCTCAACAGTATGCTGGGGTTCTACCAGCAAGTTGAGGCAAGCATAGCCACCAAGGACAGCCTCAATACCCTTTTCGCTACGGTGCCTGTTCTTGATAGCGGTGGTCTCCCTTCGCCTTCCATGTACGGGAACGGTGCGGAGGGGGTTCTTCTTGCGTCTTTGCTAGCTGACGTGGTTGCACAACAGGGTCTAGCAGCTACTTTGGAGGCGGACGTTTACGGTTTCCTCTTGGGTCAAGAGGGCCTTTACGATAAGAGATACGCATGGTTGGACGGCAGACTGAACAGACAGACAGGGACCCTGGCCAAGATAGTGAGAGCCCTTGCCCGGAGGCAGCAGGCCCAGGTGGACCTCCCGAGCCAGCTATACCGGCTCCTGGCGTTGCAGACGAACCCCCCCTGAATTGGGCTTACCGGGACCAATTTCCTATTCAGGAAGCTATGGCTGGTGTGGTACGCAAGACCATCGAAGCCACCCGGCAACAGATAGCTGCATATCGCCAGCAACTAGATAGATTGAAGGGCTTATGGCTACCTGGAAAAGCTTTCAACTGACCGTCCCGGGAGGGGACCTTTTCGAGAAGGTCCGCTCTGTCCTTGAGACCCTGGTGACCTTCTTGGAGGTACTCAAGGCCATCCTGGATACCGTGAAGGCTTTCCTGGTAGACTTTGGTAATCCCATCATCGCACTGGTTCAGGCTCTCATTGCCCTGATCCAAGCTTTCCTTGAGAGTCTACGCCGTACGGGGCTCTACGGTCTCTACCATATCCCCACCGTCACCTCGGAAGACTTCTTCGAGTTTTTCGGCGGGGTAGATGCCTTTCTGACGACCTTCAAAGCCAGCCTCTACGATACCAAGGATGCCAACAGGCCACGTCCTTTGGCGGGGGCTACCCAGAGCGGCTTCGTTGTGATCATGGTAGACGCCTCCAGCGTCGCCCAGCTTCTCAGGCGGGTTCAACAACTGCTGGCTTTCTTCGGGAAGAAGTCGGGGGCTCCCAAGCTAAGGGCTCCCCTCAACATCCGAGCTTTCCCTCTCAACCAGAGCAAAGACCCTTTGCTTTCGGTGGCCAGTGTCTTCTCGACCCCCCCTACCGCAATTGCCGTAGAATGGTCTCTACCGACAGACAGGCTGCCTCCGGACCCTGGATTCCGGGGTCAGATCACATCGTTGGTAGACGAGTTTCGCCCCCCCGCTTACCTGGTAGAACGGACCACCGCTCAAACCGGGGACCTCGTTACCAAGGTGGTCAGCTATACCGACCTGAGGGGGAAGGTCACAGACCAGACCTACATCGTGAGGGAGACCGATGGGCGCCCTTTCCGAAGGTACGTGGACTATCACCCGGTTACCACGGGGTCCAGCACAGCTACCTTTCTCCTGGGCCAGCTAGGGACCTTTCGGTACATCGACACCAATGTGGTCAAAGGCCAGACCTACACGTACCGTGTGCGGCCTTTCCTGGGCACCCTGAATGTTGACGTGAACAACGACAACATCATCTTCCCTGAGCCACGGGAAGTCAGGGCAGGGCTACGGCAGTTTGTTCAGGACTACCCAGGGGAGAACCTGATCATGGGGGACCCCACCCCGGAGGTCCGGGCATCCATCCCTGACCTTCCTGGGGGGTTTGATGTCCTGGGGTCGCTGCGGCTTCTGTTCAAGGCGGCCTTCTCCTTGAACTTCCATTTCCCGCTGGAACCTACTGCGACATTCGATGCCAACGGGTTCCCAACAGGGGTGACCTCTTCTTCCGAGGTGGGCAGGGGTTCCTTGACGGCATTGGCCAACGAGCTTGCTTCCCTCTCGTATGTCCCTATTCTAGGCCCCGGGGTTGACTTTGTGGTCGGGGAAGTACCCCCGGAAGCTACCCAGAACTTCGATCAGGTGGGTAACCTTGTCAACCCTCCCAAGTTCCCCTGGCAGACCTTCGTGGTCAAGCGTAAGGCCAATCAACTGGCGGTCACCGTGGGGGAGGCCATGCTTGCCAACCTGGGGACAGCACAGGCTTTTGCGGGGATCATGACGGGCCCTGCCCCCAAGGGGCCTCTGACTCAAGGGGTCTTGGCCGGGAAGACCACCATTCAAGAGATGGTCTCTGGCCTGATCCGTGACCCGGGTTCGGACTTGCCCGTGGAGACCCTGAGCGGTGCCTACAACCTCTACTATGTAGACCCGGTCTACCGGCTCAATGTCCTGGTAGCCATCTCGCAGGTAGCCTCCCTGTTGCAGCAAGGGTCTACCCCTAACTGGCAGAGGGTAAGTATCTTCCGAGACGTTATCCCGTGGGCTGGGGAAATCTTCTACGATATCCTTGCCAAGATACAGGCTCTCGTAGATGCCTACAACGGCGCCTTGAAAGAGATCCGGGACTTTATCGATCTCATCGAACGGAAGATTGATGCCCTGGAGAGGTTTCTCCAGTTCCTCATCAGTATCCTGGACGAGATAGAGTCTTTGCAGGTTTCCGCCTATGTCCTCAACAGCGGAGTCTTGAACGGGGGGATTGACTCTTGGGTCAATGCCGTTGATTCCGCTGGGGGCAACAAGCCACCTAGCAACCCTGGGGGTTACTCCGCTGGCGTGGTCCTGGGTTATGTGGCTACAGACGCCGCTGCTTTTGCTTCGGCCTTGAAGATTATCTTCGGGGTCTAACCCCAGCGGGTTTCGCCCCAGCCAATCGACTGGCAGAACCAGGGATGTCTCCGGTAGAGAGGCTTCGGACCCCGAGAGATTGGGAGAGGGCCCCATAGTTCAGTTTATCGAACACGGCATCTGCGTCGTAACCGAGGACGCTGCCGATCTCGTGGTAGGCATCACGGCTGACCGTCTCAGGGCTGGTTTCTGTGCTCTCCGGGTAGAGGTGCCGACCATCCTTGTTGTAGTGGTAGACCTTGAAACCCTGGTTCATGATCCCCTTCTACGTAAGAGCGCCTTGGGGTTTAAGCCCTATACTTAGAGCTTAGCCATGCCTTTTGATTTCCACGGAACCTTCAACCGTAGCCAGCTAACTCGGTTTCTGGCCTTCGCCCGAGGTCAGAAGGTCTACATCCAAGGAAGGCTGGCTCACCTTGAGGCTGAGTCCGAGAGGGTGGGTCAGCTTTTGATGTTGGTGGACGCCAACGGAACCCCGCTGGCCTTCCAAGCCACCCCTACAGGTTCCTACGTAGCAAACCTGTTTCAGGCATACGTTGCCCTGGGGGGAAATCCCTTCTTTGACCTACAGGTACGCTCAGCCTCGCAGCCTGTGTTCTTGCTCAAGGGGGATGAGTCAACGGCCCCCCAGCTATTCTCCAACGGAGAAGTCATGGGGCGGGGTTACCTGTTGGATGCTGACTCCGCCTCGTTCATGGCCCAGGGTAGGGAGTGGCTAGAGGAAACCTTCCGGACAAGGCTGGGGGCTTTGGAGCGCAAGATCCGTAGAGCCTTGGACTACCGGGACCAGTTGGTAGCGGAGACTCGCCTCTTGGCCTTGGTAGGGCAGGGGGTTGATACCGAAGGGTCCCTGGACTCGGTAGCCTCTGAACTTGAGACCCTTCTGGGGGACCCCCTGTACCGAGCCATCTACGATGACCTGGGGAAAGACCCCCACGGTAAGATGACTTCTGCCCCCTTCGCGGGCTACAATACGACAGGGGAAGCTACCGACACCCGGGCACCTCAAGAAGAGTACGTCAAGACCAGTGAGGGTGTCGTGGTCCCTGGACGTAAAACACCTTTACCCCCCCGGGTTTAGATCATGTTTCCTGCCCCCCACACCATTGTAGCCCGGTACTTGGCCAAAAAAGCCGAGGGAGAGGAAGAGCCTTCCGGGAAAGGGGGGGTCCCTCCCCAATGGAACGAGTGGCTCAAGGAAGAGCACCAGGGGGGTAAGCAGAAGGTCTCCAATCCAAACCCGGAGACCAAGGGTCGCTTCCCCCAGGTGAGCTACTCGACCGCCTTGAAGGACAAGAACTTCCACGGCAAAGCCTTGGAGGAATTCAAGAAATGGCGGGATAAGGACAAGGGGAAGTCCAAGAAAGAAGGCCCTTCTCAGGAATCTGAGACTTCCCCGGGTGGCACCTCCCTCTTTGGTTCGGGTACCAAGGTGGTGGGGAATGTGACCTACAAGTCCGAGTTGACGGAACGGAACAAGGCGGGTGTCCAGGATATCTTCCGCGGCAAGATGCCAAGCATGGAGGACTTCCACACCATGTTCGGTATCCCCGGGGATGCCTACAAGACAGAGGTTCGGGTCAAACCTGGGGTCTATGGCCCTAGCTCCATCGGCGTTTTCCTGGATATCACGGATGGCGATACCAAAGTAGGTACCATTCACCGGGAGTTTGTTCGGGATGCCGATGAGGACTACTTGGAAGTAATCCAGGAGCTATTCCAGCTAGACGACTCGGCACAGGGTAAGGGTGTGGGTACCAAGGTCCTGAGCAAGAGCTTCAAGGCTTACAAGGATATGGGCGTCTCCCGTGTGAGCCAGACTTGTGCTTGGGTGGGTCGCTATACCTGGGCCAGGATGGGTTACACGGTCAACGAGAAGACCCTTCTCCGCATGAAGAGTGGCTTGTCCCGCTATTTGACGGACCACCACGATATCTCCTCGATTGAAGCCCGAGATTGGGTGGCCGACAACATCACCTCTCTTTCGGACATAGCGGACCTACACCTTGAGGATGGAAGCCATGTGGGCAAAGACTTCCTTCTGAAGGGGGGTGTCGAGATGTATAACGCCTCCCTTGACCTCAAGGATGGGGACCCGGGCTATGAGAGGATGCAAGCCTACCTTGAAGGGAAGAAGCCGGCAAAGGCCAAGCCTTTGAGCACGGATAGCGGCAAAGACCCCAAGAGCCAGATCCAAAGTGAGGCTACCAAGTCGTATGACCTTCTCAAGAAGATCAAAGACTTCGATAACCTGAGCGACGCGGATTACAACGTCCTAACGGAAGTCAGAGACAGGGTAGACGTGGCCCGGGGTCGGTTTGAGACCTACCTCTCGAACCTTGCCGGCAAGTACCCTGACCTGGGAGACCGGCTAGCGGATCTCTTGGAGGACAACGATTACGTGACCCTCACAGGGATTGACCCTGACGCCGTGGCGGGTAAAGAAGATATCGAGAGCGCCTTCGATACGATCAGCGCCTTCTACGAAAAGGCCAAGAAGCTTGAAAAGGAAGCAGCCTTATGGCCAACAAGACCCCCGAGAAGCCAAAGAAGAACGATGACTCCCTGGCACAGGACCTTGAGGCCACCGCTGACAAGCTGGGGCCCAAGCTAGTCATGCCCTTTGGGGATAAGAAGGGGAAAGGCAAGAAAGCCCCTGATGCTGCCAAGGTTGTGGAGGCTTACCTGGCCAAGGGTACCCCTGAGACATGAGCTTTGACCGTCAGCTAGACCAGACCTGTCCGCACGTAGTCCATGAGGAACTCCTCTTTACCCAGGATGACCTCAGGACTATCCGGCCCTTGCGGCCGATAGCTTCTTCGCTATCCGTCAAGGTTCTGCTGAACGGTGGACAGCTTCCTGTACCCTCCGAGGGGGTCTATTTGCCGGCTATCTTGCATGGTAAAGCCCAGGGGCCCTTCTCGTACCCCACCTCCACCCTTGCTTACCAGCTAGGAAACCAGGGGGTACGTCTGGTCACCCTCCCGGCGGCTTCCAACCAGCCACCGCAGAGGCTATGTGACTTGCTGAATGCCAAGCTGGTAGGGGTCAAAGCCGAGACCTTGAACCAGAGAGTCCGGCTACGGACTGACCTACAGGGGGAGGGGGCTATCCTGGTTCTGGTGGCTCCCTCTGCTTTGACCGAAGTTCTGGGGCTACCCGTCGCCAAGATGGTTCGAGGGCAAAGGAATACCCCGGGATGGACCTTGGTAAGGGACCCAAATACGTTGGATGACCGTCCAACGCGCCTTATCGTCTTCGATGACCCTTTGGATGCCTATGTCAACCACGTAGAGGTCAGCTACAGCACCGTACAGCAAGAGTGCCGGCGCTGCGGGGGTATGGGCTATGAGTACGATTACCGTCTGACGCGGGCAGGTAACTATGCCGAGGTCCGAGACACCGCCCTTCTGGTGCAGGAACTTCTGAAGGACTTCTTGACGCTGCGGGGGTCCAACCCCTTCCATGCCTGGTATGGGGCTGACTTGATTGACCGTATTGGCTCCAAGGTGGTCGATGGCGCCTTGTTGCAGAACATGATCAAGTCGGATATCAGCGATGCCTTCAACAAGTGGCAAGTCGTCAAACGGGGCCAGGAACAGGTCCAGGTGGTCTCGGATGACGAGTACCCTTTCCGTTTGTTGCAGGTGCTTACCCAACAGGACCCGCAAGACCCGACCGTGATCTTCCTCTCTATCACGGTTCAGAACAGGACACAGGGTCAGCCTATCGTTCTGGAGAGAGGCTTCCGTATCCCAGACACCTCGGGCCTTTTGCTCTCAGCCGGAGGTGGCCCTTTCCGTCAATCCTTTACGGCGCCTTCCCTTGTAGGTTAACCATGGCAACTGCACCCCTTATCCTGAGCCGAGACCAGGCTACCTACGTTGCCAACACCACGTACACCACCAACGAGAAGTCGATCACGGTGGCGGGCAAGGTAGACGTTTTCACGGTCGATATCCAGGTAAGCGTCAATGGGGCCCCCTATGTCTCTGACCCTACCTTGATTGCGGTAGACCAGCAGGCGTTCAAGTTCCCCAACCCCGCGAGCTACCCTTCTGGGTTCGTCCTGCAACCTGGGGTCAACACCCTTCTCTTCCGGACTATCGACCTTGTAGGTGCGGTATCGGGCCCAGCCACGGTGAGCATTACCCAGGTACGCGATGTCCTGGTGGATGCCGAGAACATCCCTTCCGGGATACGCCTTCGCCGTCGTCGGGATGCCATCGACCTGCTTGTGGCCAAGCCGGTCCAGCGGTTCTCGGCCAACGGTCTCCCCCTGGACCCTACGTTCCGGGGGTTCAATGTGTACGCCTCGGCCAACCCGGCAGGGGAGACCACAGGGTACTTCAGGGTCAACAACAACCTTCTATCCCTCTCGGATTCCTACTTTGAAGAGGATTCGGCCCAGGTCTTTTCGGATACAACGACCTGGCAGAATACCAACCTGGCAAGTATCCGTATACAGGTAACCGAAGAGGATGCCTTTGGGGCGACCCTGGCAACCCGTCTCAACAGGCTCTACGATGTAGGGGCCTACCTGGATAAGCTACGGTTCTCGTCTACCGTTGACAGCCTGTCTCTGATTGATTTCGTACGCTTCCGTCACTACCGCACCGGGGGCGAGAACATCATCAACGAAGACCAGTTTGCCGATGTCCTGGATACGGACCCCCTCTACTACGTAGTCACGGGGGTCTATTTCGACCCCTCCACCAACACAGTCTTTGAGTCCCCCTACTCTCAAGAGGTCTTGGGGAGCCCGCTGGTCATTGACACAGCTATCTTGGACCTTCCCGAGGTCCGGGCTGTGGACATTCAAACCCGGTTCATCAACGCGGTCAATCGGGTCAACGCTGAGCTAAGCCTCAACCCCGGCTCGACCATGCGGGATGTCACGATTGACCCCTTCTCGTCCGAGGCTCAACGCCTTTGGTTCTTGCTTGACTTCGTACATCGCTCCCAAAGCTTCCTGACCCTGCTCCAGATCGATGACCCCAACGGAGACGGTTTCAGCGATCCCGTTGCCTCTACAGCCTACAAGGTTGCTCTCAAGGCAGCGTTGGGTCTCACTTCGGACCAGGCTACCCAGAACCTCATCAACACAGCCTTTGACAAGCTCGCCGCCAACGTCAGCAAGACCAGGCTACCCGGTAGGCCATCTGTGGGCCAGGTTGTCTTCTACACCACCAGCAAGCCTACCAAAGACTTGACGGTGCCCGCGGGCACCGTGGTTACCAGTGAGGCAAGCACCGCACTTGGCCTTTCAAGCCAGCGCTTCCGGGTAGGCGGCTCCTTTGTCCTCTCGGCTTCCAATGCCGAAGCCTACTACAACTTCGATACGAAGCGGTATGAGCTAACGGTAGACATTGTGGCGGAGACCATCGGTTCTGCCGGGAATGTCCCCGGTGGCCAGATCAAGTCGGCTTCCGGGGTGAGCGGCCTCCAGGTTATCAATACCGAGGCCACGGTGTTTGGTACCGACGTTGAGAGCAATGTCTCTCTAGCTGAGCGGGCTATCCTGGCGACAACGTCAGTGGATACCGGGACCGAGGGGGGCTACCTCTCCAACGCAATCGCACAGGTTGGGGTCCTCAAGACCAAGATCGTCAAGAGCGGAGACTCCCTCATGATGAGGGATTACGATGATCTCCGGAAGAAGCACATCGGTGGCAAGGTCGATATTTGGATTCAAGGTCTACGGGAACGGCAGGTTAGCGAGCGCTTTGCCTTCACCTACGAAGTCGCTCGGGATATCCTGTGTGTCATCGTTGACCTCCCCACCCTGACTTTCCGGGTTCAGGACAGCAGGGTCACCCCAGACACCCCCATTCTGGAGATCCTCAACAACCTCCCCCAGGGTCTCGGGGTACGTAACGCCACGGTAGGCGCCGACTATGACCTGACCGGGGTGGCCATCCTGGATTACCAGACCTTCCGGGTCAGCACCGCGATACCACAGCCTCCTACCTTCGTGGACGATATCATCCTGGCCGACTATCGGTTCAGGAGTAGCCCTGACTTTACCTTCCGGTACCAGCCGGTAAGGCGGGTGGTCTCTGTGGTGGGCGAGGTTTCAGGGGCCCTCAATACCTCTACAGGGTACAAGCTCTACAAGGCAGAAGACCCGTTGATGGAGGGTGAGAGCACCATTGCCAACAACTTCCTGCGGATTATCCAGCAAGGCGGCGTACCTTCCGGGGATAGTATCCAGATCAACGCTGAGCTACACGTCATGATCGGCTTCTTTGAGGAGCCCCTGGATAGCATTGGGATCAATACCAAGACCATCCGGGTCTTCTCAGAAGACAGGCTCACGGAATACCTAGGCCCTGAGACGCCCACCCCTGACTTTATCATCGTAGAGGGGACCCCCACGACCCCGGCCAAGGTCCTCCGGACCTCTACTTCGGCTATCGTTTCGGGGCAAACGGTCTCTGTTGACTACTCCCACGATGAGAACTTCACGGTTACTTACGTGATCAATGACCTGTTGCAGCAGACCCAGCAGGTCTTTGACCGTATGCGCCACGTCACGGCGGACGTTGTCGTCAAGCAGGCTATCTCCAATCCCTTGGACCTGGAGACCACCGTACAGCTAAAGGCTGGGGCGACCAAGGACAAGGTAGACCCTCAGTTGCGTACCCGGGTCAGCCAAGAGCTAAACCAGAAGCTCATCGGGCAGGGGTCAGCCCAAAGCGATATCATCGCCGTGGTGGACAACACCTCGGGGGTAGACTTTGAGATCGTCCCCCTGGCAAGGATGGCCTATGCTGATGGGGCCCGTCGCCTGAGGGAGACAATACCCTCCGAGTTCTTGCACCTGGTTACCCTGGACCAGGGGGGCAATGAGGTCTACCTGGCAGACACGGCTCTCCAGTACCCCACCACCGATGGAGGGGGCTTGGAGACAGAACATAAGGGGGTTTTCCAGGATGATGTTGCCTTGTCCCTGGTATCCGACCCCAACACAGTAGGTCTTCTCCCCACACAAGCCGCTATCCTGGGGGCCAGCGGGGCTAGCCTCAATGGCTACAGCGACGACATTACCCTGCAAGCTCAGGGTTTCTTGACCCAAGCAGCAAGGGACGCCGAAAGGGCCCGTAGGACGGGGAATCGGATCTTGATCAGCCTGGCCTTGACCGTCCCCCCAGACAGCCCGGGGAAGCACCTCTTTGCCGTATCCTACGTGGTCCGCGGGGATAGCGGGGCCAAGGATATTGCAGCCTCTCAAGTTGAGTTCCTGGAGCTAGGTAACCTGGTGGTTACTTATCATAAGCCCTGAAGGGGATACCATGGCCCGCTTTGAATTCGATGCCCTGAGGCTCAACAGCACCGTTATCCAGGCCGGCAAGGAATTCAATCTTCGCCTGGTTCAGCGGGCTAGCGCCATCTTCTCAACCCTGCTCAACCTCTTGCCCTCAACCTACCTGTCCACGGTAGAGGGCCCTAACTATACCGTGGACCTCAAAGCGGTTGCCTTGGAGCTTGCCAGGCTGGAGCTTGCCCTGGAGGATGTGGACAGGGACCGAAGCTTCCCCACCACTCGGAGCGAGTTTCTCTACTCCATCGTAGGGTACCTTCTTTTCCTGAACGGTAGGCTACCCACGGTTCAGTTTGACGATGCCGAATTCCGGAAGTTCATGCTCTCCGTTCTCCGGATATTCTTCCAAGGCTCTATCCCTCAGAGCATGGTAGACGCCGTCAAGCTGTTTGTAGGTGAGGGGGTCACCGTCACCGAAAACTTCTTGCTGGTCAGGCAAGGGGCCTCGGGGTTGGATATCTCCGATCAGTGGGGCTTCATGGTCACCCTGGATAGCGACAACTCGTTTCCCCCAGACCTCTTCAACATGGATAGCAGTCTACGCCGGTTGCTTGACGTGTTGCGCCCTGCCCACACCCTCTTCAAGATACGCTATCTCTTCACCGACATTTACAAGCCCAACCCAGACCAGGGGGGGACCATCCTGGATACTATGCGGTGGCGTATGTCGATGTACTACTACGAAGATTTCCGGAAGTATTGCGACGGTATCCAGGACCGGGACCGGGCAGGGCACAAGGTCAATCAGAAGGTCCAAGCTGAGGACCACTCCAAAGACTTCTTACCGAGGATTTGGGAGGGCTCGGATACGGTTAGCCAGGTTTTCTGCGTAGTGGGCCGCCCAGCCATTCGACAGGTAGAAGTTGGGCTGGACCCCCCTGTCCTTCATCCCTTGTATGTCATCCTGTACTTCTCGAACCAGAGACTCCACAGCCCCGAAGTTCAGGTGGTCTCGCATGAGCAGGTAGAACAGGACCGCAAGAGGGTCAGAGGTGCGAGCTTCGCCGCTGTCAGTCCGCAGTATCTTGTTCAGGGGGTGGTCTTCTTGGGCCATGGTCCCCCCTTTACCCTGGATCAGGGTTCAGTCCCGGTCTTTTCGGAAGTTATCCGCGACGATATCCAGAACGCTGGGCTGGGAAGTACGGTCAACCACACCCGAGATGGTGATGTAATTGAGCGCGTTTGGGTCCTGCGGCGTGATAGAGTCAAGGATAAGGGGCTTGACCAGGATCATATCCTGAATAGCCGGTGTCACCAGAGACCCAGCCATGCTCAGGGCACTGGACAGCTTAGCAGCCTCCATGGCTGTTCGGATGGCTTGCTCTTGCACCTCCCTGACAACCTTGACGGCTCCCTGGTCCACGAAGTCAAGGGGGCTCCCTTCCCAGGTGGCCTTCCCCTCGGCCTTGTCGATCTTGATTTCGCAGGTGAGACGGATGCTCCCCAGGGTATGCCCAGGGCCAACCCCGATGGCTGGGCTGAAAGGGAGGATGGCAAAGACCCCCTCCACCTTCAGAATGTCCAGGACTTTTTCTACGAGCCAATCAGTGAGACTTGCGGGCATCAGGGACATGAAGAGTACCTCAAGAGGGATCTTACACTGAGACCCTCGAAGGTGCCCCTGGAAAAGCAAGTCAGGGAGGTTGGGGCGCCTTGTAGACTTTACGGAAAGCTACAGCGTCCTTTTCGGCTTTGGACAGGCTCTCTAGCAACCCCTTGGCATGGTGCCGATGGAGGCTGTTGATCATGGAGACCCACTTGCTCGACACACTCCGTATCCAGAAGGACACTGGCTCGGTATCATATTGCGTCAGGACAACGCATAGCGCCCCAAACCAATCGCTTTTGGAACGGTCCTCCAGAACCATGAGCGTCCCTGAGGTGAAGTTCTCATCGTCGATTCTCAGGGCATAAGCCCCCCGATGCTCGGGGGCCCACGCTTCAGCCGCCTCCATCAGGTCATAGCCCTTGATCTTCCAGACCCCGTTCGGTTTGAAGGTGTTGTAAAACTTGGAGGGTGCCTGGTTGCCGACCCTCCCTGAATGGAAGCTCCGAGAGAGAACCTTCCTGGCAGAGCCTTTGATGTTGCGGTCTTCCCATCGGGTGCCGCACACCTTGCACTGTAGGTGTACGACATAGACCGGCTTCTTCCCGGAGGTCTCTTTGGAGTGGTAGAGCACCGCAGGGCGATGCTTCTTGGCAGGGCATGGATCAGGCATGGTTCCTGGCAGCCCTCACGAAGTCTTCGCGTTCTTTCTGGGCCAGGGCTTCGGTCAAGGCTTCCTCCATGCTGACCCCGAAGCCTAGGTAGGCAGCGGTTCCCCGGACCCCGCCGGCAAGTTCAGCCCGCCATTCCCCGGGGAGGGGGTTGGAGAGACTCCGGACCCGGAGCCCTTCTTTGGCCAGGGTGCTGTTCAACTCAGCCAGCGTCGTGTTTGCGGTGATTTTGGTCATGGTTATCTCCTGTAGAGGTCTATCGGGGACCTGGACCAGGGCAGTCCTTTGGCTTTCTGCATCTCGTGCCATTCCTGGCAAAGCCCAAGGTTATACACCCTCATCTCTACGGCTTTGGGGGTCCGTTTTAGAATTCTGGCGGTTTCCGAGTAGGGGGTACCCGAGAAATAAGCTTCCCGTAGAATCTTATCGTCGGATGCAAGCCAAGGCTGTAGAACCTCAGCGGGCTTACCTGACAAAATTGTCTTGGTCCATCTGGTTCTTTCAAGTCAGAAGTCTAGGGCTTCCACAGCAGACCTTACACCTCCTCAGCGGTTGACCCCGCCTCGTAGAGTGCGGCGGCAAAAATATGCTTGCATCGCACCCCCCTGCTTTGAAAGTCAGGGCAAGAGCAGGTCGAAGTCCGTTTCGTGCGGTCAACAAGGACCACGTACTTGTGGCCCTGGGAACCCTCCACGTAGAAGGTGGTGCTATTGGCCTTCCGGACGTTGTCCACCAGGGCCAGGGCCCGCGAGATCCGATCCGCGGCGCCAGGCTGTTTGGCAACCCAGCGGTCAGCGATCTTGTTCAGGGTGAGGGCGGAGGGGGTGTTCATCGGGGCCATGCTCATCTCTACGGTAGGGGTGGACTGCTTTTAGAGTTTCTTGTTGACCCTTGGCTTTTAGATCCCTGGTGTATCCCCCGGCATGGGATCGTTCTCCTCAACCTGTGTTCTCTCCGGTTTGCCTATCCACGCTGGGGATGCTGTGAAGTGCATCCTTGTGACCGCAAACCGCTTCAGGGACACCCGCCCTTGCTACCCAACGGATCTGTGGTTCCCCCGTACCCTGGCCATTGATGCCTTCTACAACGACTATGGCTCGTTTGAGAACGTGACCAAGGAGTCTGCCCAGGTCCTTGATGCTTGGCTCAAGGGCTTTGACAAGGACTTGGCAGAGCGAGGGTCCGGGTCCAACCAGTACCACGACACCCCGGTAACCAAAGGTATGTCCCTGGTCTACCTACTTGACGGAATGCGGGCGGGTCGCGTCAAGGTACACACCAAGGATTCTATCCTCACCCGGCGCCGGGTGAAAGCCATGAACACCTTCATCTCCGAAGTCAAAGAGGCTGTGGCCGCCGACCCTGGGGTGGTCAAGAAGATCCGAGAACGCCTCTTGAAGAAAGGCTCTGGGGAGACCGTTACGGTGGACCCTTCCCCCGAGCTACCTCCCCCCGTACCAGCGACACCCCCGCCCCCGGCACCGAAAGAAGAACACCCCAGGGCAACCACCCGGAAGCTTATCTCTGCTATTCTGGCGAAGAAGCTCCCGGAAGTGCCTGCCTTCAAGGAAGGCAGGGAGGGGTACGCTCCCGCTCAGTACACCAAAGGGTGCGTCATTATCCGGTGGCAGGGTTACTCTGACTCATCGCAGCAGATGGCCAAGATCGTGGAGACCCTCAAAGCGGAGGGCTTCCCTGTCGTGGTGGCTGCCGGGACGGGTGACTATGACCACGGCAAAGACGTGATCTACGTCCTGTCTCGTACGGGGACTCTCTTTGGCGGGGACCAGAAAGATCCCCCTCAGACGGTTAGCTTTGCCATGATCCGCAAAGACGTGTGGGATGCTATCCTACAGGGGAAGGTTGAATTCAACTTCAAGCAAACCAACTTCGCCTCCTTCTTGAAGGCAGCCAAGACTTTCGCCAAAGACCTTCAGAAGAACGAGCGCAAGGCTCAGGAGTTCCTGGCCCGCAAGGATAAGTCCGATCCCCTGCACTGGTTCTACGCCGAAGACTTCTGGTTGCGGCACGATACCAAGAATCCGGTTCATGCTTACATGACCCACGAGTTGCCGTTTGAGGCGGGCCTCAAGACCTTCGTACGTACCCTGGCCAAGGATGGCCGTACCTTGGGGGACTACGAGATCCGGGCCATGGCAGAGATGGCTTTCATCTGCGCTACGGTGGGTACCCTTCGGATGTTCTGGCACCCCGCCTACAGCATCGGCCCGCAGTACAGCGAATGGTCAGACCACGTTGACTTCCTCAAGAAGGCTCTGGCTATCGCGGAAGTCCAAGCTGCGGAACAGGCCAAGAGGTACTAACTCGCACCAGACCAGTGCCGTGGGGGCATGGGGGGGACCACCCTCGTAGCCAGGGAGGGAGGATGCCCAGGTTCGGCCTTCCTCCCCCTCCCGGAGAGAAGGGCTCATGGCGGAAGTGGTTCTCCCGTCAGCCACAGGGCGAAGCCAAAGGGGGCAGGTAGCCAGGTTCTCCCTGGCAGACTCCCACCAAACTGGCGCTTTGTTTTCCCAATCAAGCGTGACGGATAGGTAGCCTGGCATTCCGGAGGCTACACCGTATTAGCCCAGGTACCCTGCCGCCTTGAGAAGCTCTTCTACCTCAGCCTCCCACGTAAAGTAGAAGCCCCAGGGGGAGGGCTTATTGGGATGGTTCACCCAACCCCAGGTCACGGTGTCTATGGCGTTTCGCAACGCCTTGACTTTGCCGTGGACGTTGTTGAGGTCCGCGTATCGAGGGTCACTGAATGGCACCTTTTCCATCTCAGCGCTGACCCTATCCTCGAAAGCCTTGAGGTATACGCCTAGCTGGTACTTTGAGGCGAAAGAGGTCTTGGCCTTGTTGTCTGCCAGGGTCATACCGCTCCAGTCTACATAGAGCCGCCAGAGCTTCCGGTAGGCCCCACAGGACTCGGTAGCGGCTTTCTCTGCAAAGCTGGCTAGCTCCTCGAACTTCAAGAGGATACGCTTGGCGCTACTCTTGAGAACAGGGACAGACTCCAAGACAGAGTTGTTGACGAAGTTCCATGTCTTCGTGAGTTCTGCCTTGACCAGGTCCGCGGCATCCCGTACCAGGCCGTTCCACCCAAAGCTGTAGGTCTTCCGGCTACTCTCTGGGATATCCTGGTTCAGAAAGACTTCGTCCATGTACCGAAGGGCAGCCCTTGCCTCGGAATACATCTCTGACCAGGGGGCATCATAGTTGAGCCAGTCGTGGTGGTAGCCCCTTTCTTTGAGGAGCTTCTCCCAGGCTTTGATCTTCTTGTCCAGCCCTTTTGCGCAAGAGCTATAGCGAGTAGAAACCCAGGTCTCCCCCCGCGAGCAAGAAGAGTCCGTCCCTTGGGGGGCATACGCCCGGATAGAGTTTTGGCTCAGGGCTTCATCGGGGTGGATGCTGTGTTCGATGAAACCCTTCTGTAGCTTATCCTTCATCTCTTCCGGGATATCGGGGTCCGTCAAGAGAGGCCGAATATGGGTGTTGACCCACTTGGTCAGGGTGTTGTCTATCTTGGCAACAACCTTCTTGTCTGCCGCGATAGCCTTTGCAACGGGGCTCTCCATGTTCTCCGGAACATCGTAATCCATGTTGGGGTCCCCGTAGACCCCCCCTGCTTGCTTGGCCAGGTACCTGGCCACCACTCTATGCGGATTCATGTAATGGTCCCCGAGGCTGCCAGGTGAATGAGTAGGGCCGGGACTTCGGTTTTGATACTGGCTAGCATCTGGTCCCTATCTCGGAATAGCTCATACTTTGCAGCGTTTCGCAGGTCAAGGATGCAGCCTTCCGCCGCCCTGCTTTCGGACTGCCACTCTGAAACCTTCCCAAGGAAGCTGACGAACTCCCTGTCCGCATCCGCTTCCCGCTTTGCGTAGTATTCCTTGACTGTCTTAGCCAGGACCTCCGCCGGGATAAACACCTCAGCATCCTTCAAGGCTACCTTGGGGACCCCGATATAGTCCGTAAGGGGTCGGTTCTCCAGGACCTCATCGACCATGTGGTTGATACAAATCTGCCACTGTTTCGAGGCTTGGAATCGCTTTACGACTTCCTCTACGTAACCTGGGATCTTGTAGGGCTCCTGGTCTGTCCATTCTGGGGTCTTGAATTGGGGAAGCTCCCCTACTTCCTCCGCCATAACCCTGGTTATGGCGTAGGTCTGGTTGGCAGCCTCTTCATCCCGGTTGGATAGCTGATCGCAACCCTGGGTTTTCATCAGGGCCCGGTAATACCGGATAAGGGCTGCCATGGACGTCGTTACCCAGCCGAGACGGGCCTTTTGAAGGGGGTTGAACTTCGTGATGCCCTGCCGATACTTCTTCACCGTCTCCAGGGTAAGCCTTGTCGCTATCTCGCTTCGCTCTATTTTGGTCAGGATAGAGTTATCGAATAGCCTCTTGGCGTCAAAGGCATCGCTGGCTTCAGGGTCCTCCATGAGTTTGATAGCAGCCTCCGGCCCCTTCAAGTCATCCGGGTCTCCCCCATGTTTGAGGCAGTAGACCATGGCGGCCAACTCCTCAGGGCTTACCCACTTGGCTTTCTTGTAGACCGTATCGAACTTGGAAGCTATGTCGGAGAGAGTGTTGGCCTCTTTACGAGCCAGGAACTTGGCAACCACTGTGCGGGGGTCGGTATTCATGAAAGCACCTCTTCCAAGCTGCACCCCAGGATACGAGCGGCAACAGGCGCCGTGACCCACGAAGCTAGCCTACTCTTCAACGTCTCTTTGGGTGGTCCGTATTCGTAAAACTCTTGAGCCTGGGAAAGCGCAATCACCAATGCGGAAGGCTCATCGGTCAGAGCTTCCAAGAGGAAGTTGAGGATGACCATGGGAGCGGTAACCCGGATACGGGTCAGGTTGATCACAGATCCATCTGTGTAGTAGCTTCGGCTCGTGCGCGAGATCACTCTCTCAAGTTTGTTCATCGGCACACTACCCAGGGTCTTCTGGGATAGCTTGTACTCTTTGCCGTAGACACGGACAAAAACGTCAAGGTGAGGCGAGAAGGACCTACTGTATTGGGACCTCCCTACCTTGTCGGCCCCTTCCAACTCTGCCCAGAAGGTACCGTGCCTGTTGTTCCTGAAGAGAAGCTCGACGGTAGGCGCTTTGGTAGGGTCCGCCGCTGAGATGAGCCCAGACCCCACCAGAGCTTCCCCGAGCTTGGACCCCCCGCCTGTCCTCCGGTTCTTTCGGAACCAGTCTACGGTAAGCTTGCCCGGAACAACCGACCACTTGGTTGGTGCCTTCTGCCCGGAGTAGGCTTCTTTGATGACAGCCTTAATCGTCTGTTCCGTCCAAACACCCCCCCTGCTTGGGGTCTTGGTGACGACCTTGCTGACTACGTCCGTAGACCAACGGAGGCTGGTCATTACCAGGGCCGGGCCCTTCTTACCTAGCAGGGCCATCCAATCTCGGTCTTCGGTACTGTAGAGGTACCAGGTGACCCCACCCAAACCTGCGCTGACCAGAAACTTCTGGAAAACCACCTCAGCAGACTGGTTATCCTCGGTCCCTTCGCTGATATCGTCCAGGTCCCCTAGCCCGTCGTCATCCTGGGCAGCCAAACGGAGAAGGAAGTCTTTGGCGGCGTGGGTCTCCACGGTTCTTGCGGCTTTACCCCACGAAGCCCGGAGTTCTTCCGGGGAGGGGTAGCCATGGGGCAGACCTAGGAGGGTGGTGGCCCTCTTTCGGGTCATTCTTGCCAGGGTGTTCTCGTAAAGGTGCATGGGGCTACCCATGCTGTCTCTAAAGAAGCCTTAGAGCAGGGCGAGAACCTTATCTTGGAAGATGTCCATCTGACCCTGCACCAGCTTCAGAGAGGCTTTCTTCCCCCGGAGGATATACTGGCCGTAAGCCAGGCTTTTGAGGGCAGCCTCAAGCTCTTCAAGGGTGGGGGTCTCCCCCAGGGCGATACGGTGGCCAGCAACCCACACCGCAATTGATTTGGGGGAAAGGTCCAGGGGGAGGGTCTCGAAGGTCATCGGGGTACTGACCTCTACGGGCCACCCCCCTGCCTTTTAGAAGCTAAAGCGGCTTCCGGGCTCAGGGCGAACCGGGTTGAGAAGCATCTCCCGGAGTCTGGTGGCTTCCTTGGGAGTCATACCTACAGCGTACTCTGTTTGGATGTGGTAGGGGGCCAGGGCCTCAGAGAAATCAGCGTCGTCCAGGATAACCCAGGGGACAGTAGGCTTGTGGCGGTTCAACCACCACTTGATCTCAGGGTCCCTTCCATGGAGGCTCATCTTCCCCGTACCCTCCGTCCGACCCCGGAAAGAGACACCGGGGAAGCCCCTGAGGGTCAAGAGGTACTCCACTTCGCGGGGGGTGTACCACCACCGCCAGGAAGAGGACAGAACCCAGGTCACATTTACCCCAGCCGTGGCTTCCTTGAGAAGAGCCACCTTCTCCGGGTCAATGGACCAGTAGCCTTGGAGCTTCATCTCATCCTCGATGTGAACGTCGCCTCGTTCATCCTCAAACAGGATGGAATCCGTAGGGTTCTTGGCTGGCCAGTTAGCCAGAACCTCCAGGTCTTCCTGGTCCAGGACAGGCTTCAACCACCGATGATGCTTGGCCTTGAGCCACTCTTCGCTGTTGAGAACATCGTCGATGTCCAGGAAGAGGATCACGCTGGCGGGGTCAGGGGTCAGCATGGGGACTTTCCGGAACAGGGGTAGGGACGCGAGCGAAGTTGTATCGGGAGATCAGGAAAGCGCAAAAGGCTTCCTCCTTGGCTTTCTTCTCTTGGATCACGGCTTCGACGGCATCGGAGAGGTAGTAGCAAGAATGAAAAGTCTTGCTGTAGCTCTTGAACTCCCGCTCGATCTGACTTTGGATCTTCGGCGGTACCCGGGTGTGTGCCCAGAAGAGGACCGCGCTGTCCAGCATCGGGGTGGACAGGCTGTCAATCCACAAGGCGCAATGCTTGAACTTGACGGCGGGTTGACCTTCCGCGTCCTGGAGAAGGCAGTTAGTGTGGTACTCGCCCAGGGGGGTTCCGGTCAGGGTGATGGACTTGGGGTCGTTGGACATGGGCACAGGGGCCTTTCAGGGGGAAGGAGAAGGGGGGGAGGGTTCTGTGGCAGCTTTACACCACCACAGAACCCTCCCCCCACCTGGTCTCAGGCAGCCATCTTGAGGGCTTCGATGTAAGCCTTCTGGGTCAGGTTAGCCCCCTGGCCAAACCAGAGGGAGTCGATCCGGTTATCGAGGTTGTGGCCCCGGTCATGGGTCAGGTACTCCGTGACCGCGTTCATGGCGCCCCAGAGGGTACCCTTGACCCCGGGGAGGTCGTTGCCCCGACCCTTCTCGAACAAGGGGAGGATACGGTTGATCAGGCGAGAGCAGTCGTCACCCTCATCACCGGGGTCATTGGCGGCGGCATCCGTGGTCGTGGCCGGGGTGACCTTGAAGACCCGCTGCACGTACTTGACCATGTCAGCATCGTTGACCCGGCAAGCCGCCAGGCGACGGTACTGCTCTGCCGTGGCTTGGAACTGAGCTTCCGCCACATTCATGACCTTCTGGATTTCGTCCAGGGCTTGCATGGCTTTCCCGGAGTGACGGACCCGGAGAAGCTTGCTGGCGCTGTCGCTGATGGCAGCGCTGAGGGTGTTCTGGCACACCACCCGGACAGCAGAGAACCCGGCCCGGATGGCCATGGTCCCGTCATGGCCGTTGCTCAGCAGGATGTACCGCTCAACGGTATCGTCGGCGCCAGGGACGATGACGAGGGGGTCAGCCTTGATCTTGGCCATCACCCACACCCGCTTACCCCCCTTGAGGGAGCCCGCCGATTCCAGGGTAGCCACCCCGGAATCAAGCCAGGGTTGGAACCAGGAGAAGGCGTCCTGGTTCTGAAGGGGCTTCCACCCCTTACCGACCACCCCGAGGATCTTGGAGTCCGTATCCCGGACCACCGCGCGGTGGTCCGGGACCGTCAACCCGCTGTCGGTGTTCAACGGCGCCAGGGAGACGTTCCAGTTGAGGCCAGCCTCCACGAGACCTTCCTCCACGGTCGGGGGCTGGTCCAGGATGACCCCCAGACCATGCCAGGGGGTCTCCTTGACGGAGAACATGGAGGCGGTGCCGCTGCTGAGGATTTCGAGGTCGTGGGCCATGGTGGTGTCTCTCTTTCTGGTTTCTGTTTGGGGGCCGGTTACGCTCACTCTCTACGCCGGGAGTCTCCAGTTTTTAGATAGGACCTACGTTTAAGGTGGGATACGGTGGGAGCCTCTAGCCAGAGGTAGGCGTGGTGTGGCTCACCAGGACCTTGAGAAACAAGAGGCGGCGCCTGCTTCGGGGCCAGAGTTCTTCCTCCCCTGCTATGGCTGCCTTGAAGAGCCGGGCCATCTCTTCCCACCCTTGGATCTCCAGGTCTGGGTTGTCGTAACCCTGGAAAGCAGAGATGGCTTCCTCAAGAGTAGAGGGGTTGTACTCGTTGAAGAGCTTCCATATTTCAGTGACCCTGGAAACCTGATCCTCAGATAGGCTGTCCATGATCAATTGAGGACGGGACCCACCACGATAGGGTGACTTTTGAAGCTATCTGCGATGATCGTCATGAAAGCTGCCTTCTTCTGCCGAAGTGTAGGTAGCCGTGGGAGAGCTTCCTTGTACTCTTTGGCCATCCCCTCCCACACAGCAAGCTCCCGTTCAGAGTCAAGGTCCCGCTCAAAGTTAGCCAGGACTTCCTCCAGGGAAGATGGATCAACCTCTTTGAAGGTTTCCCAGATGGCCACAGCCCTCTTCTTCTGATCTTCCGAGAGGGGGCCTTTGCGCGGGCTTGGGATGAGGCTGTCCAGGGATACACGTAGTTTGCGAGGCATGTCCCGGAGGTACACCGGGGAATCAGTTACCTCTAAAGGGGGGCTAGTGCCGCGTAGAAACAGGGTACCATGACCCCCGTAACTGCCCACCGCCTTCCCCCCGAGAGCGTGACCCGGTTCGCCAAGTTGGCCAAGGGTCGTTACGACAAGGAGTTTGCCCCCGCCATGCAGTTTATGACCCGGGGCATCAAGGAAGCCATCCTTGCCGGCATCGTGGTGGACTTCGCCCGGGGGTGGGAGAACAACGAAGCCATCTGCTCTGCCACGGTTTGCGATATCCTTGAGGCGTCTATCCTTCTGGTTCTGGGGCAGGACAAGTGATGTCGGATTCTACGCATAAGGAGCCCCCTTACATGAACCCCACCAGCGTCGTGAAAGCCTACCTGGCAAGAAAGGGGGCCAACCCCTTGGCTCGCCTCCAGAAGATGCCCTTGCCGAAACTTTGGATCTTCCTGGGGTCCCTGGGGTTCGAGGTAGAGGAGACGGTTCTTGTCGTCAAAGACAAGAACGCCAAGTACACCTACTTTCCCAACGGCCATATGGACTTCTACAAGGGCCTCAAGGACCGGGAAGTACCTTCGGTGCCTACCCGCCTTGAGGCTGGCCAGACGGTCTACGTCAACGTTAGCGAGCCGATCCCTGTAGACCAGGTCCCCATGGGGGGTGGCCCTGGCTACAGGGTGAACTACGAAATGTACCTGGGCTGGGATGCTGTGATCGTGACCCCCCCGGAAGGGGCACCCTTGACGCTCAAGGCATCTTCCTCGTTTGACCGGGTGCGCCCTGGGGCTACCTTCTGGAAATGGCTGGCAGCACAGCCTGCCATGGCAGGGTTTCTGTCAGCACCTTCCCCGCCCTCGGAGTCTTCCCTGGGACCTTCCAAGATGCGAACCCTGGATAACACGGGGACTTGTTCTTGTTGCTTCACCAACGTAAAGCTCCGGAATGGGCACATTGTCCTACACGGTTACCAGCGTCCCGGGTGGGGTTCGGTACAAGGGGAGTGCCCTGGGGTGGGTTGGAAGCCTTTTGAGGTGAGCCCCGAAGGTACCAAAGCCTTCAAAGAGAGGTTGCTTCGGGTTCTCAAGACGGCCGAAGAGGACCGGGAGAAGATGGCCAAGGGGGAGGTGCCTGAGTTGGCCCACCCTGTCTTTGCACGGCGCAAGCTGACCAAGGAAACCGCCACCCCCGAGGAATGGCAGAGGGCCATTGAACACGCTTTGCCGGCTGCTGATGCCAAGATCCGGTACCTGAAAGCGGACATTGCCACCCTGGATACCAAGATCCGGGAGTGGAAGGCTCAGCCTCTTATCTTATCTTCTTCTCCCAAGCCCTGAGGGTATGCGAGACCCTCAGGACGTTGTTTTCGGGTACAAGCGGCGGATCTATGCCAGGCTGATGCTGGCTATGAGCCGGTCTGAGGCTCTGGGTATCCTTGGCTTGACGGGGTATCCGGCCCCGGAAGCAATTCAAAAATCTTGGAAGACCCTTGCTCTGCAAAACCATCCTGACCGGGGAGGTGACCTGGAGAAGATGAAGCAGATCAACGTGGCGAGGGACGTTCTGGTGGGTGTCCAGAAACCCACCCTGGAGAGAGGCCCCGCCCCGGGATGGACCCCCCCTGGCCAGAGTTCCTACAGCTACAATAAAGCGGACGATGCGCTTGACCTGTTTGCTTCTGCGGCGCGTCGTAACTCCAGCACCGTCACCAATTACCTTACGGAGAACTTCCCGAAGTGGGGACCCTGGAAAATCCAGGAGCCCATCACTGTCCGGCCCCTTGACCGGGCTTGTAGGGTTTCCCTGTCTGGAGAAGGGGGTGCCTGGTTCGTTGTCATGCTGCAACGGGAATCCGGGAAGAGCTACGTAACGGTGCGTCTAGCCGGACTTTCGATGAATGAGTTTACCGTTGATCTGGGGAGCCGGAACGCCGAGGACTTGTGGAAAGACCCGGCTTCCCTTTTTGGAAAGGCCCTTGGAACCTACTCGAACAACACAGCGGCTCCCAGGGTGGTCCCTGGTACGCCGTTTAACCCTGGGGTGTCTGGGGTGACCTGGGGGGTAGCTGCTGACTCTGGGTACATGGACATGCAGATTGAGGGTACCTTCAAGTCACCCGCTAGCTTTGTCACCTGTATTGGGCGCAAGGCAGATGGGTCTTTTGTTGTTCTTGGCTGCATTTACCGGAGGGGCCGTGAAGGGGTGAACCCTGACGGTACCCGGCTGACAGCAGAGCCTTCCTTCACGTCAACCTTCACCACGGTTAAAGAGGCGAAGCATCTCCCCAAGGCTATCCAGGCAGTAGCCAAGAGTTTCCTTGTGGAATTTGATTTGCCCAGGAAGTTCACTGTGATGAGCCCGGCCCTGGGAACCCTGAACCAGGAAGCCATTGAGAAGGTCTCCAAGGTCCGCGGAAGCCTGACCCTCAAGGATGCACTGGCCGGGGCTGGGTTCCTTGATGAGGCTGCCGGGGCTGGTCGCAAAATCCAGGTCGAGATTTCGATGGACAAGGTGACCCGCAACAAGGCGACCCGCCAAGACGAGATCGACGGGACCATCTACTTCAACGGAAAAGCCTACCCCCTCTCCAATGCTGCCATGGAGACCCTGTGGTCGGATATCGTTTTCAGCAAGGCATTCCGGAGTGCCCCCCTGGGTTACAAGGTCAACATCACCAAGTCCCGTGGGGGTATGTTCCGACTCAACCCTGTTGAGGTCCTTGAGCACCTGGCAACCATCCTTTCGGGGGAGTCCTCTCAAGTGGTGGTCAACCTACAACAGGCAATCGAGGCAGCCGAGGATGCAACGGCTGCCAAAGTAGCCTCTTCGCTTCTGGCGGTATGGACCCCCCTTGAGGCTGAGATTTGGTCTGGGGTCCCCGCTTATGACCTGTTGACCCAAGCTTACGGCTTACTTCTGGTGTAGGAGGGGGGACATGAATCCCCTCCTCACCATCGAAGCAGACCCGACGACCTTCTACGCCCTGGCAGACATTGCGGGGAGGGGGCTTCCCCCCACCATCGAATCGAAGATTCAGGCAGCCCTCGCCCAACTCGAATCCCTGGAAAATGCCGTGATGGAGGAGGTCCGCAAGCTGGGCCAGGCCAACCACGACATGCAGCGGGAGGTGGACAGCGCATCCCGCCGCCGGACCAACCCCTTCAAGCTTGAAGAGGAAATGGACCCCTGGGAGAACCTGAAGCATACGGCTTCGGGTGGGTCTTTTTTGACCCTCTTCTACGAGGTCATCAAAAGCCAGGCTGCCATGATCCGCGCCTCCCGTCAGGTGGTGGAGGGTATCCGGCCCGCAAAGATCATGCTCTTTGGGGAGCCTATTCGGAACTTCCGTAACCAGCGAGACATGCAGTCTTTCGCCTCGCAGGTTCAGATGAACCAGACGCCCATCGCACGGTACCTGGAGGGTATCTTTCAGGCAGAAAACCTACCGAAGACCCTCACGGGGTACGGGGAAGCTCTCTGGGGTCTCTTCGATGGATACTACCAACGTCTGACCCACCGGCACACCATCGAGGGTATCCAGATCCACGGTGACCCCGTGGTCACGGACGTTGCCCTGACCATCTTTGAGAACGTGGATGCCTCCGGGGAGATCGAGGATGGGAAGAACCCCAACGAGATCAGCGCCTACAGCTACAAGAAAGCTCTGGTCCTGGCCCGTGCTGTCAAGAGCGGGGTCACGGGAGTGATCATGGGGGAGAGTGATGCTCTCATGGACCACGTCATCTCCAGCCTGGAAAGTCTGTGGTCCCTGGCCCAGGGGGTGTCTGAGGTCGTGGCCCCTGCAACCGCTGAGGTGCGTAAGGCTTTGGGCCCCAGGGCACCACGGAAGGTGACCACGCCAACGGTCGATTTTGACCGGGTCCGGACCATGATCAAAGACCTGGACCCCCAGAGCATCATTTACCGTGACAAGACGGGGATGATGTCAGCCGAGGAACGTCGGGACCTCAGCTTCCGAAACGAGACCCTGGCCAAGATCGTGGAGTTCCTTCGTGCCAATGAGGACGGGGAGGACATGATCCACTACATTCTCGCCCGCAAAAAAGAGCTACGGGACTTCTACCGGGACGAGAACAGCTTCTACGTCTGCCGGATCTCGGCGGGTAACCCCTTTGGTGGGGAGGCCCCTGGCGCCTTGGAGGTCATCCCTGGCATCAAGCCCAACGTCAACCTGGACGAGGTGGTGGGGTCCGGCTTCAAGGAGATCCGTGACTTCGTGGGCCAGATCGAGGAAGGGGCCAAGTGGCATGACTTGTTCCTGGCTCTCAGCCCCAGCAAGAGGGCCGACAAGGCAAACGCCTTGCTGGTGGGTCCGCAGGGTTGCTTGGATGAGGAGACCTTCATCCGGTACGAGGTGAGAACCAAGGATGGCAGGCGGGTCAACCACAAGGGAGGGCCCATTGGCAGGCTCTACCAGCGGTTTCATGGTCTGGGCCAAGATGCAGAAGGCCCTGCCTGGTCCAAGGGGGAAGTTGAATACTACGCCCCCTCCATCAACGATGAGGGTCGGGTTCTTCAAAACCGGATCGTAGACGTGATCGATTCCGGGGTGAAACCCTGCTATGAAGTCACTCTTCGGGGTGGCGAGACCATCGTGGCCACGGCAGACCACAAATTCTTCGTGGGGGACGGCTACCTCCCGTTGGCAGAGCTTCGCGTGGGTAGTTACGTGTTTGCTCACCGTAATGTGAAGTTCAGGTCGGCGGCTCCCGGGAGCCGCGCCAATCGACGGACTTATCTATTCGTCAAGCATCACCCTATCGCGGGGACCAAGGTGGTTGATGGGAAGTATGTTTACAAGCGGCTAGCCAAAGCCAGGGCGGTAGTGGAGGCCCACCTCAACAAGGTATCCTTGGAGGAGTACGTCACCAAGCTCAACCAGGGGGCTCTTGAGGGGCTGACTTTCATGGCCAGGGACATGCACGTCCATCACAAGGACGAGGATATCCGCAACGATAGCCTGGATAACCTCGTGGTGGTTAATGGTGTGGCTCATAACCGTGAGCACGCCAAGGAAAGCCACAACAACCTTCGGTATGAGGTCGTAGATGACGAGATCGTTTCAATCCGCGACGTAGGTGAGAGGCACGTCTATGACGTGAAGATGGAGGCGCCTTTCCACAATGTTGTGGCCAACGGTATCGTCGTACACAATTGCGGCAAGTCCGAGATCCTCCGGGCTATCGGTTCCAACCGGAACAGCATTGGCATCTTCGCTGCCCCCTCTGACTTCCTGACTTGCTGGAAAGGTGAGGCGGAGAAGAACCCCAAGCGCCTTTTCGAGGCTGCCATCAAGCTCCAGAAAGAGAGTGGCAAGCAGGTCTACATCCTGATCGATGAGATCGATACCATCCTGAACGATGACCATGCTCGTGGTGGTTTCGGGGCAACCAACCTCACGACCGAGTTTCAACAACTGATGGACGGTATCGTGGGGTACCCTCACATTGCAGTCTGGGGTGCGACGAACCACCCGGAGCGTATCCCCATGCCCATGATCCGGAGGTTTCACAAGGTCGCCACGGTGGGTGAGCTTGACCAGAAGGACCGGATCGCCCTACTCAAGCAGTTCGTGGGGTTCCTCCCCTTGGCCAAAGACTTCCCCGAAGATGCCTGGGAAACCCTGGGCCTACGGTTGGAGGGGGCTGTGGGCGACACCATCCGGAAGATCGCTGATGAGGTCTGGCGGTCCAAGGTCACCTCCCTGGTCGAGAAGCACCCGAAGGTGGCAACCAAAGCCGCCGCGTACCTCAAGGAAGGGGATGAGCCTTTCCAGATCGGCAAGTTCACGCCGGCCAAGCGCACCAAGCTTCACGATATCCTGGCAGAGGCCATCTCCGTCACGGCTCAAGACCTGACGGAGTCTGTGGAGACCCACCTGAACAACGTGGCGATACAGGCAGAGATCGCCACCGCCAAAGAGACCTACGAGAGGTCCAAGAAGTTCTTGGCCGGGATCAAGTCCCGGGCTGCCCACTGATAGTGTAGAAGAGGGGCCATGACCCCTCTTCCCAAGCGGATCAAAACCAGCAAGATCAATGGCCCTCTAGGGGACCTCCAAAAGGAGGTAGCCACCCTGGAGACCCTCGTACGAGAGGCGGAGGCAGAGATAAAAGCCAAGAAGAAGGCTTTGGTCGTCCTCCAAGAAGCTCGCGAGGCTGCCAAGGCAAAACACCTGAGGGTCCGGGGGCTCACCCCCCGGGAGGCTATCCTTCTCGTGGGCATATACCTGGGGAAGGTCACCCTGAAGTACAGGGCAGACTACGAGAAGTTCACGGCGCCCTACCGTCACTCCCTGGAGGCACTCTACCGGGCCAGGTACGTCAACCACCGAAGCCCTGGGTTGGGGCTGGCTTTGACGACTTCCGGTGTAACCGAAGCTCAGGATATCCTGGAAAGGTATCCTGACCTGGCTAACCTGGAGTCCTACTATGGGTCCTGAAGTGATTGGTCTTGTCCTGGGAGTTCCCTACAACAGCACCGAAATCGTAACTACGGTGGAGAGCCTCCGTGGTTGCCCAAGGCACCCCCCGACAGGGGCCCCTACCGCCTTTTGCCCTGTGTGCGGTAGACCTTCCGCCAAGGTCTACCGGGACACCCCCAAGGAAAAGCTTGCAACGTACCTTGGCAAACAGGTCCCCGACCTTGCGCAAGAGGATATCGCCAACTTCATGGATAACCTCCGTGACCCTGGGGGTGCTGTGGGTGCAATGGGTCTTTTCCAACGCCAACCCGAGAACCAGCTAATCTTCGGTATCATGCTTTGCAGGACTTACAAGCCTTTGCCGTTGGCTGACCTACCAAACTACACCGCGAAAATCCAGAGCTACGCCGATTCCCTGGGTATCACCTGGAAAGACCCAACCTTCTACCAGGTCGAGGTGTGATGCTGATCTGGCTAGATGACCAGCTAGGCGACCCGGAGCTACCAGGTCGAGAAGTCCCTCAAGGTCACGTTGGGTGCCGTACTGCCTTGGAAGCGATTCGCCTTTTGAGGCGAGGGCAGGTGACGCACCTGGACTTTGATCACGACCTTGGCCGGTGCTTCGATGGCTGCACGGTGGCCAAGTACATCGAGAAGGGGGCCCAGCAAGGCACGATACCTCCCTTGACTTGGACTATCCACTCGGCCAATCCTGTGGGTGCTGCCAGGATACAGGCAGTCATGCTCTCCGCAGAAAGGTTCTGGTCCCGTGAGCCCCGTAACCCTTGAAGATATCGAGTCGTTGCTTGCCCTGGATACCTTGAGCCCAGAGGACCGAGTCCTCCTTGAGCAAAACCGGGAAGCTCTCAAGGCAGGGGTACTCCTGCCCTGGCCAATCGAAGTGCTCCCTGACTTCGGGTTCGAGGCTCAAGACGTGAAGATGCCTTGTCTGGGTGTCCCTGCCTCCTACCTGGGCAGCCCTGGTTCCTACCCGGGGGGTAAGTTATGCCCTGGTACAACACAAGCGTTGTTATCGGGGATAGCGCCATGTACGGAACCCCTGAGGTCTCGTGGTTCTGGAAACCCTTTGCCATGACCCCGGAGCAAGCAGACTTGGAGGTCGCGTCTGCCAGGGAGAGCGCCCAGGAGACCCTTTACGATGGGCTCTACCTCCGGTCGGTCAGCCTGGCCGGGCCTTTTGATAGACCTCCTCCGGAGGTCCGGGAGCAGAAGCTAGTCCATGCCCGCAACATGGCAGCCGCGTATGCCAGGGACGTTCTCTTTCTTGAAGCAAACGCTTTAAAAGGTTGCCGGGGGTTGCGTAGAGGGTTGATACCATGACCCTCTCCCCCGCTGAAGTCTCTGCCCTTCTGGATAACCTCAACGACGCTGGCTACGCGGTTTCGTCCTACTCCGGTCGGGCCATGTACGGTAAGAAGTGCGTGGGGGTGAAGCTTGACCGGGCCAAGGACCCGTTTGAGCTTGGTATCCAGATGGGGGTTTACATGGGGGAGGAGGCCAAGCGCCTCACCTATCGGACGGACTCCATGGGGATGGGTACCGTGGTGTACTTCCCTGGCCTCGCATGGCCTGAGGGTTGGACCGATGGTACCGAGGATGACGAAGACCTGAACATTGAAGAGGACGAGTTATGGAGCCCGAGATCGAGCTACCAAGTTCATCCCTGGCTCCCACAACGACTGAGAGCCACCCATGACCATCGACGACATACTTGCCGCAGGATACCGTAAGTATCCTTGCGTTCACGAAAAAAGGACCTCTACCAGAAGACAGTCTGGGAAGGGGACCAGAAGCTCTACTTCATCGACATTTACTGGTACCTCCCGGAGGGAGATTACATAGGCGGCTTTCAAGCAGAAGCCAACTTCTACCGAAAGCCTGACGACCACGCCATGACCATCGTGCTGGTCCCTACCAGCATTGAGGCTGTGGAAGCCACCTACGCGGATATCTACAAGACCCTTGGGTGCATCCCAAACATTCTCAACAACTAGCTCTGAAAGGGGGTGGGGCTTCGCGTAGAGGTCTTACTCTCCTCCGGACATACCCTGTCCCTTCCCTCTCTCGCAACCACGCCGTAAGGTGTACTTGAACAAGCCATGACAACCGCGACCAAGACCACGACCACCCACTACAAGATCGCAAACAACCTCTTCCTAGCGCACCTGGTCGTGGACTCCCACGCCAAGGTCGCCGCCAAGCCTGTGGAGGTACCCACCCACCACGTTTTCGTGATCGACTGCTCAGGCAGCATGAGCGGGTCTCTCAGCCAAATCCGCGAACACATCAAGTCCAAGCTCCCCAAGCTCCTGGGGGACCAGGACACGGTTTCGATGGTCTGGTTCAGCGGCCGGGGCGAGTACGGTGTTCTCATGGAGGGCGAACCGGCGAACAACGCTGGGGGCCTGGCCACGATCAACAAGGCCCTGGACCGGTGGTTGCGTCCGGTGGGCGCCACGGGGTTCAAGGAACCCCTGGAGGAGGCGAGCAAGGTCATCACCCGCCTCATGAGCAAGAAGGGGCCTGGTGCCGTGTCCTTCTTCTTCCTTTCGGATGGCTGCGACAACGCCTGGGGCCGGGGGGAGATCCTGAAAGCGGTCTCGGCCCTCAAGAGCCAGGTCAACGCTGCGGCGGTGGTCGAGTATGGCTACTATGCAGATCGTAGCCTGCTGACTGACATGGCGACCAAGATGGGCGGGACCCACATCTTTGCTGACGGCTTCTCTTCCTACGCTCCCGCGATGGAGGGGGTCATGAGCCGCAAAGCCACGGCTTCTGGGATCGGTCGCGTGGAAGTGGGTGTCCGCGACGACGTGATCGGGGGGTTCGTCTTTGGCAAAGACGGCAAGGACCTCGTCTCGTTCGAGGTCGAGAAGGGGGTGGTCAGCCTTCCGAAGGGGCTCAATGAGGTTTGGTACCTGAGCCCTACCTCGGATGGCACCTCGCGTCCGTTCAGCGATGGTGTGGACCAGGCCAAAGAGGCTGCCTATTCGGCGCTCTCCCTCTTCGCTCTTCGCGGCAAGCCGGAAGTGATCTACCCGATCCTGTCGGTCCTGGGCGATGTCCGCCTGATCGATGACTTCTCCGGGTGCTTCGGCAAGCAGAAGTACACAGACTTCATGGCCATCAGCAAGGAAGCGGCCTTTGACCCCAAGGCACGCTTGGTCCGGGGTTACGACCCCAAGAGGGTTCCGGCAGAGGACGCTTTCACGGTCCTGGACCTTCTGGATATCCTGAGCGGCGATGACCGTAACCGCGTCATGGTCCAAAGCCCTGCCTTCCGGTACAACCGGATCGGTCGGGCCCAGGAATCCGCCTCTTCGCGTCTGACCACCGCAGAGGTGGAAGAGATCGACAAGATCAACGAAGACCTGGCCAAGAAGCCGAGTCTGGCGGCTGCCAAGAAACTCCAAGCCAGGCTGGCAGAGATCCTGGATACCAAGAGCGAGGGGCTCAAGTTCGTTCCTTCGGAGGAAGGGAAGGAAGAGGGCTACAGCATCTCCAACCTCACCTACAACGAAGACCGGCCCAACGTCTCGTTTCTGGTGAAGATGGAAGGCACCGTTGACCTCGGGGACCGGGTCCCGGAGCAGTACAAGAGCATCCTGGGCGGCCCCGTGTTCACCTTCATCCACCGTAACTACACGGTCATCAAAGACGGGATGGTCAATATCGAGACCCTCCCCGTCAAGCTGGCGGCTGACTCCCGGGCAAAGCTTGCCAAAGCAATCCCGGATCGTCTGGAGGATGTTCCCGGGTCGGATGTGGTCCTGATCAACCTCAAGGGTCTCCCCGTGGTCAACCGGAAGATGATCAAGGGGGCCAGCGCCAACGCCCTTGCCAGCCTCTACTATGACCTGACCAAAGCACGCGCAGAACAGAAGGTCTTCAAGGGGTACCTGGACACCCACTTCCCCAAGAAGAGCCAGGGCTACGCTGCCCTCTACGGCGATGAGTTCGCTACCTGGCTCAAGGAGCAAGGCATCACCGATTACGGTGGCTTCTCTCCGAAGACGGTGGCTGCGGCGGCCACGGACTTCTACATGGCCAAGGAGCTTGGCGTGGCTCTCAAGGGGCTCTCGACCCTGCCCAAGGTGGCTGACGTTCAGGCCAAGAAAGGCAAGCTCACCACGGCAGGCTCCATGATGGTGACCGCTGTGGAGACCTGTGAGAAAGCTTCCAAGGAGGAAGGGTTCGAGGCATTTCTCCGGCAGAAGGCCGGGGAGTCCGTCACCCGGACCCGGTCTCTTCTCCGTCAGATAGCCCGGGTCAAGTTCGCTGTCATCGTGGGCCAGGTCTGGTTCTCTGAGTTCAAGAGCATCGAAGAGAACACCCTCAACTTCTCCGCCCCCGATGGTCTGGTCATCCCGGTAACCTTCAAGATGGAAGAAGTCCGGGTAGACCTCTTACCCAACCCCGTCAGCAGAAACCCCAAAGGCCCTCTCTACGCGGGGGCCTTTGGCCATTTAACGGTGTAGAGCTTCACACCATGCCCGACTCCTTGGACCTGAAACACCTGGCCAGAGTTCTTGAACAGCTACGCCGCATTTCTGGGCACCTGGCTCAGCTAACCTACGAGGAGGTAGCGGTCCCGGACCCTGATAGCCCTCGGGACGATTACATGACGGTGCTTCGGTGGTTCGTCACCCTCGTCCAGGGAGATGGGAGCTACAAGAAATGCGGTTGGACCGGGGCTGAAACACCTGGAATGGCTATCCGTAAGTACCTGGCAGAGGAACATAAGCACCTGGTCACCCAGGCTCACCGGGCAACCGAAAAGCTTAACTCGTTCGGCAAGGAGGCTGCTGTCCTGGAGCGACTCATCACGGAACCGGCGGCTACCGTCTCAAAGGAACCCCCGCTTACCTCTTCCCTCCGGAGGCTTTGATTCCATGTCTGACCTGGATAGCGTCTACCTTTTGCTGTGCAAGCTTCAACGGGCCACGGGGGGTGACCTGAGCATGGCCCAGGAGTGGATAGACACCGTTGACCCCCAAGGAAACGAGATTCAGGGTCACTTCTGGGTTGTGGCTCATCGCCACCCTGTTCAGAAGTCTGGCTACAACCCCCACGTCAACCCGGCCCCCTACAAGACCAAGGTTTACCGGGAGCAGTACGCCGCGGACCCCTATGTAGCTATTGATCTGTTCCTGGCAAAGTACGAGCAGATCCTATCCGAGAAGGAGAGGTCAGCCGCTAGCGTGTTGGCTTCTTTCCGAAAGGAAAAGAACAAGGTCTACCCGCCCCAACGTAAGCCCGCCTCTTCCCTGTAGGCGGTGTAGGGGGGACATGCCGACCCCCAAGTGCGCCACGGTCCTGGATATGCTGAAAGCAGCCCGCAAGGCTATCCAGGAAGACCCCACCAAGTCTCTCATGGGCCTTGCCTTTGACCTGGCGCCCCATGACCGAAACCTGCGGCATGGGTTTGAAGGCGCCCTCCTTTACGTCCTACCTTCAAGCCAGAGGGGTGGGTCTGTGGAGACCCACCAGAAGGGTCTGACCTTGGAAGGTTCTCTGGCTTGGCTCGACCGGGCTATCAAAAGCGAGTCCTAATTCCGGTGGGCCCCGGACGTAGAGCAACCCATGTCCATCGAAGATTTGAGTTTCCGGGCGCAAGCCTTGCTTCCCAAGATCCGCAAGACGGGAGGGGGGACCTCCACCTTCTTGGATTGTAGAGTGTTGGAGGTAGATGTCTTCTACCTGCCAGACAACACCCACAAGAGGGTCATCCCTTTTGAGGTGTGGGCGGCAGACCGTTACGGTTCGTACGGTGTCGTCTGCCCTTCGGACCTGACCACCAACGGCTCCCCCTTTTCTGCGGGGTCCTACCTGGCAACCCTGGTGGTGTCGGAGAGGGAGGGTTGCAACTACGGGTACCGGATACTCGACCCTCGCTACAGGATAGCTGCCGAAGCTACCCCGGGGACAGGGCCGAAGGTCTACGATGACCTGGGTAAGCTGTTCTCAGCCTTGTTCTGCGATGACCGGCGGGCCGTCTCAGAGATTGCCCGTTGGCTAGACGCTCAGAAGACGAGTTTAGCCCCCATGGTGTAGGGGGGGCTATGACTCCGGGTAAAGTCGTCCTGGCCCTTATTGCCATAGCCTTGGCCCTTGTTGTGATCGTCAATGTTGTGCATTGGATAGGGGAGACGATTGCAGACTACTTGGAAGAAGAGCGCTGGCGTGAGCCTGAGGCGAGAAAGTGGGCGCCAACCCCAGACCCTATCCCCTTCATGGAATCCATGCTGGAGGCTGTTGTCTGGGCCAGACTTCAGGGTCTCGTTGTCATGCCAGGGGTCTACGGGGTCCTTTTGACAGAGGATGGCTTTGTTTTGAACGGGCAGAGCCAGGCGGTAGACCCCTTCGGGGCATGGCTTCTCAGACACCAGCCGGCCATACATCGGGACTTGGAACGGGGAGACTTCTACTACATCTTCGAGGAAGTCTTCGGGGTACCCGCAAGGTACATCCCCGGGGACCAGAGGTCTTGCATAGCGGCTTTTGAGTCCGGGGTTGTAGCTGGCTACTCCCCAGAACGAGGGGAGAACGACCCCACACCTACGAGCTTGCAAGATCCTGTGTGGTACGGCATGGGCCTGGATATGGCCCGAGTTCTCCTGGAAGGACCCTATCGGGAAACCCAACATGAATCCCTATCTGACTCCGAATACGACGGCTCCCTTGAATCTCCCTTCACCTGAGGCGGTTCGTCCACCCCAACCGGAGAAGCCTCCTCTGTCTCCGGAAGAACAGGCTAGATGGGCTGTGACTCAGCGACGGGTCACGGAAACCAGAATCGCTAGCATGGGTCAGGGTGTACCCCACGGTAGCTTGGACCCTTTGGGGGACCTGGAGCAGATGGCCAGGTGTCCCCGTATGTGGGCGGTCACCAAGGAAGCTTTCTGTGTGCGCCTCGAACAAGTCCTGTTTTACGCGGGGACCAAGCACGGATCGGATGTCTACCGGTGGGGCTGCGGTGAAGCGAAGAACAACAGCCCCAGCCGGGCTGCGGATACCATCACCGATGAGTGGGCTCGTTCCATGGTGGAGGCTGCCAAGGTTCTCTTGGGGGGCGGGGACTTGGGGACGTTGATCGCGAATCATCGGCAAGCCAAGAAAAGTCCTAAACCCTGAATCCCACGTACGTAGAGATAGCCATGTTCACCGCCTGCCCCTGCTGCCAAGACCTGTTCGAGAAGGTCACGGACCTTGTTGACCTGTGCCCCAAGTGCCAAGACGAGATCAACATGGACCTTGACCTGGAGGCCATGGTGGCAACGATCCCGGGTTCGTCTCCTACGGTGCCTTGCCCCCCTCCGGGTTGGTTTTGCGAGGAGTGCAAGGTCGAGACTTCGTTCGAGAGTATCCGCTTCACGGGATGGGGCATCCCTCTCTGCCCTAACTGCTCCAACATCACTCAGGAAGGCGCCAATCATGTCCACGGGTAAAAAGGCTCAGGGTCAAGTTTCGGGTCACAAGATGTTCAACATCCGTCACGGGCATGGCCCTCGCCGTGGCTGCAACGCGGTTGAGAAAGCCCTGGAGACCAAGGTTCGCCAGGAAGGCAAGAAGGTCTGCCGGGGTTGGGAGTGAAAAACCTCAGCCGGGCCCTGCGGAAGAAACTCCAACGGTACTACAAGCCTGGGGATTGGGTGACCTGGGGGAGGGGAGTCAGCAGCCACCGGGTTGTCGAGGTCACCCCTCGGGGGGTTTTCGTGGATATCACCTCGGATAACTCCCCACACATCGGTATCCCCTTGAAGGATGGGCGCCGTCTCTACTTCGTGGCCTTTGACGGCAACGTTCGGCAAAAAGAGAGCATGACTTCAAGCCGGGGCCCTGTCCGTAAAGTTGATCTTAAAGACACCGCCTATACCCCGTAGAGGCCCGTACCATGAAGTCCCCCAAGATCCTCTCCCCTGATGCCCTGGTCCGTATCCGGGCCAAGAAACTCCCTTACGTGGTGGATGGCTCGAAAGGCAGGGTCCTCCTGGACTTCTACGGGGAGGGTCCGGGGACCGTGGACCTCGCTGTAGAGATTGTGGTGGGGCCTCGCTCGGAGTATGCTGGGAATATCACCGTAGACCTCTCTACGGGAGCCTTCCGGGGTAAAGCTTCCCGGCACCTGTAAACGAAAGAAGGATTCAAATGGAATGGCTGTTGTTGTTGCTTGCCTTGGTGGTTACCGCCATCACGTACATCTTCATCCGGGATCAGCGGCGTCAGCAAGAAGAAGCCGAAGCTCGACTTGAGGATGAGTTTCACCGGACGTTCAGGCATCAGGCAGCCCACCGGGCAGAGGTTCAGGCCCAGGCTGCCAAAGAGCAGAAGGTGCTCTCTTCAATGAAGGGCTCTTCAAAGCCCTCCATGGTGATGAAGACCACCAGGGTCTCCCGGGGGGAGGGGTCGTCTGAAGTTGTTCAGACGACGGTGGAAATGGAGATGGACATGGGGGGTTTCTCTTTCCCCTCGGATGGTCTGGATACCTCTGGCATGTCCTCTTTCCCCTTCGGGGGTAGTGACTCGTCTAGCCCTCCGCCAGCTTACGATAGCAAGCCCCCCTCCTCGCCCACTTCGGACAGCAGTTACACGGCACCCTCGGCATCGGATAGCAGCTACTCAGCCCCTTCAACATCGGACAGTAGCTCCAGCTACACGGCGCCCTCCTATGACAGCACCCCCAGCTACTCGTCTTCGGATAGCAGCGGGGGGTACTCGGGCGGTGGCGGCTCTTCTTCGGACTGGTGACTTCGGGGGCACCTATGCTACCCACTAGGTATGCCCCCCGCGAACAGGCCAATCCTTCTGGCACCGCCACCCACACCTTTTCTTCGCCAGGTGGGTCGTAGAGAAACCATGAGCATGGGGGCAGCCGTGGGGGCTGTTCATGCTCTGGTTATTCCCAGGGAAGACCTGGAGGAAAGCGCGGGGTATGCTCACCTTGAAGAGGGGGCTGTGATCTATGTGCCGTCAGCCCCAGGGTCTTCCGAGGTAGGCTACGTGCCCCACGTTATCCCCTCCCTTCGACCCATGAACAGGTTCATCCGTATCTTGGAAGGAGTCCTCTGATGCCGGCATCCGGGATTCATGAACAGCTACGGGCATGGACTATCAGCGAAGTAGTAGGGATTGGTCTACCCAATCCCATAAGTTTCTGGGAGGGGTCAGTGACGCTCTAAGAGACCCCAGCCTATCCGGCTGTACCTGTCTGTCGGCCCGGGGGTTGAGGGGTACTCAGGTTCAGCCTCCACGGGAGGGGGCTCTACTTGGATGGTCAGGGGGGTTCCCTGGGGGGGAGCTTCCTCTTGGAAGGGGTCAGCCGAGATCCTGGGGTTGCCATTCATCCGGCGTAGCGTGATGGGGAGGTCCGCGGGTTGGCCTTGATGGAGGCGAAGGCTGGCTAGCCTCAACTGGCGCCGTGTCTCGGAGATGTTGGCGGTGGCCAGGCTGGAGTCAATCCGGCGCTCCCGGACAGTACCATTTACCCGGAGTGCAGCCCGACGTTGAGCCAAGAAGACTTCTCGCATGTCCTCCAAAGAGAAGCCTTGGGCTGCCATTTCACGCTCCATGGCTTGCTCAAGGGCATCTGAAGAAGGCATAGGTCTCCCTAGAGGATAAAATAAAAATAGCCTTTTGCCAGGGGCCTCTTTCAGAGGTACCTCCATGGTCACAGTCCAGGATGTAGGTTGGGGTAAGTACGAACAATGGTCGGGCCCTGTGTATTGGGGGTCCAAGAAGGTCTCTTTCCCGGGGGGGCCCAAGACCGAAGCAGAGAAGATGCTGGCCGTCGTTTGCCAGACGGAGGGGGGGAAGTGGGATGCCACCCAAGCTTATGACAGGTGTATCTTCACTGCCGGGAGCATCCAATTCTGCGAAGGCTACTTCAGTGTCTCTTCCCTGCTGGGCTACATCGGGAACAACAACAAGGCCCTGTTGGAACCTCTTCGCCCTGCCTTGGAAGCGAGCCACGCAACCTTTGAGCCCAACCGTGTCGGGGTTTGGCGCTTCCATCTCCCGGGAGGTGTGGAGGTGGGTACCGCCGAGAACCAGAGGGACTTGTTCTTCGACGGTGCCAGCGGTCTGCTCAAGGGTTGGACTTCGGACACGGACGAAGCCCAACACGCAAAGCTTTGGGTGGCCTCGGTAGCCAACGTCCTACAGCAGGAAGAAGCCATTGAGCTTCAGAAGCAGTTCACCCTACCCAAGCTCAAGGGCTTTGCCTGGAAAGAGGCAAGCACCATTCTCTTTGGGGAGAAGGACCTCCCAAGCGAGGGTTGGGTTGGGGCTCTGAGGTCAGCCTACACCTCCTACGCCGCGAACAACTCGGTCCATGCCTACAACGGACTGATCTCCGCCATGAAGGCTAACCCAAGCTTGAAGAAGTGGTCCCCCGAGTGGTGCCAGGTGGTCCTGCAAGCCCTGGTGTTCGGTCCTCAGATAGCGATCTATCCCGGTCGTTACGACAAGATCCGCCCGGTTATCGAGTCCCTCTACGGCGTAGACCTACCCGACTTCGCCAAAGACCTCAAGGCATGGAAAATCTCTTTTGGCATCGATCCAAACGACGAAGCCCCAATCTTGACCACCGTGGCGGACTTCCAAAAAGCTCTCGTAGCCTTGGGCTACGATCTAGGTCCGGCGGGGATAGACAACAAGATGGGGCGAAAGACAGTACAAGCGATCAAGCTATTCCAAGGGGCAGCAGGGTTGAGTGTTGATGGTGTTCTGGGGCCAAAGACCCGAGACGCCCTGCTGCAATCCTGGGGAGGTAAGTTATCCGTACCGGAAGGTGCAGGCATTTCCTGCTTGGCCTTCCTGATCTTCTCTAGCGTAGAGGGTCCCTTTGCGAATTTCTGCTTAGGCGAGGCAGTAGTCCCTTCCTTGAGATTGAGAGCCATATCCAGTAGGTGCAGAAGGTGACCCGGAGACGTGTCCCCCACAGGGCAAGCACACGTCACCTTGTCTCCCACCATTTCGCCAAGTTCCTGACAGTAACCGGCAGCCCTGCCAATTTGCGCCCCCATCAGACTTGCCTGGTGACACCGTTCTTGAAGTTCGAGCAAGGCTTGCTTGTTCATCACACTAGGAAAATGGGATAGAAAGGAATTCGGCATTGGTGTACCCTTTGGGGATGACCCCAGGGATAATCCCCGCAAACTGGCAGATCGCCCTCCTTGGCACGTATCCGGGGCCGGAAGCTCAGGCCATATACTACCAACCCTCACGGGGTTTCTCCGCCCCCTGTACCAAAAGCCCCAAAGACCGGGAAATCCTGGTTGCCCTGGTCATGCTGCTTTTGCAGGACCTCCAAACCAGCCCCAGGGTAAGCCTCCTGGTAGCACCCGAGGTTAAAGATTGGGTTTGGGAAGAGTTGCTGGACATAGCTCGGAGCATGGCTCAGCACAGCAGGGTCAAAAAAGACCCACCCCACAAGACCAAGGCATTGGCCTACATCCTCGCGGACAAGTTCAACAGCATCGACCTTGTCGAGACCGCGGGACCGGGGGAAGAGCCTAAAGGTCCGTGGGTTGCCTTTGGCCTGGAATCGGAGAAGGTGCCGTCATGGCTGTCAAGCGCCCTGACGACCTGACCTTGTTGGAGTCGATCCTTTGGAACCCAGGGGGTTCCGACACCCAACGCATCTACGCCTACCCCCTTGGGAAGCCGCCAAGGCTACCACCCTCGGCCTGGGTTTTCTCAGGGTTGCAAACCGGGTGGCAGGTTGAACCAGAGATGGCTTTCAGTACCGGGGTGCTGGGGTCTTTGCCTGTCGGGAGAGCCCTTCCCTACCTTCTGAAGTCCGGGTACACCCCCCATCAAGCCATGGGCAATGACTTCTACCTGGCTAGGCTGGCCCACGCCCTTTGCATGGGTCAGCGGGCAGATGGGCCCCTCAATACCCGGGCAGATCGACTACTCCGTTGGATTGAACGGAAACCCGAGGTTGACAGGCTAGAGGAAAGCTGGAACCTGGAATCGCTATCTCCGACCATCTTGAAGGTCAAGGTTATCGAGGTTTACCTCACCCTTATGCAATGGTGCTACGAGGCTTCCAACGCCAAGGGGCCCATCGTGATTTCCCTGGACGGTCTGGATAGGGAGACAACCTCGGAGGCAAACCTCTTCTGGGTTCGGGCTTTTCTCATGCGCCTCGAACGGTGGGTCTGCGAGATTGAGCCTTCCTCTCGGGTGGTCGTTTTGCTGGGTATCCAGGGGACCAAGAGGTCTCTGGCTTCTCTCTCGGGGGACCATCGCCCCCTGCTACGTCAACTGCGGTTGGCCATGAAGTACGATGCTGCTTGGACCAAGCAAGCCCTACGGGAAACCCCAGCCCGTCGCCAAGTATCTCGGAATCTCTAGCCAAGAACCCAAGAAGAAACCAGAATAGAATCATGACAGCAACGAACCTACAGGTAGGGTCCAGGGGACCAGATGTCGTCAGGTGGTCAGCATACCTCGTGAGGCAGGGTTGGCTAGCTCTACCAGGGTCAGGGACTTTTGATGCTGCCATGGAAGAGGCTACCCGGCGTTTTCAGGCCATGTATGGTCTGGAGGTCACGGGGAGGGTAGTGGCTGACACCTGGGAGAAGGCTCTGGAGTTTGGGCTACTCAACGATGGGTTCCCTTACCCAACCCGGGGGTTGGCGGCTATCTCTTCTGTTGAGAGGCCCCAGGTTTTCGGAGCCTTCACGTACAAGGCTACCCCCCAGCCCAACAACCCAGAAGCGATCAAGCTGGACAACCAGTGGATCGCCAAGAACTTGTCCTGGGTTCGCATCCCGCAGATCGCAGGGCTCCCCGGGGCCTTGGATGGCAGGGTCATGGTTCACAACAAGGTGGCGGACAAGATCCTGTCCTTCTTTGATGCTGTGGAAGGGGCGGGCCTCAAGGATAGGCTTTTGACCTGGGGTGGCTCTTTTGCCCCCCGCTTTATCCGAGGCTCTACCTCCATCCTGAGCAACCACAGCTTCGGGAGTGCCTTTGATATCAACGTGGCCTGGAATGGCCTCAACACCCGGGGTGTGCCCATAGGTGCCAAGGGAAGCGTCTTTGAGCTTGTCCACCTGGCAGAAGAGCATGGCTTCTTCTGGGGGGGTTGGTTTCAGGGTAGACCGGACCCCATGCACTTTGAGTACGCCCTCCGGGACTAAGTCTTTTCTGAAAACCCCCTTGCATGGTTACGGCTGCTGACAGAGTCGTCTTGGCGTATGCTGCCGGGCGAGGGGAACAAGAAGAGGTCTTGGCAGCTAGGGCCATGGTTCTTGCGTTCAGCGAGGGTCAAGGCCCCTACCGACAAGCTAGCTTGACTTCAAGGTTGAAGGATATCCTCACCTTGTGGAGGAAAGCTCCCGGCTTGTGGGCCAAGATCAAAGACTTTCTGGGGCTCCCGGACCTGGAGGCTTTGGGGCCGTTGGCCAAGGCATCAGCTTTGACCGACGCTTTCAAGGAATGGGCAGCCAAGGGGAAGAAAGCGGTAGCTCAGGTTTTCGACCACCTCCGCAACAGCTTCCCTCTGAATATGTTCTTTGTCCCTCAGAAGAGGGTCCCGGGTATCACGGACCTTTTGCAGCGCATGTTGGAGAAGGTCCCGTGGCTCAAGAAAGCCTTGGATCATGCCGGTAACGCCCTGTCCCGGGTAGATGCTTTGCTGAGCAAGCATCTACCCACGCTGAGTAAGCCGATCCTGGCAGCGGCCTTCATTTGGATCTGGTTCTCGGTAGCTGAGCTATCCTGGGATATCCCTTTCCTGGTTCGCGGCTTTACGGGTCACATCAGCCTCGGAGAACTCTTCGGCTCTCTCCCGGAGAGTGGCCTTGGTCTTCTAGCTTCCATGTTTGGGTTGGGGTACGGGGCCCTCCCTGTGACCCTGGCTATCCGAGTCGCCTGGTTGGTCGCCCAGAACTATGTCTCCTGGATTCCAGGGCGGGGTCTACAGGTACACTGGAATCGGCTAGGGGTCGAGAGCCGAGATGAAATGGTGGCCGTCGTCTTAAACAAGAGGGGGTGCCACGTAGAGAAGAGCATGGCCCACAAGACGCACCCCAACGACAAGCCCGAGGATCTTCGTACCGTTCCTTGCCCCCGCTGTGACAGCAAGGGTCGGCGCCCTGATGTGTGGAAGCCCGAGGAAGGCCGCTGCTTCAAGTGCGAGGGTCGGAAGACCATCACCTTCTCCGTCCCCCGCTACCTGGCAGCCCGGGAAGCTCTACGCTCCAAGTTCGTCAAGGCCCGCCATCAGTTGAAGGCTGCCATCGCTTTCGAGGAAAACGATGAGGTCATCCTGTCGTTGCAGGAGAACCTGGACGATATCACCCGCCGCGGTCAAGGTGTGGCCACCCTTCTTCGCCTGGCCAACGCCCTCTTAGACCTCGGGTTCTTGGGGGAAGTAGATGGGGTGGTACCCATCATGGACCTCACTGTGGCAACGGTTGCAGAGCAACACCGTACGGTCTAGCTCCCGTTGCACCTCTGGGGTCCAGGTAGTCCGACCCCCCACGTTGAAGTCTTTGATGGTCGTGACGTGGTGAAACTCCAAGGCTCGCAAACACTTGGAGTACCCGCACAGGGCACAAGCCCCGCCCTTGTAGGCTACTGCCTGTTCTTTGAAGCTCTTTCTTTTGAGAGCCTGGGCATGGCTACGATCCCAATTGGTGTAGGTCATGGCATGATCAAGTGGCTAGTAGCCCTTGTGGTTCTGCTGGTGTGTCTGGGTACTTTTGCCGTGGTCTCTGACAATCGGGAGTACCCGGGTAGGTACAAGGAATACCAGAACCGTGTAGCACATTGGCTCCACGTCAACCACGTACCGGAAGGGGCCCAGGTTACGCAGGTCTATATGTGCGATACCCGGGTAGTCTATTCAGACAACACTGGAGCTATCCACACGTTGTTTCTGGGGTGCTGCGGTCCTGCCTTCGGTGACTATGTCGTGTGCCCGAAATGAGCGACGATATCAAGGTAACCTGGCCCCCACCCAAACCGGCATCCGAAGGGTCTTACCGCTGGGCAACCGATGAATGTGATGAGCCGTTCATCTTTGTAGGGTGGTGCAACACCAACCCCGATGATGCCTATGACTGGCACGATGGACCTATCCTGTGGGTCGCCAAACTCCCCTGGGGGGATGCTCTGGTAACCTGGCTTACCGCCGAGAAGGATGAGTCAGGGTGGGTGAACACCTACAGCCTGACACCCATCTCCAAGGAAAGGCAGGAAGCTCTTCTGGCAAACAAGCTCCCTCTCCGGGAGGCACAGCTTGATCCCACGAACCCCGACGCTTTTGTCTTCTTGCTCCGGGAAGACCCTCTCGTGACAGAGGTGTATAGAGTCCGCGTTTCGGATCTGGACTCCAAAACCCTGGCAGCCTACTGCCCCCCGGATCTTCTGCTTCGCTACGAACCCCAACCCGAAAGTGCCCCAACCCATGAACTCTCCCCTGATCTCTCTGGCCATGTCGCTGGGCCTGGACCCCAACAAGGCAACGTTCCCTCAGCTTCTTGCTTTGCTGGAGAAGACCTCTCAGCCGGTCTCCCCTTCCTCCCCGACCCCTCCCTCTTCCCAGAAGACTTCCACGCCAACGACAACGAGCCGGCCCCAGACCCCGTCGTCACCCTCAGACTACTTGACAACCTCGAACCAGTGCGCTCGCGCCTTGAGGGAGGTATTTGCTTCGGCCAAGGGTGGCCTCTCCCGGTTGGAGGTTCAGCAAGCCCTCAAGGCGAAGGGTCTTGACTACCGCAAGTCCCAGGTCATCCGGTACCTCCGGGAAGAGGGTTACCACCCTGTCTCGAAGTCCCCCACAACTTGCTTGTGGTACCCCAAGGAGTCCCCGGCCATCGTCGCAAACGAGAAGGCAGAAGCCCCCGAGGTCAAGAAGTCAACCTACCTTGATGTCAAACAGGCCATCGTCGCTATCCTGAGCGACGGTACCTCTCGCACCAGCAAAGACCTCCGGGTAGCCCTGGCTACCAAGGGTATCAGCCACCAGGGTTACATCAACGTGATCCTGACCAGCGACCCGGACCTGTTTTGCAGGGACCCTCACCAAGAGAAGGTCCAGGCTCACAACGGGGAAGAGATGTCTTACTGGTCTTTGGCGAAGACCACCCCCCCTGCTCCGAAGGTGGAGGACCCGGTCATCCCCATCCCGAAAGTCCTCTCGGGGAGCCTCCGGGGCAAGCTCCTCAAAGGCAAAGCTCTCCGTAAGGCTGCTTACGATATCCTCTCGGCAGAGGGGCCCATGAAGGCATCAAGCCTCTGGAAACGTCTCCAGGCTTCGGGCAAGCCCTGCTTCCTGGAAACCCTCCGGTCGTCTCTTGACCGGCATGACACCTACTTCCGGCGTGTCGGTCTGGAGAAGACGGGTTCTCGCCCCGCCTCCATCTGGAAAGCGGTGAACAAGGGCTACAGCGGGGAGACGGTGAACATGATCGAATCGGTCCTGGTGGCCGACATGCAACCCCGCACCTCCCGGGAGATCCATGCCGCCCTCAAGGGGGCTATCCCGTTCACCTCCGTAACGGGGTGCCTCTCGGTCAGCGGTCACTTCGCCCCGGCCGGAACCCGAGAGGTGGAGACCAAGCAAGGGAAGAGGCAGATCCGTACGTGGGCCATGAAGGGTGCCACCGTCAACCTGACCCCCCCGGTCATCGAGACCCCCGCCCCGGAAGTGGCTGCCCCCCCTCCGGAGACCTCTGCTCTCAAGCTGGGCCGTTACCGCCTGTCGGATACGGAACCCACCAACCGCCAAGCTGGGGTCATCAACCGGGTCTCGGCGGAGGAGTTCGCAACCTGGGAGCAGATTCTCATGGATGCCCTGTCGGACGGGGCCTCTCTTACCAGGTCCGAAATCGAAGCCCGGATTCAGAAAGTCTTCCCCCGGAGGGTTTCTCATACGACGACTCTCGGGAAGACTATCAATTACCTGATCCGGACGAATTCGGCTATCGTCCGCAAGGGCGACAAGCTATCGTTGAAGGCATGACCTTCCTCTCGCGGCCTTTCCCCCACCCACTACTTCGTTGGGTTGGTGGGAAGGGACAACTCCTTCACGAGATCCTGCCCCTTCTCCCGGATAAACCGAGGTTCTACGTAGAACCTTTCCTGGGGGGAGGGGCAGTTTTCTTTGCGCTCATGTGCCGTGAAACCCGCCCCCAGCTATGCCTGTTGTCTGACTTCAACGGGCACCTGGTAAGCCTCTACAACGAGATCCGAAACAACGTTGAGGCAGTTATCGAGGCTCACGAGACGTTGGTATCCGAGTACGAGATGGCCCCGGGGAGGGAGACCTATGCTCGCATGGTCATGGAGTTTAACGACCCTGTCAGTCAGGTGAGCAACCCGGCCCGGATGGCGGCCCTGTTCCTGGTCTTGAACCGGACTTGCTTCAATGGGGTCTACAGGGTGACCAAGACCGGGAAGTTCAACGCGCCCTGGGGCTTGAACTCAAAGCTAAAGTTCCGGTCCCCGGAGACAATACGTGATGCTTCCTGGGCCTTCAAAGATGCCTTGGTCCGTCAAGGCTCTGCCATGAGTGTGCTGCGGGACCTGATGCCAACCTTGGGCCCTGAAGACCTTGTGTACCTGGACCCGCCGTATGTCCCCCTGGATAACAAGGACAGCTTCCTGGATTATACCAGCGTTGGGTTTGGGCTCGAACAGCAGAAAGAATTGGCCGAGTTGTTCAAGGAACTCGCCTCCAGGGGTGTATGCGTAGTGGCTAGTAACTCAGATACCCCCACCACCCGGAAGCTCTACAAGGGTTGGGCCGGTAAGCAAGTCTGGGCTCACCGTAAGGTGAACGCCAACAAGCTGGAAAGGGGGGTGGTGGCTGAGTTGTTGGTCTTCTCACAGAGGGGCTCCATCCTGGATACCCCACCACCCGAGGTGAAACAATGGCCAGCCAACGTCCCCGATATCTTGTCCAAGGACACGCTGTTGACCGATATATTCAGCGATTCCGACCTGATCTTACCGAGAGTCAAGCTGCTGAGCGTCTCCAGACCTTGATGCCCGGTGCCTCGCGTCTCAAGCAAAGGACCGGTAAGGGGTCCCTGGTCTGGTTGCTAGAATCCAACCCGGATGTCTTGGGTGTGATCAAGTATGATTGGGATGGTACCGTGGTCCTGGTCACGGTGCTTTTCTCAACCTCTGACCTGGTGGCTCGGTACAGGGCAGATGACCCGGGGCGTCCTAGCCTCCAAGAGACCTGCAACCTTTTGGAGGCCACTTTCTCCAAGGAACCCTGGTGGGCCGGTGTATCCGTGAACGGTCGGTCTATCGTGGTTCGAGTCCACCTTGAATACTATTCCAAAGATAGCATCCCCACGGTCCAAGCCTTGATCCCCGGCTGGGTTGAGTACCCTGTCCTGGTCCGGGCCTGGCAAGCACCCGCTCCCCCCAAGCCCAGCAACAAGTCTGATGCTCGTTTCCAGAAGAAGAAATTCGCGGCTGTAAAAGCAGCCTTGGAAGAGTTGCACCAGCGGTATGCCCCTATGCTAGAGGATACCGGTCACACCCACGTCGAGAAAGTTCAAGTCCGGAGTTTACCATGTACGCACCCACGTTTCGCTACGCCTCTGCCTTTGATGGCACCTACCTAGCCAGGGTCTACGCTCTTCTCGCCGCCGGCATCAGCGCAACTGCCCTGGTGGCCTGGCAGACCTGTGCAGGGGAGGCAACCGTTCATGTCCCCGTGAAGCTGGGGGCCAACATGGTCACCTCCGATCTTCTGGTGACCCCTGCCATGGCCACCGTGATCGAACACCCTTGGATGGTCAGCATCAGCGTCCTCTTGCTGAGCGTCGCCTCCATGGTCTTCCGGTTCGTCCCTGGTCTGAACGCCATCCTCTACGGCTTCTCTACCCTGTTTACCGGCTTGCTGATCGCCCCTGGCATCTTGCTGGCCCAGGCAAGGGCCGGGTTGGGTCTCACCTTGACCGCCAACCCGGTGCGTGATGTGACGATCATCACCGTGGGAGCCTTCCTGGCCTTGTCCGTCTACGCCCTTGTTTCCGGCAAAGACTTCTCCCGCCTGGGCGGCTTCCTCATGCTGGGGCTATGGTGCCTCCTAGGTGCTGGTATCCTCAACATCTTCTTCGGGGGCACCGCCTTTGCCTTGGCCATCTCTTCGGTTGCCATCCTGGTCTACGGGGGGTTCGTCCTCTACGATACCAGCAACCTCCGGGACACCGAAGAGAACCCCTTCGGCCACGCTATCCAGCTTCACCTGGACGCCGTGGGGATGTTCATGCACCTTCTCCGGATCTTCACCTTCTCCAAAGACTGACCCAGGGTCATAGCTTACCCAGGGTAGAAAAAGACCCCGCCCCTACAAGAGGGCGGGGTCTTTCCCTTTAATGGTGTAGGAAGGACTACGATGTTCGAGTCCCTACACGCCCACGCTACCGACCTCCTCAAGAATGCTTCCGAGTCCGCCCGCAACCCCTCTGTCTGGCAGAGTATCGCAAGCGAGGCCCCCGATGACCTCGTGGACCTTACGGCCCTGATCTTCCTGGTGTCAGACGGGGAGTCCGTAGACCAGGACGACCCTGCAAAGGTGCTGGCCCACGCTTTCGTCATGTCCCTGGCCCAGGAAGCCCTCTTCTCTGCCATGTTGCAGGAAGACCAGGAAGAGATCCCGGAGTCCTGGGGCAAGAGTGACGCGGAAAACGACGAAGTGATCGGAGAACTGATCAAGGTGACGCCCGCTGTCTACCTGAAAGCCGCTGGGTTGGCGGGGGAGCTTTGCCAGAATGCCCTTAAGCACCTCAGTGCTAGCCACCCTACGTGAATAGCCCTGGTTATCCGGCAGCGGCTCCGTAGGTAGAGGGTATGTTCCAGGACCTTCTGATCTTTCGGGCCCAAAAGCTCTTGCACCTCGCGGCGGACTCGGCCGGTAACCCTTCGGTTTGGTCAAACATGGCGGTGGAGGGCTGCACTATCGACCCGTTCGAGGGGATCATGTGCCTGTCTACCCAGACCCTCTGGGAGACCATCCTCCCTGAGAAGGAGTCCGATGCCCTGTTTCAGTACGTGGTCAAGGATACGGCAGACTCCGCCTTGACCCTGGTGCTTCAAGAGGTGGTCCCGGAAACCGCCTTCCCAAAGTACGTGATCCCCACCTGTGGTGGGAAGTGGGAGAACTTCACCAAGCTGGTGCCCCCCATCTTCCTCAAGGCTCGTTTGAGGGTCCCTGGCTTGGTTGCCTTGCTGTTGGAGGCAGACCCCAAGACCAGCAAGGTGCGAGCCATGCCGAGGAAGCGCATCGGCTAGACAATAGCCCTCAGGTAGTAGTACCTGCGGTCCCTGACGGCCGGCCCCAAGGGATTGTCCATGGCTTCTACCCCAGCCCCGAGCATGAAGCGGCCCTCAAAGGATAGCCCCGCCCGATGGAGGTGGTCCTCCATGTTCTCCATGACGCTGAGGGTTGAGGTACGTTCCGGGGGGGGTATGATCTCGACAGAGAACCCAGACTCCCGGGTTAGACCAGGCTTGCCGGATGTAGAAGTGCATGAGGGCGGTTGACCTCCCGGACCTCCTGTAGTTTGGGAGATCACTCTGAAGCCACCGCAGAACAGAGGGGTCTTGTGGGTTGTCAAAAAAACGTTTCTGTGCGGCGATGGGGATGAAGGACATGTCCAGGCCAGGGTGACACCTTCCGGTGTAGGGTCATGTCATGTCCCTTACGGATAGCTGGACTATCTCAGAATGCGTGGTCTTCCGAAAAACCAAGGAGAAGTGGGGAGGTCTCAGCCACATGGCGGGGGGCTACCCTATTCGCGTAGGACCCATCGAAACAGCCACCAGCGAAAGCCTCTACCAGGCTTGCCGCTTCCCGAATGACATGGAGTTGCAGCGGGCTATCTTGGAAGAGAAGAACCCGATGAAGGCCAAGTTCATTGCCAAAGGCAATGCCTCGAAAACCAGGTCCGATTGGGATGCCATCCGGGTCAGGGTCATGGCCTGGGCTTTGGGTTGTAAGCTGGCTAGCAACCCGGCGTTCGGGGAGCTACTTCTGGAAACCAGAGAAGCGCCCATCGTGGAATACAGCAGCCGGGACCCTTTCTGGGGCGCTACACCTAGCAAGTCAAAGCCTGAGGTGCTTGTGGGGCACAACGCCCTTGGTCGCCTGCTTTCAGGGCTTCGGCGGGATATTACCAGCGGAAGCCCTACGTCTATGGAAGACTGGTTCTTCCCCACCTTCCCGAATGCCAGTATCCGCGGCGTGGTGTTTGACAAGGAGGAAGGGTAACATGAAACTTCGTGGCTATGAGTCGCCTACAGATAGGCAGGTTCGAGTCATGGAGCTAACCAAACGGGAAGCTTTGATTCTGATCAAAGAGTTGTCCGAGAGGTTGGCGGAGGTAGGTGGTGGCCTGAGTGCCCTCAGCGTCTATGACACCTGGGAGAGGGATAACTACCGCCTCATGTTCTGTGTCAAGGAGGACAAGCCTACACCTCCCACCCCAGCGGCCTGTCTCCCTGGAATTGACGAGTAGCCCCTAGCGGTGTAGTCCAGCAAGAACCCATGCGCAGGCTACGCTTCTTCCTGTTCTTCCTGGCTCTCTCATCTACCGCCCAGGCTGACATAATTTGGAGGCCACGGGGACAGAGGATCGGGGAGTACCGGCCAAGTACAACCCGCCCCTCTCCCTCCCCTTCGGCATCCGTACAGGTCCCGGCTACCCCGGAGAAGGATACCCCCCCTGTGCAAGAGGGGGCCGACCGTACGGGGTGGCTTCTCTTCGCTATGCTCTCCCTCTTGGGGGCTCTTGTTCTGAGCCGCCCGGCTAAGGGGTCTTCCTCTTCAGGGACCAAGGAACACTTGCCAGCGTAGAGCCCAGCTACCTTGACAGCCTGGTCCATGGCGCGGTCCTCCGGGAGCTTCCACACGGAAAAGAGCGACATGATCCGATTCTTCTTCCGACCCTTCGGGACAGGTTCAAGCTCAATCATGATGACCCCCCGGTCATCCTTGAAGATTTTCTTGACCAGGGCGGGGCGGTTCTTGAACTTGCCGTACAGAACTGTCTGCCCTACTTGGATGTAATCGTTCATCCCCATGGTCAACCCCCACGGTAATACCTGTAGGCTGCGGTCTTCCCACAGCTAGTGCAGGGCTCTTCTTCAGTCACGGCGCCACCACAAGAGCAACCCCCCTCACCGCAAGCTGTCCTCAGAGAGCCCAGCTTGTCTAGGACCGTGCCGTTTTCGAGGTAAGTGTCCTCCAGGTTGGGTACGAGGTATTGACCTTTGAGCGTTGCTGGCTCGTGGCCCACAGCATCAGCCGTTGCCTCCAAGGCCGCCTTGAACTCTTCCTTGAGCTTGGCTTTCTTTTCCTTGGCATCTTCGGGAAGCTTGCCGCCCTTCTTACGCTCAGCCTTGAGGTTGTCTTGCATCTCTCGGTTGGCGTGGTAGCCCCGGATATCCTTGGCGGTCACGTCAAAAGCTTTGAGGTAGTCATTGACCTTCTCGGCCGTGACTCTGCCCCCATCCCAAGAGAAGAGGTCATCGCTGTCTTCCTCCACAGCCTCGTAGGCATCCCGGAGAGCGGATAGAATGGATGCGTCATCCACGCTCTTGTCGTGCTTGACCCCACTCTTACCAACGTACTTGAGCTTGGCCTTGCCCTTGGAAAAGGAGACGTGCTTCTTCTGCCAGCCCGTGACACCGAAGTGTCCATCCTTGGCTGACTCGTCATTCCCCACCCGTTCGTAGGTGTGATCCATGAGAGCGACAGCCAAAGCAGTCAGGCGCTTTTCGGGGTCCTCCGCCTTGAGGTCTTTTTTGACCTTGGCCCTCAAGTCCCCGATCTTCTTGCTCAAAGCCTCTACCCTTTTGGCTTTGGCCTTGTTCCGATTAGCGATTTGCCTTTCGGAATAGAGGTAGACCGTGGACTCCCCCTTAGGTCCTTTGACCTTCTTCTTTTGCTTGTAGCGGGCGGCTACTCGGATGGCTGCTTGAGGGTCCATACCATAGCCTACCCTACGAAAGGGTAATCAGCCGCCGATGTGGGTAGCTACCTCAGGCACCTCAGGGCTTTGGGGGGCGGCCATGGGGGGTTGGGGCCCGTTAGGGGCATAGATGGTCCGATGCTGGTTAGCCACGGCATAGCCCATCTCCCTGCCAAGCATGTCCAGAGCCTTCTTCCGACTGCCCACTCGACCCCGAGGAATCTTGATGCTTGCGCATTGGGCAACGTTCAAGGTCCAAAGGACCAGGCGCACACCATCTGGACCCAACTCCCAAGCCCCGATCACAGCACCGTCTTTTACCAAGCAAACAGAAGGCAACCCCCTAAGCTCTCCCAGGGGCCCACGCCCAGCGGGGCTGTTGGGGAGGAGGTAGGTGCGTCCCGTTGTACGCCCATCGTGGGTTACCTCACAAGCCAGGAACGAAGCCTCCCGTGTCGCAACGGGCTGCTCCAAGATGGCTTTCTTCATCTCGGCGTAAGTCTGTTTCGGAGTGAGTTTTGCTGCTTGTTCTTCCATGGTGGGGCTACGGTACCGTAGCCCCTACCCGCTCGCAACGTCAAAGTGTCGTTCGAGGCTTTCGCTCAATTGCGGGGATAGCTTCCTGGCTTTCCTGGAAAACCAGGGCTTCTGCCAGGTCCAGGCAGAGAGCTTTTGCTGAGGCTATCGCTTCCGGGGTGACCAGGGCAGGGAAGGCTAGCTGTAGCGTCACAATCTCAGGGTTGAGGCTAAAACGGCCATCCAATGTTTCGGGGGGTCGGTCTGGGTTCAGTTGTCGTTGAACCCAGACCGACCCATCGCTGTAGACCACACAGGAAAGAAGCATCAGTTACCTCGGATGGTCCCCTTGGTCATGATGAGACCCCCAGCGGGGCTATAGACCCGAAGAGGACCGGGGTGCTGGGCGATGTACCGGACGGCTTCCATGGAGGTGGAAAACGGCCGGGGAGGGCGATTGTCCTCTTGGACAATGTAGCCTTCAAACACATTCTGGGCGGGTTGCTTCTGCGACATAGTCTTTCACAAGTTCTTGGATGAGGGTGTGCGGGGATGCTTCTTGCGTGTACGCAAGAAGAACACCAGCCGAAGATTTATGACCACCACCCCCTAGACGTGATGTGAAAGCGCTACAGTCGAAATGCCCACGAGAACGGCATGACAACTGGATCTTGGGTACTGCTTCGCTGTCACAATAAACAACCCACCCGATAATGAGGTCAAGCGAGGTGTCCAATTCTGTAGCATCCGAGGTGTGGGCGACCCCTTCAAAGCAACCCACCTTCAAACCGTTGACCTCGAAACGGTACGCCCCCCGGAGAGCCTTCTTTGCTCTGCCGAGTTCCTTCTTCACCAGAGCAGGGCCCACCGACCACTTGTTGAGGTGGTATCCCGGGTCGGATACGTATTCGAGGATACTGTTCTTAGGGTTGTCCAACCAGGTTTCCGCGGGCCAGAACCTCAGACTAGCTGCTTGCTCACAGGCGATTTCCCACCGGGGGTGGTTCTTCTGCCAGGTGTCCCGGATACCGGCATCTTCGGCAAACACTTTGGCTGCCCGGCTATGCCCCAGAAGCTTCTCCCCAAGCAAGGGAACCCAGACATGCTGGTAGGCCAGAAGGGCCCCCCCAACCCCGGGGTCTCCGCTGTAGACCCCTTGTCCGGCTGCCTCGAAAGCTTGAACCATCTCCCGGACAGATGCGTGATGGTCCAACACCAGGGCACCAGCATTCAGAAAGTCCCTCCACCTATCCTTGGGGGGGCTGAAGTCACAGAAGATCATCCCCGGTTCAACCGCAAGGTTGCGAGTTTCAACTGTATCGTAGCTGGCAAAGACGACCTCAAGGTCAGGTAGTGCCGCGCTAAGGATGATGGCAGAAGCCATCCCATCGGGACAATTAGCGTGGACAATGGCCTTCTTCAGGCCGGATAGACGGGTAAGAGGGATAGCGGTCATGCCCCTAGCCTAAAGGTGTTGGTTCTGGTGTCAAAGCGGGCATAGGACATAGACTATCCCAAGCCCCCAGGATAGAAACGTAGACCCTGCGGGTGTGCTCCGGAGACCAGGACTTCTGCCAGGCAGGGCCATTGTGCCGGCTAGCTTCGCGGAGAAAGTGAGCGTGGGGTGGTTCGGCTCCCGGGTAATCCAGGACCGCTTCAATCTCCCGTAGCAAGGCACCCCGGGAGAGGGTGGGGTAGGCTTGCAGAAGAAGAGGTTTCACCTCTTTACCTGTCTTGCGGGCATACTCGATGGCGTGCCATGTCCCGCCTTCCTTCTTGTTATCCCAGAAGGCCAAGACCTTGTCGGAGCAGTCCACAAGGTGCCGGTTCCTGGCCAGGAAGGAAAGGGTTGCCGCTGTAGAGGTGCTCATGTCCCCAGCTAGCTCCGTTACGGTGTCTGCCAGGTCCAAGGCCGCTTTCTGGTGGTCCCCTAGATCCTGGAGGACCCCTGGGAGGATAGCGTGTAGTTTGACCCGACCTCCCCGTACGTAACGGGCTGCCATGTTGAGAGCTTCGGTGTCCACGCCAAAAGCGCCCCCGAAGTAAACATCCGTGACCTCAGGGTTGGCCACCACTTGAGACATGGCCTGGCGAATCAGGAGGATACTTCTGGGGGTGGGGTACCTTCGCCCCGTGACAGCTATTTTCACGACACCGACTTCTCCAAGAGGGCTTTCTTGTCTCGGATGGTCCCGTAAAGCCGGTCCATCTGCTTGGGGTCCCGGAGGGTCTCCCGGACCTCCCTGGACTTTTCGTACCAGGCTCCCAGAGACGCCAGGTCTTTGATGGCCTCCATCTCCCGGAGAAGGTCTGTGACCACCGTTTCTTCTTGGCGGGTGTCGATGCTGGCCACCATGGCTTCCATGGCGGGGGTCCTGTCCTCCTGGGGGATATCCTCCACCTTGGCTTTGGCATTGGTGACCTTCTTCAGGGCATCAAGGGCATGGTCAAGGGTATACTTCCCCTGCTGAACCATCCCGGCCTTGTGGGTGCAGATACCCTCTGCGATGAAGCAGAGAGCTTGGAAGCCCAGGGCAAAAGCCTCTGCCTGGGCTTTGGTCTCCAGGCCCTTCACCTGGGAAGCCAGAGCCCGAAGGGTGGCAGCCATCCCGGCATCTTCTTCGGCCTTGGAGAGGGCTTCGTCCACCTCTTCGGGTTTGATCCCCTGCTCTTCCAAGAACCCTACCCAGAAAGGAACCTCGTTGGGATCAGGGGACCTCTTGGCCCTCGCCCAGAAAGGAACCAGTCGAGCGATGAAGAGAGCCCGGTCTTTCAGAACCGTCTGGCGCTCTTGACGTAGCGTGTCTGCGAGAAGAGACAGGTAGTAGGTCGGGGTGGTCATACCGGTCTACTACACCGGGAGAAGGCTAACTCCCGGGGTATCCAGCCCCGGGGCGGGGTTGCTTCTTTGACCGGGGTTGAGGGGCGCCCCTCCCGGTTGTAGATGGCTGCCCCTTCCGGGGTCAGCAGAGCCCAGAGAGATGCGCCCCCCAGCCCTTCCCCTTTCCGGAACCCTAGTTGGAGGTAGCCCATCCTGGCAAGTAGCTGCACCACAGCTACCCGGATGTGGGTACCCTCTCCGTAAGATCCCCCACCGGGGACGGAGAGGGCTTCCAGGGCATCAAGCTGACTTTCGTTCAGCAGGTTCTTCTTAGGGGCTCGTATGGGCATGGGCGTAGGTGTTGGCTCGAAAGGATACCGGAGGGGTGGGCGTACCAAATGTTTCCCCAAGCTTCTCTTTGAGGAGTTGCCGGCCAGCATAGGTAGCCACAGCCCATCCCCAGCAACGAACACGCGGCCCTTCCTGAACAAGGATGGTCCCGATGGTGAGGAGCCCTGCCTTCCGTAGTTTCGTGGCCTGTTCTTCCGAAAGGCCCTCCGATGCCCTGATAACCCCCCCGTGGGGGCCGGCTGACACTTTGAGGGCGTGGAGAAGGATAGGGTGCATGGCTCAAAACCGAATGGTGCAGCCCTTGGTCAGCCCACAGCAGACGGTTCCACTGACAACGTCCCCCTTGGGGTTTTTGGCCTTGAACTCCGTGGCGAAGTTATCGTGCTCTCCGCACTCAAAGTAGGCATACCCCCGACTTTCACGTCAGAATACCCCGCCTTGTAGAGAGTGTCCCGGGTTCGCCCCTCATCGGTGCATCCGGTGAGCATGAAGAGCGAGGCCCCGAAGAAGAGAACCCCCAAGACGTAGACGACCAGCTTGTGTAGGATCATGGCGTAAGCCTTTACGCCGACCAGGCCCACCTTTAAGAAGAGTCTGGTACATTTCTTTGGCAGCCTTGTCCGCCAGGTTACTATCGACCCCCCCTTGCCGTAGACCTACTCGGAAGACACCCCGCAGAAAAGAAGCCCCCTGTATCCTGTGCGACAGCATCCTGTGACATGGCTTGCAGTAAGAGAGTGTAGGGGGCACTGGTTGGATGCCAGCCCTCTCGAATGTCTCTCTTTCTTGAGGCGTCAAGGTCAGGGTCACCCCCCCCAGAGCCTCCCGGCCACACACACAGCAACTCAGTCGATTCCCTTCGTCAGCCATAGCCACGCCTTCCTCCCCAATGTCTCCAGGGGGATATCGCCATCCAAGACCTCCCCTGCCAGCAGCAGAGCCATACTGAAGGGGAGGTGATAAGTCTCGCTTCCAAGCCCCAAAGCATCTCCGGTCGTGCCTTGTGAAGACACCCACGACAAGATGGCCTTCTCTTTGGGGAGTGTTTGGATGGCCGCTGTGAAGTGATGGGGGTCACAGAGGTAGGGGTCAGACTTGACTCCATGCACACGGCAAACCAGAGGACGGGCAGAGTAGACTTTACAAAGGCCCTCTGCCTCATTGAGGAAGGGGCAGGGGGTCCGGGTCAAGAAGTAGACCGCCGGGTCCAGGCCCCATTGCCCCCGGGCATGTTCCTTCAGGCTGGTCTTCATAGCCGAAGACCATAGGCCCTGGTCTTTGAGAGCCCGGACCACCAGGAACGCTTCCGGAAGGGCCAGGTAGATCGGACGAAAGCAGCAAGAAGAGCATCCTTTGCTGCACGAAGGCTGAAACCCTCCCCGGGCCCATTCCTGGTGCGTGTCCCTGGTTATCTGATCACGCTCCCCTCTCAGGGTGGTGAGATGCCTCTCGGCATAGATGGGGAGGTGGACATTCGGCATAGACGTTAGACGTGTCAGGTCTTCTCTTCAGGGGACCTGAGGGCTCCAAAGTTATCTTCGTGGGGAAGGGTCTTGCGGTACTGCTTCCAACCAAAGACGTTTCCCATCGGAGTATCCTTCTCCAGGTAGGCTTGGAACATCTCGTTGGCCCAGGCATTCCACTCAGCCTTGTCCAGGGACATGGCAACATGCTCTGTCGGGCTCATGTGCCCCGAGGCAATGAGGGCGTTGTGCAGACGGATATCTTCCTGGGGGGCCCGGACTCCGTCATGGGTCAAATAAGACACCCTGGCACAACGACCAACGGATATCTTGAGCAAGTCGCTTTCGCTGTGGCCTTGGGCCAACAGGTCTGCCCGGTCATCCAAGTAGGGGGTATGCCATTGACCTGATGGCAAGAGGGTTGGCTGGTGGCTGCGGTACGCATCCGCCATCGCCTTGGCCAGGGCTTGCATCTCAGGCTGAGCTTCAGGGTGGTTTCGGAGAGCGAAGAAGTTCTCAAAGCTTGTCGCCGTGATGATGGCGGTGTGCCACATAAACGGCTCCAGAAGCCTGTTGGCTGTCTGCTTGTGCAGCCCGATCTTGTTCAACTCATGGACTACCTTCAAGGTATCCCCTAGCAACTGTGCCCATTCTTCCTGGCAACAGCCCGTGAGGTCAGGGTCCAGGGATTCCTGGGCTTGCATCCCTTTCTGGTTCTTCCCCCAGAACAGGGGGAAGGCCGGGTCAGCGTTCACCCTTTCCAGGGTCTTCGCTACAGGGATAGCCCGAGAAGAAGCCGAGTTCCGGCTGAAGACCCGGTGAGTGTTTAGCTCCGAGAGTACGAAGCGGTGGAACTTGACCTCAAAGGTGGTGAGGCGGCGACCGCTGGGGGCAATGGAATCGAGGATGACTTTGGCTTCGGGCTTGGGTTTGAAGGGGTTCATACCCCCTCTTATAGCCCTTTTCGGTTGTACCTTGTAGACAATTCCGATTCCTTCGGCGGGTTAGCCTTGAGCGTAACCTCTTGCTTCTTTGCCAAGGTCATCAGAACAGGGGGAAGCTGGATTGCTAGCTGCTTCCCCCCTGCCCAGGTCAAGTGCAACGCGGCACCCCGGGGGACCTTCACGGTGGGGTTGAGGAAGATACTACGAGGGGCCGTTGCAAACCATTCCGTGTGATGGGTCAAGGTGATACGCCGCACCCCTCCCGTAGGGATAGCCACCACCAGAACGGCTGCTGTCACCCTCCCATGTCGGGGGCTTACGGGTTGGGTTACCGAGATGGAGTGCCAGTTCAAACTCGGGTTGCCCACCAGAACAAAGCCAGGGGTTTGATCGATGTCGTCGGGCACTTCCACCACCCGACCATCTTGAAGGACAACCTTCGCCATCCTCTCGTAGGAACTGACGGACAGCACGAAAGCCCGGATAGGGGGCGAGTCAGCCCCATCCCCCGGGTAGGCTACCAAGCTCCCCGGAGAGATCATCGGTTGACCATGCGGTAGAGGACAACCACCAGAGCCAACAACACAAGGAGGGAGAAGCTACAAGAGCACATGGTAGAGCCTTTCAGGTGAGGGTGTCTTGAGGGCTAAGCCTACACCTAAGTGCAAGGCAAGAACAGCCGCGAGCCAACAGAGACTCGAAAATGTGATCCACCCCAGCAAGAAACCCCAGAGGAACAGCATCCACCTTTTACACCCAAAAAACAAAGAGGGGGCCAAAGAAGGCCCCCTCTTGTGGGAGTTATCCGGCGTTGAGCCTAAGGGCGTGAAGGGGTTGGCTCCCACGGTGGTCGTGGGGTCCTGCACACCGTAGGACTCAAACGAAGCCTTGGGAGCCTTCGGCTGGCGAGTCTTGGGAGCCGCCTTGGCCTTGATTGCGATGTTCATGTAGTACCCGCGGCCCCGAGCCTTGTCGGGTAGGAAGTTGTTACGCCGGTTGAGAACCGCCCGGATGTAGGCCAGGGGGTCATTCGAGATGGGAAGCAGACCCTTGGTCTTGAGCGCTTCATAGACCTCCTTGGCATTCAAAGTCTGGGCGCCCAGAACATCCCGGATGCTGTCTACGAGACGGGGGGCCCCGGTTCCCTTGACGGCTTTTGCCGTGGGGGCCTTGATGGCTTTGACCGCCTTGGTCTGCTTCCGCTGCGGCTTGGCAGGCTTCTTGTCCCGGATCTTGGCAGGCTTGGCCGCCTTGGGAGCTTTCACAGCCCGAGTAGCCTTGGAGGTCTTGGGAGCTTTCACAGCCCGAGTAGCCTTGGGCTCCCCTCCAACATGAGAAGCGTATGCCTCAAAAGCTTCCTTCTCACGGGTAAGCTTCTTGAGGTCTTCCTCAGCCTTTTGGATCTTTGCAGCGTACGCCTTGCGGGTCTTGATGATATTCATAGTGGTCTAACCCTCTGGGTTTAGACCAAGAGTAAATGATCAATTGTGCTTGTCAATCTTTATCTCGGAAACTCTCTCTGGATATCCGCAGGGCATACAATCCCGAGCTTACGGAGGGTGTCTTCGGTTTCCCCTCGGACCAAAGCCATTCTCAGGAGAAGCTTTCTCCTGTCGTTTCTTTCCTCGGCTATTGTCAAAGCTTGCCTGAGAAGCTTTTCCCATTCCTGGGGTGTTTTCGGCGTAGGTCTCTTCATTGGTTGAACGGGGGGATGCCTCGAAACACCGTGTAAAGCACCAAACTGTTGGCGTTCAGGGTGTCCATGGAGTTGGTTTCGTCAATCTCGGGGTCAGGGAGCCTCTTTACGTGGGCTTCCAAAGCCAAAAGGTGTGGGTCACTTGTGACCCGGAGAAGGTCCGCTCTGGCTCGGTCATCCCGTTCAAGGACGTAAGCAATATCGCAGTCGTCCAGGGTATCCAGGAGGCAGATGCCTGGGCTGTTGGCCTGGCTCCATTCATCGCAGCCCCTTTCTACCCAGACGTTGTTCTTGGTGTCCCGGTCACAGCGGGTCTTGGGCTTACAGGGGTCGCAAGGGTTGCTACTCATGGCTCTTCTAGCAGAAAGATTAGCGTAAAGGTCTTCCCGCAACAACCCAGGTGGGCTACCCAGAAATGATTCCCTTCAAAGTAGGCCAGCTTGTTCTTCTGCCTCTGGCAGGGATTCTTGCAGGTCTGGCAAAGGAAGTCAGTGGGTACCGCCCGCCTCTTCAAAGCTTCTTTGGCATGGTCCAGGGTAAAGTCTGGGGTGGTTAGATCAGCTTCGGAAAGGTCAGCCACGGGAGCCTCGCAGGGTACCTGGCAGCAGGTGCTCATCCTCTTGGCACTTGCTATACCAAGCATCCGAAAGGGGGGCTATGGTCCAGCTAGCCACGATGGGTTGGCTGCCAAGCCACTGGTGATAGGCTTGCCGGTCTTCCTCGGTACAGGAGCCCCGGTACCTTGTGACGTAGAAGGATATATGCCCCCCACCCACACCAAGGTCTCTCCCCTCGGTGAATGAGATCAAGTCGTCAACCCAGGAATGGATAGCCTCTGCTGTGTCCAGGTGAGTTTTGAGCAAGACCTCGAAGCCAAGCTCGGTAAACTCTCCACGGCGTAGCTTCTTACGGAGTCTCTTGTTCATTTTCAAGACCTTGGTAGGTGGGGGAGCGTGACCAGGTCTTGCCCCCATGAGATGCCGTGTGGGTTTCACTGACACTCATGGGGCAACCGGGAGATGCCTTCGGGGGGTGGTGTTGTGCTTCTTGGGGCTCAGGGTCTTGTCCGCAGAGTAGCAGTAGGAGCACGCTAGGCGGCAAGACTCGTTAAAGGTGAAGGGGTCCACCATCAGGGCACACCCACAACCTTCGGAGGGAGCCATCCCACGGGAACCCAGCCCGAAACTCTCCGGGGGGGCACACACCGCAGCCTTGAGGTTCGAGGGGAGGCCCTCCACACCTAGGAGGGTCCGATCTTCGTTGCACAGCAGGATATCCAAGGCTCCCTTGGACAACTCCGCCAGGTCGGCCATCAAAGCGATCTTGTCCGCTTTGGATCGGCTCTCGGAGATCCGGTCGTTGGTTTGCAGGAAAGAGAGGTAGACACCGCCCAACTTGAGCCCCGCAATCCAATCCAAGACCGTCTCGAACCGGCGCAACACCTCAGCAGGTTGAAGCAGAGGGACCGGAGAGAACCGCCAGACCACGTTCTCAGCCCCAAAGGCCAGGGCCGTTTCCCGCAAAAGCTGACCCCCCTCCCGAAGACTCGGGGCCCCCTTCTCCACTTCCTCCCACCCCGTCACCGTGACGTGGACTTTGACGTTGTAACCGTCCAGCAAGCTTTGCTTTTCAAGCAGGGGCCCAGGGTTCTTGGTCCAGAAGTTGAGGGCCAGGGTGTCTTCTTTGGCCAGGGACCACCACACGGGGACAGCCGTTCGAGGGTCGAAAGCCTGCATCTTGCCCTCCGCCATGGATGCCAGGAACCAGGCCCACTTGTCGGGGGACCCCGGAACATCGGTCCAGCGGGACAGGGAGTAGGGGAGACTCTCGACTTTGCCTGAGTAGGGGAGACGGATGGCCATGGGCTCCCTTACACCGTGCCCTTTCTCAAGGTAGTAGATAGGCCATGCTTCCGGCAAAACTGCCGAAACACACCTACCAAGTAGGCAACCTCCACCATACTCCTACCTGGTTGAAGGTGGTCAAACCCAGCTTTCTTCCGGACAGACACCTTGGAACCGTGTACCTCCAACAGCCCCCAAGCGCCAGGGACTTCCTCGGGCTTCAAAAGACCCGGGGGGGTCATGTAGTACCGGATTTGACCCATACCCACCGCTCCTCTACGATGGGGTTTCTTCCGATCTCTGTGAAAGTCACTCCGGCTGGTCTTGCACTCGATAAGGCAAGATAGAGTCCCCTTGTATCCCAGAGCATCAGGTAGCTCTCCCGAGGTGACTACTTGCAAGTCCAGGAAGATAGGGTGATAGCCTTTGCTATCCAGCCAACGGCCAGCCCTATCTACAAGGTCGTCATGGGAGGGGGTTACGTTTGGGGGGAGGGGCTTGGATCGAGGGGTCAAGGAAAACCTTTCCAGACAGGTGGTCTAGCTCATGCTGGATACACCGGGCTTCCAACCCCACAGATACCCTTTCGTGAAAGCCACCCTTGATGTCCTGGTACCTCACCCGGATACGGTAGAAGCGTAGAACTCTGGGCAGAGTCAACCCAGGATAGGACAGGCACCCTTCCGGGCCCACTTGCTCACCCTCAGCCTCAAGGAGCACGGGATTGACCAGGACCCGAAGGTTTCCGTCCAGGTCAATCAGCAAGACGGCTTTCAAGACGCCTACCTGGGGGGCCGCCAACCCTATGCCACCTTCGGCATACATCGTATGGGCCATATCCTGAGTAAGAGCCTTGAGGCTCTCATCGAATACGGTCACAGGGTCACAGGGTTTTTTCAGGCGGTCATCGTGGGCAGGGATCAAGGGGAGCATGGTTGTCTCTAGCGGGTGAGGTAGCGGTAGGCCACTTTGGCTGCTTGCTCGGACTTACCGAAAACCAGTTCTTCAAACGGGACGCTTTGGAGCACGGGAAGGTCTCCCATGCAATAGTAAGAAAACATCTCAGCGAAGTTCTCTTCCGGCCCTCCCTTGCGAGCATAGGCTGAGACAAAGCCCAGGTACTTTGCATCCGAAAGGAAGTCTCGGAGAGTGCCCTTGTTGGCGTACCAGTCACGAAGGGTGTTGAAGCCGGTGCGCCCGTCAGGGTTTACCACGGATACACCCCGGAGGTTGGCCTTGGTCACCGTCCAGACAACCCCCTTGTAAGTAGCCGTGTCCCCAATCGAAGGGACGGGGAACTCCCTCTTGTCTTCTTGGCCTGAGATTTTCTTGTAGAGGTCGTAGATCCCGTTTCTATTCGAGAGGCTCTTGTAGTAGTACCTGTGTCCAAACTCGTGGAGGATGGTCTGGACCAGGTCATTCCCCCTGGCATTGGCGCGGACGAACAGGTCATCGCTAGCTATCACGTAGAAGGCCAGGACGTTAGCCTGTTGCAAGGTCTTGGTGACGTACACGTCCCCATAGCAAACCGAAGAGAAGCCAGAAGCCTTGAGAAGCTGGTCAGCCTTCTTCACGGCAGCTACCACGTCCGCCATGACCTTATCCGAAAAGCCCCCGACGTTGGTTACCAGGAACGAACCCGCCTTGGTCTTGGCTCCCGCCGCCCCCACCTCATCCTGAGCTTCCCCGTGAACCGCTCCCGAGGCCACAAGGGTTTTGGCCACGTTAAAGAACGTGGTGAACATGGTGCAGTAGTCTAGGAGCTTAGCGTACCTCTCGCGGGCACCCTCCAACCCAAGCTTCTTGTAGGTGATACGCACGCTTCTCTTGGAGAAAACGCGAAGCGCAGCCTCGATAGCCTTCCGCTGGACGGGGGTCATCTGGTAGGTCTGCAACAGGCCAAATGCAAACTTCTCTATCTGCCGGTCACTTCCGATGATGCTACTAAAAAGCCGCCAGGCTTTGAGGAAGGATTCCCCGTTTGCCGGAGAGAAGACACTCAAAGCTTGGGCTTCTACGGCCAGGTCAGCAGTAGCCCTTTGCATAGCAAAGGCGGTATCCTCGATTTTAGCCCACTCCTCTTGGGGGTTGATCGAGGCTGCTTCAATTGGCTTCACGACGAGACCTTCTTCCAACGGAGCTTCGGTTTGACGGTAGAGCTAGCCACAGACAACACCTTCTCCAGAACGGTGGCCGGGGGTGGCATCTCTACGAAGGAAGGGTCTGAGAAGACCTTCTTGGTGTGAGCCAGGCACTTGTCGTAGGCTGCAATCACCTTTGCCATCGCAGACTCTCCCGTGTCTGCATCTGTCAGGCCGATGCTCTGTACGATTGCCTGGAAACTCAACGTGGAGGGGGTTGCCCCGTCCCGGGTGATGTACCCCCAAGGGGAGGCAGCAAGGGCTTTGACCAGGGTGGGCATCTGCCAGCGTTCAGAAGGTGCAGCTTGCCCGTAACTCTGGGAGCGTGGCAAGTCCTCCCCCGAAGGCATGAACTCCAGATCCCAGCGGGTCTTATCCCAACGTAGGGATACCTTACGCGCATGGATAACGTTGAGCCACCCCGAGGCTACAACGTTCAAGTCAGCCTTCTTCTTGGGGCTATCCTTCTTGGCCGGACCCTCGGCAGCCGATTCCTTGACCGCCTCTAGCAGGTCCTCCCCATCAAGGTCAGCAATGACCTGGGCCACCTTGGAAGCTACCAGTGCCCCCAGCATGTCATCCGGGGAAGCAGGCTTCTCCTTCGGGTCTTTCTTGGCAGCAACCTTGGTGAGCCAGGACTTGAAGAGCGCCCCAACGCCCACCCCCAGGTGCTCTACTTCCTGTAGGGTATTGAGAGCCCCCATGCTCTTGGCAACTGCCTTGTAAGCAATCGTTCTCGCCAAGGATACCGCAAAGGTCTTCCCCGAGGCCGCCGCCAAAGCTCCGGTCCCCGCTGCCCCAGCAGCCAAAGCACCTACAGAGCCCACAGCTACCGACAAGCCAACGTGAAAGGCTGCCTTCTTGATGGCGTGCTTCTGGAGGTCCGATACCGGTTTCCCGGACATGGCCGCTTTGATGCCCTTCCCGGCTTCCTTGAACTCCGCCACCTCTTCGGCTGCAATCTCCAAAGCAGCATCGACAAACTTGTCGGGGGCATCGGTTAGCTTGCGGTGCATCTCTTGGAGAGACTTCCGCCGGTAAGAGTCATCCTTGAGGAACTTGCCCAGGTCAGGGTTGGTGTCTGACTCTTTCTTGACCCACGCTTTGACTTCCTTGCCGGCCTTTTCGAGCTTGGTAGAGAAGCCATCCCACCGTTGTTTCCAGGGACGAGGGACACCAGCGGGCCAGTCGTCACCATGCTCCTCTTTGAGCTTCTCCGTGTGATGCTCGACGTGGTGGGCCAGGTCTTTCTCCGCCTTGCGGTAGATGGCCTTGAGCTTTTCCTTGAAGGGTAGGATAGCCGCGGGGATATCCTCTTCCTCATGGCCATGCTCTTCCTTGTGGGAATCCTCCCCGTGGTCTTGGTCTTCCTTCTTACCCACCGAATGCTTGGCCTTGTCGGCATTGGGGTGGTCGTGGAGGTAGTCCTTGAGAGCTTTCTCCGAAGGAAAGACGGTAGCTGTCTTGGCCAGGCTGTCCGCCCAACTTGCTAGCCTGAGCGTGGCAGCCGTCTTGACGTGGCCAGTCCTGGGTACGAAGCTAAAAGAGGCAGCTTCGCTTTCAAGGGTGGGCCCGGGGTCAACCCTCTCACCGTTGACGTAGAGGTCCGGGTAATCGTAGGGGTTCCACTGGCCCCCTTCCTTCTCCAGGATCTCCGGGCCAATCTTGTAGAGGGCAGCGTTGATCCATGCTGCTGCTACGGCCGGAAGGTCAAACTCCCCCGTAGCCTGGCCCCCCATGCTCCCGAAGGTGTAGCGGAACTTGAAACGGGACCCTTTCTGACCCACCACTTCCAACAGGGTCAGCGTAAGGCCGCCATTGTTGGTGTGGAAATAGGCAGCCTCCCGTTCGAGGATGGTTTCGGTGCCTTCTTTGGCAGCAAGATGCCGGGCTACTACTCTTTGAATGTCTGTCATTGGTTAGCCTCTGCCTTTCTTCGAGACCACGATGCTTTAGCCGCAGCAACCCGCCTTGCGGTAGTGTCCGGGCTGTCAGGGGATCGATTTTTGGCATTGGTGTTCCCCATAAGCCCCCTTCGGATATTTTCCCGGTGTTCCGGGCTTTTCATCCTCCCCCGGCGGGCTAGGCTCATCTTGGCCTTGGTCTCGGGGCTGGCTTTCCTACCTGCCTGCGCTCTTCTCATGCTAGCCCGAGCTTCTTCACTAGCTTTAGACCCAATTCTCAAGGTTCTAAGCTTGGTCCGTGTCTCCTCGGAACAGCGATGCCCGCGAGCCCCCTGGCCTCCCTCTGTGAGGTTACACAAGCGGTCGCCAACTTTTGAGCGCCAATGGCTGATCCACTTTGTTTCAGCTTCAGCCCAATTTGGTCCGTACCCCGATTCTACCACAGCTAGTGAGGGTAGGACCCCCTCACCGAGGAGCTTGCGCTTCCAGTTACCACAGCGGGTGGAGTCCTTGCCGGAAAGTGCTCGGTTTCGGTGTTCCCTCGCCCTTCGGTGAACATCATTGGTGACCCCCACGTAGCGAACAACCGTGGCTTCTCTAGGGTCAGTCAACGTGTAAATAAACCAAGGCCCCTGACTAAGGGGAACTTCCGTGCGGTCTACATCGGCGGGCATGGGTCAACCTCTCTCACAGAGAGGTACGGGCAAAAGAGGCTTACCCTCGAACCACGACCCTATCTTTCAAGGGTGCCGCGTCTTGGATACGGGGGCTGAGGAGGGGCTGCCCCGTCCCCTTGACGACTTCCTCAGTGATCACGATCTCCCCCAAGCCGGGGTCATCGGGGGTCGAGTAGGCCAGGGGGTTCAGGATACGCTCCATGATGGTCCGGAGAGACCGGGCTCCGGTGGGTCGGCTGATCGCTTCCTTGGCAACCGCCTTCAAAGCCCCCTCGGTAAAGGTCAGCTTTACGTCTTTGAGGCCGAAGTAGGTCTGTTTCTGCTTGAGGATAGCGTTCTTCGGCTCCGTCAAGATCCGGAGCATTTCCTCTTCGGTCAGAGGCAGGGTGGTGGTGTGAACCGGGAGTCGGCCGACCATCTCAGGGATCATCCCGAATTCGAGGATATCGTCCTCAGTGAGGTTTTCGTAGACCTCCCGGAGAGAGGTCTCCTTGCGGGCCCCCTGGTTACCGAAGCCAAGGGCCCGGCCCTTGTTGAGGCGCATACCCACCACTTCCTCGATACCAGCAAACGAGCCAGCACAGATGAAGAGGATGTTCGAGGTGTTCACCATGTCCGAAAGGATGGCGCCATTGGCAGCACGCACCCTCCGGGGGACAGCCATCTCGGTACCCTCCAGCATCTTGAGAAGGGCTTGCTGAACCCCTTCCCCGGACACGTCACGGTACCCCGTAGCCGTACGGCCAGACTTACGGGCCATCTTATCCACTTCGTCCAGGAAAACGATGCCCCATTGGGCTTTTTCGATGTCCCCTTGAGCGTCGGCCACCAGCCCTTGAAGCAGGGACTCCACGTCATCCCCCACGTAGCCCGCCGAAGTCAGCTTGGTGGCATCAGCATTGTAGAAGGGGACCCCCACGCACTTGGCCAGCGTCCTGGCAAGCTCCGTCTTGCCCGTGCCCGAGGGCCCAGCTAGCAGGATGTTGGACTTCTGGATATCCGTCTCCGGGGTAATCTGCCCCTTTGCCAAAGCCTCCCTCCGAAGGTAGTGGGCGTAGACAGCCACGCTCAAGTCCACCTTGGCCCTGTCCTGGCCAATGACGAATTGGTCCAGGATGGCGCGGTATTCGGAAGGCCGCTTCAAGGGAGCTTCCGCCTTCCTGGCTCCCTGGGGAGGGGCCTTTGACCCCTCCCTCAACGCTTGGGCCATCTCGTCTAGGCACTTGTTGCAGATACGGTGGTTCTTGTCCCCCGCTGCCTGAAACAAGCGCTTCACTTCGTTGGCGGGCCGCGAGCAGAATGAGCAACTATCCATGCCCTACCCTACACCAACCAACGCCGCCAGGGCGGTGTCAATACATACCCACCCCTCAGGTTTTTACCAGGCGGTCTATCTGATCCGTAAACTTCCACAGGTCGTGAGCCAGACCACCTCCAAGATGGGGGGGGGTTTCTGGATACCCTCCCCCCGGTCCACCCCTTGCGAGATCATGATGATGCTTTCCCGTGCCTGGACTTTCAGGGCGCTGATAGCGTCGTCCAGCTTCATGGTCTTCGACAGGTCGCCGCTATTTAGCTTGCTAAGCTGGGTCGCTAGCTGAACCACCTTGCCGTAGTGGAAAACATCCAAGATGACCTTCTCGGTATGGTCGGCAAGGTTGGAGTATGCCTTGGTAGCCAGGACAACACCCTTGAAACGAGGGTGGTTGGAAGGCAAGCCCATGTTGAGGGCTTTCACAAACCCAGGGAAGTCTCCTGGGTTTGTGTGGTAACCCATGGAGAAGTCAAATGCCTTGACATTCCAATCCCAGGTCAGTAGGCACTTGACCCAACGATGAAGGAACCCAGGGCTTTTAGCAGCCTTGACTTTCCATTCCTTGATAAAGGAAGACCAGGCAGCATCCAAAGCTTCTAGCTTGGCCCTATCTTCGGCCAAAGCTCTATCCCAGAAGTTCTCGGCCCGGTCGTCCTCTTCGGGGATATCCTCCGGGTCAAAGGAACCCTGCCTTGCCAGGTACTTACCAACAACAGCAGCCGCTTGCGGGATCATACCTTCAGTTTTCCGAAAGATAGACTTGCAGGGTTTCTCGTCATGTCTAGCTCCCTGGCCGCTCAAGGTAACTCTCCAAGGATGCTTGCAGAGCAAGGAGCTTCTCCCGGCTGGGCATCCCCTGGCTACGGTCCAAGATTTGTGTGAGGGTCGCCTTGGTCGCAGCATCCCAGCCACCTACCCGGTCCTCCCCTTGGATCAAAATGAGCGTGGCAAGCTGGGGGATAGGGGCCCCGTCACGTAGATGTCGAGCGAGGTGCATCTTGAACCCAATGATCACGGCGACCAGAGAGTTGGCTGGCGAGGGCTGAGGGGGACCGCTCATAGCCCCTCGTAGTACACTAAGAAGTCCCCGTACACCATACAGTCTTGGCTCCAGACAAGCCCCTGGGTATTCACAGACCCATCCCGACCAATGATGCAGATGCCACCTTCCCCGAAGTTGTTGTTGGACTCTTTGCCGTAGCGGTTGCTGACCACCAGGGGGATCTCGTTGTCGGCCACGAAGTCCATCCAAGAGACAGCGGGGAAGCCACCATCCCCCCAATTGGAAGAGAAGGCAATCAGGTCTGCTTCCCGTTTCCCGTAGAAGGAGGACCACGAGTCGTCTTTCTTGTCCCGGATATCGCGGCAGATCAGTAGACCAACCTTGAGGTTGAACCGGGTGTCCAGGATAGGCGGGTTGGAGATGCCAGCCTTGGCCCAGAGGAAGTCATTCCCCCACAGGTTGACTTTCTGGTACTTGGCAAAAGCTCCGTCTACCCCCTGGTAGACTTGGCTGTTGTGTAGCTTCCCTGTGCCAGGGTCTATCTCGACCATCCCCCAGACAAGGTCAACGCCGAGTTTCAGCCCCAGAGCGCGCATATACTTGCAGGTAGGGCCCTCCGGAATGGACTCAGCGTCCCCCCCTGCTTCCATGGCGGACATATAGCTATAGCCCGTGGTGGCCAACTCCGGGAAGACTACCAGTTTGGCTCCCCCCTTGGCAGCCTCCATGGCCAGGGAAGTCATCGAAGCCAGGTTCGCTTTCTTGGCCCTGAAGGCGGGGGCAAACTGAATAGCTGCTACGCGCATACCTGAGGGGGAGGCATAGAGTTATTAGCTCTAGGGGTACTTCTGAAGGCTGGGAAATTGTCTTTCCCAATACTTGACGGCAGTACCTCGGAATACGTGGTACTCGTTTTCCCGGGGCGCTGCCAACATCACAGACAGGGAGACGTTGCCCTTGCGAACACCATCGTTGGCCGAGAAGTAGCCGAAACCTTCGGGGCTGACCAGTTTGACAACGTCCCGACCATCCTTGATCAGGGCATCGGTCAAGAGGCTGATGGCGTCCAGGTCAATCCGGAACCGGATGGCTTCCTTGCTGCCAAACTTCTGCCGCCCCAGGACTTCTAGCTTCGTACAGAGAAGGCCAGCCACCCTGGCCGTCTGGAGGACCTCTCCGGCAACGGTAGCCGTAGGTTCCCCCCTGCGAAGGGTGCCCACGCTAAAGATAGCGTCCGCCATTAGAGGCGCTCCCGGTTACGCTGGTTGACCCGGGGGGTCTCGTCGGAGGCTACCGACTTGGCAGCCTCCGACGTGGAGTTGGCCTGCAAAACCTTGGAGACGTTGATCTTTTCTTTCGAGGCCATGCTGATCAGCACGTTGACGTCGGTGCTACTCTGCACCGTGAAAGTCCACCCGGCTTCCGTGTAGAGCCTGGCCAGTTCGATAAGAACCAGGTCCCGCCTTGCACTATCCCTCATGTCTATTCGATAGCTGATGGGGTCTCCTTTGAACGAGTTGCGAAGCTTGTTGTCGATGATCAACGTAGACTTTGCAAGCGCCTCGCGGTCAATCTGGTTAAGTTTCAAGCATTCCTCGGGGGTGACCACCATGTTGGTTCTCTACTTTCCGTAAAACGAGAGGTCGGATTCGACCTTCCGGATAACTTCATCCCAAGAAGCCACACGGGAGCGGTAATCCTCGCTAGCGTTGCTTTCCTGGGTCCACAGCATCCCGGTACCTTCTGGCCAATGCAACTGCCAGCTTACCAGGTTGGCGTAACTGTCCTCCAAGAGAAACCGACCAAACACCCTGTGCTTGGCTCGGGTAGAGATAACCCGGTCTTCCTGGATACCGAAGTGTCGTTCAAGCCAGGCTAGCCTTTCGTGAGCCCACGTTGGGGAACGGCTGTAGGGCGACGTGACTACGTACACCGGGACCTTGCTAGCTACGCGAGCATAGCCCTCCTGAGCCCCAGGAAGCATGTCGAGGCTCTCGCAGAAGCCAGCCCCTCGTATCAGTTTGCCCATAGGCGTATGGTAGTCCTCGGGTATCTTGGAGAAGAGATCGTAGCTGTCAAAGGTTGAGCGAGGCAGCAGCACCCCGCTCAACTGACGGTATGCCTGGATAAAGCCTCCGATGAAGTCTCCAAGGATGCCGTCCACATCCATCAGAAACACGTTACTCTCGACCTGTGACTTCCACATGACCCGCTACTCTACACCCTCAGGGGGAGGTAAGTAGCGGGGTAGCCGAAAGCATTTCCGGAATGTCCAGGTCCAGACGGGTGGCTTTGGCCTGGATACCATGTAGCCGGAAGGTCTCCAGAAGACCCTTGAAGTCCCTACCTACATAGAGGACCACGTCCATACCCTGACCCACCCTTACCCTGTAGGGCGGGAAGTCAAAGGTGCCAGCGCTGTAGGTTTGGATGCTCCAAGTCTCGTCCATGGCTAAAGTCTCCGGGACAGCCCCCATGGCCCGTAGGGCCGCAAGGCATACGGTACCGATGGGTCGTAGGTTGTTGGGGTCTACTTCACGATAGGTGGTCCCGATCCGACCTCCTATGGTGCTGACGTTATACCCCGCGACACCCAAACTGCTAACCGTAACCAGGGGGGCAGAAGCGTTTTGAAAGTTAGGGATAACGATGGTGGCCATAAGCTAATCCCATCGCTGCCGGTGGTCCCGGGGGTCAAGTTCACAAAAGAGCCCGTAGCAAACTCAGTCTCGGGGGCTACCGTCGCCGGCAACACCGTGAAGGTAGCGGTCAAAGCCGCTTCCCCGCTACCCGAAGGAAGCAACCCAAAGAAGGCTCCCGGGCCCACATCAGCCTGGTCAGGGATGTTGGCTACCACACTTGTAGCCGACCAGGATACAGCCGCGACCTCCACGGCTTCATAAGCCGCAGGGTAGAAAACAAGCCCCCCGGGGGTGGCTCCAAATCCTGATCCGGAGATGGTCGCAGTAGCCCCTGCGACCCCGGTAGTGACAATGCCTGAGATGGTAGCCATGCCAGATGGCACGTCTAAAGAGAAAACGTCAACCTTGCAGGCACCTACCGGAACATGGATGTCGAGTCTGAGGGAAGCCCGCAGGAAAAAGGCTTCGGCATGTTCCGTATACTGAGCCTCACCTTCGGGGGACCAGACCACATCCAAGACCTCGGGGAGGTAGATGCACGCGGGGGCCTGGGGGAGGTAAACCTGGGTTACCCTCTTTGCGTTGATGGCCTCCCTGGTTTTCGGGCCATAAGTCAGAGTGTTGACCACCAGGAGAGAACCCGGGGCATAGTCGGGCTCTCCCAGAAGCACTCCCTGGGCCAGAGCTTCCGTGAAGATGCTTTCGCTCAGCTTACGTACAGCCGACCTACGGAGGGCTTCCTTGTGGTTGAAAGCTGTGGATAGCTCAATAAGGGGGTACCTGAGGTCCAAGTGTAGGCACGAGACACTTGGGTTTAGAGGGTTACCCTGAACGGCTTTGATGCCCTGGAGGTCTGACATGGCCGTGGCCAGGAGCTTGTCAGCCATCCCAGACCTCCCTTTTGCGGTAAGCATGGCCTTGTGGGGGTGGGAAGTGGGCAGATCCCCCTTGATGGACCGGGCTTCCTCAACAGCTTGCTGCCATTGCCACCGAAGAAGTCCGGCTTCAACTTGGGGTTTTACCTGGGGCCCTCTCTGAATGACAGCGCCACTCTCCCGGACAACGGGGCTAGGGTGGTAGATATCCTCAGGGCGGAGGGCGCCAACAATCTTCCCAGACACGGGGCTTACTAGCCAGTTCGTATCGGAAGCCCCCAAGGCTAGCCACTCATCGATCAGGTAGGTGGCAACGTCCCCTGCTTCCGTGAATGAAAACTCAGGCCACTCGCAAGCGACTAGCTGGACAAGGGAAAGCAAGAGACCCGTCCGGACCTCTTGCTTCGTACCCCCCTGCTCTAGTCTGGCCCCCGCCTGTCCAAATAGCTCCTTCACCTCGGGTCTACTCTCCAAAGCCCTCCGTACCAGGATAAGGTGCTTGGGGTCTGGGGAAGTAGACTCAAAGGTAGGTAGCGTTTCCACGGGGTCTTCTGTTGGGCTAAGTCTCCCTTTACGAGGGAGAAGGACTCGGGCTTGCGCCCCGAAGCCAGTTTAGCACGGATGCCATCCTGGGCCTCCTCATCATAACCCACCCAATCCAGAACGTCTGCGATTTCATCCTTCATGGTGTTGACGATCCGGGGCTTCGTGCGGAGGACTTTGGCCAGGATGGCCTCGTCCAGGGTCTTGGCCCCGGCGGCGAAGGAATCGATCATGGCCGCCTTGATGGCTTGTTCGATTTCCCGGCCCACCAGAAGACGGGCCGCTTCCGCCAGGTTGGCCAGGTTGAACTTGGAAGAGTCCACCCCGATCTTCTTCAGGTGGATCTTGAGAATCGAGATCCGCTCATCCTCATTGGCCAGGTCAAAGAAGAACCGCTCATCCATGCGGTTTGTGAATTCCACAGGCAGGCTTGAGATGTTGTTTGCCGTCATGGCCAGGCAGACCTGAGCCTTGGACTCCTGAACCCAGGTAGAGAGGATACCGACCATGCGAGCCAGGGTTCCTGAGTCACTCTTGTCAGAAGAGCCCATGCCCGCGAAGCTCTTCTCTGCCTCATCGACCCAGAGGATGCACGGGGCCTGAGCCTCCACAGCGCGAATCATCCGGTAGACGTTGCCTTCGGACTCGCCCACCCCGGAAGACCGGAGCTTGCCAAGCTCAAGTTGGAGCACCGGGAGATCCCAGGCTTTCCCCATGGCCTTGACGCTCAGGGACTTCCCACAGCCCCAGACCCCCAGAGCCAGAACACCCCGGGGAGGGGTGAGGCCAAACTTCTGGCCTTCGGGGGTCCAGCAATGCTTGACCTTGCGGGCCCACTCTTTGAACTTGTCGTTGCCGCCAACCTGATCGAAATCGAAGTTGGAAACATCAATCGGGGTGACCAGACCACCCCCCGCGAGCTTGGACCTCTTGTAGGTCCACACATCGTGCGGGGTCATGGGAGCGTTCTTGTCCTGGGCGGTATGAAGCTCCATGGCCCGACGAGTCTCGTAGACGGTGAGACCTCGGAAGGGTGCCACCCCCGCCGTGACGTTGATCCCCAGCTTCTCCTTCATGGAGTTTACCGTCTGCTGGAGGGTCTTGTCGTCGGGGCGGTTGTGGTAGACAACCTCCATGTAAGGGGCCAGAGGCGCCGGGACCACGGGACGGTGCCCCACCAGCACCACCGTCTTCATGGCAGAGGTGTTGTTGTTGACCTGTTGAACGAAGTTCAACAGGCGACGAACAAAGAACCCATCCTCCAGCAAGCGGGGGGCATCGAGGAAGTAGTAGTAGCTCGGAACATCCGAACGCTTGGCCTGAATCACCTTGACGATAGAGGCGTGGGGGTTGACGCCCTCCCCTTGCTTGTGCTCCATCGTCTCCCAATCCTTCAGGATGGTCTCCAGGGGCACCATGCCAAGAGCCTGGTTGAAGACGAAGGTGGTCTTGCGGGTATCCTGAACGATCTGGTTCAGGTCATTGAAGAACCGGTCCTCTTCATCCGTGACGAGATAGATCAGAGGAAGCCCCGCCAGAAGGGCTTCCAGGATGGGCTTTTCAAGGGCGCGGCCGTCGTTGGGAGACTTGGTCATGATCTGAGTTACACCGGGTTTCGAGGTTAGCTACGGAAGTTCGTTGTACTAAATAGGAAGAGGGGGGTGCCCCGGATGGAACACCCCCCTCTAAGTTACGTCAGGGTCGTTGTCGTAAATCGGCCACCTTGCGGGTGGACGAAGTCTGTAAGCCGATGCTGTAGCGGAAAGTCACGGCGCCTTCGGAGGTCACGACACGCGAGCCCTCCACCACCAGGCCACCCTGGATTTCGAGTTCCTGGAGGTACTTGGCTTCCGCGTAGTGGCGGCGAAGCATCCCCATCTCTGCGTCCTTGTGGTAATCGGTGTCACCCGACACCTCACCGCTCTCCAGGTTGATCACGGCGCGGTTCAGCTTCCCGCTGGTGATGGTGATGGTCTTGCCACTGGCTTGGAAGGACATGCCCGCCAGGGTAAGGGCCTTCTTGGCCATCTCCGCGTCAGTGATACCGACCGAGGTTGTGATACGGTGCGACATTGTATTGTGGTCTCCTTGAGGTACTTTGGTCTTGTTGGGTACAGGTGTCAACCTACTCGCGTAGGTCGGGGTAAGCTCTGGCCGGTGCCCTCGAAAACTTCGCGGGGGGCATCCGGGAGGCTTTCATCGGAAAGCTGGCGGCCGAGGTTGTTGGTGACACGGTAGACCTCGGAGCAGGCGTGCTGCTGGCGGTCCACAACCTCGGTAACGATGTTCTTACCATCCTTGGGGATGGTCACTTGGATGATCATGTTGGCGGTTCGTCCTTCCTGCTCTTCTCTACACCAAGACGGATGGTCGCCCCGGGTTTTACGATCTGACTTGTCGATTTTTCTTCGGGGGCCCAGGGGTCTCTTGTAGGTGTCTGTGGGCTGACTGGTCCGCCGGGGAGGGTGATAGGTCCCCGGTAAGGGGTGTTGGACAGGGCCAGAACCCCCCTGGCCCCTGGAGTGTCGGGGCGCGTAGCCGCTTCTTCCTCGGGAAAATGAGGGGAAGGGGGGGTGGCAGGGACTTCCACAGGGGGTTCTGGTTCACCCAGGGTAATGAACTTCTGAGCATGGATCTCTTGAGCCCTAGGGTCGGCAGGGTCTAGCCGGGGGACCTTGAGAAACAGCCGGTCCTGCCAGTTCTGGACCCTACCCGAGAAGCGATCTGCATTGAGCACAGATCGTTGGCATTCGGGGTTCCGGCAACGAACACAGAATGCCAACCGGAAGTCCTCTTCCGGGACATTCTGATCGTTGCACTCAAGTAGGAAGTCTGCCTTGGGGCCGGGCATAGCTCTATCTAGGGGCTTTTACAAGGGACCTAGAGACATAGGAGCCGGTGGTATGCCCTGGCCAAGTGAGGGTCTACCCTGACCTTATCGTCCTCTGTGACAAGCAGGTTTCCGGCATCATCCTCCACGATCAGAAGGTTTCCCTCGGGGTTTGCAGCATGAGAGCACAAGATCGCAAGCTTTGCTGCGGTGTCTTGGGTCAGCATGTTGAGCCGTAGCTTGACTTTGGCTTCCTGGGGGACCTCGGGTAGCGGGGTGACCTTCCGTTCCTTGATGGGAGCATCCTCACCGGAAGGGCTCTCCCCTTTCTTGTGAACGGCGGGGTCATAGATGCTGATCTCTTGGAGGTAGTCCGGGGGTACCGCGTAGATCCGACCCTCATGGACAAACTGGCCAGGGCCCACCTTATCCCCTGCCTTGTAGGGGTGGCCTTCCGTCAAGTCCGACCACTCATACTTCGCAGCCCAGGCATCACCCAAGCTTGGCTCTGCCACCAGGGGGATAGACCACTTGGGCCCCCGCACAAAGCTCGCCACCTTCTCCATGCAAGCCTTGAAGGTGCTTACTACTTCGTAAATGTGCCCCTTGAGAACCTCGGTCCCGATCTCGTCGTGAACCGTGAGGATCATCCGGGCGATATCGAAGTTATCCGGACCCTCAGGCCGGCACCAGTCCCTCAGCCACCCTCGCTTGAAGGCTTCCTGATGGCAGAGGACCAGGGCGATCTTCATGATGTCGGCGCCGGTCCCCTGGATTGAATAGTTGATGGCATGACGCTCTGCGGCAGCCCTCTCAGCGTTATCCTCGGAGACAGCGTGGGGGATGGATAGCCAGCGACCAAAGGCGGTATAAACGCCCTTGTCCATCTTGACCTGGCGCTTCTTCTTGGAAGACCACTCGGTCCAGCCGGGCACAGACTTGTCAAAGTTGGCTTTCTTCCGCTGTCCCTCTTCACGGGCACAGCCACAAGCCCGGACCACAGCAGCCGCACCGCCACCGTAGAGAAGGGCAAAGTTCACCGTGTTATGGGTGACGTAGCCCTGGGCCAGGTAGAGATGCTTCTCATCGTCGGTTTCCAGGTCCAAGCAAGGCCCGGGGGCCAGGTGCTCAACCCGAAGGACCATGTCGTTCTTGGCGTATTCCGCCGTCAAGAACAGGTTCAAGTGGGGATTCTCTGGGCGAACCGCCAGAGAGTAGGTGAAGCCCGCCTCTTGGAGACAGAGGGCTAGCCTTTGAACCTGGGTATCCTGAAACCCACGGAGGGAGAACTTCTGGCGGCCTTTGAAGTCGCGGTAGAAGTTACTGAGGTCATGGTTCAAGAAACCTTGGATCTCCGCCAAGACTTCTTCCCGGGGCCGTGTCCGTAGGTGGGGTCCCCCGGTAGCCAGGGTGTCGCCCTCTTGGATCTCGTGGGCTTGAAGCCAGGTACCATCAACGCATTGGAAAAGGTGCGTGTGCGCTGTGATGACTACCGTTGACCGGGTCACAATACGAACGAGGGGCTTAACCCCCCCGTTGTAGGTGGCTTTGACGGGTACGAAATCCTGCCCGTTGTGAACCCAGACCGTTTTCGGGGGTAGCTGGAGGAAGGTGTCCTCTGTCGGGGCGAAGGGGGCCAGGTCTTTGATGGGAACCCAGCCCCCCCGGGTCAGGACAACGGTATCGGGGTGAACGCACTTACCGATCTTGCGTTCATCCTTGGACACCTGCTCTTTGCCGAAAATGGCCTTGGCCGTGAGGGTATGGAGGTCACCTGTCCCGTTGCGGAACTCTTCGAGCCAGCGGGGCTCTCCGCTCAGGTTCACGGCGATACGAAGTTCCTCAGCCGCGTAGTCCGTCTTGGCAAAGATGTAGTTATCCCGGGCCATGAAGGCGCGACGTAGCTCCTTCATGGCCTTGATGGTATCGGCATCTTGCTTGGAGGGGATACCGTGAACGGGGAACCCACACTCCCCGTTTTCCGGCTTGCCACCAGGCGCCGTGAAACGGCCGGTAGCAGCACCCGTCTGGACGAAGTTCACCCGGACTTCTCCGTTGGCATCCATACCGGCAAGCATGTTGCTGAGGTAGGTACCGACGACCTTCTGTAGGTCCTTGTAGTAGAGGTAGTCCTGGAAAATCTCCGGGGCTGCTGCACCCATCTCTTCCGCAATGGCCTCGATAGCCTTGCTTGCGGTAGACCATTGCCCGCTAGATTCCGTCTTGGGGGGCTTCGGGGATAGGTTGAGGCAACCCGGCCGGTCCTCAAAGAAGAACTCGCCCATCTGCTTGGCGGAGTTGATGTCGATATCCCCGAAGCCCTGGGCTTGGGCCAGGTTCTTCACCTTGGTCTCGACAATGCCCATGTCCCGGAGAGCTTCGGTCTCCAGAGAGGCAATAGCCTCCCGGTCCAGGCGGACACGGCTGCGCTCCATCCGGCGTAGCACCTGCACTACCTGCTTCTCAATCCGGTAAATGAAGTCTGTCTTGAGCCTGGCAGACTCACTGTAGAGCGTCGGGTTGGCTTCCTTGTCCGTCAGCAGGTAGGTGACAATTGCATCGCTGCTTGCATAGAGAAGCCCCTCACTCGGCACCAGGTTACCGAATTGAACCTTCCGCCCTTTCGGGAAAAGGTCCTTCATTTCGATCATGGTATAGGGGTGGCGGGTGATACCCTTGGAGGTACCGTCGTACCGAACCCGGACAAACCCGGGGTCGCTCTTGTAGTCCAACCTCAAGAGGTTGGGCTCAAGGATGGTTGGACCCTCGGCCGAAAGCTGGCGGGATTGCTTCTTGAGACCGATCTCGTCATCGGTATACAGGCAGTAAGCCATGAGCATCCCATCCTCGAAAGAGTCCGGGTGCCACCAATCCAAGCCTGTCACAGGAAAAAGCATCTCCTGGTCAAACTTGGCGTGCCAGAAGTAGACCTTGACCTTCCCCGGCTCAGCGTAATCTCGGAAGTTGAGAGGGCTAGGCTCCCCGGGTTTCGGCTTTGGCTGAGAAGCCCAGCAGAGACGGGAGATTTCCTTCTCGACCCCCTCCCGGTCTACATTCTGCTCTTCCCCCTCCCCAACATGGCCCACCGGGATGTAGTAGCCGGTAATCCCATCTATGCAGAGGCAGTAGCCCACGATCTTGTGGACCGTGAAAGGCTTGCCGTTCTCGTTGTAGTAGACCCGGGTGTCGAGACCTTCGCATTCCGTGTCGATAGCCACCCGACCATGGGCGATAGCCTGGTCCACAATGGAAGCAGTCTCTTCCACAGAGGTAACCACCCGGAAGCGGTGTTTCATCATCCAAGGGCGGGGGGTATTCCCCGGGGACACCTCATGGCGTAGCCCGGACGATTGGAGGAATGCGTCAGCGTCGTCTTCAAATTCAGGGGGTGCCATCGGAAACCACCACTAGCACGAAGAGCCCCTCCCCCCACGCTTGGATCAGCATCCCGGCAGCGGGGGAAGGCAGGCTCTCAGGTTGGAAACACCAGGGCCTTTTCTTGGCCCGAACGAGGCAGTCTTTGGATCGGTAAGCCGAACACTTTTTCCTGTCAGCACAGGTCTGGTGCTGCGCTGGTACCAGGAGAAGGCATTCCTTGGGGTTGTACCCCAAAGCCAGGTTCAAAGGTTCAGTATACCCCGAGAGAGCATGGAACCATACCTCTGGGGTAATGACCGTCATCCGGTCACCCAAGGGGGTACCCTTTAGCATATCCCAGGGGGGTTCCCACCCTTGGTCCAGGACCAAGAGCCGGATGTCCCCCCTCTCTCGGGTAGGTAGCGTCACATAACGCACGTCGTTCCTTCTCTGCTATCTTCCCGAGGATCTTCCCAAGTACCTCTTTGGCCGTATCGGGAGCTAGCAGCCCGTGAGCCACATCGTACTCGACCTTGTCCAACAGGTCCCCCGCTCGGAAGAAAGCAGGGGGGTCAAAGGAGACCCGGGACCCGCGTAGCCTGCGCTCCGTGGCCTCTCGGGTCTTCTCATAGCTAGCTTTGGCTTCCCGAGCCCGGGTGATTGCGGGGTTCTCAGGTTTCTCCAACCCGGTAACCTCAGGATGGGCTAGCCCGAAGCTCTTCTCAAGTAGGAAAAGGACCCGGGTGAAAGGGGTTTTTCCGGGTTCCTTCCCAATTTGGAAGCCCTCAAACTTGGCAAACAACGAGATGGCATCCCATTGCTCGTGGCATACGAAGCACCAGACATGGGAGGGTTTCTCGGGGGTTGCGGGGTGGACGCGGCAGGATGGCTTGTTGTCTTTCCCGTGAAAAGGGCACTGTATCTGCTGGGCCTTGTCGGTGTTCTTGAGGTTGACCCCGTACCGGGCCAGAACATCCCAGACCGTGACTTGGCTGTGGATAGCCTCCAGCCTATCTTCAAGCCAGGACACCAAGGCCATAAGATACCTCCAAGGTCAAGCATGACCGAGCGGTGGTCGTCTACAGAGATGCCGCCATCCCCGCCACCATCGAAGCGCTCCATGTTGTAGAAGCGTTGGGTGAGGAAGTCCACACGGACCAGGCTGGGGGGAAAGAGTGGTCCGTCCCTCCGCTTGAGGTTATCGAACAGGGTGGTCCCGGCTTCCCTGTGGCTCTCGTCCAGGTACGAGGTGGTGATGCAGTCCGCAGACCTCTCAGCCTCGGAAGCATAGTTGATGGCTCGGAGCTTGTACCGGCCGCCATTCTTGGAAGCTTCGTCTTTGCCTTCCCGGTTGATCTGCATCAAGAGCAGGATAGCTATTTTCTCGCCCTGGTTAAAGCCCAAGGCCAACCGCTTGCTCCCCCTCATGATGGAGTTGATCTCGACCACGTAGTCACGCTGGCGGCCCCCCTTCTTGGGAGGGTCCACAAGGCCACCGTGGTCAATGCAGATAAGGGAGAGCTTGCTCTCTTGGTGGATAAGCTCGGAGGTGAGCTTGATATCCTCCAAGGCCATGTCCATGTCGTCGATGCACTCAACGAAGAGGTTCCCGTACTCGGGGTTTTCGTTGAAGTCTTCAACAACCTTGAAATAGAAAGCCTCTTCTTCCGGGCTCAAGAGCCCGTACTGAATACGCTCATAGGCCAAAGGCGTATAGCCTTGGGCTATCCACTTAGGGTGTGTCGTATGCAGCGTGTAAAACAGCATACGGACCTGGTCATAGGGCATTTCCAGGGAGAACAGAACAACATTCTGCCCCATCCTGGTTACCAGGAAGTAGAGCCAGTTGCGGGCAAAGGTGCTCTTTAGCTCTCCGGTATAGGCAGCATGGACCCATAGCTCCCCTGGCTTACAGCCACGAACCACGCGGTCAATCTCCAAAAGGCCGCAAAGGTGGCCCGTGCCCTTATCCTTGTTGAGCTTGGCTTCGATGTACCTCTTCTTCTCTTCTTTCCCATCTCGGCGGACGTTTCCCCTGACCTTGGCTCCATGGGAGACCATGATCTTCTGGGAAGCTTCCCGGGTGAAGTGCATGTAGGCATCCCGCAAGCCTTTCTTCTCGACCTTGTCGATCACAAGGCCCCGGGTCAGGATCGTCTTGCCCTGGTCGAAAAGTACGGCAGCTTCCGCCTTAAGCTGCTCCTCTTGGATATTCTCCAGAAGGTTGACAAAGCCGCTACCCCAATAGGGCGGAGACTCGCAGATATCCCCTAGCCTCTCCAGGCACTCGGCATCCTCGGAAGCCCCAAAGTAGTCTTTGAGGGCCTGAACATGCGGCATGGCAAGGCGGGTTTGGAAGTATTTATCGAGGTAGGTATAGACCTTCTGGTCATCCTCCCGAGTCCAGACAAGACGACTCCCCCGAAGTTTGCGGAAGTTCGTCAGCAGGTCTTCGGATCGGATCTGCCCGTCAACGTCAATACAAGAACGTAGAAGCCTTTTCATCCCATGATCCCGGCCAAGCCACCACTCTTCTTGGAAGACTTCTTGAACCTGTTCTCGCCCCCAAGCTCACGGATGCCCTGAGCCACAGGTTCTTCCCGTGGGGCTGCCATATCTTCCTCGGGGTCCAAAGAAGGACCCCCCACAAAAGAGGGAGCCTTCTCCAAGCTTGGCTTGGGGGACGGCCGCACAGCCTCCCCCTCCAGGTCGATTTCAGCGAAGGTCCTGTGTACGTAGACCTCAACCTCAGGGGACCAGGCATGATGTCCCTGGCTAAACGGAGCTATCTCCGGGTCCTCCACCAGCCACGTTGCCTTTTTCAAAGCCTCCCGCGTAAGGCAAGCTTCTTTCAAGGCGCCAGGCATGGCCTTGTTGCTGTAGCCAAGAAACCCTAGACGGATAATAACGAGGTCAGGGTCTTCCAACAGGTCCCGGAGGCTGTTGAAAGAATCCTCATCGTCCCGCTTCTTCTTGGCCTTCTTGCTGTAGGACTCGTCGCCCACGTAGATGTCCTTCACGCGGGCGTCGGTGATAATCCGGAATTGGAAAGCCATCCCTTTCCAAGAGAGGGCCCACTTCAGGTGGGGCAGGATGTCATCCCACGCTCCCGAAAGGAAAAGGTTATCCTTGGTCCGGTCTACCCCCTCTTTGATGTCGTAAAGGGGAGAGGACTCCAGGACAGGCGCCCCCGCTATCTCAGGGCCCAGGTGTACCCGGAGCCTTTTGACATAGGAACACCTACATTCCTTGTACTGGTCGTTGCCTGTCTTTGTGTAGCCCATACCACCACACAAAGCGCACGGATCTGCCATAACGTCCTACCTTGCATGAGTTTGATCAGGTCTTGAGTACCGGCACCCTGCTTGAAGTCCAAAGCCCCCACCGCCCCCTCCCCCAGGACCTTGTCGATGATGCCCTTCTTCTTCCGGAGGACTTCAAGCACATGGTGGTCAATCGTCTTGCGGTCAGCGGCCTTGGCCTGATGGGGCCTCTCGGCAACCAGGTGGTAAGCCAGAACTCCGGTATGCTGAGACCCGATCCGGATCATACGGCCAAGTAGCTGGACGTAGTGACCCCAAGACCAGGGGGAGTCATAGAAGATCATGGCTTTGGCTGCCTGGAGGTTGATGGCTTCGCTGGCGGCATCTGTGATGAACACCACCCGAACCTTATCAGAGGTTTGGAATGCAGTTTTGGCGGCATCTCGCTTCTTGTCGGACTCGGCCCCCGTGATCCGTACCGACTCGATCCCAGCCGCCTTGCAGAGGGCTTGCAGCCGACCCACCAGGCTCTCAAACCGGGTGTAGACGATAACCTTCTGCCCCTCTAGCTCTTCCGACAGGATGTCAAGAAGGGTCTCTTCCTTGGAGCCCGTCTCTCCAAGGGTGACGGGGGTGGGTACTTCCTGACCCCCCTCGGGCAAAGGTACATCGGTACCAAAGGTGTGGCCTTCCGCAAAACGCAACAGGGAGAGGGAGTCCACGACAAGCTGGCAGTACACCAGGCTTGTAAGGGCCTTGGTATCTTCGTAGTCCTTCACATCCCCATCTCCAAGCTCCAACACCCCGGAGAGAGCTTCCTGGTACTTGAGGTCTTCTGCTTCGGTTAGCTCGCAGAGAACTTCCCGGGTCATGAGCACGGGGAGGTCTTTGCTGACCTCGTGCTTGTGCCGCCCCAGGAAGAAGGGGTCAATCACTTTCCGGAACTGGTCCAGGTTCTTGTACCCTACGATAATGGGTATCTGACGACCCCCCCGGGCATACTGGAGCTTGGTCACGCAAAACGATGCGATGAAGGCAGTCTTGTTCGTGAAGAGGTCCGGCCTGAGAACCTTGTAGATCCCGAACCCCTCAAGGAGGGAGTTCTTCAAGAGGGTTGCTGTGGCACCGTATACCCGCGAGCACTCCTTGGAGAACTGAGCGCAAACCTGGTGGGTCCGGGTGGTTGGGTTCTTGACCGCCGTGATCTCGTCAAAGATAGCCACCCAAGGCGGGTGCCCCTCTGCCTTGAACATACCGGCCAACAGCCCGGGGGTAACGTGGGTCTTACCCTTGACCTTGGTGATGACCTCCCCAGCGGTCCAATCCCGGGCTAGCGTCTGATAGCCCAGGATCAGGACCCTCTTCACGGTGTCTGCGGGGTCCGCCTTCATGAAGGCGTCGTAAGCTTTCTGCCGCTGCTTGGGGGTACCAGAGGCTACCAGGGGCTCAACATCTCGGGTAAACCTCCGGATCTCGCTCGCCCATTGCCTCAAGGCAGACTTGGGGGCCACCACCACAACCTTGTTGGTTGCTTCCTTGGAGCTTCCCCACTGGTGGCATAGGGCTGCGATCAGTTGGATCGTGTTATGGTTAACCAGACCATTACCCACGAAAGAATGGTCTGGGGAGGGCATCTCCAGGTCAACGACCTGAGACTCACCCGGGGTGACCGACAAGACAGGGTCATAGAAGTAGCGCTGCAAAATCGAAGCACACCCCGGGACAACATCCTTGTTTGGGTTGGACTGGCGAGCCAATGCCTTCCGGAGAGCCTCAACTTTACGGGTTGACCGGAACCCGATCTCGCGTTGGAAGTTCCGAGCATTATCCCCGTGCATCGTCAGTCTCCAATAGGTATGGTCATACCCGTCTACCCTCTTGGGTGCCTTACGGCAGATAACGCCAAAACCTAGGAGCATGACTTGAAGCGTATGGACCAGAACCTCGGAAGCAGTCGAAAACTCCAAGCCTCCTTCCATCACGGACCCCTCGGCTTCGATAATGGCCGACAAGAAGGCACGTACTGATTCTTTAGACCCTTGAAGGATAGACCATGGCACATCCTTAAAACGTGCAGTAGTGGGCGTAACACCACAGGTTTCCAAGTACCGTTTGATCTCCACGCTAGGTACATAGATGGTTGTGGGATGGGTTGAGCCTTCCCACCCAAACACCTGAAACAAAAGGTGCCTCATTTCGGCGTGAACCTCGGGATTCACGCTGATGTGCTGTGTAAGGACTACACCTGAAGGATTCCTGGTACCCTCAGCAACCACATAGGCTATCAAAGCGGCCAAGTCTGGCGTCAGGTGAGAAGGGTACCGGTAAACTGTGGTGTTAGGGTGTCGGGGTGTCGGGTCAAACGGGATCTCAGGGTCAGAAGGAAAAGGGGTACTCCCGTCCCGATGAACACAGAGGTAGTCCCCCACTTGCAGGTCTTGCAACTGAACGTAGACATGCTGCCCAGCACGGCGAACCAGAAGTGGGTGTACCCGACTCCCCTCTACAGAGAAGCCCCAGCTTGTCTCCACTTTCAGGGTTGGTTTTACCCCACCCTGGTAGAAGTTGATGGGTTTTTCTAGGCGACTCCCGTTATGAACGGCGATACCGGTATCTAGAGGATGGAACCCCTCCGCCAAACCCCCCAGGGGTTTCGGAGCCAGGCTACCAATGGTAAGCCAACCCCGGGAAGTGCGTAGAAGGGTACCTGGGGTTACGCACTTCCCCAGGCCGCAGTCATCCCCCAGAACCATACGGGGTTGTAGCAGGAGGTGGTACACCCCAACTGCTTGGTAAGGCCGAAGGTGAAAAGGGGCTTCTGTTCCGTCCCCTAGCGGGAGGGTATCCCGTAGCCTTGGTGTAGGGTTCAACTTGAGAGCTACAGCCCCGCGGGCCTTCAGAAGCTTCTGGTAGATCACATCTTCGATGTCGGCCATGAGAGGAGACATTACACCTTAAAAGGTCTCTCGTCACGACGTAGAAACAGACATGACCACCCAGGAATGCGCTGCCCGGATCTTCACCCCGAACTACGTGCTGTACTTCACGGTGGACGGCGTCCCCTTCCTCGAAAACTCGAAGACGGGTAAGACCTTCCGCTTCAAGGGTAACCGTCAGACCTCGTACGAAGCGATGGACAAGTTTGCAAGCCTCACGGTCAAAGCTTTGAAACTGGAGTTCACGCCGGAGACTTCGGACAAGTGGGTCTACGAGGGCGAAGCCTTCCGCGGGAGTCAGGATGAGCCTGACTTTGAGGCTGATGCTTTCTCTGAGCCCGGGGCCGAAGCCTGGGGCTATTTACACCCCGAGGTACACCCCATGCCCCCCTTTACCCAGACACAAGGCATCTTCTCAATCCAGGTGAATGGCCAAGAGGCCATCCTCACCGTGGAAGGGCACACCCCTTCTTACAGGCAATGGAGCCAGTTCTACATCGAACCCCGCAACGTGGACGTCATGCTCCAACGGATCAAGGAGAAGGTTTGGAGCACGGTTAGCCTGGGGGTAAAGCTTTCGGAGCTAGGGTGGAAGCCGGTGCTGCCTCCCCAGCCCGAAGAGCCCGAGGATACAAGCCCTCTCAATTCCTTCTACTACGGGCCAAGCCCGTTCTTCTGATGCCAACCCTTCGCCCTTGGATCAAGTGCAAAACACGGAGGGCTAGCGATATCTGTGAGAAGCTTGCCCCTCCGATTGAACCCAAGAGGGTCCAAGAGATCCTGGACAAGCTCCCCTACACGGTTATCCGGCAGCTTGATAGCGCCGCCCTGGCCACCGTGGTCAACCTCATCGAAACCGAGATACGGAAGAGCAAGCTATGACTGCCGAAAAGAGCCGCGAGGCTATGGCCTTGAGTAACCGCAAGATGGCCAGCGTTCTGTTGGTTCTCTCCAGGGACTACAACATTCAACCGGGGACAACTGCTCTTTGGCTGGGCCGTGTCCCCGAGACCGTGTTCGACAAGCTCAACGAACAAGAGCTTGTCGAGATGGTCAAGGTCATGGAGAATGCCTACCAGACGGGGCTACAGACCGGGTCTGACTGGCCCGGGAAGTGGTCCCGTCTGCTCTTACCCGGTAAAGCGAGAGCGTCATTCAAGTCTGAGGCAGCCTCTTTGTGATCTGCCGCCTTGAGAAGCTCGACACAGAAAGGTCCGATGTTCTCCGGCTGACCGTCCAGGGAGATACGCACCATGTCTCGGAGGTCTTCCAACCCCTCCACCCCCAGATGCCGAACCAGGGTAAAGACCTTGGTAACCTCCGGGGTCATGAGGCCAGCTTCCTTGAGAGCTTCCCGGGCCAAGATTACCCCAATGACCGGGTTACTGGAGGTCCTCTCGTAAATCCGGAGGGCCAGCCTTTTCAAGACCGATGCCTTGTACTTGGCGACCACACTGGCAACCCGACAACCCTGGGGAGGCGGGCCTTTCGGGTCCGGTACCCCCTTCTGCCAAACAGATACGATCACGGTCTCAGTCCCCTTGCGCCGGAAAACTAGCTCAATCCCGGTAACTGGATCAAACCACTCCACCTTCTCGCCACTGTCCAGGATGCCCTTTACCCGGAGTGCCTCTTGGGGCTTCTTGGCTTTGAGGTCCCCCAGCCACCTACCAAAGCCCCCCAAGGCTTTCTTGAGGGTGTCAACAGGGACACTCCGAAGGTCCATCCGGTATTGGGCATGGGGGGAGAGAATCAAATCTCGAAACTGCCCAAACCCCGATTCCGCCAGGTTGTTATAGATGACCGCCATCTCCCGGTCATTCAGCTTGAAGCCCTCCTCCGTCTTGTTGTGAAGAGTCTCCCGCAACGTGGGATTCGGAATCTCGTCAATCCTCTGCGTAACCTGGCAGAAGCCCCCAGGAACACCTAGCGGGGGTTGGAGGTCGGAACGACGGGCATTCATAACCAAAGGCGGGCGTACAAGCCAAGTAGCAATCCTGACCGCCATCCTTCGTAGGCCAGGCTGTAGGTGAAGGCCACACCCGCATTCCGAGTGAGGTCATACCCGAAGCCTACCCCCGAAGTCTTGATCCCAGCGTAGAGCGTGGCGTTGAGGTTCCGCCAGTAGAACGGTTCCAAGCCCAAACCCGCTTCCCAGGTTGCCCCCCAACCCTTCCCGGATACCAGGGGCAACGGAAGGATACCCAGAACAGGCTTCAGGCTCCAACGCCACCCCCAAGAGGGGTCTTCCTTGACCACCACGGTAGGCTTTATTACGCCACGGGCATACACCGTGTAGGTACACCATTCCATAGCGACAGTGTAAGGATGGGTCCCACCAGCACCCGAGCTATAAATCCGACCCTGGCGGTCCACCGTGATCTGGATAGGGTCCAAGGTCAGCTTGGGAGCCGTCTTCAAGAGACATTGCTTCTCCCGGAGAAGCTGGGAGATAGCCTGCATGTCCTCCTTGGCCACGCAAATACTGTCAGGGCTGCATTGTCCATAGGCCAAGGAAGGCGCCAGTGCCAATGTCAGGGTGATTCCACAGAGAAGTATAGGTTTCATGGCTTGTAAGTATGGAAACTGAAGGTAGCCACAACCCTGGTAGGGTCCGCGGTATCCTCGAAAGATACAGTATACCCCGCTTCCTGGGCTAGGAAAGTGGCCTGGTCGCGGGCACCCTGCAAGAGGGTCATCTGAAATTGGCTGTAGCGCCGATTCTCTAGCTTGGCCCAAAGAAACCCGAGGTCATAGATGATCCGTTCTCTACCTTGGAAGTCCAAAGGACAGGGGAGGGGTGTTTTGCGCCTCTTGCGGGTCGGGAACTTGACAACCTGGCCCATCAAGTCTCCCTAACCCCCCGTACTTTTCAAGTAGGCGATCAATGGTCTCTGCTTTGACCGGGGAGGTATCCTTGACCGTAACGGCCACCACCTCTGGGGTGAGGATGACCACCTTGTCCACGTCTTTGCTGGTGACCCCATCCGGGAGGGTCACCGTGACAGGCTTTGCTTCCGGGCCGGGGGGGGTGTACGTGATGGTCCCCGGGTCGGAAAACAGGTCAGGGGGATCAGCGGAGACCACGACTGCCTGAGCAATACCCTTGGAGTCTGGCTCACCTGGGAGGATGAGGGTGCCATCTGGCCGGACCCTGTCGGGGTCCACAGAAGAAGCCACGTCTGCCCGCGTCTCCGGTTTACCTTTCCCAAAGATGCGGCCCAAGAGACCTCCGATTTGGAGGTCCTTCCCCAGCCCCATGGAGACCAGGACCAGTGCCCCCACAATGAGCGCGAAGGCAGCTAGCGGCCCCAACAGGTACCGGGCCAGGAAGATGCCGGTCTTCTTCAAACCTGCTGTGAAAGCGAGCCAGGCTTCTTTCATGGCATCAGCTTTCTTTGGAGCCCTCAGGTAGAACTACCCCGGTCTTCTCCCGAGCAAAGTCCCGGAACCGAGAGTAGACCGCCGCCGAGGAGAGACCGGCGATCAAACCGAGAACCAGCTTGCTTGACAGCAGGGTTCCCACTTCAGGGGGGAGGGGTAGTACAACGGCTAGAATCATGCCGTTGGCCAAGGGCCCGAGGGGTACGCAAACCTTCTCCCAGATCCGCTTGCCCATGACTTGAGGAAACAAGCCGGTGACGAGGGTACGCAAAGCCCAGGTGATGCCATATGAGCCCAGGGTCAACACCAGCATTTGCCAGCTAAGAAGAATGTCGAGTATTTTGTCCACAGTAAGGTCCTCATCTTACCAGAGGTATAAGGAGGACCTCCCATGGCCGTGTATCTCTTCGACCCCGACGTGGCAGAACGTATGGCGGAAGTAGAAGGTAGGGACCATACGGACCCCAAGAGCAGGAAGAGGCTGAAAGCCTACCGCCGACACATGAGGCTCTATGGGAAGCAGTACCCCCTGCTCTATGCGTACCAGACAGATATCCAGGCTCTCCTGAACGGGGAGCCTCACCGGAAGGCTAGTGAGAGGTCAACCACGGTTTATGGCTGGTGGGGTTGGAACCGGTATCTTGTAGATTGGGAAGCCGCCGATCAGGTCAAAGGCCCTGAGCTTGTCTTCCTCGGAAGCTTCTGCGAGGGGCCCCACGAGGAAGATTGGGCCGAAAAGGTAGGCTTCCGGGTCAAAAGAGCCCGCTGGTCCTAAAAGGTGTAGCCCTCCCCCGTAGAGAGGGCCGTGACCACCAAGATCCCTGTTGGCCCGTACATGATCGACTTCAAGCATCTCTCCCCTGGGGATGAGACCCCCTGCTACCGTGCTATCGTCTATGGCCCCCAAGACGAAGTGCTGGGGTCAGCCACCAACGAAGGCACCGGGGGGGCTACCTTCTTCCGGGGTACGGGTCTGGAGACCAAGCTTCAAACCCTGGTGGATGAAACGGCCACACGGATTGGGCTTAACCCCGATGACCTGGGCAAGTGGGAGAGGGCAAGCCTTGTGCTCGGGTACGCTGTCTACGCAAGTCGGCTTCCCCCCGGGTCTCTCTCTTTCGAGGGGTCTCTGAGGGCTTACGCCAGGCTAATGCAGAAGGTCAATAAGTTAGAACCATGGCTCGCTTTAGCAACGACGTTCTCAACATCTGCCGGGACGAACTGAAAAGCCAGGGAGTCCGCAAGTCCTACATTGGGCCGGTGGCGCCCTACGAAGCTCTCGTGGAGTTGGGGGAGGCCACGAGAGAGGTCTACCTCTCGGTCCCTGTGGTTATCTACAAGCCTGTCAATAAGTAAGAGCCATGGCTTCTACCAAACCCCCCAAGCTGCGCTTTCGCCCCGGTAACTTCGTCGAGTTTCGAGGTGCCCTCTATGAGGTCATGGGGGTTTACCGCCTCAAAACCGACCCCCATGAATGGATGTTCCTGCTGTCGTCAAGGCGGGACATGAGTAGCGGCTACGCCAACCCGAGCAAGATTACCTGGGAACCTGTGGGTGCTATCCCAAACAGTGTCTCGCTTGCTTACGATGTGATTGTGAGCAACCAGAAACTACTTCAAGGCGGGAAGTTGCTTTCTTCGGGGCCTATTGGCGAAGCACCCGGCCTGGAAATAGCCGAAAAGCCCCCGGAGGCTACGGTCGTCATCGACGTCACTCCCCCCGGGGGCTTGGCAAAAGCCCTGGCTAAGGTAGAAGGTCGGGCCCTCAGGCTCCCCAAGCTTCTACCTTAGCCAGGGCTTTCTTGACTTCCTCACGCTGAACGGGGGTCAACGTGGGGTCAGACAGCCTACCTTTGAGCGTAGCTGTGGCCGACTTGGCCCTCTTGGCCTTTTCGTTGGGGTCAATGTCCTGTGCCGTCAGATGGCGGATAGCCATAACGTTGTCCTCTTGCTCAGGGTGATGGTGGAGGGGTCCAGGTCTAGCCTGGTGCTGTCTACCATCAGCGGGTGACCTTCGATACGGTAGAGGTCTGCCGCCGAGTAGCCTTCCCCGGTACCGTTGGTGCTCACCAAGACCTCGCCTTGGGTAGCCAGGCCGTTGGTAAGCCTCTTCACCGTGGTCAGCACCAGGAGCATAAGCTCATCCCCTGCGGAAACCTCGCTCAATCCGACCGTGGTAACGTGGTTGCGTACCAGGAAGGCTCGACCGCAGAGGACGTTGGTATGCCCCGAGGGGTCTTGGATGGCAGCAAGCTTGGCGCCTACTTCGCCTCCGGGTCTAGCCCCCCCAGCCGAGAACAGGCTGCCGCCCCTGTTGGTACGGAAGTTAACCAACGGCACATAGTTGGCTTGCTCACCATCTACGTGAACCAGAACGTCCCCAGAGTCCCCCGTAGCCAGGGAAGCCTGGTGTACCAGGGCTTCCTTTTGCTCCCGCTGGTGATTTGTGGCCAGGGCCGGGAAGGTGAACGTCGCTTCAACGTTGTCTTCAAAGACGACGCTACCGCGGTTCGAGGCGATTGCTTCGCCCCGGAAGTCCTTGTCCCGGAAGAGGGAACCCAGGGGCAGCCTCTCAGTAGCCCCCGCGAAGTCCGTACCGTAACCAAGTACCTGGCCACCTAGAGCCCCTAGAAGCGACCGGGGCCGAGGGTCTACAGCAGAAGAAGGGGGGTAGGAAGCAGGGTTCTCGTACCCTACATTCCGTACATCCAACGAGGTAGACCCGGTGTTGTCCCCAGCCAAACGACCTGTCCCCGCCGTCATCAGGAAGGTTGTCCCCGCCAGAACCTCCAGGACTTTCTGGTTAGGCCGGGTGAGGGCTGCCTCGTTGACCTTGGTAGAGGCCAGTTGGAAAGCAGACGAGGAGGTGAGAGGCCCTTGCACTTGGGGGCTATCGTTGAAAGCGCTGGTGCTTCCCCACGGGTCACCCTGGTATACAGTGTGGCTGTAGTTCAGAACAACCTTGTCGTTGGTCTGGAGGGGGCCGGGGACAATGGTTGTCGGGCCAGGGGCCAGAACCCCGAGGTTGTTGCTACGCACAGCGTTATCCGTGGCGATGGTCCGGTTACGGCTCATCACAAGGCGGAAGGGCTGTGTCGGGTCAAAGCTTCCGCGGTCAAAGCCGAAGATAGAAGCCTCGATAACGTAGCGCCCGCTGGCAAAGTTGGGGATGGCCACCACCGAAGACTTGCTGAGGTCCAAGGCATCAGCGTTCAGGATGAAGGTGCTGTCCCCATCAGCGTCAATCTCTACCCAGAAGTAAGGACCATCGAAGTTCTGGCGTAGGAGGTTGATCGCGGGGGAACCTACCCCGATAGGTGCCCGGGTAGATGCCACATAGGCTGACCCATTGGTTGCGTAATCCTGAGCCTCGTACACGGCGAAGAGCCGGGCCACTCCGTAGAAGGGAGGTAGCTCCAGACCCTTGCGGCTAAGACCCCGGGTGTCGGTGAAGAACCGGACACCTGCCACCCCGGGGGTGGGGGTCAGGGCGTTGTAGGTTGCAGCTACGGTTCCGGGGAGAGCCGTCAGGTTGTGGGTCGAGAAAACAGCGTAGGTGACCGCCCCGTTGACGTAGTTAATGTACTGCGGGTTATGGTTGGTGTCAGAGTAGACACCGCCCTCTTTGCTTTGCAGGAAGAGGTTTACCCCCTGGTCAAAGACAGGGTTGCCAGGCAGCATCAAAGGCGACCGAACCTCACCCCAACCCGGGATCAGGTGACGGGGCAACGTCACGTAGAGGTTGCTTTGCGCCGCGTTGTTGTTGGGGCCCACGACACTCCCTGCAAAAAGCTCAAGGGGGTCCGTGGTTACCCACTTGGGCGCCAGGGAGTTATCAACCGTGGGCATCAGACCTAGCGGGGTCTGAAAGGTCCATTCCGAGGGCGGGAGGGTGGTAACCGGGATATTGCCCTGTACCTGGAGCAGGTTGGGGCCCAAGACGGCTGTGATGTAGTAGGAGCCCTTGGCGGACCCAGACTTGATCACGAGAACCTTGTTGAGGTAGGCGCCGTTGAAGAGCCCATCGGCGTTGGAGAACGTGTTCGTCCCGGTAGACACACCGTTGCTCACAAAGGAGCCAAAGCCCCCCAAGAGGTTCACGGCGAACCCATCCTGGGTAAGCACCTGCGGGTAGGTGATTCTCCGGAAAGGAGTCAGGGCGACTGTCTTGGAGGCGGGGTCTACGTACATTTCCCCGGTGACAGGGACAAGGCCGTTGAACACGCTGCCACGGAAGCGAGACCAGAGAGGGAACCAGCCCGGCCGAAGAGGCAGGTTGGTAGAGGGGACCCCCGAAGCAGAGAGCATGAACTCGCCCCCTGTGTTGGTCAGCATGGAGGCAGAATGGAAGCTGTCCGGGCGACGGCTCATCCCTCGTCCAGGGCCGTAGAAAACCCTCACCGTGATGCTGACCACCCCGGTGATGGGGTACACGGTCCCGGCATTGAAGGTGATGGTCAGGTCGTTCCCGGCCCCTGGGTTGAGGGGGGTTACCGTATACAGGGAAGAGTCCAGGGTGGTCTCCTTCCCGTTGATCCGGATCTCGACGGCGTAGGAAATGCCATCGTTCACGAAACGGACCTGATCAATGTCGGCCCCCAACCCTTGTTGGAAGGTGTTGATCGGAATGACGATGATGTCTCCAGCGCTAAACTGGTTACCCACCGCTTGCTGAGGGGTATTGGCCGAGAGGGCCAGGGACCAAGAAGAAGCGATCTGAGCCACCGCGGGGAACACCGGAGGAACGGGAGCCGGCTCTACGATGACCTCCACGGTTTCCAGGGTAGAGGCATCCGACCACACCCTCCGAACGTTGTTGGGGCCATCAAGCCTAGCTGTCCCCAGGGCTACCGGACTGTTCGTAGCAACATCCTGGTAGAAGAGGAAGGGCCCTTGAGTAGCCGCCGAACGTTTCCAGTTAGCCTGGAGGTCGCCCTTCATGAGCTTTGCCAGGTTTGCCTTGAGCAAAGCCTGGTAGTCAAAGCCGTTGGGGTTGACGATATGGCGGATATCCAGGATGTCCGTCCTGGCGATCTGATCGGAGAACAAGCCATCCGGCCTCCCCGAAAGGATCACAACAGGGGTCCCCGCCTTGTGGGTCTCCGCCCTTGTACCGTTGGCGCCGCGGGCTACCAAGGTCATGTTGGTGCCGCTGATAGCCTGGTACGTGATAAGCTCATCGCCTACCTGGATAACCACCGGAGATGCCGGGGTGGCTGGCATCGGAAGGGTGTTGGCTGTGTAGGGCGCCAGGGTAAGGGTAAGAGCGGAAGCCGACAGATCGGCCCCCAGGGTGGCCACTGTCGAGAAGGTCTTCCAACCCGCCCTGTTGGTAGCTGTGGGGTTCCGGTTGACCGCACCGTTCAAGTTAGGGCCTGGGTCCCCATTCCAGGCAACCGAGTTACGCCGGAAAACCAGCGATAGCGGGATGGCGTAGGTGTAGCCATCTACCGACCCGAGGGCCGTCTGAGAGTTGTTGGACCCATCCCCTGCGCGCCAGAGCCCGGCATCCCCTAGCTCCTGGCGCATATTGGTAAAGGTGTAGGAGGTCGCCACGGGGGCCGACCCTTGAGCTTTTACCGTGGTCGGGTCAAAGCCATCGGGGTTGGTAGCCAGACCCACCAAGCCTCGAACCACCCGGATACGGTATTGAAGCTGAACCCTTTGGGTGGTCTCTGCTCCAATCTCAGGGTCGATCAGGTTATCCGGGAGGTAACTCGCACCCCCCTCCACGTTGCCGTACTTGTAAATCTTGTCCGGCTGAGGCTTCGTTGAAGCAGCCCCGCTGGGGATACGAGCACGCCAGACCTCCAAGAACACAAAGTCTACCCGCTGGTCTCCCGCATTGGATGGGGGTGGGTCAAGGGTGACCCTGTTCCAGGTATTTGTGTTGTCGGGAGACCCGGGGGGGTTTCCTGTTTGCGTACCCGATACGGGGATAACCCAGCCATTGACCACAGCCCAGGCGATAGCTTTGGTCTCTCCAGCCCGCTGGCGTCCAAACTGAAACCAGTTGGAGTAGGTAGCGTTGGTGACGAAGGCATCCCCAGGATTGGTGGGGTTCTCAATCCAACCGCTAGGCGTACCCCGCATGACCATGGTACGCCGCCAATCAGACTCGACCTGCTGAACAAGATCAAGCTCACTGTCCAGGGGTGGCTTGTCTGCTTGCCAGATGACCAGATCGAAACTAGCTCCCTCTGGGGAGACGACACGAGAGACCCCAGGGCCCAGGTTATCCGACATTCTTCATCCTCTGTATGTTAGAGCGGCAGGTTAGTAAATAAGAGCCCAAGAGCCCAACCCTGTCTTGACGGAAAGCCCCGACGTGAACCTGACGACAAGCTGGGAGCCTTGGTTTGCAGGGGGTATAGTCTCAATGACCCCTTCCTGCATAGCGATAAAGGTCAGACCCCCATCGAAGCTCACCTGCACTGTAAAGACGCTAGCAGCCTGCTCTTCGTAGACTCTCTGGGAAATACCATCCCGGGGCAATGAGTCTGTGTAGAGGAAAGCTTCCCAATACAAGACAGCCTGGGCCGGGGTTGAGACAAGGGGCACCGTCACGCTCTCGGCGCTGGTTACCCGGATACTGCCCCTATCTCCAAAGTACCCCGAGGTGAAAGCAGCCCCCAGGTTCCACCCGGTTGCATCTTGCCCATCGTCAAAAACGATGTTGGGAAACCCGGGGTGCAAAGCCAACAGGCCCAGATGCTTCCGGGTCAACAGATCAGCTTTGGTGGTAGGGGTGCCGGTCAGAGGCACCTCATCCCGCAAAGCTATCGCGTAGTTCCCCGTGATATCCTTGGTGGTGTAGGCTGTGTCTAGCGACCGAACAGCCCCATTGAGTTGCTCGTTGAAGGTGTCGATCAGGTAGAGGGTAGATCCCATGGCGATAAATTCCGGTAGCGCTGCCGGGTGCGGCTCCGAAGATTCGAGGAGGTTAGCACCCGGCCCTGTGGGGTGGGGAAGAAATAAGAAACGTGGGGTCTACGGGAGAAGACCGGGCTTCCGACACCTACAGCCCCAAGCGCCAGGCCCGAGGTCTGGTAGCCAGGGCGGGTGAAGTTCTCGTGGCGTTCCTGGATATCCTGCCCACCGGCAAGGTCCAGGTTGGCGAGAGACACGTCGTCAGCGTCTACCACCTCGATACAGGGGGTATCCCCGCCCAGGGTGACCATGAATACATCTTCCCGGGGAAGAGCTACCATGGTGTAGCCTGTGCTATCCAGCAAGGGGGTCCGAAGCTCCGTACCGTCAACGTCTACGGTAAGGTTGTTGGCAGCCGTGGTCTTGATGGCGTTGTAGAAGAAGGACGCCGACCGTTGGACGCTGTAGTGCGTGGTTGCGGCCGGAGCCGGGGAGATGGCCGGGCTAAAGTTGAGGACGGTGTTGCTTACAACCTGGGTAACGTAAACCAGGTTGTTACCCCCGATGTAGATCCGGTCCCCGGTGCGGACAGCCACGGTGAAAAGGCCCGTGGTGTCGGTCAGTGATGTGGTGGTGTAGCTTACCGTTACCCCCTGGTTGAAGGTGATAACGCTGCGACCCACACGCTCAACCGAAGAAGCCGTGCCGTTAGGGGGGACGGCATCAAAGTCCCCAGCACTCGCCCCAATCGAGTTGGTAGCGTCATTCCAGGGATAGCCATGGAGCGCTGTGTCAAAGGGATTGGTGATTTGGAACAAGGCCGCGATACCCCTGCGGATATCGGTACCCCCAGGCCCCCGACCTGTGACTTTGATGGAGTCGCCTACCACCGTATCAAACCCAGCCCCTACCAGGCCACCCACAGTATCCTGGGTAGCAAGGGGGTTACTTGAGAAGAAGGTGGGAACCCCCAAAGCTCCGATGTTGACTCGGCGTTGAGCAAGGAACCTTGTCCCGGGTTGACGGTAGCTGGTCGCCCCCGTGTTGGTAAAGGTCCTGCCCGAGCGCGAAGTCGTAGACCAAGCCCCATCGTAGGCCACGGGGCGTAGGTTGAAGCCCTGGCTGTAAAGCTGGGTAGCGGCATCCGAAGACCACCCCAGAGAGATCGCCATATTCCAGCGACCCTGAACAGGGTTCCAAGACACCTTGCAACCCCGAAGCTGAGCTACAGGAAGCAGCGTGGGGTCATAGGCCCCGTACCCGTACCCAGGCATCTTGCGGCCAGAGTTACCCGCAAAGTCCGTAACCGTGTAAGCATTGGGGGTACTCACATCGACCAAGAAGTCCGAGGTAGCCAGCAGCCACGAGACAAACTGGCCTACCAAGGTCACGTTGGAGGTGTAGGCTACAAGGTAGCGGTCCCCGTTCCATGCCAAGGAAGCATCTAGGATGCTAACAGGGGCCGAAGCCGAGGTCAGAAGGGTCTCGCGTACAACGGTACCTTGGTTCTTGGAGAAAGCTACGAGGTAAAGGCCATAGCTCGTGGACAGTCCGTCCGGGGAAGCCTCTACCAAAAGGACCACCTCTTCGCGGTCTTCGTTGTAGGCGGACCCCCAGACCCGAGATACGTTGTTGAGAACGGAGGGGTAGACATTCGAGCTTGTCCGGTGAGCGTAGTTACCCACCCCGTTGGCCAGGCCCCCAGCCGGAAGGTCCCGGGTAGCTGTTACCCCACCCGAGAGGATGAAGCCATAGGCAGCATCCCCGGGAGCCACGTTGGTGTCAAAGGTAGCCGAAAGGGTAACGACCCCCCCTTGAGGCTCATAATTGACGACACTGTAGGCCCCGGCGGCATAGGTGGGGTCTACAGCATTCGAGGTGTGGGTGATGATGACCGTGTCACCAGGGAGAAGCTTCTGCCCCTCGAAGCTGATGTTGAGGGCCGGGGTCATGAGGAGAACCTTCTTGGTGCTCCCCGTGGTGTTCAGGTCCGTCGTGAAGACCCCGAGGTTCCGGGTAACAGTGTACGACCCCAGCGCCACATTCCTGGCAGAGGCGTTGCGGATCTGAACGGTGTGCCCAAGACCTTGGGGGTTGATGGTGGCTTGCCGGAGGTACGAAGAGTTCACTACGGCGCCATAGTTGTCGTCAGCGTGAAGGAAGAAGGCCAGGAAGTTCTTCCCATCCCAGGTGACCTTCGGGCTCAGGAAGCGAGCCCGGCGACGTTGGTTGTCGTTGGGGCTGATGCTGTCCACCTCTAGGAGGTGGGTCACAGACTGCCCGGGGTCAAAGGTGTTGGGGGCCGAGATGGTGATACCCGCCCCGGTCCTGACAAGGTTACCCGCCGCCGTGGTGGTCCCCCCTGCCTCTCGGAACAGGGTGTAGCCCACCATACAACCGCCCAGGGAGGTCTGGTATTGGGTAGTGGTCCCTACGGGATTCGTGGGATTGTAGCCGATAGCCCAGACAACACAGTAGGTGTCTCCGTTGTAGGCGACGTCCAGGATGATAGCCTCCCGGTCCATGGCCATGGCGTAGACACCGCTGGTCAGGTGAGCAGTAGCTACTACCTTGGGGTTACGGAAGTTGGAGGCATAGGCCACCGGGAGAGTCACCTCATCCGGAGCCAGGCTGTTATCCACTTGGCCCCGAGCGTTGTCCCCGGGGAACACCACCATGGACAGGATGCCTCGCGTCTGAACTAGCCGGTCATAGCTAGACAGGTTGGTATTCCCGTAGTTACTGGTTTGCACCAGGCCAGGGATAAAGGCTACAAACTGCTTCCCATTCCAGATAGCCTTGGGTTGCTGGCTATTCAGGTTGGTCAGACCGATACCCCGAAGTCCGGTGATGCCCGGGGTGTTGTCCAGGAAGTCGCGAGAAGGGAGCCATGCAAAGGGGGTACCCCGCATACGGACCCCATGCTTACCTTCCTGGTCGGCATAGACCGCCGAGAGGTCGCTGTACCAGTTACCATCGAAGTCCGGGTCAGCGGGGCTATAGTCAAACAGGCTCTTGGTGTTTGCCAGACCTTTGAGGAACCGTGCGGTCATATGCGGGAAGAACGTACGGTAACCGTCCGAAGCAAACCCAATCTGAGCCGAGGAGGTGAAGCCGTGGCGAGTGAACACCCTCTCCCGGCTTTTCTCTACTACGGGAGCCGACCCTGAGGTCAGGCTCATGTTCTGGATTGTGGCCTTCCAAGGGCCAAAGCTCTGGCGGTAGAAGGCCAGCCTGTTGGTGTTGGACCCGCTACCCAAGACGCGGTCCAGGTAACCGTAGAGGTTATCTCCCCAGGCAATTGCCCCCATGGGGCTTTCCAGACGAGACTTCTCGGAGGTAGACTTGGGGGCGCCTACGCAGACCCCCCGGTACCGGATGTCTCCCGAGATCCGGGAAGTCCCGATCACGTCGTTCCATTCCTGGGAGGTAGAGCCGTACCTTGCCGTTGCCGTGGTTGCTTCGCCCCACAGGTTACGGTTCAGAAGCTCTTGGTCCCTGGGTTGGCTTGCCGTGGGGTCATCAGCGAAGGTCAGGTAAGCCCCAGAGACAAGAACCTCTCCCTTGGGGTCCACACGGAAGCCAAGGGTCTTGATGCCTGCCTCGATACCCACCCCGGAAGGCCGGACCAGGGACCACTGGACCTGGGTAGTGTTCAGCGGGAGAGAAGGTGCGGAAACAAGAGAGAGGACGTGCTCAGAGTACACCCCAGCTACCAGGATAGTCTGCCCGGTAGCATGGAAGTACACAGCATCCTGACCAGGAATCACGGTGCGGGTCAAGAAAGACCCATCGTTTCGAGAGGTAGGCGCTGCATCGCTCCCGAAGAAGAAGGTCTCGTCTACAAGGAGGTCAAACCCGGCATCTTGGCTGTAGGTCCCGGTATCCGAGCTAATCCCGGCCTGAGTCGGGCTGATGACCACCCAATCGCTACCCGTCCAGGCAATATCCGGAAGAAGGGAGGGGATGGCTTTGGGCGACCCGCTGGGGTTCCAAGGGAGGAAGAAGTTACGGAGAGATACTTCCTGTTCCGGCCGAGAGAGGTTTCCAATCGCGTTGGCGTTGGGAACCCTCAAGGTGTTCCGACCCCCAAGAGCCCGTTGGGTCAGGTGAACATCCCCAGCCATGGCTGCCAAGGCAATGGGGTCTGCGGGGTTGAGTGTCGCCGCCGTTGCCGGGGTGGGTCCTACCAGAGTAAAATTACTGCTCAGCAAGGCATAGCAGGTAGAGAGATACTCTCGCCCGGGGGCAGCAGCCCCACCGGCCCCCCCAGCAACGTCAAAGAAGACGCTGTTGAAGCCGTTGTCCATGTTAGCCAGGGTGGCTTTGCAAGGCTGGGCTGTTGTATCGAAGGTCTGGTAGGCAATGAGCCAGTTGTCGGCACCCCAGGCAATACGAGCGAAGTCCGGCTCACGCTCGAATTGGTTGTAGAGGCTCGTATTGACGGTGCCCCCAGCAACCCTCACAGGGGATGTCAGGTTGCTAGCGTCACTAGCCTTGATAGAGGATAGGGGTGCGGTCGAGTAGGTGAGGGACCCGGAAGCCAGGAATCCCACGGTGCCGTCGTCAAACGATACCGTGACGCTGGTACCGGTCACATCCAAGACAACCCCGGTGCGGCCTCGGTCTGCTGTGCCAGAGACACAGAGGAAACGAGCCCCTTGGTGGATCAGGGGGGCTGTGGCAGGGGCCACGGTGATAACCGCAGATGTCGCAACGGTTGTCCCCGAGCTACGGACGAAGACACTTTGCCGCTGAGACCAGACGACGGCCCCGACGAAGGGGTCTCCGCCTTGGGAGGCAATGTCTACGGAAGATAGAATCTGCCGTGTTCCAAGGTTACCGGTAGACGATGCCGTGATATCGACACCTGAGGTGGGATCGATTTCCTCGGTGATTACCTCTGCCAGGGTGTAGTTCACACTGAACGAGGCCATGGCCCAGACCACCTGGGTATCCGAGCAGGCTACGGAGATGTGGTCTTGGTAGTCATAGTTTGCGTTGGAAGGCTGCAAAGCCGAGGGGAACTTGCGAGCGTAGACCCCTTCGGCTGTGCGTTGAACCAACTGCATCCTGGCCACAGGTCCAAAGCCAACCCCAGGGTCTACAACCTCTGACCAGACAACCACGTACTCATCCAAAGACGAGAGGTAGGCCAGTCGCGGGTTATGTCCCGAAGTGTGATGTACGCTGTAGGCATTGAGGGCATGGATGCTCTGGAGAGCATTCGCGCTATCCTTGACCTGAAGGCCAAACCCTGCCCCGAGGATGTTACCCCTTACGTCAACCTCGTTGAAGTAAACGTTGTGCGTGGTGGTGTCCGCCCACACCATACCCCATACCCTCCGGGTGGGGTTCCAAACCACGTCAAGACCCTCCATCCGGGCGGAGGCTGCCAGGTCTACAAACGTGGGGGCTACGCTGCTGCCATCGAAGCTGGGGTCATAAACACCCCAGGGGGTGTTAGGCCCGACACGCAAAAGAGGGCTACGTGAAGTGCTGTAGGAAGAAAGCTGGGTAGCGGACCCTTCCCCTTGCAGGGTAACACCCGGGGGGACCACCAGCGTGGAGGTCAGCCTGTAGGTACCCCTACGGAGGTGTACGGTCCCGTATCCCTGATAAAGCGCTTCAAGCAGAGAAGCCTTGAGGCTATCGTCAGGGGCTCTGTACCCCGATGACCCTATGGGGTTGAAGTCACCACCGGGGCTCTTGGAGGGGTTGGAGCCATCGCCCACCGTCAAAGCGGTCTTATCCGCCACCACCAGTTCCCGGCTAGTCTCGGGGTCACCAGCGTTACCCAAAGCCCCGCGCCGGAACTTCCAAACCCCACCCTCGGAAAGGGTAGACCGGTAAACGAAATGCCGCGAGGGGCTCAGGAAGTCGTTGCTGTCCCGGACGCCGAACTTGGTAGCCTTGGTGGGGTCTTCTGCGGAAGACTTGGCCTCAACGACAAAGTCATTCCCGCTAGAGGTTGACCCGATAGACCAGGTCCCTGTGGGGGGGTCAAACTTTACCCTCCCCGGAGACTTTGCGGTGTACTCGTCAGAGCGTACCTTGTAAAGCTCTTCGGGTACTGCGGGTGCGAAAGTCCCGTGAGACCAGAAGACAGCGTAGAGGTTGAGGCGGCCCGTGGTGCCGTCCGTCCCTCCAGGGACCTTGACTTGGCCTCCCAGGGCAGGCGGAACAGAAAACCGGAGAACACCAGCGCTAAAGTCCACCGTCATGGACTGGTCTGCCGAGGGAAGAGCAGGGTCCAGGATGGGGGAGGTGGCTACGATAGGGCTACTCAGGTCGGGGGCCCCTGACCCGTTATCGGGGTACAGGACTACCCGGTACCCCAGGCTATCTAGCCCTGTCCTGCTGTTGCTCTCGTAGACAGAGTCAGCCCTATCGGTCCCGGGGATCGGGGGAAGGATACGGGTTATCCGGTAAGCCTCGATAGCATCCAAACCTGGGGAAACCAGACCGTGTATCGGGGCGCCATCCTGGACAAAAAGGAACGTCTGCTCTTGGCCGGTAGGACCCGAACCAGGGACAGCAAAGAGCCGGATCGCGTTGGGCCTTACAAGAAGGTAGGGCCACCCCAGAGGGGCTGCGATATCCAGGTCGTTAGGGGAGACCCCCGAAGGGTTGACGATTGCGGACAACGTCAACGCTGACGCGGCAACCGAGGTAACGGTTGCAACAGCGTAAGCATTGGAAGAGAGGGCGCCAGCCTTTGCCTTGACGAGAAGGATATCCCCTTCCAACACAAACAGGGTAAAGTTTAGCCCTGGAGTGGTATCGGACCACTCGTTGACGGTGGAGGCAAACCCGTTGGCCGAAGAGTAGACCAGGGAGGGCCCCTGCCAGGCAGCGGTGTCGGTGGGGAGGGTGGCCACCTGGGTAACGGTTCCCAAGCCAGGGCCAGGCGCCGCGGGGACTTCGGGAGCGTAGATGTCCCTGTAACCCAGGACGGGCCTTGAGGAGTAAGGCTCGACACCTTCCCGAGAATGTCCACCACCCCCTACGGTCAAAGCCCGGCCTTGGTTGGCGAGCTTGGCCTTGTTGAGAGCTTCTAGCTCTTCGGGGGTCAGGTTAGAAGGAGTCGTGGTCGGCGTAAAGGTGGCGCCCATGGGATCTCACAAGAGGGGGGAATAGGTCAATTCCGTGACCGCAAGGCCGGTACCCGGACCATTGATAAAGGTGACACGGACGAAAAGGGAAGCGCTGGTGGCGGAAGTTGCCCAGGTATCCCAGGGAAGCTCAAAGGAGTATTCTACGTCGGTAGCCGAGAAGGTATCCATTCCGGTCAAGCAGCCATACCAGCTTATCGGCTGTAGATCAGGGTCGCCTTTGAAGCGGCCGAGGTCCATCTGAATAAGACCATTCGTCTGGGGGTTCCGTGCGAATAGCTCGATGAAGCAACCCCCGGGGTGGTCTGTGATGCTGTTCCCTGTGTAGGGGCTAGCCCGGAAAGCGGTGAAAGGGATGCCTTTGATCCTGAGTTTGCCTTTGCGTACGGGCATCCCTGTGTTGAAAGCACGTACGTACCAACGACGGTGTCCAGCACCATCGGCAGCAGGAAGCCCGGAGTAGTTAGGGGCGGGTTGGGGGAGGTAGGGGCCTCCCAGGTAGTTCACCTGGGGATAGACCAGGGCCCCACCTACCACTTGAAGGTCACTCCCACTGACAGCCAAGGCAGCCGCCGAGGCGAAGATATCACCCCCAGCCGGGACCACAGGTTTCGATGAAGTGATGAGAGAAGCGGCGTTGTACCGGTAGGTCTCGCACACAAACCTCTCGGTGGTTTCGTTGGTGGGGTTGTTGGCGTGGGGGGCGTTGGGTACCGAGTTGAAGAGGTACCTTGTGGGGTCAGCAAAGGTAACCTCTGCCTGGAAAGGCTTCCGGAACTTTGCTTTGATCACAGCATAACCCCCTGCCGGAGCTACCTTGGACAAAACCCCCGTGGGGGCCTCCGCAATCGCCTGGTACTGACCAGTATCCCCGGGGAGAGGCGGGTTTACCGGGGAGTAGGTGATTCCCGCCCCTGCCTTCCTCAGGTTGTTGTAGCTCTTGGGGCTCAAGGCAGAAGCCCCGAAGTCCGAGAAGTCCAGAGCTAGAGGGTCAAACTCCGAAGGAAAGTCCATTGGGGTATTGACCCCATCCGGGGTAGCATCTGTCCGGAAGGTGTTGGCAAAGAGATCCGTCACCTGGATATTCAGGCCGAAGGAAACCCCAGCCGTTCCGTTCATGTAGGCCACCCCCGACAGATACTTGGTGGTGGGTACCCCGGACAGGTTGGACGAGAAGAGAGACCCTGCCGGGGCTAGAGCCGAGGAGGTGTCCCGGAATACCCGGTGCCTGTTGATGTTGGTAACATTCCCGGTATCGAAGTCCCCAGCTACCGGGGTAGCCGAGTAAGCGGCACCCGCTACCAGGGTACCCGCCAGGAGGTTAGACCCTGCGACAGCAGCATCGCTGATAGCAAAGGTGGGTTTCCAGTGAACCAGAAGGAAAGACCCATTGTCTCCCGCGGCCGGGGTGGCTTGGCTAACCGAGAAGGTGGCAAGCTGGTACGCTGGGAACGTGTTGCTGTAGTTAGAGTAGACCCCAGCATAGGGGGTGTAGTCCCGGAGGTAGGGGAGCCGGACTTGTAGGGTAAACAGGTCCAGGCCCACCAGACTTGCGGTGTGGTCGGTCTGTTGCCCTGTCCGCGAGGCTTCCACGAAGTTGGCTACAGGGACCGTCAAGGCCACAGGTTTGCTTGCTGTGGTTCCCAGCCACAAGGCAGCTACCAGGGTAGAGGACCCGTCCAAGAAGTTGTGGGTTGCAGACTTGTAGAGAGCCAGCACCCCGCGGTCTGCGGGGTAGAGCGTCCCGGAAGCAACAAACGTCGTGGTGGTGGATGGTGCCAGGTACCGAGTAAACTCGACACTTGCGCCATTACGGTAACCTCCGCCGGTAGCCGTTCCGCCCACCAGGCTATTCTTGAGGGTACCCCAGCTAGGGACCCCGCTGTTGGGAATGGTGGTATCATTGACCCCCAGGGGGTTGGGCCGGACGGGGAGGGTATCTTTCAGCATGTAGAGAGCATCAAGAACGCTCTCTCCGTCGTAGGGACCCCCTGCCAAAGACAGCAGAGCTTCACCCGTCAAGGGGTAGGTGAGGGGGATGCCAATGGCTCCCGCCATGTGGGCATCCGTAGGGTCCGCTATGTGGGCCAGGAGGTCTGCTGACCCCCCGCCAACCTGCCCCAGGGTGCCCAGGGTGATTTGACCAGGAAGGATCTTGCCAGGGCCCGGGTTGACGATATCTGAAGGGTTCTTATCGGAGGGCATGGATCAAGACTTCCTACCTAGGAGGTTACCTTTGACGCGGAACAAGCCGAGAGATGTAGTGGATTGGGTCAGGTCCGGGTCAAATACGATGTTGTTGTTCTCATCGTCTGCCCAGCGGGTAAAGACCCCCAGGACCAAAGCGCCACGGTGCCCTGCGGTTCCTTCTTCCACAAGCTCTCCCAGGAAGGGCAAGACCACCTTGTGTCTACCCGCAAGGGAAAGCTGTTGGGCATAAGCGTTGGGCCGGTAGCCCGAGAGAACACCTGTGAAGTAGCTACGCCCTTCGATATCCTCATCCCCGGGGCTTCGGGTCAACTCAAGGATCGACATGGCTTCAAAGCCAATGAAGGTCGGTAGCTTTAGCCACCCGGTATCGGCATTGAAGTCTGCTACGGCCAGCGTGGCGGTACCGTCTAGCTCATGTTCCCCCCCAAAGACCCCGATGCTGGTAGGGTACACGCCGCCGGTTTGGACGTAACCGTAGGGGAAGGGGTACCCCTCACCTTGGCTTCCGCTTCCCGTGGTAATGACCCCCAGGGTATCCTGGATAAGACGGGGGTACACCTTGAGGCGGACACCTAGGAGACCAGACCGGATACCCTGAGGGGCCCGTGCCGGGTAGTACATGGTAAGCTGTTCCCCATTCTGGGGGAGGGGGCGCCTTGCCGTGAACGTGACCCGCAAGGCATCTCCCGTATTCGTGAAATCAGCGGGGTTTGACAGGGTGACCAGGGTACCCGAAGAGTCCAGGGTAAAGGCTCCCACGATGGGAGCGTAAGCCCCTGGCAGGGTGGCTTTCTCGATCAGGGTAATGGCTTCGGCCCTCTCGGGAAGGCCGAACGTGCTCAGGTTAAGCCCCGTCTTGGTATTGAACGTGACAGTCTGGCTCAGGGTGACGTATTCGAGGTCAACTTCACGGTGGGGCTGATCGAACCCTAGACTCAAGGAGTCGTAGAGGATAGGCGCCGCCGCAGGGAGTTGAATGGGGTTGTTGATCTGGATAGCCCCGGTGACCCCTGAAGAGTCCAGAGCGTAAGAAGCTACCGGGGTCCGAGTGAGACCACCCCCCGGGGGGTACCCCACGAGAACCTTGAGGTAGAGGACTTCGCCCGTTACCCCCAGGGCAGCCACGGCGCCTAGCTTCACAGTGATGGGGCCTACCGGATCTGTTCCCAAGCCGGAAACCAGAGCGAGGGGGGCATCTACGGTGACTTGCCCTACGATACCGGCCCCTACAAACTGCGCTTCAAGGATGTCCAAGATGCGGACCTCCCCGGGAGCATAGGAAGCCCAATTGAAGGACCCATACGGGTACACGGGGAAGGAGGTAGGCTGTAGGGTGAAGGTCTGGCCATCAAACCAGGGACCCGCAGCGGAGACCGCCAAGAAGGCCACCTCGTAGATGGCCCGGTCGGAATAGCGACGACGTACGTTGTCGAATTCCCCGAGGAAGGTGGCTCCCGGGGTGTCTCCAGTGACAACACCATCGCCTCCGTTGGTGTTGCTCAAACCAATCTCATCGGCCCAGAGGTTCGTATGACCCCAGACACCATTTCCGTTGGGGGTCTGCTCCCATTCGGTTGCCAGGGTGTTATCCAGAAGGAAACGTGTGTTCTTGGTCAGGACCTCGGGTAGAGACCACCCTTGAGGGGTTACCAGTCGGCGGAGGTCTGCCAGGTCTTGCAGGTTGAGGATATCGGAAAAGAGGCCATCCGGACGATCACTTGGGCCCGGGAAGGCAACGCCCCCGTTGTGGTTCAGGTTCTTGTCGAATGCCGTGGTGTTCCGGCGAAACACAGCGCAGAGGGGGATGGCGTACATATAGCCATCTACCGTCCCCAGGTCCGCAGCAGAGGGGGCATCCCCGCTGCCCGCTCTCCACAAGCCGGTATCCCCATTCGCCCCTTGAAAGACGTAGGGGTAGGAAACACCCGGGGGTACTCCGTCCGGGGTTGCAGCATTGGGAGGCACGGTCCTGGCTACAACAGCCGGGTCACCCATACCATCGGGGTAGGAGAAGAGGTCCACACCCTGTACCACCCTGAGGCGGTATTGAATCTGAACCCGCTTGGTGCTCTCGGAACCAACCGCAACGTCCAAGATGTCATCCGGGAAGTTGAGAAGAACGTCATCGGCAGGGGCCACCTTGACGTTACCATCACGCCAGATCCTCGCAGCGGGGCTTTTCCCTGTGGTGTCCGGGGCTGGCGGGATGAGACGACGCCAGACCTCCAAGACAACGAGGTCTACCCTCTTCCCCCCTGCTCCGGCCGGGCCAGCGCCAAGGGAGACCGTGTTGGTCCCGGACCCCCCGGTGTTGTCTACCAAGACCAGCCAACCGTTGACGTGAGCCAGCATCCCAGGGTTTAGCTGGAGGGTGTTAGGCGTGGCAGAGGGTACGAAGATAACGCTTGCCGCGGAGGCATTATCCAAGCCATCCCGGGAAAGCCACCCTGAGGGGAGATCCTGAAAAAGGGGTCCGGAGGAACCCTCTCCGAGGTCTTGCTCAAGGTTGAGTTCCTTGTCCAGAATGGGCTTATCGGCGCCATAGGTGACGATCTCCCAAGCACGATGCTCGGGGTCAAGGTACCCAGAAACCGCAGGGCCATAGTTGCGAAAAGTCATGGTGTTAAGGCCCTTTCCCTCAGGTCGTGATCCGCCAGGTGATGCTCAACGTGGCGGTGGGCGGCTTTGAAATTACGCCAAATGTCAGATAGTTGAAGAGTGTCTCTCGGGTGGTCAGGTCTACCGTGGGGTTGTAGGGACCGTTGGGCGGCAGTACCGGGTTCTTGAGAGAGAGGTTCGTCGAGACGTTACCCCCAACGAGCCCCATTTCAACCAAGGGGCCTACCGCCTCACTTTCCGAGAACGTGGTGGTATAGTCAACCACGTTGGTCGGGTAGCCTACAGGAAGACCGGCCCCGTCGATAAAGGTGGTCGTTTGGAAGGTTTTGCGCGCAACCTCAGCGTAGAGGCTTCGTTGCGTGGGGGTAGGGGCTGGTGGGGTGAGAGGGTTCCAACCGTTGTCCCCGGTACCTACGGCCAAACAAAAGAGCCCGTGGGGGGGCTCTTGGTTGTCCTTGAGAAGGCGAGCAATGAGGATAGAGGCATCCTTGACGATAAGGTTGCGGTGCTCCCTTCTCTCCAGAAGCATCCCTGTGGGGCCATCCCGAAGCTCCAAGAACACGTCTCCCCGGAGGCTATGGGTGGTGGTCTCCTCAAACCGGGAAGCCAGGCTTGCCCGTACAGAAGAGGCTAGGTTACGGACGCGATCAAGGATCTGCATTGGGGTCTCTCTTTACGAGTCGGGGATAAGGGAACAAGGGTTATCGTGGTTGTACTTCCGGGACCGATGGGCGCCATATTAGCTGCCGTCTTGAACGGGTGGGGGTTGGTCCCGAAAGTCTGCCAGTACACGTTATTCAGAAGAGATACCTTGGAAGGGTCCAAGCGCTCTGTAATTACCGCGACACATCGCCCATCGGCTACTGCCGTATAGCTTTCTGTCCGAAGGTCAGCCAACGTGAACTTGGCGTCAACCATCCTCGGGAAAGGGGCCCACAGCACCGTCTCCCGGGAGTTAGTCCTTCCCCCATACCAACCCCCGAAGGTACGGAAAGGGCGAGGGTCTACGGGCTGGGGGAGCAGGTATTCATCGTAAGCCTTGGTGCAAACGGTGACTTCATCGACCTGGAGGCTGCTGTTAGGTGCTGCTGCTTCCAAGGCAGGGGAGAAGAATACCAAACCCAGGGGGTTCCCAAAGAGGCCCCCCGACACCTCCCCGGAGAAGTTGGCTATGTTGGTGAAAAGCTGGTTAGGTGCCGGGACCCACAGCGTAGGGGCCTGGTTAGGAACCAGGGGTTTCCCGCTTAGCGTCTGTATGGGGGCCAGCACAGTGACCACGTAGGTGGTGTTTGGAGAGAGAGGGCCCCCCAGGACTAGCTCAACCCTTGCCGTAACCCCCAGGTAGGTTCTGGGGACTACGGAAATTACCGGGATAGCCACCCCTGCCAAGGAAACCACGGTGTAAAGACCGGGGTTCGTCAGGCTGGTGTCCAAGAGCATGGGCTCCTGGAAAATAAGCTGGACCTTGGTAGCACTCTGGGCGGTAGCCCGGAAAGTCGGGGTATCACTGTACCCTGTAAACGAAGCAACGCGAGCATCCGGGTCAATAGGTTGGAGAGAGGTGTTCCTGAGGGAGAGGTTGGCCGTGACGGTGTAGGCTTGCCAGCTTTGGGGGCTGGTCACCAGCCTTACGGTCGTTGGGCCCTCTGCCAAGACGGAAAAGACCGTCAGCCCCGGAATGACATAGGATGCCGGGTCAAAGGTGAGGACGTGGGTAGGGTCCGGGGGGGATGAAAACTCGACAAGAACCTGGCTAGGCCCAGCAGAGAGGGCCTGCACCACCGCCAGGGGGGGTAGGCTCCCGAAGCTACCGAGCCCAAATTCACCTAGACCGTAACCACCCATGATTCCTCACTAAGGAGTCCACGTAAAGGGATACTTTGCTACCCCCGGGGTCCCTGACCACGCGGTAGGTGTGGAAGTTGCCATCCAAGAAGTCCAAAGGAAGCGAAGATAGCACGTTCCCGGTATTCAGGTCTTTGAGAATAACGAGCCTTTCTCCGAGGGGGGTGGTCAAGAGAGCGAAGATGGCCGTCAACCCGGGAGCGGACACCCCAAAGCGTATCTGAGTATCCCCGGTACCCGAGGAGGTATCGTTATTGACCTTGAGGGTGAACTTGATTTCCGTCCCCAGGCTCGGAGCATCCGGAAGAGGGGTGTAGTTCTTGTAGATGGTCTTGGTGCCCACCCCGAGCGTCGAGTAGGTAAGAACCCCGGAGAAGGCTGTGGTTGTGACTTCCGAGGGGTTGTCGGATTCCAGAATCCAGGGAGTTGGCTGGTTGGGGGCATTCTCCGGCAACGTCGTGCCGTCGTAGACCAGGCATACCTCTTTGGTATACGTGATATTCGATAGAGCCGTCAGGTCATCACAGGCGGGGCTTAGAAGGTCGAGTTCCCCGTCTGTACGTTCGATGACTTTGAGGTCATTGTAAAGCACGTCCTCAGCGACTTTTACCCTGACACGTCGAGCGGCATCGTTGAGGACGAAGTCCTTATCGCTGTTGAGTACGTCCTCAGGCCGGTTGAGACCCGAGACAAACTCCTCTACGACCTCGCTGCCCCGGACATTCTTGCTCTGTGTAGAGGGGACAAGGGGGGTACCCTCGAAAAGCTGTGTAAAGGCTTGTAGCGTCGGACTGGCCAGGAAGTCCGGTGTTGCCACGGGCGGTATCCCTGTAGAGGCCGAAGAGAATTGGGTGTGGCTGTGAGGGAGGTTGGTAAATAGGTGCTCCGGAGAGGCAATGACGTTCCTCTGGTTGAGGTTCATGTGGTGAGGGACAATCCGAAGTTCCGTAGGAGACCTGGTCACCCCATACCGCACAAAATCCCAGAGGGTCTGGGAAAGGTTCTCCGGGTCCATCGCCCCAAAGACAACCCCGGGGAGGTTGTTGAGCACGGTGTCCACGGCGGTACCCTGAACCATGGGGAAGTCCTCGGGGTACCTGACCTGCACCAGGGGTTGCTGGGAGCTATCAAACAGAAGGCTTAGCTTCCCCGTGGGGTCCCGGAATACCCGGTACTTTCGCATGACGGTCCAATCCGTCTCCCGGGGGATACGGTAGGGTACTTGCGAAAGGGCTGCTACAGTGTCCACTGTCAAGGTGATGTTCGAGAGAACAGCCGTGACGTGGTACACCCCTTTAAGAGGGCCGTAGTCTATCAGAAGGGGGTCCCCCACCGCCACACCTGCTGCCAAGAAGTCAGCGGAAGGGTCTGTCAGCAGGTTACCCTCCAAGGTAACCCCTGGCACGCCCCCGGCCTTGAGCGGGAGATGGTACCCCAAGAGGCTATCGCTATCCAGGCCCCTAACAAACCCAACGTATCTCCGGGTACCGGGTAGGGGGGCTCTCCAGGCATTGACGTAGATCCAATCGACCTTGGACTGTGCTTGCATGGATGCTGCGGTAGCTGACCCGAAGGAAAGCACAGCATCCCCCAGCAAGGCGGGAAAGGCAGAGTACGCTACAGAACCTAGGAAGGTGCCATCTACAAAGAGCGTCAAGAGGTCCCCAGAGAAGCTCTTGGCTACCCTGTAGGTGTGGGGCTTCCCGTCATTCCAGGCAAAGGGGAAAGAGCTAACCAGCACCCCTTGAGCATGAAAGGCTACGTAAAACTGGCTATCCCCGGGGTCCTGAACGAGGGCCAAGCCGTAGGTTCTGCCTGGGCTCAGGGGGTTGCCGTCAAACACATCAAGTGTCGCCCCGGCAAACCCGGTGACAGGTTCAGGGGTGAAGGATACTACCCGGAGCCTGGCTTCTACGTAGGCATCTACGTTGGGGTCAAAGACCCGGGTAACGGCGCCTGGGGGCTGGGGGTCAAAGATGGCATAGACCTTCCCATCTACGGAAGAGGTGTCGTCGATAACCAAGGTCTGCCCGACCATGGTTGCCGTGGCTGTCCCCTGGCCAAACCAGGGATCAGGGGTGGCTTCCTCGGGGAAACTCCGCCCGGGGTAGGAAATCTTGTGGACCGGGCTGTCCGTCAAGAAGCTGAGTTGAACCAGCTTCTCACCATCGGACAAGGCCGCGAAGAAAGCATCCCTGTGGAATCCGTGGGTACTGGTTAGACCCTGGACACCTACATCCAAGACAAACTCGGCTGATGCTGAAAAGAGAGGCTCTATCCGAGCGTAAGCCCGGAAGTCACCCCCCACCAACCCAACGCTAGGCTCCAAAGCAGCCGTTACTGCTGAGGTGCTGTCCAACAGCAAGCGGTCGTTGGGCGTGATGGTCCCTGTACCGTGGTAGCCTACCAGGGTCCAAGGGGGATTGGGGGCATCTTCCGGGACGGTGTTCGCCTCATAGCTAACGAAAACAGAGGGTGCTGTCTGGAGAGGGTTGGTCGGGAGGGCCAGGTACTTGAGGAAATCCCAGGAAGCCGTACAAGCCGCTGGCCTGGACAGGGCCCCAAAGAAGACCCCCTCCAAACTTGTAAAGGGGTCGTTTAGCTCTGCCAGGAAAGGTAGGCTAGACTCCGAAATCTCTAGCCCTGGGATAACGGCGCCGTCTACGAAGAACCGAATCATCCCGGAGCTTGTCCGAAAGAGACGGTAACTGTGGAGAACAGACCAGTCCACAGGGAGGGTCAACCATGACCCGGGCACTGTGGGGTCTATGCCACCCCCTCTGAGAAGGATACCTGCTTTCTTGACCCCCCCATCTAGGAGGTACCCCAGGACTATGGCCCGGGAGCCGTTGGCCCAACCCAACGCCACCCCGGTCCAGACCCCCTCTGTCACGGGGGCCGCATCAAGAGTGAGCCTCCAACCTAGAGCGAAAACATGGGGGAACGTGAGGTCTACCGGGTGAACCCAGAAAAGAGGCTTCCCTCCGGGGAAAGGTCCGGTGGTGTTATCGGTGACAACAAGAGACCCCAGGTTGAGGGCCGCTACTCCCTCTCCCCGCCGTTCCCAGGGGGAAGCAAGGTCGTCCTCAGGGAGAGTGTTCGCCTCGTAGTCCACAAAGGTCTCGGAGAGCTTCCTTTGAAGAAGGGGGTAGGCAATCTTGTGCTTGGGGCTATTGAGGAGAAGAAGGTTGGGGTCATTGAGAGCGGCGGTGTAGGCTCTCTCGAAAGCCCGGTACCCTAGCTGCCTCCGTAGAGGCTGGGGGAGCTTCGCTAGAAGCGAGGGGGCCCCTGGGTTGAGGATAGCTGCTGCCTGGTAGGTCTTGGGGTTGACCAGCCATGCCCGATAGTTGTAGGTGTGGGCCCCAGCCAAAGCCCTCCTTGGGGGACGGCCACGGTTCAACGTGAAGGCCGAGTTGTTGAGGCCCCGCATCTCCACGGTGGGCTTTTTGATCCAGTAGTAGTCAATCTCTACGGAGTCTAGGGGTCCGGGGGCTACCGGGATCACAACCTGTCCGGTCAACCCCTTTACAGCATCAGGGACTACAGGATTCCCCCCTACCCGCACAACCACGTCCGAGGGGCTATCCGCAATCTCCCCCCACCTGGGGTCAGAAATGACCCACCCTACGGTCAAGAGGTTGGCTTCGGGTACATGGAAGTTGGCCAATACCTTGGCTTTGGTAGGGGAGAGCACCCCGACGATCAAGAAGAAGCCGTCGTTGTTGTTGGCGGACCCGGTCAGGGTCAGGTAGCGCCCCACCAGGGAGGGGGTCAGAGAAGACCCGGTCAGAGTCACGATATCGGGGCCTTGGAAGGCCACACCTGTACCCGCCTGGAGGGTGGTAGGTGGCTTGGTGATAGGCCCCTTGTCGGTAAAGATACTCCGGGCAACGACGGAGGGGGTAAGGAAGAAGGCGGAGGAGGTAGACATAGGGCGTTGCTGTAAGTAGAGAAGCCTAGCGAAAGAAAGCCAGACTTCTCCTAAAAAGTAAAAGTCTACGGCGTAGATGGGGGCATGAAGCAGGACAATCACAAGTGGGCTCCCTCCGGGGAATACTTCCGTTTCATGGGGAGGGCCTGGGATGTGGACAAGGCCAAGAAGATCCTGAACAAGACTCGCCGGACGGTCAGCCAAACCTCAATCGAGGGAATCCGGGAGTACATCGGAGATGTCCCTACGGGCACCCAGAAGTTCAACATCTTGTCGGTGGGGGTGAGGTGGGAAGAGGTCCTTGGAGATCGGGAGGGGACCAAGTTTGATGTGACCCTTCCGATGATCCTCGGGACCATGGAAGACCGGGAAGGGAACACCTACTACCTCCCTATTGATGGCTGGCACAGGGCAGCCAAGGCCATGGTCCTGGGCATGGAGACCATGCCGGTGGTGGTCTTGACCCTGGACGAGACCTACGAGATCGACATGCGCAACCCCCCCAAGCGCCGTCGTAAGAGCAAAGCCCCTAAAGCGGCTTCCCTTCAGGGGTCTTGAGGTGTCTTCTCCCGAACCGCAGCCGGAAAGTCTTCCAGGGGGTAGCGGTGTACTAGGGGGTCATGTCTCGTGTCAAAAAGACGACCCTTGAGAGGGTATTTTGGTACCGCCTCGGGGATAAGGGTGGGCCTCCGAAGACTCCGGATGTGAGTGTAGCCCGTATACTTTTCTTCTACCGGCTCTACATCCTGGTGGAGGCAACCGCCCCTAACGACATGGCCACACGCTGTGTAAAGTGCGGTGACGGGAACTCCTCTGTATCTTGTGGAATTCACGTTACCTGGACCCCTAAAGGGCAGGTATGCCAGGATTGGAATAGCATCTGGCAAGCCATGTCTGACTCACTAGGCATCCGGAAGAAGTTCATCCCGGAGGTCTACCTGTCGAGGTCTATCGACCTTGTAGGGGTCAACACTCCCGCTATCATGGAATCCCTTCTGGACTACCTGGACAGGTATCTGTCCTTCAGGCGTAGGTTCCCTCTGAGGAGTACCAAGTACCTGGAGGCCATGCAAGGCGAGGGCCTTATCTCTCAGGCAGTCCTGAAGAAGTACCCCCGAGTCTCTGCAAAACTCTGGAGATTCCATGGGAAGTCCCAGCGTACCGCGGCGGAGGTCCTGAAGACCTATGACCTCCACGAGAACCTGATGCTTAGCTCAAAGCGGCTCTTGTTGGATCTTGTCCGCTACGCCCTGGTCCAGTGGGAAAAAGAAGTGGGGGAGTCTAAACCAACCCCCAGCGGTGAGGCTGTCACGCGCTATAGTCGGCTGGCATCAAGGAGTCTTTAGACCCATGCCCAGGCTAGCCCAGACCACCAAGTTCCGAAGGTTTCTGACCTTGTTCCGTAACCAGCTTAGCACCCACAAGAAAGCTTTGCTGGTCCAGAGGCTTGTCTGCTTCTGTATGTCGATGGAGCCCAATGTCCGAAGGCTTCCCTGCCATCTCTGCCAAGGGCGGCAGGACTCCAAGAGAATCAGAACCACGGGTTGCACGCTGCATTACCCCCTGGCCCCCAAGGCTGCCTGGGTTTCGAGGTGGTCTGATGCCTGCAACAGCATGGATATCTTCCCGGATACCCGGCTAGCCTTGCGTCACCTGAAAGCCTTGGAGACCTCCTACCTGTGGTCCGCCCTGGAGAGCCTGGTCTGTCTCCACGAAGACATGCTGTTCTTCAAGATTGAGCCGGCCAGTAAACCAGGTCCGAGGGAGTATCTCCGGTCCCTGTACTCGGAAGGCATCTTGCCGCCAGACCTGCACTTCCGGTACCCGAAAACGTGGGCTTACATGGGCTGTAACCTGGTAGAAACCGCCCAAGCTCTCACGGTCAAAGAGGTGATACAGGGGTACCCAGGTGGGGTATCTGCCTACAAGCTGACCTGTGCTGCCTTGACGGAGTGGCAGGAAGTTCAGCGTAAGAGGCGGACTGTCCCCAAGGTACCTACCGGGGATCGGCATACCCGTTTGATAGAGGGGGGCCGGATCTGAGTCTCTGCTGGTGTAAGGTGGTCCATGGTTCCTACCGCGTTGCAGACCCTCACCACCTACGACCCTCGAAAAGCTCGGTTCTTGGCTTCCTTCTTCGATACCTTCTGCGGACCCGAAGGTACCTCCGTTGTGGTTCTTCGGGGGTTGCCCGGAAGCGGAAAGTCCCTGGTGGCCCAGGCGCTTGCTGACCTGGCTAACCAGGGGGGCTGGGAGTCTTCCATCTGGTCAGCGGACTCCTTCTTCATGGAGGAAGGCTCGTACGTATTCCGGCCAGAGAACCTCAATCGAAACCACGGGCTCTGCCTCAAGGGGTACCTCAAGACCTTGGAAGAGGGTACCACCTCAGAGGCCCGGCCCCTTATCCTTGTGGACAACACCAACCTCTCAGGGGTGGAGGCAGCCCCCTACATGGCAGCGGCCCTGGCTTACGGGAGACAGCCTATCCTTCTGACCGTCCACGCCAACTCCTACGAAGCGTTCAAGCGCTGCGTCCACGGGGTGCCGGCCGACAAGTTCAAGCAGATGGTCGAACACGCCCAAGAGCCTGCCCTGGCTCCCTGGTGGCACCTCGAAACCTTCTTGTAGACCGGCAGGGTAGATCCCATGCCCCTAGATGATGCCGCCTCCCGGGTTGCCACTCGCTACCTTCTGGCAAGAAACCCCCGCCCCGATGACCTTGTCCGGGACTTGTTGGGGGGTTTGCGGCGTCTCTTCCCGGCTAACCATATCGAGGTCACCCACGACGCCAGCCTCACCCGGCAAGAGCAAGTGTGGATAACCTTCTCGACAGCCAAAAAGGGGGAGCATAGCCAGGGGGTCATCAAGGGGTCTCAGATAACCCTGACCCTCAAGGCCAACGGGGCCCCCTGGCCCGCGAAAAGCCCAGCGCCTCCCCAGGTAAGGGTAGAGGTGTACTCCATGACCCTCCGCGCCGGGGTCACCTTCCGACCCTTCACGGCTAGCCCGGACAAGGCAGTCAGTGAGATTCTGCGGTGGTTCAAGGCCAACCACGCCCGTCTTGGGGTATAACTTCTCGTGGGTACGTCCAAGTTTTTCCTGTCCTGCCATCATTTCGAGTTGCACCACCACTTCTGCTATGGGTTCTTCGATACCTTTGAAGAAGCAGAGGCTTGCATTCTTGAGGACAATCAGGATCACTTCGAGTGTGGGTGGTACCAGTTTGCAGTCATCGAAGAGGTAGCTCCTGGGTCTCATTCGATAGGGGATGCCCTTGCGTGGTACAAGGCCACCTACGAAGGTAAAAACAAACCCAGGGTTGAGAAGATGCTTCAAGCACCCCCCCAGACAGAAGGCATCTGCCACTGGTGGGCTTGAGGTGAGGGATGTTGGGTCCAGGGTCTATTATCGGGATAGAGATTGAGGCGGGCCCTGAGGTTGTCCCTGCTTTGGAGAGTCTGGGCTGGGAAGTGTTCTGCTTTGGCCTAGGGCCCCGGCCTACCTACGTGAGAAAGTCCGAAAGGCCGGGGGTGCCTTTGGCTTTGACCGAGAGGGATGTGAACGAAGTCCGGGGGATCTTCGGGGTCAAGAGCGCCCGAGCTTTCCGCCTGGTATCCCACAGCAAGAGGTCGGTGTAACCCAGAGGTCTATGGCCTCGCGCTACATAACCGAATCGGACGGCTCATTTCTACATCAGAGGTCCAAAGAGTTTGACCCTGAGGTCTGGGAAACCCAGGAACGGATGGACAGGGTGGCGGTGGCCTATGACCCTGAAACCTACACCCTCTTCAAGGTGGGTTCAGAGGAGATGGTAGACCGTTGGATGGTCAAGGCGAATCGGACAGGGGCTATCCCTGTGGCCAAGGCAGTCTTCCTCAAGGGTTTCCCGGTAGACACCATCAATCGACTCTTGACCACCTCGGGCTACCTCCGGAAGGTAATTGAGGACTTGCCCGAGGTGGTGTAGGAGCAAGGTATGAAAGCTCTTGCTGCACTGCTCCAATCCAGGGTGTCCGTTAACGAAGGTATGCACAAGGCTCTAGGGCAGAGCTTGCTGTTGCACAAATGCCTTTCTGTCAAAAGGGGGGCAGCCGCAAACCCCCGGATGTTCACGGAGGGTCTTCAAGCAGACAACATCCTTAGCCTCCTCACAGAGATGTGGACAAGTCCGCGTTACCCTGAGGGTGCCCCTACTTGTTTGGAGTTTGGGAGTGACCGGGATATTCTAAGCTTTTTTCCTGAATACGAGGTCTGCGGACCTATGGGCGGTTTCGGCCCTTGCCTGGTTATAAGGAAGGATAAAGAACCTTTCAGCCAAGAAGACTTGGCTAACTTTAAAGCCCTGAACTACCTGCTGATCCTCAAGGGGTCTCCGGCTGTTTTCCACGAAAAAAAGATCCCGAAAGAAACCTCCCCGGAACCTGTTTACCAAGAATCTGTTCACATCCCACAAAGGCATAAGGGACCCAAGACAACCCCATGGCCTCTTGTGGGGGGTGATATCCTGAAAACTCTTGAGAAGCTGAGGGGCTGTCTGGAGGCAAGGTCCGGGGCTGATAACTCATTGGTGGTCATCGAGGAGTTTTCAGACGAACACAGGCTCCTGGTGGCCAGGATCACCTACACCTCCCCGCTGAGGGGTACTCTCACGTTTGCTCTCTACGTGAGCAGGACAGAAGAATTCTACAGCGTTCTTTCGGAGGTCTTGGAAAATGGCCGAGTCCTCAAAAGGTTGAAGGCAAGGCGTGGCTTGCACCAGCGCGCAGAAAATTACGCCAGACACGAAGCTAACGACCTTTACCAGATGGGTAAAGACATAAGTAAGCCGTGGGAGAAAAGTAAGTGAACCACCACTGTCACCTCCCGGGCTGTACTACCCCGGTACCGAGGAAGCTACTCCTCTGCGCTCCCCACTGGAGAAAGGTGCCTCGGGGTATCCAGCTTCGGGTGTATCGACACTTCAACCCGGAGCAAGTGCTCACACTCCGCCCCTCTCCGGAGTATTGCAAGGCAGCCTACGATGCCGTGATCGCTGCCTTGGATGCCCTGGGGGATAACGACCCCAAACACCGCGAAGAAGCTACCGTATACCTGAGGCTAGGGGGCCTTGCGGAACCCTAGAAAAGCCATGAACATCCACGAAGCCATCGAACATGCCGAAGAGAAGGGGCGGGAGGATACCCCCTGCGCAGAAGACCACCAACAGCTTGCCTTGTGGCTGAGGGAGCTTCAGGAGTTGCGGGAAGCACAGGCTGTGGGGCTGGCTGGTTCCCTGAGGGAAGTCTGTTCTGTCCCTGGAGGGGCTGACTTCGATGCGGCGCTGTTTGCCCTGGCCAAGGGTCTTGGGGCCATGCCCCCCAACCAAGACTTTCAGGAAGTCAAAGGCATCTTCTGGTCCGCCACCCCCTACGGGGACCAGCTATACCGCATCTTCTCAGGGCTGTTGGCCCAAGGGTGGGTGAAGATTGACATGGAGAACCAGACCTATACCTGGGTAGGGCCCCAGGAAGACTAAACCCGGCGGGCCCTCCACGTAGAGGGGTAGCTATGCACGTCAAGATCACAAAGACCCAGGTAGAAGCTCTCTGTAAGATCGCCACGGCGGCGGGGCACGGGATAGGGGAGTTCTCTTACATCTCCCGAGCGACGGCCAGGGTCCTGGTTCGCCACAAGCTCATCAAGATTGCTTCCCGGAGCATGTCAGGGGGGAGGACCTTGTTGTGGGCTGTGGCTACCGAAGAGGGGGTTGCCTGCCTGGGCCAGTCAAGGTTTCCAGGGGCTTTGAACACCGTAGAGTACGGTCGGACCCCTGACCGGGAAGCCATTCTGATGCTGGGTATCCATGTCTGGGAAGAGAAGTACCAAACAGAGGACCGGATCTTAAATCGGTTTGAGGGTTGCCGTAGAGGTAGTCATGACCGCCTGCCCCACCCTCCCCACCCTCCCCGCCTTCTGCACCGAAACGTACCCTGGCAACTGTGGCTACCAGGTGTTTGCCAACGCTACGGTGGTTCGCCGGATGACGGGTAAGGTTCCGGTCCTGGCGGCCTACAACTACACTCAGTTTACCCGCTTCGGGTACGCTGCCCTGGTGAAGCTGGCCAACGGGGCCCCCTTGACCAAGAAGGAAGCCGCCCGTCTTTTCCCGGCCTGGTACGTGAAGACCCCGGAGCTTCAAATCTCGGCGGGTGGCTGGGAGGTCATCTCCAAGGCCGAATCCGGGTACTACGCTAACCAGGAGTGGCTAGCTGCTACCGCTCGCGGCGAGACGATCCGTCACCAGCGGGGCAACGGTCCTCACTGTCAGGGACTCCCGTTTTGCTGGGGTGGAGAGCGTACCTGGCCTGTCTGTGCAGCGGCCTTAGGGGCGCTGGTGGATATCCAGGGGGCAGGGGGGTTCAAGAACAACCCCGAGGAAGTTCTCAACCTGGACGTGGGTCGCTCCCCGGTGCCCTGAGAGAAGGTGGGCCAGGATATGCACTTGGGCCCTCAACTCTGGGGTATAGCTGGGGGGTGCCTTACCATCCTGGTAGGACAGGGATACGCATTGGATAGGTCCCTGAGGCTGGGCCCCCGAACGAAGCCACGCGACCACGCCGCGACTATCCATTTGCAGCACAATGCTTATGGTTTTCATGTTAGGGCATACACCATGAGCGCCTACCTTTACCACGTAACCCCGCTACCCCTGGTCAAGCTGGTCTCTATTGAGGGTCTTTTGCCACGACGGGGGGGTACCTTGGATACAGGGACCGAGGGGAGAGTGTGTCTTACTATCTGGGAGGGTGTGGGTCACTGGTACATGAAGCTCTGCGATAGGGAGGGTGCCCCTGTCCCTGTGGTTCTCCGGGCAAAAGAGAGTGACCTGGAGGAACTGTGGGAGGATGCCCCGGGGAAAGAGACTTCGGGAGCCCTTTGCTGGGAAAGCCAGGAGCCCATTGACCCGGAGTTTCTGGAGGTGTGGAACGGAGATGCCTGGTTGCCTATCGAGGAGTGGCCTACTTTGGATCGGAGTAGAACGTATCCCCAGGCACCCTGACTTAGACTCGGTGTATTCTTCAGGGATGAAGAAGCTACCGAACAAACTGCCAGGGCTGGCTATCCTGGAGCAGTATCCCGGGCTAAGCGTGGCCCAGGGGCCGATCAAAGGGAAAGTGGTCCTCCGGTATGGTGGGGTAGAGAAGGTCTACTCTGTGTCTGGGGCGGACCTGGTCCCTGCTGACCAGGCTTTGAAATATCACGCCAAGAACCTGGCAGAGGGGCTGACCAAGCTTCTGGAGCTATCGGCTACCCCCGAGATTCAGAACCTCATCCGGCTCAAGGAATCTTTCCCGGCGTCGAGCGTCACCGGCCAGATGTTCATCTTCCACGCCAACAGGAAAGAGGGGCACCCTCTTCTTCGGATCGAAGTAAGCGCCGCCTGGGTAAGCACGGACTTTGCGGGCTGGTCCTTGGATATCGAAGACTGCTCCCGGGTCTATTCTGGCTACGAGACCCAGGTGGCCCTCCAACCCAAGATGGGGGGTAGCCAATCCTATCCCATCTTGGAGGTCTGGGAAGCCTACTGCGATGGCTCTGCTCGGTTCATGGCCCAAGAGGCATCCCGGGCATCCGAACCTTTCGCCAAGGTCTTCCGAACCCCCGGTGGGGGTATCCGGTGGGAAATCCCTCAGTGGAAAGCTATGGGGGAAGCGCGCTCTCTAGATGAGGCTCAGAACTACGTCGATGCCCTTCTCCGGGCGGGGCAGTACATTCTTCTAATGCCATGACCGACAACACCCCAGAACCCACGACCCCAGAAGGGTTTTTCCTGGCTCTCTGCCGTAAAGCAGAAGAGCACGCTTCCATGGGTACCAGCGAAGCAACCAAGAAGATGCTCAAGTACCTGGAGGAAGCTCAAGACCTCTCCAAGGCAGAGAGGGTCAAGGCTACCTCCCGAACCGAAACCGGGCTAGCCTCTTGGTATGAGGAAACCTTTCGAGCTACGGTAAAGCGATGCAAAACCACCCATACGGCTATCCGCACCTCAACCCGGAAGATGCAAAGGAAGCCCAAGACTTCTGGAGACAAAGAACCCCGGAAGGTTACGGCCAAGAAGCCCTCGAAGCGCTCCAAGAAGGTGCCCTCAAAATCTTCAAGCACGGGTTCCTCGAAAGCATCCACATCAAAGAGGGTCTCCGGTTCTCAGCCTACATCCTCTACTGCGCGGATACGGTAGCCGCCTGGTACAAGGCACAAGGGGTGGGTCTTATTCTACCCACCCCCCTGGTCGATCTCCGAGAAGCCTACAACAAGGTTGCTCACCGGGACGAGTTCTCTAGGCCGGCGAAGTCTGCGGAAGATTTGACCTTAAAAGGTGTAGGGGGTTACCGTAGGACCCCCTCATGGATGACTTCACCATAGCTAGCGAAACCGGCAAAGGCCGGAGTTTTTCCGGCATTGTACTTACGGCGGTCCTTGCCGATGGGCTATGGTCGGGCTCAGGGGGGGAGAATGTGCGCCCTGCCATGGTTGCTTTCGCTTCGGGCCCTGGGGAGATCCGGGCCCTGGAGGCAAACTTCAGGATGGGGAAGAAAGCCCACTTCCCAGGGAACCCTGATTGGGTCCCCGGCAGGAATTCCAATATGGAGTTTCTCAAGTCGGCGGGGTACACCTGGTCACGGCAAGTGTACCCTGAGGGGACGCTGATCACGACCTACCTTCCGGATCTGTTTCGGATGGACCTGGGCATGGTTGACCCGCAGGAGATCAAGTTCTGTCTTCTCCCTCCGGCTTCCTGGATAGCCCGGCAAGAAACGGGGCTAGACCAGGTGATAGCCTGGGGGCGTACCTGGGGAGGTTTGCGCTTTGAGGGGAAGGTGGGGGATGACCTCTTTGCTTACCTTGCCAGGGTAGCTCCTCTGTTCATGGCCTACCTTTCCCGGCGGACACGTTGCCCCTTGCTCAAGGACCGTAGGTTCTACTTCCAAGTGTTGCTGGCGTGCCTGGACAAGAGCCTTGCCAGTCTGAGCCTCCCTGAGGCCCGGAGCTATCGGCATACCCCGACATGGGGGGTCAATCCAGGCCACGGCTTCAAGGTGGTTCGCCCTGAGTTGTTGGGCTATAGCCCCGGGCTGTCGTTCATGTCGGATCACGACAGTTTCGAGGCCCTACTGGCCGAGGAAACCAACGTGTTTCTCAACAGTGTTAAATCCGCCTGACCCACCACGTAAAGAGACCCTGACATGGCCCGTACAGCTAGCATTGCCATCGGCGGTTACTACAAGACGCCCACACACCTCCTGGCCCCCTTGGCGGCCTTGCTCAAACCTGGGAAGCCTAAGGCTAGCGCTATCTTGGACCCCTGCGCGGGGGAAGGTGAGGCGCTGGCTTTCCTGGCTAACACGCTCTACCCGAAAGATACGACGGAGTCTTGGGATAACAAGGCCAAGCTGTACGGTATCGAGCTAGAGGCTACGCGGTATGAGACCCTGAAAAAGGCGATTCAGGCTTACAGTTACACCGGCTGTGAGGTCATTCATGGGGATGCCTTTCAAGTCAGGTCTGAACCCACGGGTTACACGGAGGGGGTGAGCCTTCTTTACCTGAACCCTCCCTATGATCTGGACAGGGTGTGTGGCCGGTTGGAAGAGAGGTTTCTCCGGCGCTTCTTCCCGTCGCTGATGGCCGAAGGGGTCTTGGTTTTCGTGGTGCCCTTCTATGCCTTGAAAGCATCTGCGGCAACCCTGGCCAAGGAGTTTCACGCTCTGTCTTGTTTCCGGTTCCCGGGGAAAGACTTTGAAAGCTTCAAGCAAGTTTTCCTGCTTGCTGCCAAGGGTCCTTCGCTCCCTGAGCCGGACGCTGAGATCCTGGCCCAAGTCCAGGCATGGTCAGCGGATAGCTCCTGCATCCCTGAGATGCCCCTGGATAGCGGCGTGTCCCCGGTCCTGTCGTTGCCTGGGGTATCCGGCTTTACCGCGGGGCTGGGTATCTTTAAGAAGGTCCCCCTGGATATCGCCACCCTCTTGGAAAGGGCTGTCCCCTGGCACCAGACAGACAGGGCGGGGAAACCCAACCCCATTGTTGGGGTCTTTCCGGTGCAGGATTCCGAAGAGCTACTTGAGCGGCGCTACCCCCTGGCGGTACGGCCCAAAGCTGCCCACGTTGCTACCGGTATCGCCGCCGGGGTGTTCAACGGGTCTCAGATCAACCCGGATGACCCTTCAACGGGTCTCCCCCCTATCCTGGTCAATGGCTGTTTTGACCGGGAATGGCGAGATACGAAAGAGAAGCAGAACAAGAGCGGGGAGGTCATTGCGGTTGAGCAAGTGCAGCACCCTCGCTTGAACGTCACGGTTCTTGACCTGGTCACCAAGAAGTTTCACACCTTGGCTCCTTCTACCGAAGGGACCTGGAATAAAGACCTGAGCAAGTTCACCACCGCTGACTTGTTGCAGCGCTACGGGCTAGGTCTCATGAAGACCCTCCTGGCTCAATGTCCGGTGCAGTATGATCCGGAACGGCCGGGGGATCGGTTCCCCTTGCCCTCCATGGCACGTAAGCTTTACGTGGCGCAAGAGCACGCCACGGAAGCCATGGTTCACCTTCTGGGGGGTCCGGATGCTTCCAAGCGCCAGCGTCGGGGGAAAGCAGCCTTGCTCCTGGGGGAGATCGGGACAGGGAAGACCACGATTGCCTTGACCACGGCAGCCGCCATCAAGGCAAAATCTGTTCTGGTTATCTGCCCCCCCAACATCGTTGAGGAGTGGGCGGACCAGATCGCCAATGTCATCCCCTGGGCAGAGGTCCGCCAACTTGAAACCGTGGAAGACGTTGACGCTTTCGTACGCCTCGGTCACCTGGAGTCGGACATGAAGATCGCTATCATGTCCCGCGAGGCTGGAAAGCTAAGCCACGGTTACGTGGGTGTCGGGGACCATTGCCCGAAGTGTGGGTCTATCCAAAGCACCGACCGTGAGAAGCAAGCCAGCAAGAGGCTTCATTGCACTTCTCAGGTTATCCGCCCGGTGGGTACCTGGGCCGATAGCCTGGTCTCTCTGGCGTGGCTGTGCGCCCCCACCATGCCTCACAACGGGACTATCTCTCAGATCCTCTGTGGGCCCCTGGCCAAGAAGAGGCTTCTGTCTCTTGCGGAAGCGCAAACCAAACCAGGGTTGCCTCTTTCCCGGTTGCAGGACCACCCTACCCTGTGGGCCATCCTGCACAAGTGCCTGAAAATCTCCAAGGACAACCCCTACTCAGACACCCACGCTTCGGATGCTGTCATCCATGCCGCTTACTTCCTGAACGAACCGACCAAGATCGCCAGGATGGCAGCTTGGCTTTTCATGGTCTCATGGACTCGGGACGGTAAGAGTGGCTACTACGATTCCGAGACGGGGTACCGTGCTGTACTCCGGAACGTGATCCTGAGCCTCCCTGCCAGCGCCAGAGAAGAGGTTGCAGACTGCTTGGTCGATGAGGACAACGGGTATTGGAAGGCCAAAACCGAATACCTGGAGGGGGTCCCTGGCGCCTCTACGCCCGATAGCCACTGGTACCGTTCTCTGGACGGTGTGGTCTCCTACAACAACGTAGCTCTCGGGTCCCGGGATGCTGTGGCCAGGATCTTTGCTGTGGCTGGGCCCTGGGTTCGTTGGCAGAAGGATGAAATCTGCGATGAGCCTCTGTACCAGGCAACGGCCAAGTACCTGAGGGAAGCGGTCTCGGAGGATATCGCGGGAATGGCTGGGGCTGATAGCGGAGAGGGTCCCCGTAAGGTTGCCCTGTCGGCCTACATCGCCAAGCGGTATGCCTCAGGGTTTGATCTGCTGATAGCTGATGAAGCCCACGAGAATAACTCCGCCTCATCGGCCCAGGGGCAAGCGGCCCATCGTCTGATGGGTCTTGGTTGGCCTGTCATCGCAGCTACGGGTTCCGTCATGAACGGTTATGCCCGTAGCCTGTTCGCTAACCTCTGGGCCATGTCCGAGAGTTTCCGGGAGGAATTCGACCGGGATGAGCTAACCCTCTTCGTTGACCGGTACGGGTACCGGCGCCGTGTCATCGAAGATCGGGACAAGGAAAGCGGGGAACCTGTCCAGTATGGGTCTAACTCGGATCGTGTTGAGCGGAAAGAGCGTATCACCGGGGAAGCTCCCGGCGTCCTACCCCTTCTGGTCTTGAAGCACCTCCTCAGGATTTCGGTCACCATCCATAAAACGGACCTGGCCTTGGACCTGCCCCCCTGCACCTATGAGAAGGTCTCGGTTCAGCCCAGCGGGGAGCAGATGGGGAACTACTCCACCCTGTTTGAAGCCTTGAAGCGTCAAATCAAGGCCGATATGTTCAAGCCTGAGAGGGTGGGGAAGCTCTGGGGGCAGATGTCAGAGCTACCTTCCTACTTTGACCGGGCTACCCGGGACGTGGGTAAGACCCCCGGCAAGGATACCTACCCGGTAGCCTACCCGGAGTCCGTGGAAGATGGCGGTGTGGTGGTAGAGGTTCCGACCCTACCTGAGAGCACGGTTCTTCCGAAAGAGGCTTGGCTTCTGGAGCGGATCAAGTCTGAGCTAGAAGAAGGGCGCAACGTCATGGTCTTTGCGTGGCACGTTGACGTGCTGCCTCGGTTGCAACGCCTCATCCAAGAGAAGCTCTACGTCAAAGCTCCTATCCTCAACCCTGGGAAGGTTGCGGCGGGCAAGCGTAAGGCTTGGCTCGACAAAGAGATCGTGGCGAAGGGTCACCGGATCTTGCTGGTAAACCCCGTGGCTGTGGGTGTGGGTCTCAACAGCCTGGTTCATTTCTCCACCGTAATCTGGTTTGAGAACCCGGCCTGTAACCCCCTGACCTGGCGTCAAGCTAACGGTCGCGTTGACCGAATTGGTCAGAAGACACCTACCCGGATCGTGTTCCCGGTCTACGATGCCCCGGCCCCGGAGGCGATCTACCTGCTCTTGCAACACAAGGTCGGTGTGAGCCTGGCTACGGATGGCCTGGACAATGAGGCGGCCCTTGAAGCGGCCGGTGTAGGTGACAGTGACACCTTGACCGGGATGAGCCTGGGTAAGCAGCTTTACGAGATCCTTACCAACGTTACCCGCCTCAATGGCCAGACTGCCAAATTCGACGTGGCAGTCTTAAAGGGTGGGGGGTGCCCCGTAGAGAGGGGCATGGACAAGCTGGTCACCCTGGGCGGCATCGAGTTTCTGGTTCGCCGTTACCGTATCGTGGGCACCAAGATCGTGGCTTTCGAGGTGTTCACCCGCTACGTGAGTCAACGTATCCGGACCTACTCCGGGTCTGTGGAGGGGGTTTGGGGGAGATCGGGGGGTCTCACCCCGGAAGCTATCGAAGCCGCCCGGGTGGCTTTCGAGGATGCCTCCAAAGCGGAGGTGGACCTGAGCTTCGGAACCCTTTGGATGACCACGGTGTAGAGCACCCCCATGACCATGCACCCTGTCGCTCTTTTGCGTCACCCTTCAAGCTTTCCCCGCTGGACCTCCAAGACAGAGCGTACCTGGAGGTCTTTCCTCTACCAGATGGAGAGGCTTGACTTCATGGTCAGTGCCCCCCTGCCTACTATGGAGGGCTTCCCTGCTGCTACCGGGAAGTTCACATTGCCAAGCCCGGCGTAGAGGGGGCAACCCTCTGGCTCATGGTCTGTGAGGGGTTCATCGAAGTCTACCACCCCGGCACCCTGATCCCCGGCCCCTGGGAAAAGCCCCCCTACCTGGCCCCCATGGGGGCGGTAGAGCGGGTAGCTGTCCGGTTCTGTAGCAAGAACATGAAAGCGTCCCGGTGGGAAGCCATCCTCAAAGCGGCCCCCCTGCGCATGGCTGCGAGTCTAAGGCACCTCCGTAGCCTGAACGAGAAGAAGCAGAATGAGTTCATCGGGAAACCGAGGATTGTGGCCCAGGCGACCTTGCTTCGGTCCTGGTCTGAAACCAAAAAGGCCCAGGCAGAGGGTATGGCTATCCGAGGCGAGAACCGCCCGGATGCTGCCGCCCATGGACCCCTGGAGGTCTACGTCAGCCTCAACGGGAAACTCAGCCTTGACCAGCTAGAGAGGTTGCACACCTTCTGGGAAGCCCTGACCTCAGAATCCCGATACCAGGTCAACGGGGACCCCCTGGCTGTCACCTTCGGAGAGGTTTGCCAGGGTAGGGACCTTGACCAGGAAGTGCAAGAAGTCCTCCGGGCCATGGACGTGGGGCTCAGCTACTCCCTGAACCCTGATACCCGGATCACTCGGGTAGTTTTACTTTCTTGCTGGACTTTGCCGGGAGGGGTTCAACCCCGGGTTGACGGAAAAGGGTCAGGGGGCCCTGATGGGATGCCAGGGGTGCCAGGTCAGGGTTAGCCAGCACTTCATCCAAGTACATGGGGGACCCATCTACGATGCAAACCTGGGATACCAGGACACAGGTTTGCGAATAGTCGGCATGATGCCTGTCGTGGGCTGTACCCCGTCCCTGGATAAGCCGGTAGTATTGCTTGGTCTTGGGGTTCTTTTCCAGGGAAGCAACAGCCTCACCTTTGATCCCTTGGAAGTCCGAGCCATCAAAGTGCCAGCCATAGTTGCAAGCGCAGGACTTCTGCCCCAGGATGGCATCCAAGAGCCAGTGTTTGCCTACTGTCTGGACCAGGGCGGAAGTGTCTGCCTGGTAGAGGGCATTTCTGGAGAGAAGGGCATCAATCTTGGCGCTGTGCTCTAGCATGGCCGCCGTAGATGCTGTGATAGGTCTGGGGAGAGGGGGGAGGCGGATAGGTGCTTGGAGCCATGCGATGTCCGCTAGTTTGGCTGTGAGCAGAGAGCAATCCAGGAGGTCAGCAATCTGCTGAGCCAGGGTAGCTGAGACGTTGACCCGGACGTTATCGACCTTGAGGGCATCGGAGAAGACGTAGAACGTAGCTTCATGCCCGTTGACGGTAGAGCTTATCGGCGCCAAGGTTGCCAGGTATTCCCCATCAAGAACGGCTTGGAGGATATAGGCTTCACGGTCGGCTAGCTTTTCGGGGAACATCGAGGAACCTCAGGCTATGTATCTAGTGAAGAAGAATAAGTCAGCACCTACCCTCAAACTCCGAGACTATATTCTGGGGGCCACCGTCCTGGATATCCAGGGACGCAAGGCCGGTCTCTTTGACCTCACCCTATGTCGGAATGGCAAGGTCTACAAGATCGGGGTACGTGCCAACGAAGAAGGCTACGAAGCAGAGGACTTGAGAGAAACGACCGTCTCCAAGCCAGAAGAAGTCAAGTACGTCTCTTTCTCGTACCTGATGAACTCGCCCTCCCTTCTTGCGGTTGCGGCTGAGCCAGAGGCCAAGCTGGTTCTTGTCTTTGGGCCATCTCGGGTGGGGTGGAAAGATACCCAGACGGGGAGGCTCTGGTACCTTGGCAAGGATAAGTGGCAGGGAGCAGAGAGGGCGTGGGAGGATCAAGAGAAGCGAAAGAAGCTCCGAAAGGCTCTCTTGGACCAGGCCCGGAAGGGTATCCCGTGGTGGGAAACGTTGGGGTGGGTATCTGCTGACCCTGCCTTAGGCGGTGTACCTGTGGAGGACCATGGCGTTCTTCACCCTGACACCTTTGGATCTGGTCACGGCACCCAAAGATCATCGTAGCCCCAGCTTGACGGTGGTGGCCAGCTTTGGTCTGGAGGTGGGGGTACCCTGGTTCCCTACCTTTTCTTGTATTGCAAGGCGCCCCGGCTATCCCAACCTGGCGGTAAGCAGCAAGGCTTTTCGGACGGACGCAACCGAGGTACGTCCCGTCAATGAAATTGTGTGCGTGGGGGACCCTTCGGATATCTTGCTAAGCCGGACCTCTAACCCGAGGTACCTGAACTACCTGGCCATGGCGAACTTTGGGTCAAGGTATGGGTCCATCCGGGTCTCTCAGGTATCTGATAGCTTCAAGACGCTGACGGTTGAACTGACCCGTACCAAAGACGGGATGTCCACCGTGAGGGTCGATGTAAACCTCATCCCATTGGCGGAAGCCTCTTACTTTGCGGGGGGGGGGGGGGAGCCCTTGCCCGAAACGAATTCAGAGAAGGTTCGCTCTGTGAGGAAATCGCTATGACATTCCCTGCCTTTCAGTACCCTGCTGATGTTTTCAAGGTAGAACGAGTCCCTGTCCCGGCAGATGTCCTTCCGACTATCTGCCTACCGGTTCTGATGGAGGGATGGGAGCAGTATGTCCAACTCCGATGGCTGAAGAAAGACTCAAACTCTCCCGACTTCATCGTGACGGGGTATCTTGCTGCTGGGGAGACCATAGAGGTCTTTGGTAGTCTGAAAGATATTCGCCATGGCAGGTCTTCAGAAAGCCCCACTAGCTTCATGGCGCTTACCACTTTTAGTGCAGGCGGTGAAGCCAAAGTCACGGTTCAGAGAAGGAAAGTAATCCAAGAATTCAAGTACCTGAAGGGGAGTCGCAACCCTGAGGATACTAACCTTCTCTTTGCCGTGGTGATAACCGAGTATGACTACAAGATAAGCGAGACGGGTTTCGGACTTAGCAAGGGACCCCCCCGCCCCATCTTCCGATGGCAATATCGGTTGGCTAGTCCGATGCCTGTGTCTACCCGTAGCCAGAACGAGAGAAAGGTCCTGAGTCAGCTATGACGGATGACCTTGAGGCGTGGGAGAACCAGAAGTCTGTACGTATACCGTACAACACCATGTTTGGTGTCAAGTTCAAAGGGGGAGACCCCTGGGGCTTGTTCGAGATCCGGCTTTTCGAGAAGAGGCAAGGGGACCCTGACTTCTGGGTTTGCGGGTTTCACGACAAGGTAGAAATCCAGGGTGTCAGCGGCCGTATCTCCCGAATTGAGGTCGCGGGGGCACCTCCCTGGTTTGATGCCAAAGTCCAAGTGACCGAGTCAAACCTTGGATACAAGTGGTGCCACGTCTACATGAACAAGGTAGGACTGTCCCGCCAGGTCGGGTTGGAACTGTACCACGATCATGCAACCCTGACCCTGAACGAGTACATCCGAGACCAAAATAAACGCCTCTTTGAGGCTACCTACTCGCTCGAAGGTGTACCTGAGAACCTGGACCCTCAGGTCTTGAGGCGAGTACGAGAGAGGCTATAAACATGCTGGTTATTCCCAGAGGGTACGTCCCCCAGGTCAGTTTCAACTGCTACAGCGCCAATTCTTCCGCCGGAGATGAAGGTGTTGTCTGGATAACCTGGGTAGCTTGTTCAACGGCCGATGTTGTGATCAACGCCAAGCTCAAGACCGGCATAAAGCCAAAAGAAACGTCTAACTTCAGGGCTATACACAACCTTGACCGGGAAGGGTGTCACCTTAGGCTCATCAGCGCTGAGCCGTACCTCAATGACACCTGGTCTTTGGTCCTACATGGGCTAGTCGGGCCTAAGGGTGCGTTTCTTCTGGAGGTGTGGGATAACCAGCACGCCAGGACCGATGTTGAGTTGCGCAGGGTTCGAGACTCGGCAGGCATACCGACGGCCCCTGATCGGAACATCCTCTGGGTGGACGAGGGGGGTTATCCCCCTCGTACCACCAGGATGGAATGGCACTCAGAGCCTTTGACCGAAGGTCAACTCCGCCAGAGCCGCCTGGACCCTGTGAGGTCCGTACGAGAGAGTCTGTAGCCGTGGAACGGAAGAGGCTTCTTCTCCCATCAAGTACGCTGCCTGTCGTCAACATGAACCTGGACCCTACGGGGGAGGTCGAGACTACCCCGAAGCTATCCTTCGAGGGTAGGTCACCATGGGACCCACACATTCTCCTACAGGGGGTCTACCTGGGGGGTTACCTTGTCGTCAACGACGGAGCTGCCTCTATAGACCTCAGTGTGACGCCCATTGAATCCGGGCAGAGGTGCTATCAAATCCTGGGCTTCTGCAAGGAAGAAACCCCAGGTATCCATGACTTCACCTACTTTACCGCAGAGGTCTTTGATGACCTCGGGTTCCTGTATACAAGTGTATCCCTCTCCAGGGAGATCAGCATCTCCAGGGGGACGGTATGGTGTACCCTGTTTATCCGGGACTGCACAAACCGCGTACGCCTACATGCGTCGTGGTCCACGCCTTTCGAGTCCGACGTTCCCAACCCGGAAGCTGGGCCAAGGCGCCTGGTAAGGGCAAACCTATGAGTCACCGAGTGACAAGCTTTCCGGCACCCCTGGTGCCAAGGGTCACCCTTATACCCTCCGTTATGTCGGAGGACCCTTGTAGGATGAGGCCCGAGATAACCCTACAGCCCATGGATGGGCCCGGCCCAAGTCTGATAGTCCAAGGGAAGATGCCGGGTACCTGGGTACACGATGGGTTTGCAGCGGTGACCTCAGAGGCACTCCATGACCCAAGCGCGGTGGTCTTCAGGGTGACCGAGAGGATTATCACCGGGTACACGCCAACGGGGATAACCAAAGAGGTCCTTACCTACGAGGCCCACTGTTTCCTGGATAGCCTGGGGGCCCGGCGCTACAACTGGCTAGTCTTCAGGCTGTCCACCGAGAAGGGGGACTTTGCTATCGAGTACGTCCGATGGTACGTGAACGAGATAGGGTCTGAATGCCATTATGGCCTCTCGTGCTGGGTTGGGGATGGGGGTACCACGGTAAGAGTAGCGGATGTATCCTGGGCATCCCCTACCCCCAACGCGCGCACTCAAAATAACCGGATGGTCCTGGACCGACTGTAGACTGTTTTCTCTTGTGGCCAGGGTAGAATCAAGCCCATGGCCCTTATCTCTCTGCGCGTACCTCACGACATAGCCCGTCTCTTGGGGCAGTATGAAGTCCCTGGGGAGAAAGAATCCCCGGGTGATTTTCACATCACCCTGGTCTATCTAGGGAAAGACCACAGCGACGTGGAGATCGCGAGAGCGATGCTGGCGGTGTCCGAGGTTTTGAAGGGGGTGCCCCCGTTCACTGTGACTGCAAAAGCGGTGACTACCTTCCCGCCCACCCCCGAAGGAAAAGTCCCGGTCATCGCTCAGATCGAGAGCAAAGCTCTCATGGCGCTTCAAGTCAAGCTTGTGGCTGCTTTGGCGGAGGTCGGGGTGGAGTACTCCAAGAAGCACCCGGACTACAAGCCCCATGTTACCCTGGCCTATGCCCCCCCGGGCTACATCCCAAAGAGGGTTCTCCCTTCCCCGATTACCTGGGGCGTGGGAGAAGTGACCCTGTGGGGCGGGTCCTTTGGGGACAACGGGCTCAGCATCACGCTGCCCCTCTCAACGGGGACCTGGCCTTCCAAGGTGGCGCATACCAAGGCAGCGGCTCAGCTAGAGAAGTCCTGGCTCATGGCGGTAAGGAGGGGCTGGCTCTCTCTCATGAAGCCCTCGATAACGTCCTACCCGGATGTCCACAAGGCGCTTGCGGGCTTGGATAGTTTCGTGGACAACCTGAAAGAACAGGTGTTCTACGTCCGCCGGGGGCCCTACACCGGGTTGACCAGCACTTCCGAGAGGGCGAAGCTGGGGAAGGCCCTGGACACCTTGGAGAAGGCTATCTCGGATGCTCAGAGCCGGGCTAACCATTGGGAGAGGTGCTTGGAAGGCAAGACCCCCTTCCCCAACCCCCAGGAAAAGGCAGATGGAGAGCACATGCTCGCTCTCTACAAGTCTAGCTTTGAAGAGGCAACGGAAGGGTACAAGACCTCGGGGACCTCCAAGAACAATCCCTACGGGAATCCCAAGTCTGCCTCTTTGACCGAGTTGTTCGATGACGTTCTCAAGATTCTCTACGCTGATGCCAAAGCCGCCAAAGACTACCACGAAGTAAGTACGGAGCCTTTGGATGTAGAGCGGGAGGCTTACAAGGAGTTTGACCTCTATGGCCTCAAGGTCGTTATCCAGGACAACAAGCTCAAAGCTGGGGACATTGAGGACTATATCCGTTACCTGGACGAGACCCATGCCAGGATGGTGGCCAAGGGCTTTGGCGATATGTGGTACGGGAAGGTGCTGATCCAATGCGAAGAGTGCGGCGGGGTCAACTCCAACGGGGCAGAGTTTGGGGTCGGCGCCCACTTCATGATCACGCAAGACTACGTCCGGATCTACGCAAGGCCCAACCCCTATATCGTACAACTCATGGCCCATGAGCTTGGGCATCGCTACTGGTTCAAGCACATGAACCAGAGCCAGAGGCTACGGTTCACCGAATGGTTTACCTCGGGGGAGGTCCCTGCTGTTTCCAGGTACGGCCAGAGCAATGCGGACGAAGCCTTTGCAGAAGTGATCTCCTACTTTGTGGTAGGGAAGGGGATGTCCAGGGACCAGCTAGACTCCTTCAAGGCGACACTCAAGACAGCCGGTGAGGGGGGTACGATTCCCCATGGCTGGTTGACCTGGCATGGGGGTCTCCCAGAGGCCCCGGAGACCGACGACGGAACCCAGGATAAGGTGGCTCGCGTCTTGCTTAAGTACCAGACGAAGGGTAAGGTGGGATGATGCGCTGGCCACAAGTCATGACCCTGGGTTTCTTCTTCCTTGCGATGGGGGCAACGGGAGTGCTCCTGTGGCAGGAGATTTACAGGGCTGTTGGAGTGCTAGTAGCCTTGGACGTGTTGCTCGGATGGGTTGTGTTCCTTGACTTCAGGAACCGACGCTAGGCTCAGAGCCAACCCTGCCACGACTTCCCGGGTAGAGAGGGGGTACCAGCCATAGCCCCCCTCATGGAGGGAGGTTGTCGTGATTAGCTTTCGACCGTCGAGCCAGGCGACGCATTGCCGAAAGTGATCTTCCGTGGTGGCTTTCTTCTGAGAACGAGCCAGAAGAAGCCAATCCTTGAAGCGGATCGGCCTCAGGGGTTTACCCTTCCCGTCAAAGAGAAGATCGAAAATGACTCTCGCGGGGGCTGCCCAGGAAGGGCAGGACACAGGGGCCGAGTGGCAGGTATTCATCCTGCCCTATACACCGATAAATTGAAGTCTTTAGGATTCGGTGGGGCCGAAGGGGCGGGGGGTGTTCCGGGTCCTGCGGGGAGAAGCTGGGTAACATCGTCCGGCTCTTCCTCGAAAGCTTCCCAATCCTGGGCATCTTCCGGACCCGAGTAGCCCAGGAACACATCAAGCTGGTCAGCGGGGACCAGGTCTTCCCCGTGATTGATGACGCCTACCAAGCGTTCTACCCACTTGTAGGTCTTGCCTTCCCGTAGGTACTCTTCGATACGAGCCCAACAGGCAATGGCTACCCGGATGATGGTGGGGCGGCCGTCCACAGGGATACGAAGCACAGCAAACCATTCAGGTTGTGCCGCGACAAGCATCAACGTCCGCACATCCCCTACTTTTGGCTTGGCTTTTGGCATGATTACCTCTTCACCTGCTAGAATACAAGGAAGATGCTTGGGGGTCTAGGCCCCGATGGCATCAAGGTCTAGCTCCGGCAGGTTCAATGCATCCAACCTCAGCCTGGGGAATCCTTGGAACTGGTGCGCCTCAAGGGGGGGTTGAACCTGAAAGTCCAGGTTCAGCTTCAAGGCCAGAGCGGCTTCCCTGGACAGGTCGGCCATGTCCGCAGCGTAGGCAATGGCGCCATTCTCCCGGGTCATCCATAGACCCCGGGACCAGACTTTGGGGTCACCGTACCGCGCCTTGAAGTCTGCGGTTGGCACGATGCACCGCACATCGATGTCCCTGGGCTCAGGGAGGGTCAAAGCTGACCCCACGAGGTAGACGGGGTACCCAAACCTTCCGGCTATTTGGGTAGCCCAGGGGGCCAGGTAGTTCTTGAGGAAGTGCGAGGCAGGTAGGTGAGTCAAGCCCACGATGAAGCCCGCACAAGGATAGGCGCCACCACCTGAGGGTCACTGTTGACCTGGAGGGGACGGCCACTCGGGCCGGTACGACCGGAGGACCGCTCATAGACGATCCTGTCGTCCCGGACGATTTTCTCGACAACGCGGGTAGGCACCACAAAGCCCACCTTGACAGCGAGGCAGGAGAGGCAGCAGTCCTGGTTCCCGATATCGTGAGGCTTGCGCTCTTCGGAGTTGGTCTGGACCGTAGCCCCCTCGGGGAAACGAAAGAGGGGGTTTGTCATCGACGCGAGACCCCCACAGTGGTCACAGGTAGCACGAACGATAGTTTGGTTTGCCATGACTTGCCTTGTCTACACCGGAGAAGGCCCCAGGATAGCCTCGGGGTCAAATGACCTGGGGGCGGGTTTAGGTAGGGTGGGGGTTGCCTCTTCTTGTTCCTGGGTGTCATCCCAGGAAGCCTGAGCCAGCACTTGCCGGGCAAGGGTCTCGTCCATCTCTGGTATGGGCTTGTTGAAGGCGGAAGCCATGGCCTTGGAGAAAAGGCCCACGTCGGTCAAGAAACGAAAACACCAGGAATGCTTGAGACCCGTTTTTTCGCTCAACACGTTGATACGGCTACGAAGACTCATAGGTCCTTGAAGGGTAAGAGGGAATGACGAGGTACGCGCTCTTTGTTGGCCCAATGCCGGATAAGTACCGGGAGCCCTTGGAACGTCTTAGGGTCCAAGGCAGTGTAGGGGAACTCCCAGGTCTCCCCGCTTTTGATGTGCGTACAGGAGAAGTGTCCCGGACGAAAAGAAGGGTCAAGAACCTGAAGCTCAAGGTCTACGCCTTCGATGAGACCTACATCGTAGTCTATTCGCACACCCTCATCCAACCAAGGGGGTGGTGTGTTGGAAGGTGTGAGTCCAAGGCGACGTTGAACCCCTTCCCGGAGACGCTGCCAGGCACCATGGAGACCAGTCCTGGCGGCATCCGAGAGGATAGCCCCTCCCAGGGAAGCGAAAAACTCGCCCCCTCTTATGTGGGTGGGTGGTGCCGTGGGTACCTGGTCCGAGGCACCCTCAACCGTGCCAGGAAAACCGGTCTCTCTGGCGGCCGACCATTGGAGGACACCCCACCAGAAAGACCCCGCGTGTACCTGGCCCCTCGGGGGAGAGACGACACGGTAGGTGTCCAGGGGGAAGATGCCGTTGAACCACTCCCAGCCATTATGGCTATGGAGGTAGTAGGCTACCATCTCCCTGAAGATATTCTGGTTGATGGCCAGCCTGGCCAGGTACTCGGGGGTGAGGTTAACGTAGGCTTGCCTGGCTTGCTCAGAAGGGAACGTCTCCCCCTCATCGTCATTCCTGGCGTAGAGGATGTCGCTCTGAACCAGGGGGAGCGTATACTGCCGGGAAGGAAGAGCGTGCTCCAGGTCCTCCTGACGGTCTGTGAAGGTGATGGTCACATAGTTATGCGTGTCCTCACCACGGGTAAAAAGAACGTTGGCAACCCTGGTATCCCGGGAGGCTGTGGCTACAAGTTCAGCATCTAGGCCCCTGGGAACCCTCAACGAGACTTCATAAGGCATGGCGGGGTTTCTGAGGTGTAAAGGAAGTCATGAGTGAAAGCAACGACAAGAAGGACAGTCTGCACCTGGGCCCCGAGATCCCGGGGGGGCAGCGGGTTTTCGTGCGTCAGAACGTTGAGGGGGACACCTTCATCGGCACCATGTCTCCCGTCAAGGAGGGGGCTGTTCTTCCCCCGAATGCTGTTCATCTCAGCCACCGCGATGGCAACACCTACGATGTGGAAGACCTCACCGATAGCCAGGGGGTTTACATCGGGAAAGGCCCCGTCAAGGTGAACAGCACGAAGTACAAGGCGGGGTGGGATGCCATCTTTGGCAAGAAGCAGCCGGTGGGGCAAGCCTAAGAGGCTGCGGGGGGTGTACCTGGTCACCTTGTGGGTGGGGTAGAGGGTTTCCAGGTACCCTCCCAACAGAACCCATCCTGGGTCTTGATGGTGGGTCACCTTTAGGTAGGTCTCCCCTTTGGGTACCCGTGAGCTTTCGCGGGTATGAAACGTCAAGATATGCTCTCCGTCCGAGTCGAACCCCAGAAGGACGTAGGACAAGCCTGCTACCCATTTGAGGATAGGCAATCCGTTGGGGGCCACCATGATGTCCGGGGTAGGCACTTGGGGGAGCGTGGCCCTGACGTGTGCGACAACCTCTTGTAGATCACGCGCCAGCCGAAGCAAGGAGGGTAGACCTGTCTTGGCCGCCGCAGCCCGAAGACCTTTCAGGTAAGCTTCGGGGTTAGGGATAGTCTCGACGTTTGGCTTGGGCGCGTCTGACATGGTCCTGACCCTTACACCTCTAATTAGAGGAAGGCCCCGGCGTAATGGTTGGACAGGAGAACACCATGGACCCCCGTACCAACGCCCACCTTGCCCTGATCGGCTACCGGTTCCTCAACGACTTGCAGAACCTCATGGCCAATGTCCGCTGGACTTTGGTAGTTGACCGGCTGATACGTAGAGTCGCCTTCCCTGTGGAAAACCCCCTGGTATGTCTGGGGTACCTCGCGGGTCTTTGGGAAGGGGACGATGCTTTGAGGCTAGACCCTGAAACCGGTGTACCCTCATGGGAACCCTCCACAGAGATGCTAGCGGAGTTTATCCTGGGGGCCCGTCACCTGTTATACCGAAAGCCAGAGAAGACCATGTCCGGCCCATCGTTCAAGCTAGACCCTACGGCAGCTGAGTCTGACCACCCCGACCTTCTCATGTGGGGTCATGCCAAGTTTGAGATCCGGGACCTCGCCTTCTCGTTTGGTGAATCCCAGAAAGTTACCGACGATATCCCGGTGGCCTGGAGCTTCCGGGGCCCCGATGACTCCCTGTGGCTCCTCTACTGCTACATGCACACACCTGCCCCGGAGGAAGCCTACGATTGGCATATCCGGACCACCTGCCTACCCAGGCTCGCAGAATTCCAGGCATGGCTTCAACAGCAAGTGGATGAAACGGTGGCAAACACCCGCTACCTCAGAATCCGGAAGGCTTCGCTATGATCCTCTACGAGAAGGGGGGCACGTACTACATCAAGGCTGGGGTGTATACCCGGTCTTCCGGGAACGCTGAGATAGCCTTGGCCCCGGTAGCCAAGAACGAAAGTGGCCATTGGGGGGTCACCGGGGAAATCGAATACCACGCAAACCTGGACACCTTTGAGGGACCGTTGGACCCCCACAACCTTGACCGCTACACCCGCATTCGGATGGGTAGTATATGACCCCCCCTAAAGCAAGCCCTGTCCTGTTTACCGACATTGATGGGGTCTACAACAGCGACAGCTACTACCGCAAGCTTCCCCCGAAAACCTACCTGGGGGTCCGGCCTGACCCTGAGCACTTTGATCCCAGAGCCGTATCTCTCCTTAATAAGGTGGTAGAGGCTACCGGGTGCCGAGTGGTGGTCACCTCAAACTGGAGGCTGCACCACACCCGGGCGACGCTGAACAAGTTCCTGGCTCACGCGGGGTGGCAAGGGACCCTCTACGGAGTAACCCCAGACCTCTCCCGGGGGTGGTTTGAGCATGGCCCCCGGCACGAAGAGATCAAGGCATGGCTCAGGACCGAGGCCAAGCGGGGGGTCCCCGTGAGCCGTTGGGTCGCTTTGGACGACAAGCCCATCCAAGAGCTAGGGGAGTCGTTGGTTCTCACGACCAAAGAAGATGGGCTTACGGAAGCGAAAGCCCAAGAGGTCATCGCCAGGCTCTCTGGGGTAGTAGGCAAGCTATGCAGCAGCTATCCGACCGGCTGACAACCTTGGGGCTGGTGTTTCAGATCCTTTCGGTCTTGGGTCTGGTCTACGCCTGGGTAGCCACCACCCGGAATTACGTCCGGGTTCAAAGGACCAACAGGGTCCTTCTCATTGAGAAGGCCGAACTGTTGGATCAGGTCTCCTATCTGAAAGCCAGGTGTGACAACCAGGAGAAAGTTCTGGCTACCGCAACGCGCATTGTGGAGGTTAGAACCAAGGAGGCCATAGCTGCTAGGGGGGTTACCGAAGACCCCCCTACCCTACCCCCTCACCGTAAGCGCAAGAAGAACCCGCCTGAGCATCGGAAGGTTCGAGACCGCCTATGATGCCGGCTAACCTGTCAGTCCCCTTCTTCCTTGCCTTCTTCCTTCTAGGTGGTGGGGTCTCGTTCATCCTGTTCTATCAGCTACTTGCCAGTAAAAACCGGGCCCTCAAGTTGGCAAACGACCGTTTGCGGGCAAGCGAGAGGTCTTTGGGTGCCACCAAGGACCAGCTTCAAGTCGTCATAGCTGAGCTAGAGGAAACCCGGGTCTTTCTGAGGATAGCTACCACTTCAAAGGCTTTCATTGAAGGTTATGAGGACTTGAACAAGCTTCTCCAGGAAGCCACCTACCAGGGCTATCCAGACAGGTACACGCGAGAGAGGAAACTTTGACACCTCCAGAGGCAGCGGTACCTTTGGTTCTATGAGTAGCCGTGCCGAGAGTGTTGCCAAAGCCCTTGGGCCTACAGTAGCCCCCACAGAGAAGCTACGCGGGGACACCGCCTCGCAAGCTGAACTTCAGGACCTCAAAGAAGAGAACACCAGGCTAGCTGTGGCCCTGGAAACTCTCCATGGTTACCTGGAGGCCAAAGACCGGGAAGTCGCCCAGGAAATCCTCAAGATTGAGGAGAAGCACGTCAAGGTCATCACGGACCTTACGGATGCGCTACCCGACCCTCTAAGCCTCAAGGTGATATCTTCGGAGGAGTATACCGCCAACAAGGTATCCCCTGTTGCATACCTGAAGGTCAAGAACGGGGAGCTTGCCAGTCGGAAAGCTGAGTTGGAGCGGGAGCTTGAAAAGAAGACGCCCCCCAAGTGGGTAGAGGAAGCTTGGGAGGCTGCCAACACAAAACGTCTTGAGGCAGACCTCGCCTACATCGAAGACCCAAAGAGTGCTGCTTTGCAGGAAGAGACCTCCTTTAGCAAGGGGCTCTTCGATATACACGCCAACCTTCAAGCAAGGCTAGCTCAGTGCATCAGCAAGGGGGATAAGCTAGGTGCAGCCCAGACAAGCTCTGAGCTAGCCTTGACCCGGGACGTGATCCGGCGGGAGTGCAAGCCAACGGACCAGGCTGCCTTTGATGCCGAGATGGGCAGGCTATCGGAGATCGGGGCTGGTCGTCTCAGCCTCTTCCTGAGAAACCTCCCGGAGGATAAGAGGGCTGCCATCGTTGTCGAGCTACAGATGGCGTCTACGGAGGAAAAGCTACGGGAGTTGGTGGGCAGCTACCCCCGCCGACCGGGGGTACCCCACGACACCCCGACCGGAAACTACATGGACGACATGGAGTTGGACACTCTGGTAGAGGAATCCGAAGAGGCTGGGCCCCAAGGCCCGCTCGAAATTGAGCCTCTTGAGGAAGGGGCTGCCATGATGTCCGCCCAGGATGGCGCCAGCAGCTTCCCTTTCCTGCTCTCTCTGGTCATCAAAGAACGTGATCGCTCTATTCGAGCGGGTACTCTTGGTGCCTGGAATCGAGACTTCTCCAATTTTGGGGGTGACCCCGAAGCCTTTGGAAAACTCCTGGCAAAGGGAGCCCCTTCCGCAAAGGAAGTGGGTAAGGTAGGACCCATCATCAAAATGGGCGAATACCTCATCGAGGAGCACACCAGAGCCTCTCAGGGGTCTACTTTGAAGGCTGACCTCTTTGGTGTACCCACGAGCGAGGAGATCCTGGGTATGTTGGAGAAGCCGATCAAGGACGACAACAACGATGTCTGCGCAAACACACCAAAGGCTTCCGAGGGGAGCCTTGGTATGAAGTGGGCCCTTGCCTTTGGCCCAGGGGAGGGGCTAGGCGACGCGGCTGGGAAGAAGTTGGGGGCCAAGGTCGAGAAGAACCTCCCTGCGCTACCCCTCTCCCTCTTGGAGACCCACCCTGATTGGGATACCTTGCGTGCTCTGCCGGACTGGGCCAAGAAGCAATTCGCAGAGTTCTGGGGGGTCTACGTTGAGGACCTTTGGGAAGTGCTCACGGAAGAGGGTCAGGTGGGCCTGATCGTCGCAGCTTTTCAACACCAGCAACGAACCGGTAGCATGGCTACCGGTGTAACTTCACGTCAGACGAAGGAAGATGCAAAGATGGCTGAACCAAAGACGACCCCCGGGACGATGACAACCCTCCGCAACGACAGTGAAGATGCAGCTTGGCGTACCGCTGCCAAGCAACTGACCAAGCTGGTCCGTGACCCCTTGGCGGCTCTCCTGAGCCGTCACCTGGGGGAAGACAGCGAAGCTACCCGGAAGAAGATCGCAAACTTCCTGGAGACCGACATGGGAACCACGCTCATCATGTCGGTGCTCTCTGTGGGCATGACGGTGACCCCGGTTCCTCCGGCCATGAAGCCCCAGGTCGAGAGGCTGGCCCGTGAGCTTCGGGTGGGGAGCATGGAGAGGGGCATGGACCAGACTGCCGATATCCTGATGGGGCCTCTTCGGGCGGTCCTGGCAGACTTCATTCATGGTGGGGTGCCTGCGGGTCTCGACATGCCGGAACTGGTGGAGCGTTCAGGTCAAGCTGTGGAGGGGTTGGACGTGGAAGCCCCTGTCAGCCACCACAACCAAAGCTTAGCCATGCGCTGTGGGCCAGATACCACCTGTGTAGCTCAGGAAGACCTTTAGATAGCCTGGGGGGCTATCGTGGTGTAAAAGGTCAACCATGAAGCAACCCCCTTGGTTTGACCCCACGAATACCGGACAGTTGCAGGACGGTATCTCCGCCGTTCAGACGTGCTACCTCAAAGACCTTGTGGCCTACGCTGCCAAGACGGGGAACAGCGTCAAAGACTTTAACTTGGGGGGTCTGACTTCCGATTCAGACGCTCTGGCGAAGATCGACAAGTTCCTCTCTGATTTTGAGTTTGTCCTGTGGGGAGAGCAGGACAACCGTTGGAAGGTCCTTCCCAAGGAGGAGGCCCCTGAGCCGGGTGTGCTTGGCTACACGCATACCCGCTGGTACCTGGGCCCCTGGGGTACCCTGTATGTCGGGGTGACCAAGCAATCCGGTGACCCCTCGCTCAACATCCTGTTGAGTGGGTACTGCCTGGGGGGTCAGGTACACGCCAAAGCCAAAGAGGTCATGGAATCCATGGACCTCCAGAGTGTCCCTCAGGATGCAGGTGCCCCTTATGTGGCTGTGTTGAAGGGGGGTAACCTTCGGTTTATGAGGGCAAAGCCATTGGGGGAGCCGTTCACCCCGGAGAACTACCCCTCGGAGACCCGGGAAGCCTTTGCCTACATCCTGGAGCATTTGGCGAGTGATGACCCCCCGGGAAAGCTTGTCGTCATGGATGGCCCCCCTGGCACAGGGAAGACCCATCTTATCCAGGCTCTTATCCAGAGCCTCAACAACACCTGCCGATGCGTACTGGTCCCCCCTCGGATGGTGGAGGATATCGCTGATCCGGGGTACCTCGAAAGCTGGATGAACTTCACGGAAGAGGATAACCGAAAGATCGTGCTCATCTTGGAGGATGCCGACCAGGCTCTTCTAGTCCGAGAAGGTCTAGGGGCCTCTAGCATTAGCTCCATGCTGAACATGGCCGATGGCATCTATGGCAGGGTCCTGGATATCCGAATCGTCGCGACGACCAACGGAAAGCACATGGAGATCGACCCTGCCCTCTTGAGGGATGGTCGGCTTCTGACCCGGATCGACATGAGACACCTGTCCATGAAGGAAGCTCAAGAGACCTTCATGAAGCTGTGCCCCGATTCCGACAAGAAGCTGGTGGACCTGCTCCCGAAGGAGGCCCCCCGGGGGCATGTCTCCCTCGCTACGGTCTATGCTACCGCCTATAAAGAGGGCTGGCGGAAGGCCCCCGGGAAGAAAGGGGGGGTACGGGCGCCTACGTACGCCGTCAAGGCAGGCGCAACCAGGATTGGGTTCCGGCAGACGCCCCCCGATAGATTAGGGATTTTGTCTTATAGGGCCCTCAATACAGGTCCCTATGCCCCATGCCCTCCCTCCCGAAGAGCACAGCCGCTACCAGCTATTCTTTAGGAAGGCTGATCTCTACCGCGATATGCGCTTCTTCCTGATCAATCTTCAGGAAGAAGTATCCTCGGCGTCCACCACCAGCAGCCTTGTGGGTCTGGATTACTCGACACTCCCGGATGGTACGGTCAAGGGTGTCGTAGGTCTTGGGATCTTCGTCTACGACGCATCATCGGGGGCTGCCCCCGATGGGGTCAATGTCCTGGATACGGGTCTCCCTCTAGGACGTTGGATAAAGTACACGACCGGGGCTTCCGTAGCAGGGAACTACACCCTGACCAGGGTAGCTTTCTCGTGGGCCTCCCCAGGCATCGTGACCCTTGTGGGTCTCCCTGTGGGTACCATCATTGACGGGGCTACCGTTGAGGTGACGACTCCCTTTGACGGGGTCGGGGCGAGTCTTCAGGTAGGTACAGGCGCTACCCCAGGTCTTTTCTTTGGCCCTGGGAAAACGTCATTGACGTTGGCCAAGACCTTTACCAATCGACTTATCCACCAAGCAGCGGTGGCAGAAAGCTTGATTCTGTCGCTCAACGGTGCAGGTAGCACCGTTGGGTCTGGGTTTGTTTCGTTTCACGTAAGGAGCATCTGAGCCATGGGCACGATTGACAACATTGAAGGTACTAGCGAGACCAAGTTCCAAGTTGGTATCAACCGGCCCCTCGTCCGGACCACGGGTACCGGCGAGATGGAAGTACGTAACCTGGACGACACCGGGTACGCCCGCCTTCGTGCAGCCACCCCCGTTCTGGATAACGACGTAGTCACCAAAGCCTACGCCGACACCCTGGCAAAGCCCCTCATTGTCACGGCACAATTTAATGGGAACAACGCTCTCCCAGCCAACACGGGTACCCGTCGTTTCCTGGTTGTCTCGACCACGGGAGCCAACGGTACCATCGGAGACCTCGTTTTCGATGACGGTACCGGCGCAGGTACGGCAACGCTGCTTCCGGCCATTGAGGGTCGTTGCATTGCGGTAACCACCTCCCTGTCGGGCGGCACGGTGTCGTTTGACCCCGATAGCATTTATATCTGGGATGCCGGTGGTCCCTCGTGGATCAAGATTGGAGATATCGGGTCGGTCACGGGTGCTGTCCGTGAGATCCGATACGTCATCAGCAACTCGGCTACCCAGGATAGCGTGTTTGCTATCCCCGCAGGGTCTATCGTCACAAGCTGTGAGCTAAAGGTGACCACTCCCTATAGCGGTGGCGCTACCATTTCAGTAGGCCGGGCTGGTAGCTTGGCTCTCATCATGACGACCGCCCAGAACAACCCGCAAAACACCACGGGTACGCTCTACACCTCCAATCAGGATACGGCTTGGGGTGCCTCCACCCTGGTTGTCCGCACAACGGTGGGTGGGGCGCCGGCTGCTGGCGCTGGCGTCGTTATTGTGCGCTTCACGGCACCTAACGCCTTAGCCATCGACTAGGTGAGGGCTTATGGGAACCCACGATAACCTAGAGGGGACCAGTGAGTCCTCTTTCCAGGTAGGAATCAACGGGCCCCGGGTCAAGTCTTTCGGGACGGGTCTGGAGGCCAAAAACGCCGCGGACTCGGCATTGGTAGTGGTACGGGTAGCTGATGCTACTACGGCTATCGACGCCTTGAACCTGGGGGCCCACGAAAACGTGGACTCCCTGATCCACAACCTAGCGGAGACCTGCTTCACGGAGCTTACCCGAGATGGTTCTAATCGGGTAACGAACATTATTGTCTGGGATTCCCCCTCCAAGGTAACGAAGATCCGGGAGACGAACCTTACCCGGACCTCGGGGAGAGTCTCTCAGATTGTTCGCAAGCAATACAACCCTGGTGGCACCTTGGTTCAGACGGTAACCTCAGTCATTGCGCGTTCTGGGGGTCGGATCTCGACGATCACGGATACGGAGACCTTATGGCAGACTTTCAGGTTATCGAAGGGGAGCTTGTCCCCATTGACGTAAGCGGCAACCCCCTACCCATCCAAGATGCGGGGTCCATCGGAATCACCCCGGGCGTCATGGTCGCCGCCAAGGATGGTGCTCTTGCCAGGTTCCTGGAGGTCTCGACCGTCTCCGGGGCGAAAGCCCTGAAGGTGGACGTGGTCCAGTCGGTAACCCCAGGGTCACCGACGACCCCCTCCCTGGTCACTTTCCCCGAGTACAGCAAGACCCTGTTCGGGGACCTCAAGGTAGCGTCTCCTCTGACCTTGGGTGACTTCAACTTCAAGTACGAGATTGAAGCTCGTGAATTTGGTACCAGCACAGCTACCGGCGGGACGGTTACCCACCAGGCTAACCTCGGAACAGCCAGACTGGCCGTTACGGGGGCCAACGGGTCACGGGCCAGGCTCAAGACCCACACCTACTTCCGCTACCAGAGCGGTAAGGTTCAGTGGCTCAAGTTCACGGGCTTTCAGGCTGACACGGGCCAAACCAACCAGATCCGTAGGTGGGGGCCCTTTGACGACAACGATGGGCTCTTCTTTCAGTTGTCGGGGACCACTCTCTCTGTGGTTCGCCGTAGCTCGACCTCGGGGGTCGTCGTTGACGACCCTACGCTTCGATCCGCGTGGAACAAGGACAAATTGGATGGAACCGGGGCAAGCGGCGTTACCCTGGACCTGAGCAAGGCCAACATCTTTGAGATCACGTATGAATGGCTGGGGGCCGGGAGTGTTCAGTTCTTCGTGAATGGCATTCTGGCCCATCAGATGAGTTTCCCCAACACCTTGGCAGCCCCCTACATGAGAACGGGGCAGCTTCCTCTTCAATGGGAGGTGGTCAACACCGGGGCTTCTACCGCGTCGTCCATGGACGTGATCTGCTGTTCGGCTCTGTCCATGGGAGGGGACAAGGTCCCCCTGACCTCGTTTTCTTTCTCCAGTCCAACGGACAAGAGCGTCACTACTACCGAGATCCCGGTGCTGTCTATCCGGCCCAAGGCTACCTACAACAGCTTTGAAAACCGGATGCTGGCCCTCCCCTTCCTGGTGGCTATGAGGACAGAAGGGGTCCGGTTGGGTTGGCGTATCTTTATGAACGCAACCCTTACGGGGGCAAGCTTCACCAGTGTTGCGGCAAACTCTGGCGTAGAAGCAGACACGGCGGCTACCGCCTTCTCAGGGGGGGAGGTCCTGTTTCAGGGCTTCTTGGCCAACTCCAACGACCAACAAATCCTCGATCTCCAAGAGATGTTCAGCGTACTCGGTCGGAAACTCCGGAGAGACGCCTTCCTGAGTACCACGGACATTCTGACGATCACAGCGATCACTGAGGCAGCGGGGACCTCTAACGTGAGGTCCTCCCTTTCCTGGTACGAGGCACGGTAGTCATGGCCACAAGTTTGAATACAGACAGAACGGTGCAGGCTATGGATACCTGGGCCGAATTCAAGAAGTACCTGGACGGTACGTATTTCTCTGGGGCTTTCAGCTACGAAGATGACCCCACGGTTTATCGTATTGTCACGGAACCACTGGCGGGTATTCGTAGGGAAGTTCACATCGTCAAAGATGGGAACCCCGACCAACTCGACTTTGAGGCATCCTACAAGGGGCTTGCGCCTCGGTTGGGTGTAAGCTGGCCAGCCAAGCAAGGTGAGTCCGGTTCTCACGCTCAACGTTGGATGTTCGGGCTCTCGGATGGTACGGCTTTCATTAGCCCTGCCCTGGAGCATACCGCAGCGGCAAGCCCCCACGCCGTCAGGCTCACGGATGGTGCCGCCTTTTACAAGGCACCTGTAGGTACCCAGCTTCCCGCTGCCTTGGTGGGTGGTCGCCTGGATTCCAACATGGGATCTTGGTTTGGGTCTACAGCCCCCACGATAGGCCAGAAGAACTCTGCCAACTCCATCCCTGTCGTTCTGGCTACAGACCAGTCTACCTTGACGGTGACGGGGAGCGTCTCCGTAGGGGGTTCGGTCACCGTCACCGGGGACCCTGCCGAAAACAAAGTCAACGACGCCCCCCCCTCTCAAGCTATGCAGATAGGGGGGCCAGACGTAGGTGGACGTTTCCGGACTCCCTACCAGCACGATCTTTCTACCGGAAACCAGTCGGAATACGCTCTCGGCGTATCTCTCCGGATAGACAATGGGGCCGGGGCTTCGGAAGCCTTTGGCACAGCGGCCTTCCCTGTCTTCGTGGCACAGGGTTCCGAAGGTACCCACGCTCAACGTTGGATGGTGGGGCTCTCCGATGGGGTTGCCTTTATCAACCCAGCGACAGACAGAACCACAGCCTCGGCTCCCTTCTCGGTAAGGTTGAGCGATGGGGCGGCCTTCTACAGCGCCCCTGTGGCAACGCAACTGCCTTCCACCCTGGTTGGTGGCCGTCTGGATACGAACAACGGTGCCTGGCTAGGGTCTACGGCCCCCACCGTGGGTCAAAAGACTTCGGCCAACTCCATCCCCGTCGTTCTGGCTTCGGATCAAGCTACTCTATCCGTGTCAGCATTGGCAGACACCACGGCTACAGGGGCTTTGGGGGCCCTCAACGCGGCGGTTAGCCTGGCTTTGGCGGGTTTTGGTGGTGCTGGATTCCAACTAGCTGCGGGGACTCTAATTGGTACCCTGGTGGCTGAGGTATCCTATGACGCGGGGACCACCTGGGTAGCCTCGTTCTTTGCGGACCCCTCCACGTCTGCCAGGTCTGCCACCCTGGTCTTTACGGCAGCCAACACCGCCACCGCCAGGTCCCTGGTGATTCCGGATGGGGCTACCAACGCCAGGGTCAGGGTGTCGGCCTTTACCTCGGGGACGGCTAACGGCACAGTCAAGGCCACAACCAACAGCGTACCGGTGGTCACGCCGGTACAAGTGCAGCATAGCGGCAAGGCCACCTACGTTGCTGTGATTCGTAACTTCGTGCCGATCTCGAACGCGACCGACATGATCACAATCACCGGGTCCGCCACGAGGACTATTCGGGTAACTCGGGGTATTCTCACGACAACTCAGACCACCGCAGGAACCAATGAGTTCTTCGTGCTGAAGAGGAGCACGGCAAACGCGGGAGGTACCTCGGCAGCCGCAACGAGGGTTGCTTATGATAGCCTCAACCCGGCGGCGACGGCATCTGTGGTTACCTACTCGGCTAACCCCGTAACCCTGGGAACCCTGGTAGGTAACCTGATGGTGCCCAAGGTTCTCAGCCCAGTGGCTACCAGCCTTATCGGCAGGGAAACCCTCTTCGACTTCACGCTTCAAGGGATAACCCAAGGTATTGTCCTCCGGGGAACAAGTGAGACCTTGGCTCTCAACTTTAACGGTGTGTCGATACCGGCTGGGTTGAATCTCAACTTCACCCTTGAATGGGTAGAGGAATGACATGGCAAAATACACCTTTACCCTTCCGCGGTACGCAAGCGATAGCCTGACCCAAGAGGTTGAGGCCGCTGCTCTTGGGGCCACTCTTCTGGGTATCACCAGCCTGGAGAACGAGGGCACCCTGGAGTTTGATGGGGACCTGACTAGCGAAGCTCAGGCTGTTCTGGCCGCGGTGGTGGCTGCTCACAAAGGTATCCCGCTTCCACCCCCCGCTAGAAGCGTGGTCCTGGACTCTCCCAAGACAGATGACGGGAAGCCGGTCTTTGATATTTACCCGGGGACCGCGGGGTTCTACACCTGGATTACAGGGCATGGCGATGACCCCAACCCGACACCCCCGGCCACCGGAAGAGGGACGGGGACCCCTCTGATCTTGGAGTTTACGGCCGAAGAAATCCCTGCAACCAAGAGCTTGGAGTTTCAATTCAACGACCCCGTTGAAATCCACGACGGCCAGATCGTATGGCGGGACCCTGCTAACTGGTCACACCTGGACTCCTTCTCGGTAGGCTTCAAGGTACCCGCTTCGGTGGCTGTCCCGAATGCCACCGGTACGGGTAACTGCAACAAGATGCCCGTGGGTCCAGGTATCAACGCCATTATTCCAGCAAACGGGGATGGTGCCTACGATATCTCTCCGGAAGGCCGGCACCCCGTAGAGGACAGGCAGAAGCAAGGGGCTTTCTGGGATAACGACTATGCCACGGGGGCAGTCACTCCTCACCCTGTCCCGGGGAGGGGTAAGTACAACCTCTTTGACGTGGACCTCTCAGGGTGGCTGGTAAGGAATATCCACACTACCCACCCGAAGGGGGTCTTTGATATCGACGTTTACAAGGTGGAATACTTCCACCCCTCATGGCGCCTCTTCTGGGAAGCCCGCAAGGAAACCCCGGGGGCAGGTGTTCTCGGAGCATGGATCTTCTGCTTCCGTAGAATCACCACATGAGGGCCCTTGTCTTGTCCGGCGGAGGGTGCAAGGGAGCCTGGCAAGCAGGGGTTCTTTCCCACCTTCTGACCGAAGAGTCCCGTGAGTACAGCATCATCTGTGGGATCAGCGTAGGGGCTTTGAATGGGGCCTACCTGGCACAGTATTCTACGGGCCAGGGGCATCAGGCAGCCTTTGACCTGTTGGACCTCTGGAGAAGCCTGGATACCAGCAAGGTCTACAAGAGGTGGTGGCCCTTTGGGGTGCTCCATGGCCTGACCCGAGGCTCTGCCTACAACTCTAGCCCCCTGCACCGATTCGTTAGAGAGCATCTGGACCCCACACGGATCAGGCTTGCTGGGAAGCAGCTTCGGGTAGGCGCTGTGTCCATGACCACGGGGGAATATCGTCTATTCGGGGAGACCTATACCGACTTGCCCGGTGCCGTCCTAGCCTCTTCTGCTTTCCCGGCCATGCTCTGTCCGGTTGAGCTAGAGGGCCAGCTTTGGTCGGATGGTGGGGTCAAAGAGATTACGCCCTTGAAGGCTGCCATCAACCTGGGGGCCACGTCTATCGACGTGATCGTATGTAGCCCTGTTTCGGATGGGTCTCCGCTACCGGCGAAGCCAAATGCCTTGCACGTAGCTGCCAGGGCCTTGGACTTCATGAGCGATGAGATCCTGAGCAACGACCTGGACCAGGCTGCCCTGGTGAACAGGCTAGTCAGGGGAGAGGCTTGCTCAGACCGAAGGGACATAGATATCCGAGTTTTCCGGCCAGCAGCCCCCTTGGCCTCGGATAGTCTTGATTTCAGCCCGAGTAAGCTAAAGTCCCTTATCCTCAGGGGGCAATATGATGCCCTGGGCGGGGGCTACAAGCTCTGACGCACCCCCTTGGGTACGTCAGGTGGTTTGGGTTGCTCTTTGGGCTTTCTCCAGGTGAGGTACTGAGCGTACTCTTTGGTGGCCCCGGGTACATAGAAGACAGCCTGTGATACCAGTTCCCAAGGGCCACCCTCCGGGGGGGTGATGGGTTTCCAGTCTTCACCGGCTTTGGTGAGAAGGTACTGTGATGCGTAGACCCACTCCCCAAAGGGTTTGGGCTTCTCTTGGGGGGCTTCTCTTGGGGGTGTAGCTACGACCCATGGATGGGTAGAACAAGACCCCTCCCGGATAGCTTCCGTCTCGGAAGCAGCTATTTCCTCGGCTAGCTCACGGACACAGGCGAAGGGGATTTCCAGCACTGTGCGGACCCCGGCGCCCCCATTCTGGCTAGCGAGGGTGGCCAGGAAACGCCAGTGTTGCCCTGCATCCCGCCAGACGTGGACTTTCACGACACCCGTTCCCACAAGTAGGCGTGGTCTCCCTTGAAGTTGCCCAGGTAGAGAACCACCTTCCAAGGGCCTTCATCTTCCGGTGGGTCTTCTGGGGTGAGGGTCCCGGAGTAGGTCACCCGATACTCGGGGGTTGAGGTGATGGGGAGATGCTTCTCACCCTCCCCGGCTTCCCAGGGGTGCCCTGCGAAGAAAGTCCCTTCCAGGCGGTTTGACTCGTCAGCGGCAAAGGCCAGGGCTTCTTCCCGGTTCTTGGTCGGGAGGCGTAGCATCAACCGCTTCCTGGTACCGGAAGGCGCAACCGACGTGATGTTACAAAACCAGAACCCGTCTGGCCCTACCCAAACGAGGGGGCCAGACGGGTTCTTTGGGGTCGTGCTGGGGGAGGTCATGCCCCCCTTACACCGTGAGGATCAGGTGAACTTGTTGTTGTGCATGGTGGGCAGGGCGGTGGTGGACCGGCGGAAGACTTGCCACTCTGCGGAGTGCTCATCGCTACCCTTGCCGCCCAGGGTTTCCCACAGGTTGACCTTGTGGACCTTGGAGAGAGGGATCAGGAAGGCTTGGATGCGCCAGCCGTTGACCCGGAAGGTCCCCACCCCAGGGTACCCGGAAGCAGGGGCCTTGTAGGCCCCCAACTCTTCCGCTGTCGTGCGGGGGCTGAGGATGTGGGTGGCCCCGTCCATGAGGGTCACCTTGCATCCGAGGTAGTGCATCCTCTCAAGACCCTTCTCTTCGTAGAGACGGTCCCCCCGGAAGACGATGGCGTAGGCCCCGGGTTGGATGTTGTACGGGGCGGCGGTCTCCGCGGTAAGGTTGAGCGCCAGGGGGATACGCGGCTTCTCTTTGGTCCCCAGCATGACAAAAGGCTGGGTGTTGTCGCTGAACAGGCAATCCAGACCGGGTTTGAGAGCATCGAAGAGAAGCTTCTCGGGGCCCTTGTACTCAAACTGTTTGAGGGAAGGGGGCGGGCCAGAATCCTTCGGCAAGGGGGCCAGCGACAGCAACGTCTGAAACGGAAGGGCCTCGCCCTGAGGCTCTTCCTTGGGCTGGGGGGCTTGCGGGACGTGGGCGTCCAGGAAAGCCTGGAGGGTCGCCTCTTGCTCCGGGGCGAGGGCGATTTCGGACACGGTAAGCTGGGGCTGGTCCGTACCCTCTTCGCTCAGAGCTTCTTCCACCGACCGGAACCCCCCATAGGTGATGGAGTCCGGGGACAGAGGGGGGACCTCCTCCTTGTCAAGGAAGATGTCCCGGCAGGCCAGGTAGAAGGAGGGGTCCATGGGGAAGCCCGCCTTGGTCCACACATCGTAGATGACGCGGCGGGCCAAAATCCCCTTGCCCACGGTGCGGCTCCGGATGTCCTCATGGAGAAGCCGGGAGACGGTGCGGGCGATGTAGGACACCTGCCCCTCGTTGATCTTGCCGGAAGCGAGAAGGTCTTTGAGGACGTTCGTATAGTGGGCGAGAGTCCGGGCGAAGGCAGCGCTCTCTTCGGTGAGGTGTTTGGCAGCTTGGGTGTTTTTGGTTTCGGTGGTTGCTGTCTGCATGGCAGAGCAACACTACACCAGGCCCCCCGATCAGGAAGGGCCTGAGTATGTCCGATCCCTCAAGAACGCCAAGCTTGGGAGACGCCGCCTACATTGACGTAGGTCCAGGTAGCCTGAGCCTGGGGTTTCTTGTCGGTGGCCTTGTCGGTGAACACGATCTTCAACCCGGGGAGGTGCTGTAGGAGACAAGCATACACTTCCCACCCGGAGGCAAGGGTGGTCGAGTAGTAAACCGACACCCCGCTCAATTGGAGGGTGTCAATTTTACCCGGTTCCATGTCGGGGTAGAGGTCAACGTTGGGGCCCTGGTGGGGGAGGGTAACTTTGCACCCTAGAACCAGGTTAGGCAGCCCTTTCTCCGATGCTTTGGAGGCATAGACGGCGATGGCATAGAACCCCTCGGGGATGCCATAGGTGCCTGACCCTTCGGCGGTCATTTCGATGGCAGGTGTGAACGCCACCACGTTGCTGATGCCGAGGCCAGCCTGGTTGAAAAAAACCCCGAAGGGGTCAGAGGGGTTCGCGGTAAGGTTCTCAAGATAGGGCGCCAGGTAGTCCCGAAGAAAAACCCGGGGGGCAGGGAGTTCCTTGTTGTCTACCAAAGAGGTGTTGATGCCCGTAAGATGCGTGGTGTATGTCGGCATGGGAGGGTCAGGTATACCATCATCGTCATCATCGTCATCATCGTGATTCCCATTGTTACCCTTGGCAGGCATAATCCTGAAAGGTAGCAGAAGGGGTTTCCCGGTATAGGGCTCAAGGCCATGTGCCTAACGATCCACAACGCCGAGTTGAGCAAGACCATCCTTTACGCTGGGACGGGTACGCGGGGAGGGGTCCCCGTTCACGTATTGGCCTATCAGAACCAGGTCAAGAACCTGGGGAAGGGGCCCAACTGCATGGCTCTGCCCTTCCCCTGCGGTGAGCCGATGGGTGCCCCAAATATGGTGGATGTCTCGGATGCAAAGAACTTCCTGAAGGGTCTGGCCAGGTCCCTGAACCATCCAAGCACCCTCAGCAGGGGGATGGACCCCGATGCCCGGAGGGACCGGACCAAGGGGTTGGCCCAGGTCTTCGACCACGGGATGTATACCGTGATCCTGGCCAACGGGGACGAAAGCATCAGCGAGGCTCTCCACAGGGTCCCGGTGAATCGGCGGCCCACCCTCCCTCAGGATTGGGATATCGACGTGTTCTACAAGACCTACTACCCGGGGTGTTCGGTGGCTCTTTGCTGCTTTGAGGCAGGGGCCCAGATGTCCCCGGACCCCTTGTTGTGGTGGTATGTCCCGTCTGACCCGGAGTACCTCTTCGCCCCTGCCCTGGATAGCCATGGGGGTCCGCCCAACATCAAGGGGACTGTCCGCGTGGATCACACCGTTCTTTTCGGTGGGAGTGACATGGAGGACCGGGGTGGGGATTCCTCCTACAGCCTCTTCAAGGCCATCTACCCCGAAGGAAAGCCGAAGGCAGCCGAGGGTCTACTTCCGTCTTACGTGTACGGAAAGGAAGTACGGCATATGGGGATGCCCAACGGAGACTTCCGGTTCTCGGTTGAGAACCTGGGAGATGGCCCCCGGCTCCCTCCTATCCTTCGGACAAACCCTTACGGGGAGACGGTGGGGGAGATCGAACCCAAGGTCAGCGGGGGTCCCCGGAAAGGGACTTTTGACCCTGCGGTGGGCATTTTCGTCTAAAAGAAGAGCTTGATCGGCGTAGAGGGGGGGCATGAGCCAGACCGCCGACTTGCTGACCTCGATGATGGATGCTGTTGCCAACGCTGTGCGTAAGCGGGGGATGGGGCTTACGTTCAGCTTTGAGGAGCTTCACAGCATCTATGGGGGCCCTGTGCCTTCGGTTGACGTTCTGGCTCTTCTGGCTGAGTTCGAGACCGAGTTCTGCAAAGAGATGGCCCCTCCCTTCCTGTGGACCAAGGTCGCTTTGGCCCGGGGTGACGAGGGCCTCTCTGGCATCTTCGTGGAGCTATAAGCCATGAGCCTCTTCAAAGAAGAGAACCTGGAGGTTCTGGTGTCTACCTATGCTGCCACCGTGGGGGGCATTCGCAGGGCAGCGGCTCAGAACCCAAACCTTTCGGCAGGCATGACTTGGTGGAACAAGGGACACCAGTGACCTTCCTAAAAGAGCTAAGGGAAACCAGCGACCTTTCCGACCTGGAGACCTTGATACGGGTTGTCTTCAACCACGGACAGCCAAAGGACCTGACGGCTTCTGAGTGCCTGGTGGCTTTGGCGAGCAACCCGGCTCTTCCAACGAACCGGGCCCTACAGATTTTTGAGGAGTCCCGCTTCGCCCTTGGGGATGACCACCATGACCTCAAGAGGCGGGTGCTACGCAAGCTGGCCACCAACCCCAATCTCGACCCCAGCCTGATAGGGAAGCTAGCCCGCCTGGGTTTCCCCCAGGTATGGAGAAACCCATCCTTTGAGCTATACACCCTGATGGCGCCCAACCTGGATTGGGTTGTCATCCGGGATGACAAGGACCATCGGGATAGGTGGGAGCCCCCTTGCCTCGAACGAGGTTTCACCCCTGCCCCCTTGGCCGTGATCTCCTCGGTGGTCTCCCGGCCCTACTTCTTTTCGTATGCCTGGACGGATGTCTACGTGGCCTGGTACGAAACCCGGGATTTGCCGGGTGACCTCAAGAGACAGGTGTACTTCAAGATCAGCCACCTTTCTAAGTTCAAGGGTCGGGGCCCTCTAAATCCCTAGACCCTGCTACGTAGAGAACCAACATGCTCCCCGACACCACCGAGACTCATCCCGCGTACGTCCTTGTGAACTTCAGCCGGACCACAGGAGGCCGCCGGGTCCTTTTCGGCAGCCCCGTACCCTGCGACTCCACGATCCGGCTCACCATCTGCCGGGCCGAAGAGAGGCATCACCTGGGCCGTAACTGGTACCATGACCGCGAGGAACTGATCGAGGTCGAGTTCAGCCCTGCTCAGTTTGCTGAACTTATCACCTCGCTCAACACGGGCCCCGGCATCCCCGGCACCATGCTCCATCTCCAAGGGAAAGAGACCCCCCGTCTGCATGGCATCAAGACGGAAGCGGAGAAGGTCCAAGATGGGTTTCGAGGTCAGCCATGTTGGCCTCGAAACCCACCTGAAGACCAGCGAAGCGAAGCTGGAGGCCATCCTGGCAAAGAAGACCTTCACCAAGGATGACAAGGAGGCCATCCGTTCTATCCTGAGCACGGCCCGGCAGTCTATCACGGAGAACATGCCGTTCTTGATCGACAGCTTCCGGGAAGCCACGGTCAAGACCGTGACCAGTGCCAAGGCCGAGATCGATGCCTTCCTCACCCACAACACCCTCCTCGCCGGCATGAAAGAGCTTTTCAAGTCCAAGGGGGATGAGCCCAAGGCTCTCCCTCCCGGGGATGAGAAGTTAGGCTCCAGGGGTGACTACACCAACGGTGTAGTCCCGGCTCATGCGAAGCATGAAGCTCGACCTGGAGGGTAAGACTCTTTACTCTTCGGCCTTCAACGAAAAGACGGGCGCTATCGTTCGCACCGTCAAGTCATGGGAATACGGCAGCCGTATCTTCAACCATGACCAGTGGGAGGAGATCAAACGGAGGTACCCCCAGCGAGGGTACCAGAGGCAAGGCTGGTCCCCTGTCCCGGAATGTTTGGACTTGCAACTTACGGATCGCTGTAGCTTTGGCAAGACCCATTGCAAAGACTACTGCTACATGGCCAGTGACCCGAAGGGAGAGCATGGCCCTGTAGAGCTAGTTTCCAAAACCATCCTTGGTTTCAAGGAGCCCCCCTACCAGATCGCTTTCGGTGGGGGTGAGCCGACACAGCATCCTCAGTTTGCGCATATCCTCCGGATAACACGGCAATTGGGGTCGGTGCCCAACTATACAACAAATGGGGCGGCCCTGCTCCCCGAGGTTGTTGAGGCAACCAACGAGTGCTGTGGCGGGGTGAGCATGACCTTCCATGTCTCCACCGGGATTGAGTGGTTCGCTGAGCACTTCGGGAAGCTCCAAGAAGCCCTTGATCCCAGGGTGCAGCTAAACATCCACGTCATCGCGGACATGATGGCAGCAAAGGCTATCGAAAGCCTGGTGTCGGCCATCAAACCCAACCACCCCAAGAGGCCCCTGAGCCTGGTTCTGCTGGCCTACTACCCGGAGGTGGGGAAGGGCACCCTGGAGCGTCTGATGACCAAGGAAGTCTATCAGAACCGCCTCCCTGGGGTTCTACGTAAGGCTCAGGAAGCGGGTTGGAGGATATCCTTTAGCCAGGGACTTCTTCCCTACTTTCTCTCGCGCCCCTGGCTAAAGGTCAACACTGACCTGGCCGTTCCCGTGGAAGGCTTCTTCTCCGCCTACATCGACAGGAAGGGTAGGATGAGCCCTAGTTCCTTCCACCCCCCCTACGATACGGCGCCCACTATTTTCGCCCATTCGAGCCAAAGCCTTTGGGATAGGCTGGGGGTCTACCACGGAGAGCCCCGTGGGGATGCCTGCTCTAACTGTTCCTTCCAAAGGCGATGCACCATCTCGTCTAACTGGCACTACCTCACCTGTGCTTTCACCCCCCACAACATGAACGGAGGCCCACATGCCCAACCCTGAAGACAACATCCTCGGGCTCATCGTCCAGCCCCCTGTGCCCGAGGATGAGCCCGAGTACGTGGTTCAGGTAAGCGCCAACCTGGGCTTTGTCACCAACTCAAGCTCCATGGTCTACCACTTCCCCGCGGAGGTCATGAACCACCCACGGGTCCAGAAAGTCTTGGCTGCTTTCGACGTGGGGGGAGGCTTCGTTGGCAAAGACCTGTGGTCCCGTAGCAACTGCGGCTCTTTGCTCATCACCCCGGAGCAGAAGACAGAAGCTCGGGAGATGCTTGGAGGAGAGGCTTTCTACGGGTCAGCCCCGGCTATCAACGATGAGGGTATCGCAGTCGTCTACGGGGACGAATACACAAGCCTTGCCAGTATCTTGTGCGATATGTTCGAGGCTGTCTGCAAAGAGATGGGCCTGGATTTCACGAGCACTGACTTCAACTTAGCCCATGACCTCTTCCAACCGGCAATGACCCAACGCCGTTAGCCGGTACCTCTGGTGCTGTTCGGTACCGTGGAGGAGGGTCATGATCGCCGGCACCTCTGCCGGGTTAGAGCAAGCTACCCAGCCCTTCTGAATCAGGGTGTCCAGGATGGGGTAGACCCCCACCCCCAGACCAGTTTCATGGGCCAGGTCAGCACCATACCGCTCTTTGGTGACCATGCGGAACATGACCCTCTCTTGGCTGGGGGTGGGTAGAACCCGGATGACCCGTGTTAGCCAGAGGGCTGCATCATATACCTTGCTGAGCATGGCCCCCAACATACTACACATTCAAAGCGAAGTGTAGGACCTGGGCCCAGGCCGGGGGCCCTTGGTGAAGCGTGGACACTCCCAAGGGTCTTCGTAGGAGTAGTACCTACAGGCCAGGTGAAATCGAATAGGGGGCGCGAAGCCGTGATAGGCTATCTGCCGCTGTTCTTCCGAGGTACGGCTCCAGGGCATCGGGATCTCTTCTGCAAAGACCAGAAGCTTGCACCTCTTGCAGCGCAAGGTACCTGGCTTGTCGCCACAGAGAGACTCGAATTCATGCAAGTCAAAGTCAACGACGTGCATTGACCAGCATGGCAGCCCGGATGACTTCCAAGTTCAAGTCCAGGCTAGGGGCCTTGTTGAGGTTGTCTAGCTCGGAGCTTGTGAACCACCCACACCCTACCGCAGCTTGAAGGTTGGGGGCTACCGGGGGTTGGAACCTCACCCTCATGACGTACTGCTTGACACGGCAAGCCACGCGCATCTTTGGAGGCTCAAACTCGTTGACCGCAATAGGCTCAGGGTCAATGGGGAGGGCCCCGATGCGTAGCTCCTCCCAAAGCTCACGGCTCAGGGCGCCATGGTCTGTCTCCCCTTCCTCCACCTTGCCCCCGGGACAGGCCCAATAGAGAGGGAATTCCTTGTCCAGCTGTCTCTGTTCCAAGAAGATCCGGTTTTTCCACAAGATCACAGCGCAGACGACGGTAATCATAACGTCACCACCCTTGGGCAAGCCAGTAGCTCATCCGGTCTCACAGCATGGGGCCGTGAGACACCCCCATCCTCTTGTTCATGGACGATGTACCAGTGCGAAGAGGAAACGTGGGAGAAAACCACCACCCTGCCCTGCCACAGGAAACGCTCGCGCTCTTTGGGAGGGGCCAGGCTCTTCACCCCGACACCCACCGGAAGCTTTCGGAGAAGTCCGTCTATCTTGGTCCTGTCCAAAGCAGACTCAGGGTCTCCCCCGGGATCTAGTTCAAAGATAAGCTCCGTTGCGCTGAACCCTTGTTGGGAGAGAAGGGTGCGTAGGAGCTTTGCCATGGCCCAATTCTCTTCAGGGTTGGGCCCTTGAACAAGGATCTGCATGGCCCGGCTTACACCGACTGTTGCAAGAGAGCCTGGAAAGTCTTGGGTGTCGAGAAGGCCAAGGCCGCCGCGTTGTACCTCGAATCCGAGGTGACTTCCCGACCTACCCAAGGGGGTAGGTCCAACGCCGTATCTTCCGAAGGGATCTCGACCTCTACCACCACAAGACCCTTGTGGTCCCCCTCGTAGATGTCCACTTCCCAGGTTAGCCCTCGGAAGGGGTATTGGTACCGCGTCTTGCTGACCTTGGCCGAGACCGTCTTCATGAGGGCTAGCCCCATGTCCCGGGGGATCTCCATCTCGTATTCTTGCCGAGAGATGGTGCCCTTGCCCTTCACGGTAATCCAGGCGCTAGCCTCGGTCACCCGGACCCTCAAGGAAGGGGCACCCCTGGTGAAGTAGCCCTGAAGAATCTCTATCCCCCCATCGGTGCCGCGTGTGGGGAACCCCGAAGCGTTGACCAGGAAACGACGCTCAATCTCAACTTTGGTGTTCATCTTAGTAGCTCCGAAGGACCATGTGTAGCATGGGCATTCCTTGAATCCCCAAGGTTCTGAACGTCTCGGTAACCTCTCGCAGGTGAGCCGCAACGTTCACAGGTGCAGGGCGGGGGTCACTCCCTGTGGCAACCCTCAGCAGTTTGCCAAACAGCATGACCCCGGGCCCCGCTTCCGGGTAGTCAACCAAGGTCAAGGCCCCCGGTTGACCGTTGACCCTCCAAAGATTGAGCAGACCATCCGGACTCAAGATCAAATGACCCTGGCTCGTAGCCTTTACCAAGAAGGGTTCAAACTCCGGCCTGGGGGGTGCCATCCGGACAGATGAAGGTCTCTCGGGTAACGCACGTCCCGAAGATCAACAGGGCCTTTTTGGAATCGAGCATGGACCGGTTACACTGACCCCGGGGTCGGGATCTTTGCAAGGGCCCTCAAAGGGGCTAACCCCCTTCTCTTGGCCCAGAATAACCCCAAAGCGGTAGAAGTTGAGGAGGTCTATCGGGGTGTACCCCCTATACTTGGCAGCCATCGTCTGATCGGGGCTCAAGGCTGCAACCAGGGCCGCTACCTCAAGGTCATCCCGGATGACAACGAAGTCTTGATCAGGGTCGCCCCCATACTGCACCCTCAGCGCCTCCACCGTGGCTTCGTAGTCCAGGCCATGCTCAAGGCACCATGACCGGACACTCTCTTCAGCGGTGGCTTCCATCCTGGCCATTAGCTCAGGGATAGGCTGCTTGTCGGATGAGCACTTGAGGCATCTATCCGGGGCACTCGACAAGGACCAAGCACTACCCCCATCCCCGCAGTAAAGGCACACCTCGCTACATCGCCCTAGCCTCCCCGACCAAGGGTAGTTGTAGACCCGCATGGTGACCTTTTCACCTTTCCTGTAGCGCATAGTAGCCAGGTTACACCGACCTGCTAAACTGTCGCGCCCTAAAGGAGTCTAGTCCATGAAGGTTATCCAAGCCCTGCTAGCCGCTGCAATCGTCACCCTGTCTCTGGCCTGTACCGTTGATGGTTCCGGTACCGATGAGTTGGGGTCTGGGGGTGCCGGTGGGGCCTCTTTGGAAGAGACCTCGGAGGTCTCTCAGGCTGTGGCTGTTGCCTGCAACGTCGCCTATGACTGTGGCAGCAACCCTCCCCCGGCCCCGGGTTTCGTTGCCTACACCAGCAAGCCCTGTGTGGCTGCCGATGGCAAGGAATACATCCAATGCCGGTGGATCAAGTTTGGGTCGTCCTTCCCCATCACCACGTCTTACGTGGTCCCCGAAGCTTGCCGCGTTTGCCGCAACCACCTCGGTAGCATCGGGTACTGTTCGTCAACCTGGCAGATCGACACCTGGACCTGCACCGCTACCTTAGGTAGCGAGGGGTACCGGTGCCCCGTCTGGGACGTTGTCCTTGACCCACCGGAAGATGCAAGCATCAACCCAGAGGTTGAAGATCATGCCGGGCGCTAGCTGCAAAAGGCTAAGCCCGGCATTCATCTTTTCGATGTGCGCTTCGATGAAGGTGGCCTTGTCCTTGGCCTTGTCTTTCATGGTCAGGATGATCTTGCGCTCCAAGTCCACGGCATCGGAGACCTTGATGTCGGCTTCGATGAGGTCCGCGTCAGGGTCAAAGGTCTTCTTGCAGTCTTCCGCAAGCCACAGCAGGAAGTCGTTCAGGGTAGCATGGGTCATGAGGCCCTGTACTACACCGTCAGCCCTGTTGTTCTGCCTCCGCGCAGCGTTGGGCTTCTTCTCGGGCAAGGGTCAGAAGGTCGTTCAGTACCCTCTCCAGCATGACGAAGTCCAAGCTTCTGGAGAGGGGCCAGGACCCCGCGTAGATCGACTCAACCCGGGGTAGCCAGTAGGAAGCCCACTGAACAGCGACGGACAGATCGAAAGCAAACAAGAAGTGGGCCAAGACCTCCCGGGACCTCCTCAAGATGTACCGGGGAATCGGACTGGTTGGAGGCTTCCAAGGGCTTGGGTCGATCACGTCGTAGAGGTAACGTGCGAGTTGGGCCCAGCTAGCACGTTGGGGGGGATTGTCTCCCCCTGCCTTCCGAGATGCCAGGTCATCCAAGCACGTCAAGAGGGTGGCAGACATGGCCCCGATCCATTGGTGGGTACGGTTTTGCATGGAAACCTCTTTGGCCAGGACAGCGGTGGGTACCCACCGAGACCGTAGCCTGTTGTCAGGCCAACGAACCACCCCCAAGAACTCTGCTTTATCTCGAACGAACCACATCCCGTCCTTGTGGTAGATGACCACGTCAATCGACCCTCCCGGTCGATTGGTAACGTCCAACCCCTCCCGGACAACCTCGTAGACCGACCCTTTGAAGTGGGCGTACCTCCCGGGGCATAGACCCCGAGGCTGCTGTGTATACTCGTGATGTTCCATGGTCATCCTTATCAGGGGGCCAGAACCACGTCAAACACAGGCTTCTCTTTGAGGCCCAGGTCTACAGCCACCTTGGAGACTTCGCGGTAGGCAGCGTCCATTTGTGCCTTGGTCACCGCAGGGACCATCCGGTTCTCGTAGACCTCTACCAGAGACTTCCCCAGGTAGGTCCCCTTCGCGTTAGGGAACAACTCGAAACCTCCCGGAAGGTGACTGAGCCAATGGCCATTTCCATGGCGATCAGGATGCGTGGCCAGGTACCTGGCAAGCTTCCCCTTGGGCACCAGGTCAAACCGAGGGACAGCCGGACTCCCGCACTTCGGGCAAAAAGCGGAAGTCAATGGACCATGCTCTTCGCACCCCGTATGCGCCCCCACACGATCCCAGAGCAGGGACTCTTGGAGAAAAACTCCTACGATCAGGTAGACAGGCATACCCCCCAGGTACACCGGATCAGATAGGCTGTATCCTCCCCACCACTTCTACCTCCACAGGCCAACCACACCAGAAAGCAGGCACCTTGAAAGGCACCCCCGTCACGTAGACCTTCACCCCTTTCTCTGTCACCCCCACCGAAAGGTACTTCTTCTTTCCCCGGTAAATACGATCAAGAGACCACCCGGCATCCTCCAAGGTCCCCGTGGTCTCCCCCTTACCCGGTATCTTCGCCCAGGTATGGCGAGCCGGGTAAGCGTGACCTTCCTTCAGGGGGGGTCTGTGCTGACACCACCCTTTCAAGTCGTACTCTTCGCAATCGTCCCCCATCCCACAAGGAGGGTAGTGAGCGCATATGTCACACATCCGGTGACCGCTTGCCAGAAGCAAAGAGTGTCGCTGGAAAGGGGGCTCCTCAACCTCTCCCTGGCAGTCATCGCACTTGCAGTAATCACAAGGCTTCCCCTGGGTTACTGGCTTTTCAGCTTGTCGTTTCAGCCGAGGTCTCCAGGGGGTCACAGGTCCTACCCTTGCCCACCCGGCGATAGAACGCCCCCTCCCATGCCGAAGAGCCACCACCAGGTGAGCCACCTTCTCGATCAACGAAGGGGGCACTTCCCACTCAAGAACCACCAGGTCTTCAGTGACCCATGCCCGGCCCAGGTACCAGGTCCGCCTGGTACCATCCTCCTCCCTGGAAAGGAGTGCCTCGAAAGCCAGCAGGTTGCGCTCTCCCCCCGAGCTAAGGATGTTGACCAGGATCGTGGGCGGCCACCCCCTGAACAAGTACGAGTCCGGTAGCCAGAGGCTAACCTGGAGTTGGTCCGCATAGTCCGAGAGTACGCTCTCTATCCTCATCCCCCCACCTACACCAAATTCGGTGTAGAACACCACCAATGACCCCCACCTACCGCTACCTTCTCTTGAGTCTTCTCTACGAAGCCCACACAGCTATCCAATGGCACAAGACAGGGGGTATGAAGGTGGCAACCACCCCCGCCATGGGCCCCGGCGTCGCCCTCCGTATCCTGAACTTCTGTAAAGACCACGTCGAAAGCCTGGAGGGCCACAACTTCGAGTCCGTCATGGCCGATTGGGCCATGGAAGAAGGCAAGGACCCCTCCCAGGATGAAGTCAACCGGAAAGCCCTCGCCCTTATCCAGAACATGACCCCCGAACAACTCTGGGAGCTTGCCGCCATCCGAGAGGCAGAGGTCCTCTCTACCCTGGGGCTCATCCCCCCACCCCCCAAAGACCTTGCTTACCAGGTCATCCTCCCACAACCCCCCACCCCAGCCCACCAAGGAGTTACCCATGGTTCCTGAGAACCCTGCCTACCTGGTCTACCTCTCCGTAGACCGACCCAACCTGGAATGGCCCGAGGTCATCGGAAGCCGCGAAACCATCCAAAGGGTTGGCTGGCCCCTTCTCATCCTCTGTTCCGGGCCAGAAGACGCTTCCCAACTATCCGAAGAACTCAACCGTATCCCCGGATACTACGCCACCACCGGGGTACCCATGTTCCCTGTCGGCCCCCTCAATTCAACTAACTACTGAAAGGCTTGGCCCCATGTCCGATACCAGCACCATCGCCCCCCTGCTCCTCAACCTCAGCGACCAGGCCCTTGACCCCAAAGCCAAGGAGTTGATCCGCGCCTGGCAACCTACCCCCCTCGCCTTGGAAATCTTGAGGACTCTCGACCTCTGCGTCCATGGCTCCCTCTGCGATGGCTTCACCATCAAAGTCCTCGAAATCCTTCTCAACGAGGCTTGCGACAAGGAAGGGACCACCTACGAAGAGGTGGTGGGAAAAGCTACCTGGCGCCACCAGAAGCCTTACAGCTTAAGAAAAAGGGGTGGGCACACCCCCTTCCCAAAACCCAAAGAGGCAAGGGGGGGGTACTCTATGACCCACCCCCCCTTGCCTCTAAATCCCCGGGCCCCCTGACGTAGAGGCTCATCACCATGAGCCCCCACCCCGATAGCCTCAAAGGTCGCCTCGCTTCCCTCTCTAGCCCCGCTAGCCTCATCGAAGCGATCAAGGCTCTCGGTATCGAAAACAATCACTGGTTCGCAGTCTCGGCTGGTACCTACGTCTCCCACCAAGGCGCCATCGTCCTGGAGACCGCCAGCCTGAAAACCCTCATCGCTATCTTTACCCGCTGGTATTCCCGTACCTGTTACAGCCACAAGGTTGACCCCAAAACCGGTCAACCCTTCACCCGCAAGGCTCTCGAACAGGCAGTCTACCAGAACAAAGACCCCGACTTTCGCGGTACCGGCCCCCTCCCGGGTACCCGATCCATCCTCGGCTTCGTCCCCGGTCTCGGTACCTGTACCCTTCCCCTCCAGGCCATGTCCGAACAAGAACTCCTCAGCCACCTCCCCACCAAGTTCTTAGATGAACCCCACCAAACCCCCCTCTAAGCCCGGATCTCGGTAGGTTGCCCCAGGTAGCCCCTCCAAAGGCCCCACCGTCAACGCTACCTCCCCTAGCGGGGATACCTGCCTGATGTCCACGTACCGCCCGTCAAACCGGTGCTTTAGCTCTCCCTTAGCGCTTAGACCATGCTTCTCCTTCAACCAGAAGGTCACCGCTTCCAACAACTCAGATTCACTTAGATGCACGTTCACGTCTAGCCTCCCCTCAGCTATACACCTCCCCTAGAGAACACCTGTGCCCGAACCCATCAACCCCTCTGACTTCCCCTCTCGCAACGAAGCCCTCTCCCTGCTTTGCCAGGCTATCCTCCAAATCCCCACCTCCCTCGCTTCCCTCTCCAGCCAAGACAAACGACACCTCCAACGCTTTGCTCAAGACCCCTCCGTCTTCGCTGGCAGTATCACCTTCGACCTCATCCCCCCCAATACCTGCCCCAACCTCTTCAGGTCCGGTAACCTTGAGGTGTCCATTCTCCTCCAAAACCCCACCTACCGGGAGACCCTCGCCGGAGACCGCTATGCCCTCAGTTCCGTAGCCCTCAGCTTTCGTACCACCTCCCAAGGCTACCTCCCCGACCTCGCTGACCATATCAAGTTTCTCCAGGGGACCTCCGCCTTCCTCCATGAGGTCTCTGCTCCCCTCTCTCACCTTGACCTCTCCCCCATCGTCTTCGCTCAACTCGAAGAGTCCGCCCAGGATATCGCCAAACGACAACAAGCCTTGGCTGATAAACTCCGGCAAGGTCTCTTCCATGGCGCCCTCCAAAAACTCATCAAAGGCAAACCCCTCAAGCCCGGTACCTCCCGGTCACTACCCATCACCCCCTTCCTTGACTGCTTCCCTCCCCCCTCTTTCCAGAACGAAGCCGTCACCGTCTATACCGTCAAAATCGGCTCCAAAGTCTATACCCTCAGCCACGAGACCGGTAAAGATTCCCTCTCCCTCTCCCTTACCAAGTAAAAGAGCTAGGCCCCTGGCGAAGAGCCCCAAGAGGCTAGGCCCTATAGCTCTAAGCCCTAGGCCCCTAAGCAGAAAAAGGCTTGGTTCACCGCGGCACCGTTATTGACAACGTTGTCAATAACGTGGTTCCTTGCAAGGGTTGGGCCTTCCAACCCTGAAATGTAATTAGAAAACCCCGTATTTTCAGGGGGTGTCAAGGAGGGCGTCGTAGCCTTGAGAAGCTTTTTCCGATTCAAGCCGGATGGAGATGGCTTGTTGGGTTCTGGCCTGAGCGACCTTGAAGTAATCGGGGTTAAGCTCGAACCCGATGGAGGCGAATCCGAGGTTGAGTGCAGCAACGAGGGTGGACCCTGAGCCTGAGAAGGGGTCAAGGACGGTGCCATTGGGGGGGCATACGAGACCGACAAGCCATTCCATGAGGGCTTGTGTCTTGGCGGTGGGGTGGTTGATAGAGACTTCGCCTTCCTGCCGGGAGCGGATCTTGGGGCTATAGCGAAGAGGGGGAAAGGTGGGGAAGAACCTGGCGACGGAAGAGGACTCTTCTTCGGGGGGAGGGGTAGAGAAGCCTCGTTGCCCTTCTTTGGTGAAGACCTGACCGACGCCACGTTTACGAGGGGAGGGGGTTTTGATCCCTGAGCGATGGGCGCCGGTCAGGACGCCTTGTTGTTCCAAGAGGAGAACGGGACAAGAGGGGTGGCATTGGTAGGCGGGGACGGTCTCTGTGTTATCGGGGCTAGCATACCCCCCGTGGGGGTTACGGTGTTTGGGGCCATAGACGGGGGTAGAGTCGGAGGCCCCTGTCTTGAGGTTGACGGGGTTGGAGCTAGCGATGGTCTTGAGGCCCAGGGGGAGGCAGAGGGGGCTATGGCTCTGGATAAGGTTGGTAGGGAAGCGGCCCTTGGTATTGTCGTGGGGGGGAGCATCCTCCCTGGGGGTCTCGTTCTCGTAGCCTGCAACCCCCAGGGAGGATACCTTGGAGGTAACGCGCCCTTGGGGGGTGGCACTGGCCTGGTCCCCTGGGCTTTGGTAAGCCACCCTTGACCTGTCGATGTTGAGGGCGCCGGTACCTGTGGCTAGGACCTGGGCCGCCACGGTCTTCTCTTGGAGGGGCTTCCTCACCAGGAGCCAATGTTCCACGGCGGGTTTGAGGGTCGTATTCCAGCCGGACCAGGGTTGGCCCTCGGGGGACGATGCCTGGGTAAGATTGTACCCAGCCACAAGAGCCTTCTCGTAGGTGGGGGCTCCTCCTTTAAGAGGATCTGTGTTCTCGGGGTACTGGTGAACGCCGATGACCTCGGGTTCGTAGCCGAGGGCTTTGTCGATGAGCTTCCCGATATCCGGGCCTTTAGGAAACCCTTGCCCGGTGACATGGCCTATCGACGAACCATCCCCAAAGGCCATCTCCAAGAGGGTCTGTTGCTCCGGGGTCAGGGTCTCTAGCAAGGCTCCCAAAGGGCTGGCCGTCGAGAAGCTGTGGGTTATCTGATCCCTCCCCTCCCACCCGGCATCTTCCAAGGCCGTTGCCGTCCAGTGTTGTGTCCTGGGTAGGGTCCAGACCAGTGCATGCCCCCCGGGCTTCGTCACCCGGAGGCATTCGGTAAACACCCTCGTCAAGAAGGCTATCACCGCCTCCCGGGCTCCCTGCCCTTCCTGGTAGGTAGAGGGCTTATCGAACCCTAGACCCATGAACCCTATAAAAGCCGGGGGATCGGTAACTACACAGTCTACCGAGTTGTCCGCCAACGTCCCCAGGTGCTCCAGGCAGTCTCCCTCCCTCAGGTCTACCGTTGTCTTCATAGCTCGACAACGTACACCACCCTCTTCTCCCTGTCCTCTTTTCCTCTGTTCCCTATAGGGAACACCGACAGGCACCCTCGGAGACCACCCCCTCCCTTGCTGCGGGTTTCTTGATCATGGGCCCCAGGGTGGATAGCACCTCTACTTCCCTATACTAGGCTAGGGGGTGTAGGGAAACGCAGGGTCACCCCTCAGGGGTCACTTCCTGGGGGTAGGTTTGGGTTCCCCGTGGAGGGGGCAACGCGCTGTGAGCCAGCCTGGGAAGGTCCAGCCGGCATTGGAGCCTTCGTTCTTGATGAGCTTCACGGCGGTTGAGGTTGCTTCCTCGGGGTCATCGTCCTCGGACGATATCCCGGTGAGGGAGGCGTTGCACTTCTCGCACTTCAGGGTGGAGACGGCTTTTGATCCCTGGGTGGTCTTGGTCACTTTGGTGGTAACGGTCATGGTGGGTAGCTACCGGGTACACCTACCCTGGCCACGGGACCCCCCCTAATTAATCTCAAATTCCGCTCCATTATGTTCGAGGCCCTGGGTAGAGGGGGTAGAGGGGGTAATTTGATAGGCGCATGGACCTCGTACGGTTTTAGCCTAGGCCCTTGAAAATTGTTTTTCCTAAATTTTTTCTGGCCCGGTTTTTTTAAAAGGGGGTAGGGATTTACGTAGGGGGCCGAGGAAGGTCAACAAGCGAGGCATCCGGAAGCTGGAGCTAGGGTGACTAGGGGGGGGTCAGGGGATACCCGCCCTCGTTCCGGTGTAGTGGAAGGGTATGACACCGGAAGAGATCAAGGCGTTGGTACGGGAAGAGATAGCTGAGGCGTTGAGGGGGGAGAGGCATCGGCTTGCCTATCTTATCCGAGGGGCGAGTCCGTGGGTGGGGATGACGCCATCCTCGGAGGATGCGGTTCTTTGTGAGTTTGCGAAGGACCTGGCCAAGGGAGTGGAGAGGGGGGACTGAGCGATGGGGACCCGAGAGGTGGGAGATGGCAGCAAGTCGGGGCTAACCCCTCTGGGCTTCCTGGTCTGCCTTCTTGTGATCCTGGCTTTGCTTTACGAGGTTTGTGGGCAGAGGGCCATCCATGTGGAGAGGGTAGCTGGGGTGGTGTAGGTTGGGGGTATGCCACCAAGTTCAGACGTTCCGTTGCGCAAGGTCTATGTCCGGTATCGGGAGGACATGCCGGAGACGGAGATGCAGAGCCACGCTGTGCTGGGGTTTCGGACGCTGGGCGTCGAGACTGTCCCGTTCTATTGGGTAGACGACATAGCGGGATTTGGGGACTTGGGCCCTGAGGTGGGGGTAGCGGGGTACATTGGGGATATCTACGAGGGGTGTAGGGTGATGGGGGTAGCTATTCCGCCGAACGTGGATTACCCGGAGGCTCTGAGGTCTTTTCTGGGGAGGCGGGTATGGGAGGGGACGTTGGGGGAGGTGAGGGGGCTTGTGGAACCGGTCTTTGTGAAGCCGAAGGAGCACAAGGCGTTCACGGGGTTTGTGTGGCGAGGGGTGATGGATGCCGCTTCCCGGATGAGGGTGGTCACCCATGGTGACGATGTGGAGGTCTACCTGGCGGAACCGGTGACCTTTGTGGCGGAGTACCGGGCTTTTGTATACTACAACCGGGTAATTTTGCCGGAGGTACAAGGGGGATTGGTCGGTGGCTCCTTCCCGGGAGGTGGTAGAGGCAGGGCAGAGGGCGATGGGGAGGGGGGCGCCTCATGCTTACTCGTTGGATTGGGGGGTGACGGATGACGGGAGGACCCTCTTGGTAGAGATGAACGAGGGGTATGCCTTGGGGCATTACGGTCTACCTCCGGTGAGCTATGCGAGGTTCCTGGCGGCGAGGTGGCATCAGATAGCGCTAAGGGGGTCAAGGGATACCCACCCTGTTTTTGTTGGCGGGTCTGAGGGCTAGAGTGGGGTAAGGGGGGGTCATGGAAGAAGATTGGGTAGTCAAGCGGGAGACTTACCGGCAACAGTTGATCACGCTGTATGCGGCAGCGGAGGGGTTGCGAGATAAGTTTGCGTTGACCAAGACCTTGGACGAATTGAGGGATGACCTGGCGGACAGGTATGCCCCGACCTTCAATCGGCAGAGGATGGTGGACCCTGCCTACCTGGCATGGTCGGTTTCTTTGTCAGCGGCCCCTGCGGTGAGGGTGTGGGTATCCTTTCACCTGTGGCAAGCGATGCTGAAGGTAGCGGAAGAGAGGCTCAAGGATTGGAGGCCGGCGCCGCGTAACCCGGACAACCAGCTATACGTTGGGTCCTTTGAGGGGCCTTTGAAGACGCGGGTAGGGGTATGGACGTTGGGGGGGACCAACTGGTATAGTCCGACGTTGGTGGCCAGCGGGGGGGACCTGGACTTCGGGCTAGGCGCTGTGGTAGCGGCAAAGCAAGAGGGAACGGGGGTGATAGAGGTCCCCTATTCGCATGACCGTTGGCTGAGCAAGGAAGATGGGATGGACACGCCGGTCCCTGCTTCGCCAACGGGAAAAGCCCCAACAAGGAGGCTTTGAGGCCCTATGCGAAGGGCAACCCGAGAAGACATTCTCCGGATTATCCGGGAATCTTTCTACGAGGTGAGAGACCAGCTAAGGCTAAAGGATGCCTTGGTAGCGCTCTCTCTTCGGGTGGTGGGGGAAGCAACCCTTGTGGTGAGGGTGCTACCGGGGAAGGTGGCTCAGCCCTACCCTGTAGACGTGAAGCTTTCCCTGTGGGGGGAGGAACTATGGGTTTCTACGCTTTACGTAGAGGGTGGGGTTATCCGGCCAGCGTAGGCCCTAGAAGTCTTGGGCGTAGATGGGGGCGGCCTTGATGGCGAAGAAGACTTCTTGGGGGGGCAGGGAGGGGAAGCTCTCCATGATCTTGGAGGCGGCTTCTTCCTCGGAGAGACCGAAGGCCAGCAGGTTAGCGGCTCGGAGGATGAGGGCTTCGGTGCAGGTGGGGTCAAGGGCTTGGGAGATCATCGGGGAGGGTCCTTTTTGTTTTGTTTGAGGCGGCAGCCTTCGCAGAGGAAATTGGTGAGGTACGCCTTCTTGTTGCAGATGCCGCACTTCTCTTTGCGTGGGGGCCGGTCGAACTTCTCCGGGAGGTAGTGGGTATGCACGTACCCGGTCACTGTGTCCTTGACCGAGATGCCGTAGGGTTTACGAGCCCTTTTCACGACGCCACCGCCCGGGGGAGGTTGAAGAGCTTCCGGATAGCGTTGAGGAACGTACGCTCTTGGTAGTAGTAGTAGGCATCGGTCTTCTTCCCGTGGATGGTCCAGACTTCCCGGCTGACGCAAGCTTCGTAGTCAAACGAGACCATGACCGTCTGGCTACCAAGGCAGAGGGAAGCGGCCTCCCCGCCGCCGAGGTCTTCCGCGAAGTCAAGGTCTTCCGAGACCTTGATACCGGTGTTGGAGAGCTTGTCGGTGAGGTTGGTTGCGAGGGTCATGGCTAGACCTACGGGGGGCAGGGGGAGGTTTTAGAAAGAAAAGCCCCTTGGCTTTTATAGAGAGCCAAGGGGCAAGAGATGGACCGGGTCTACGCTATGCTATGTCTGGTGTTGCTGGGCTTCGTGGCATGGGCTTTGTGGGAGACGGGGCTACACCCTCTGTGCCTGGGCTATAGCCTGTCGTTGGGGTACATCTACTACAGGTTCAGGCCCGAATGAAACCCTGGTTTTTGAGCCAGGCTACGGGGGTCGGGGTGGGTACCTGAATGAAGAGCTTGCAGGCAACCTTCGGCTCAAGGTTGGGCTTTTCCCAGCCCAGGTCATCTTCTCCCCACACGGCGACACGGAAGAGGTTGGCTTCGTCTTTGTGAAGGGTGATGCTCAGGTTGGGGGAGAGGCAGCCCCATTCGTTTTGCTCGTGGGGAGCAACCTTACCGACACGGGAGCCTTTGACTTTGTGCGTGGGTTTACGAGCCATGGGGGATCAGACCTTTTCCAGGTTGATGACCAGGAACCGGAGAGCGACGCCGACAACCGAGACGAAGCCGATCAGGGAGTTGGTGTCGGAGAGGAAGGTGGTCAGCATAGCGTAGCGGGTCTACGCGAGGGGGCTGCGCCTTTTAAGAGAGTCCGTCTTGGGTTCAGGATGGGGACCCGGGTTGCCTTGGGGGGACCCTTTCAAACGGGGAGCACGTAGTGCTATAGACGTGAGGTCCCGTTTCGGGATCTGAGACAAGGGGCCCTAGCGTTTCGACCAGAGAAGAGATGCGGCTGGCGGAGGCGGCTAGCTCCTTGATATCCGCAACGTTGAGGGAGTTGCCTTCCAGGTTGGACCACAGGAACAGGTTGCAGCGGTTCCCGGTTCTGAAGGTCAGGGAGCATTCCAAGGTGAGGTAGGGATAGGGAAGGCTAAAGCCATTGAGGCATTGACCCCCCGTAGCATCTGGCCAGAAGGGTTCTGACTTGGGTAGCAAGCTGGTCATCGTTGGCATCGCATTCGGGGTACAGGTTTGCGAGGATAACCTCCAGGATCTCAGCCTGCACAATGTTGATGGGTCTATAGCGAGGCACGGGGGGCTCTCTTGGAGGTGGGGGAAATGATGCCACCTATCTCCCGGACTTCCTCCGGGGTTAGGGGTCGTGGGGGGCCGTAGGCTATGGGCTTATAGCCGGGGATAGTCCCGATAATGCTAGCCAGATATTTGGAGTGTTCCTGGACTTGCAGCATACCCTGGCAGAAACCAACCACGTCCGATATCTTCCGGTCACTGGCGTTGAAGGTAATCTCTCCCTGGGTAAGGTAGACATTGTCGGTTTGGATGATATTGCAATGAAGGGAGACGTACTTGTACTCGAACGAGACGTGGGCCCCATGGCTTAGCGAGTTCAGCTTCAGGTAGCCGTCCAGGTACATCCGGTAAAGCGCCGCTCTCTTGGGGTCAAAGGTCGGGATGACCTTCCGAAGGTAGAAGGTAGCCCAGAGAGCCATGGCGTAATTGATAGGCTTCATGGTCAGAGGCTTTTCCGGATGGCCCGAACCGAGGTGGCTTGGTAGGGCCGGTAGGGTATGAAATCGTGGGCAAGCGTGGCTTGCGGGTTCGAGAAAACCTGGGGGTACCCTTCAAGGTCCCGGAAGTACAGCTTCTCGATATCGGCCATGAGGGTATAGGCTTCCTCGCACAAGTCCAGGTACTCTCGGAAGTTACCGGTGCCGAATCCGTTGGGGGTGTAGGAATGAAATAGGAGTTCAGGCTCCCAGAAGCGATTGGTTCCCTTTGCGTAGGTCAGGGTCATGCTGCATCCCGAGGACCTTGAACACCAGGGGATACCGATTGACCGGATGGTGTTTGCCAGGACACCCTCCATATGGTTAACGATACCTTGCCTTGTGTCCCTGGTGGCGTTGCGAAGACTTGGGTGCTCCAGGGCATAGAAAACAACATCGGCCAGGACGAGATTGATCGGGCGCACGGTACACCAGGGTTACACCTTGGTGTAGGCTCTGGCATGGAACGAAGCATGGAAGACTACGTGGGTCGTCTGGTGGCCCTCACCTCGGTCAAGAACGCGGTAGAAGAGGGGCTTGATGCTCTAGGTATCCCGGATAACTACCGTTACAAGAGGTTTGATGCCGGGCCGTTGGCTTCCGAGATCCGGGAGAGGTATCGTCCCTGGCACCCTGAGAGTCTCCGGTTGGTCCTGGCCAATGTCTTGGCAGACACCCCCTGGACTCGGAAGGGGGGCTTGGTGAGGAAGGTGAACGTCCCCAGCCCTGACCAAAAGGTGTCAGTGGTGACCCGCCCCCCTACATATACCTTGAAGTACATAGAGGTTCACGCTGACAGGTACCAGGAAGTCAGGGAGGCGTTCCCCCCAGACGTGGATGTGAGGGTGCTATCTACCCCGAGATACGGGTGCTCTCACCTGCTGTTTCACACGGTCCATGCCTGGGAGGGGGGGTCAAAAGATAGCCGAATTCAGTACGACGGCTGGAATGTGATGAGGGAGGGTGTCCAAGAATATCTTGAGAAGCAGACTCCAGAAGAGTTGGCCTACTTTCTCTCAATCCCCCCCAAGGTGTAAACCCGGAAGGAGCCCGAGACATGAAACGAAGCAAAGCGGTTGTGTTGACGATGATGGTCGTATCCTTGTCGGCCTGTTGTGCCGAGGATTGCGACGGGGAGAAGCCGGCCCAAGCCACCATCGACCCTGAGCCTGTAGGCAAGAGGTTCTGTGTAGACGATAAGGGTACGGTTCTCCCCGAAGAGAAGTGTGCGGGGTTGGATGAGGCCATTGCTGATGGGAAGGCGGCCCCGGAGCCTTCGGCTCTTCCGGCGGTAAGTGCTTCGGGTTCTGCCCTGGCGCTGATGCCTGCCCCAGGTTCCTCGGGGTCAGCGGCAGCTTCGGCATCAGCTTCGGCATCAGCATCCCCCCCTGCTCCTTCCGGGTCTGTGGCGCTGGTGGCTTCTGCGGGGGGTCCTTCGGCATCAGGCACGTATGGCCCCCCGCCTCCGCCGCAAGTGGTGACAGAGCGAGAGGTGGTCCGGGAGTATCACAGCACGGAAGTGCATGAGTATCACGACCACTACAGCCACCCCCACGTCTTCTGGTACTACCACCCAAGCCCGGTGATTGTCTATCAGCCTGGCATGGTGGTGAGCGGGGGTAGCTTCAACGCGGCACCTACAAGGTCCTACGCTTCCCCGGGGGGTCGGGTGGTGAGTGGGTCTTCCACACCTGGGGTTGCCCGCGGTATGATGGGGCGGTCCTTTTCAGGGGGAGCTTCTGTAGGGGCTTAGCCCGGTGTACGTGAGCCCATGAGAAGGCTCACGACGAACCCTAGGCGAGACTGGCAGAAGAAGCTGGAGGCTCAGGGCCTCACCTTTCATACCGTTGGGGGGCGGCCCTACTGGTCTGAGGGGACGTACTACGAATTCGGGATGCACGAAATCGAGAGTATCGAGACGGCGACCCATGCCCTGCATGAGCTTTGCATCGAAGCGGCGGGGAAGGTCATCAGAGAAGGTCTCTGGTCTCGGGTGGGGTTTTCGGATGAGGCTGGGGAGGTGATTCGGCATTCCTGGGAACGGGATGACCTCACCCTCTATGGCCGGTTTGACCTTGCCTGGACGGGGAGTGAGGCCAAGCTTCTGGAGTACAACGCGGACACCCCGACCAGTCTCTTGGAAGCGGCTGTTTGTCAGTGGACCTGGTTTGAAGAGCTTTTCCGCAACCAGAAAGGCTTTGATCAGTTCAACTCGATCCACGAGAAGCTGATCGCGGCTTTTGAGGCCAGGAAGCCTTTTGGTCTGGGGAAGCCCTACCTGAGTTTTCTGCACCTGGACGATGCAGAGGATGCCGCCACCGTGGGTTACCTTCGGGATTGTGCAGCCCAGGCAGGGTGGCGTACGGGGGCTTACTGGACGGAAGAGGTTGGGTTGGACACCCGGGAGGGGGACCCGAAGCTCATCTTGACGGATGAAGAGGGGGATGACCGGCTCTTGAAGCATGTCTTCAAGCTGTATCCCTGGGAAGACTTGTTCGAGGATTACGCTGAGCACCTGGGAGGGGACCTTCTCCGGAGGGTCAACTGGATTGAGCCTGCCTGGAAAGCCGTGCTCTCTAGCAAAGGCATCCTGTCGGTCTTGTGGGAGATGTTCCCGGACCATGAGAACCTGCTGGAGACGGTGGAGAGCCCGGCTGACTTGACGGGGAACCGGGTAACGAAACCGTTCTTCTCCCGGGAGGGTGCGAACGTGGAGGTCCATGCCTGGGGTTCTTCGGAGAAGACGGAGGGCCCTTACGGCGGGGGCCGCCATGTTACCCAGCGTTACGTGGACTTGCCGGAGTATGATGGTAAGCGAGCGGTCATCGGGTCATGGGTGGTTGATGGGGAGGCAGCGGGTATGGGTATCCGGGAATCGGATGGCCTGATTACCGGGAATACCTCTCGATTTGTGCCCCACGTTATTTTCGGTTGACACCCTGGGGGGAGGCAGCTACCTTTAGCGACGGGTAGAGGTTACTGACCTCCTTGGGTTGGTGGGCAGGTGAGGTGGGTGGAAAAGCCCCGGTAGCAATACCGGGGCTTTTCTCTATCCGTGGTGTATCCTGGCCCATGCCTCCAACATGGGAAGAACAGGTGAACCAGTACAGAAACCTGGTTCAGAAGAGGAATGACCTCATGGCCACGGTGGGGTCAACGCTCAAGGATTTGGGGTTGCCGCACACCGTCATCCTGAACAACCAGAAGGCTCTGGAGAACAGTATGACCGACCATTGCCCCATCAAACGGATCACTGATCCTCGGCACTTCCTCTGGGTATCCTCGCAACATCCGAACGCTGTGCGTCTGTGGCTTCCTGGCCCCCTGGCTCAGGGCATTCTGACCGGGAGCATGGCGGTCCTCCCTGAATGGGAAGAAGGGTCCTTTGACTCTTCTTGCAACCGCTACCCGGGCTATCGGATGGGGCACTTCCGGGGGCCGAAAGGGCTAGTCGTTCTGTGGGTGGCAAAGGCTTTGCAGAACTGGCATACCAAAGTCCACCTCGGCTTGGAGGGGGACTACGAGTTTGACGACGACTTTAACTGGTCAAAAGACTCGCAGACTACGACGCTAACTCACGATGAGTGGCTTGTGAATGTCGAGACGGAGCCTCTCAGACAGGAAGGGCCTAGGACCAGGGAGCGCAGCCTATGATTTCCTGGGTCTACCGTAACCTGACGCGGGGGAAGTCCGCGGGGGTCCCTGTGTACTCTGTCCTTCAGAGGGGTCGTCTGGTAGCCCACCAGAAAACGGTGTACCTGGGAGGGGTAGTCTTCAAGGTAAGACCCGGTGGGCAAGCCAGAGTCCGAAGGGAGAGGCGGCGCAACGTCCACGCTTTTGTCCTGGGGGTAGCTCTCCGAGTCTGCCCCCGGAGAGGCGTGTGGGTGAGGGTGCGCTACAATCCTTACGAGGATTCTGGATTTACCCGGATGGACACGGGTACCCTGGTTACGGAAGCCAAGCTAGCCAGGCTAGACGAAGATGGTCTCTGGTGTACGTTCGATTTACGAAAGGCGATGAAGGATGACAACGCAAGAGCGCGAAGAACTGGCCAAGATGCAGCATCACGTCATGGAAGCCTTTGGCCAGTGGGTGACAGGTGTGGGCAGGCAGAACGGCAAGCTGGTGATTTACGTTGTCCCGGGGGCGAAGGAGAAGATCCCAGCTATCTTCCGGGGAGTCCCGGTAGAGGTCTCGGAAGACTGACTCTCTGTGGGGAGAGGTGCTATCAAGGGGGTATGCACTACAGCGAAGAAGCCGTAGCTACCATCATCGAAGAAGTCTGCCGTGACCTGGCTTCTCTACTCAAAGAGAAGAACAAGGCTTACGGGAATAGCGCCTTGGACCCTGTGCGGATCTTCTCCAAGGCTAGCCCTGAAGAGCAGATCCGGGTGCGGATTGACGACAAGTTGTCGCGCCTTGTCCGTGGGCAAGCAGGGGGGGAGGATGTCCGTAAGGACTTGATGGGGTACCTTGTTCTCTGGGAGGTCTCGGATCGTCTTAAGGCGAAGGATACAGTATGATCACGACTGTATCCGAGTACGAGGCCGCCATGGTGAAGCTCTACGACCTACACCAGCAGACCATCTCTGTGGATAGCCCGGAAGGTGCAGCCTACCTGGCCCTACTTGAGGAGGTAGAGACATACGAAAAGAAGCACTTCCCTCTCTGGGGTGATAAGGAACCACTATGCTTGCCGTGATCGGAGATATCCATGGATGTCTGGACGAGTTGAGGTCTCTGGCAGCGAAGATCCCTCCCGAGGCCAGGGTTATCTGTGTAGGCGACTTCCTGGATAAGGGTCCTGATGGTGTAGGCTGTGTCCGTTATGCCATTGACCATGGCTGGGAAGCCGTCCAAGGGAACCATGAAGAGAGGTACCTTCGTTACCGGAACCACGAGAGGAAGGTCCGGGATTACCCTGGTTACGTCAACCCCATGACCCCTATCCGAGAGGGGGAGGGGGCAGGTTACTTGGCAGGGCTGGGGGAGGATGCCTGGGCCTGGCTTGCCTCAAGGCCCGTCTTGATCAGGTCCGAGGGCCTTGTGGTGGTCCATGGCGGAGTAGACTCCAGGAAGCCGTGGGATAAGCAGACACACGCTCTCCGTCTACGGTGGGTCAATGCAGAGGGGGACCACGTACCCTCAGACTACAGCAAGAACCACGGGCTCCCTGGCCCTGGGCTGGTGCATTGGACGGAGAAGTATACCGGACAAGAACCTGTGGTTTACGGCCACGAGTCGTTCAGTTTGAGCAAGCCCAGGGTACACAAGTCCCCAGGTGGTGCGATGACCTACGGTGTCGATACGGGCTGTGTCCATGGGGGACACCTCACCGCGATGCTCTACGAGAAGGGCGCCGTGGACTTTGTCCAGGTGAGGGCCAAGGCGGTGTACCAAGCCCCAGGTATCCCCATCCCGGAGTGATCATGCCCCCCTACATCCGAGCCGTCTACCCAGGCCATCCTGTGACGATAGCGCTAGCTATCGTCGAGACCTATACCTCCTACGAAGACGCCACCACCGTGGACCCTGGCAAGGAATTCAGCAGGGCCCTCTCCAATACGGAGATCCCCGGGGCAGGGGGGAACGTTTACAACGCCCTCCACATGCTAAAGAACCTTGAGAAGATTTCTTGGGAGGAAGCTATCCGCCTGGCTGATCAGACCTGGGCAAGCTGCGACGACCAGAAGAACAGGTACCCGGAGCGGTGGAAAGCAGGGCAAGAGCAAGCAGATGCTCTCAAGGATCGTCTCCGGGTAGCTCTTCAGGCTTGGGGGATGGTCTACATGCACGTTGCCAGTAAGTAAGAACATGCCCCCCAAGAAGAAGGTTGCCCCCAAGCGTAAGTCCGGTCTGAGCCTCCGTCAGGAGCTATCTGATATGTACCGGTGGCTGAGTGACACCCCAAGTTACAACCCGGATCTCGAAATCGGGCAAGTCCAGGAATGGATACGGAACCGACCTGTTCACTACGCGCATACCCTCATAGAGAAGCTGGTGAACAATCCCTATTCGGGGTCTCCGGATATCGAGATAGGTTCCTTGAGGGATAGCCTGGTGACCGTCTATGCAGAGGCAGAGCCGCTGCCCCTCAACTTGACGGATGCCCTGGGGAAGCTCTCGAACCTGTGGGCTTTCCTGGCTATCCGTGGGGCTACGAGCCACAGGTACCTCTTGGACAACGGCACCTTCATGGATATTTTCCAGGACAGCCCCTCTTACGGGGAAGTCTCGGAAGAGGATATCGAGGTAGCCTTGTCCCTCTTGGAGGAAGAGGGCTACCTGAAGAAAAAAGGCGACCTCTGGCAAGCCATCTTATAGAGGGGCAAAGAGGTATGAACCCCGACGAGTATGCCAGGTACATGAGCGCCCTAGAGGGCGTGGTCGTCTTGTGGGAGGCACACCGGCAAAGCTACAAGGTCTTTGGCATTGAGCTTCCCCGAGAGGTGGGGCTTGCCATCCTGGAGGGTGTTATCCGGGTTCATGCCCCGGAACGACAAATCCAGGTAGGGTACTTGCCTACCCGGGAACGAGCCCTCTGGACCACCCTAGGCTACATCTTCTGACTTTTCCTCGGGGGGAGTCGGTGGGATTTTGGGTCGGAAGACAACCCCTCGGGGTTTCGCCAAGCTTTGACAAGCTGGGCACAGGTTCCCCGACCCGGGATTTGGACTTTCGCAGTTGAGGCAGGTAGCGGCCATAGAGGTAGCTTACCCTGGGGTTTGCATAAGAGCGAACGCGGGTAGGTATACCGGTCAGGCATAGTCTTTTCGACGACATGGCCACTCAGGGAAAAGGTGGTCCAGGTCAGGACTGTGCCCTCCTGAAGAACGGCATAGGACCCCAGGGTCTCTGTGATAATACCGAACCCTATGCCTTCGATGTGGACCAGGGTTCCGAGCGGGGGCCAGGGGCAACGCTTGAAGATATCGAAGCGACCGCTGGTAGCTTCGGTATACTGAGAAATATAGTCTGGGCCCTGGGGTCTTCTCCGCAGTATCCCATGCGTCCAAGGGTCATTCCGGCCAACGATGTCTCCGTCGGTGTAGGTCAGGACTCCAGATGTATTCTTCTCGGAAAAGAACACCTGGAAAGAGTAGAGTCCCGGAGTTTTGCCTCGGCTGACGGGGACAGCCTGATCTTTGATCACAAGATTGACCCCGCCAGGGTGGAACTCGTTGTAAAACGGGTCGGACAGGGTAACGGAACGGATATCAAGAACCAGGAAGGGATCGGTCATAGTGCGCCTCTTCTTACTCGGGCAAAGCG